>JAJZCW010000045.1 GCA_021828865.1 Bacillota bacterium
AATGGAATCGACGTCGAGAGACAAAAGGAGATGGATCGCGTCGAGGATCTGGCCGCCCACGAAGATCTTCACGAACTCATTCAGATGTCTGAACGGTTGGCCGATGAACACCTCGACGCAAACAATGCAGCCGCTTATGTCCCTACCGAGACTAAGCCAGAAGACGGCGTCTATAAGGCCGCTGCCAAGATGGCTGACCTGGGTGTTCTGTCCGTAGCAGAATATCGTCGTATGGTCGAAATGGCTACGCGCTACAAAACGTTACCTGACCCTACTCACAAAAGCGCTACCTTAGCTGAGGGTCTGGTGATCGATCCTAAAGACCTCTTGCCCGGATCGGCCGCCTTGGCTCCCGAGATTAAAGGCGTTACGGATCCTTCGTTACTCAATAGTAGCCTCAAGACCCTTACGTCGCAATACGTCGAAAAGGTCATGCACAAAGATATCATGGGCGCTGTCGTCAGTATGCAGGCAGCTGGCATTGCTGTCTACAGCTACGACATCGAAAAAGTCCACGACGTTCAGGACGAGTACGAAATCCATACTGTACGTTTTGTTCCGGTCACTGGAAAACCATCGACGGTTCGTTTCCGTTTGCCGTCCGTACGGCCCGATGGGACATATATGGTTGGGGGCGTTAGAAACATCTTCAGGAGCCAGAGAATCGATGTTCCAATTCGTAAGATTGCTCCAGATCGAGTCGCTTTAACCAGCTACTACTCGAAGATGTTTGTCTATCGTTCCGAACGCAAAGCAAATAGCTACGAGGATTGGATACTGAACTACATCACTCGTGCGGGATCGGACAGGAACGACGATACCATCACACACCTGATGTTGTCTGAGTGTTTCAATCCGGATCTTCAAGTGCCGCGCATTTACAGTATCCTTAGCAAACGTTTCAGTAAGTTCACTGCCGAAGGAATTGTTTTCTGTATTGACTGGAACGAACGCGAAGCTTTCTTTGGAAAGGAGAGAATCGAGGCCTTTGATAAGAAGCCCTACCCGAAACGCCATCCGGGGAAGATTACCCCGATTGGACTGGATAAGAAGAACCGTTTAATCGGTGTAGGATTCGACAACGTCCTCTACATCGTTAACAACGACGATCCAGCCGATCTGGAGGATATGGGAACCCTCGAAATCCTTCTTAAAATGCCTCTAGAGAAGAAACCCATCGAGTTTGTAGAATTGGGTATCTTTGCCAAGGCTATTCCTCTTGGCTTTGTGCTCGGAGCACATTTAGGTTTGGGTACGCTGCTCAAGCTTTTGAGCGCTAGTCCGCGATGGTATTCGGCAGGCGAACGTTACGTGGTGAACGAAAACGAGTTTCCGTTGCGGTTCAAAGACGGAACCTATGTAGTATCGATGGACAAGAAAAACCATGAGTTCTTGCTAGGCGGTTTCTTGAAATACCATAGGGATCTGCGTCGGTATTCATCCAAGGAATTCAACAAGCCCGACGTCTATGGGACCATCTTAGAACGCAATGGCTTGGGTGCTCGCTTCAGTCGCGAGATCGAATTGATGTTCGCAATGTTCATCGATCCCATTACTCTCGAAATACTGAAGGAAATGGGAGAGCCTACAGACCTGGTTCAGTTGCTGCTCGAGGCGTCGCAGATGCTCGAAACAGACGACTCCCCACATCCCATGGATATGCGTTACATGCGCGATCGTGGATACGAACGTTTTGCGGGTGCTGTCTATACCGAAATGGTGCGTGCTATTCGCAATTACAAATCGCGCGCAGTGACGAGTATGGCTTCTGTAGACCTCAACCCATATGCGGTTTGGCAGTCTATTCTGCAAGACCCAGCTGGCATGCCGGTTCAAGACCGTAATCCAATACAGAATCTCCGTGAAAAAGAGGTTGTGGTCTTTGCTGGTAATGGTGGACGTAGTTCTCGCAGCATGACTGGAGAAGCTCGCATATTCCATAAAACGGCATTGGGTGTTACGTCTGAATCCACCTCGGATTCTTCTGACGTAGCCACCGTGATCTTTGCTCCGCCAGATCCTAACTACAAGAGCGTTCGCGGATTAACACGAACACTAGACAAGAAGGATGGGCCGTCTAAACTACTCAGTACTAGCGCGCTGTTGGCGCCTGGATCCGACATCGACGATTGAAACATTAGTCCTTTCTGTAGGTAACTACAGAATAGAATTCTCCTTAATTGCTGGAAACTCCTTAGAGCCCCTGACACCACTGCGAGACGAAAGTCAAAGCCACGGTTTGAAAAGTCATGGGATTGGACAATCAGCAGCGAAGTCTCTAAGGCCTTTATGGGCTATGAGAAACGTTCAACGACCAACGCTTTGTCAGCGTGTAGAGTCTAAGTAGGCTCGAAACAGGAGATTCCCTTTGTCAAAGGGAAAAGATATGGTCTGGACATGCATGGAGACATGCAGCAGTGCTCGAATGCACGGGTAGGGATTAACGACCCCTATTGAACATTACGATGAGACGTGTCGGTTTCACTAGTATCCAAAACGCGCAAACGATCTACGCTGAAGGCTACACTGTCCCTCCTTTAAGAACGGGCTACGAACGGGTCATAGCACAACGCGTAGACAACGCTTACGCTATTGTCGCCAAGAAAGACGGAAAAGTAGTTGCTATCGACGACGAGCACATGGAGGTCGAATATACCGATGGGGACGTCGAGAGTTGCCCGCTAGGAACAACCTTCGGCAAAGCGGCAGGAGAAACGATTCCTCACTACGTTATCACCGACTACAAGGTCGGGGGTTCTTTTGTGAAGGGGGATGTCATCGGCTATAATAAGATGTTCTTCGAACGCGATGTCTTAGATCCAAAGCAGGTAGTTTACAAAACTTCTATGCTGGCAACCGTGGCGCTGGTGCAATCTCAAGACACCTTCGAAGATTCGTCGGCCATTTCTATTGGACTGGCTAACAGACTCAAGACTCGTATCACAAAGCCTAGAGCCATCAAGGTTAAGTTCGATCAGCAAGTTAGAGGACTCGTGGATGTCGGTGTTGTGACAGATCTCGAGACTATTTTGTGTACGATCGAAGATCAGACTGCCGGAAATGCGGACATCTTTGATGAACGCTCTTTGGCCACTTTGAGGCTGCTGGCCAACAAAACTCCGCGTGCCAAGCACATTGGTGAGGTAGAGAAAATCGAGATCTTTTACAACGGAGAAATCGACCAAATGTCATCTAGTCTGGCTACGCTAGCCAAGCTTTATGACAAGCGCAGGAAAGCTTATTGCGAAAAGATGGGCATTCCGAAATCTACCAATGAGGTCGATGTTGGAGCACGCATTGAAGGACAGGCCGTAGATCCGGACTCCATGGTGATTGTCATTTACATCACGGAAACCGTACATATGGCTCAGGCAGATAAGCTTGTTTTCGGGAACCAGCTGAAGAGTACGGTGGGGCGTGTCATGGTCGGCACCAACACAACAGCAGAAGGAGAACCCTTAGACGCGTTGTTCGGCTATCAAGGCATCAACAACCGCATTGTGCCTTCGGCTATCTTGATGGGAACCACCAACACGCTACTTAAACTTTTAGGAAAAGAAGCTGTCATGGCTTATAGGGGTGAGTAATGGAAAAGAAAGATATTGTTCGTGGCATGAACTGTCTGGCGATCGTGAATGCCGTCGAACTCGCCACTTCAATCATTGAGAGGATTGGTGGCGACGACATCAGTACTGTAGTGGACGGAAAGCCAGTAACTCCTACTGAAGTTACGGCTGCGCTTGCAGCGAAGTTCCGTTCTTTGTTCATCAAAAACCAAGGGGTCAACTGACATGATCCGTGAAATCTCTGCCAATGACGCTGTCTGCGATCTCATCAATCAGCTCACTGACGTAGGCATCGTCGCTGGTCCCAAGACCGACACGCCGCTTGCTGAGCTCTGTAAGGCATCCTACCCGGACGGTCTGGAGGGGGAAGTTGTTTATTACGAAAACGGCTTGCCGAAGACCCGAGAAGCATTCGTTGGCCCGCGCGACGTTATCGAAGCTTCCATAGTTCCTGAGGTCGACGGCACCTCTACACACGACCACCTCATTGAAACCTATAGTCAGCTGGCTGCGCGCTCAATCCAGGATAGCTTTTTGTTGGCTCGTACGGTCGTCAATCCTATCATTCGTGAAGCTCTAGTAGCCATCCATGAACGCATTGATGAGACCATTCAGTCCAACGTAAACCGCATTTCTGTTTTGCCGGTTGAAGCGCCGGAGGCTTTGTTGTCTCCGGCCCTCGCCGATCTCGTCGCGCGGTATAGCGACACAGCGTTCGAAGAAGTCACTGTCCAACACGTCTTCCCAGACATGAACGTCGAACAGACGATCGACGCCGCCATGACTGGCAGTAAGTCCTACGATGGCCCTCTTCGAGCCCTTCTTGAAGGCACGAGTCCAGAGATCATTCGCTCGGTCTTTCAGGGCGTCTTTTCGGCGAACATCGAACCAGACAAAGAAGCACAAGCCGACAAACTCGAAATCGTTACTTCTGGCAATATCAGCCCATCGAACCTTTCCTACTTTGTTCGTTATCCTGACACGGATTACCCCAATGCCAAAACTGCTGCATTGCTGTCTTTCTTGCTAGCCAAGAAATTCATGAACGACGTTCCAGAAGGCGTCAATATGGGTCTATCGGACTACAAAGCCTACGTGTCGTCGATCATGGAACAGTCTGGTAGAGCATTGGCTATCTATTTGCGTAAGCAAGCAGACCAATTCAAGCGCCAGACTCTCGTTCTGGACTATCCGCGTCGGCGTCCTGAAGCTATCTATGCTTCCGACAACGCATCCATCAAGGTAGACAAACACATCTACAACGAATGGTTGAGCCAGGGCGGTTCTCCAGAGATCATTCTTGGTGCTTATGTCGTAGGCGACCTTAAGGACATCGATAAGGGCACGCCTCTTCTCGAGAATGCACAGCGTTATAAGGACGCTTGGAGTCGTTTCTACGGACTACTAAAGACCGAACAGATGTCTAAAATCTTTAACACGACCGTAGCCGCAGTGCGGGACGTGGTATCGTCCATGATCGCTACGTCGGACGAGAAGTTAGGCCTGAATCGTGCTGAGGCCCAGCAACGTCTGGCTACCATCGTTGAAGGGCTTGCGGTCTATGACACCAAAAACATCCATGCCCTAGTGCGCGATGTTATTTGCGCAACCATGTTCCCTCGAAAAGATGTCAAGAAGATCCTTGCGCTCGTCGACTTCTACGCTGAGAGTAATCCTAACGCGCCTGTAGTCGAGGCCGCATATTGGTCGATGATGGACTTGGTAGTCGATTGGGTTGGCTCAATGATTCAAACCGAGTCAATGGCAAACGTTTAAAGAGGATTAACCCATGGATGTTTCTACTATGGTGCGAGACCCGAAGAGGGTTAAAGAGACTTTGATTGAAAAAGACAGTATGCTGATTTCATCAAAGGGCTGTAAGGTCTACACTCCAAAGCGCTATGTAGAGCGCAAGCTCGCATCTGTGGGCAGCGAAATCAAGATCGTTGGTGTCATGACAATAGTCGTGGAAGATAAGTACTATAGCGTCATGAAAGTGCCGTCTATGCTTACCATTCAACCATCGGAGATTCTGACTGAGAAAGTAGGAGACGAAGAGTATTTCGTCTTCTCTTTTGATCCTGGTTCCGTTCTCGTAACAAACCTCAACATCGTTATGGACATTTTCTTGATCTACGATTTGTACAACGAGATCATCGCTAAGGGCCACGTGCCGTGGTCCTTTACGTATGAGGATATTGGAAAGCTCTTTGCAGAGACGAAGAAGTATGCAGGGGATTCTCTCAGTCGCACGAATACGATATTGGAAATGATTGCTTCTACCGTGAGTCGCAATCCGAACAACCTCATGGAGTTCTACCGACACCAGATTCAAACGGAAGCGGAGGAGAAGAAGGTTAATCCGCGTTTCATTCCTTTCCGTAGTGTGTTATACGGAGCCAACAACACCACAGCCAAGCTCTTAGGGGCTTATTTTGACGACAGTCTCTTATCTGCCTTGGTGAATCCTAGCGAGCGTACCGAAGGCGTTGAAACCATTTTGAGGAGTTAATGCGATGAGTAGTGTTTTAAGGACAGTTTTGAACTATCAAGAACAGAATACTGATTTTATCGCTTTAGAACAAGCTTCCATTGAAAGAGATATGGAAGAATTAAGTAAACAGAATACTACTCTTGAAAGCCTTTATGCATTGGCAGACTCTATTCAGAGTCTGTCGGCTTCTAATGAAGACTTTAGTAAACTGACTTCCAAGGTTTCCTTGGAAGGAGTCATGGATTCTATTGTCGAACATGCTAAGAAA
>JAJZCW010000006.1 GCA_021828865.1 Bacillota bacterium
CCACGAATTTTTATTGGTGTTTTCGGCTATTATGCATATGTTCTTGTGAAACGTTTTTTTTCAAAAGCCAAAACCGGGGGACTCATTTTGGCTATTGGGGTCGCGGGATTTATCGGGTCCGCCACGAATACGATCCTGGTATTAGCGATGATTTACTTGCGCGGATATTTGTCATTACAGGCCTGCGCTTCCATTGCGCTTATCAACGGGGTGCCTGAAGCCGTGGTGTCGATCATCATCACGGTGGCAGTAGTCGCCGCGTGGTGGAGGTTAGATCGTGGCAGAAAAGGTTCCCGCATCTGAATGTCCGATTGGTGAAGGAGAGGTCTATGGATAGGCATGAGGCAATGACGATCACCAGCGTGCCAGGCATTACGGTGGGTCAGGTTGAGGATGAGGAAGCAGGTACCGGTTGCACCGTGATTGTGGCACCAAAAGGTGCAGTCGGCGGCGTGGATGTCAGGGGATCCGCGCCTGGTACGAGGGAAACTGATCTCTTGAATCCTGTGCATACGGTGGAGCGCGTTCACGCTGTGGTACTCTCAGGAGGAAGTGCTTATGGCTTGTCTGCTGCTGGCGGGGTCATGCAGGCGCTCGAGGAGATGGGGATTGGGCTTGATGTCGGCGTCGCGAAAGTACCGATTGTTCCTGCAGCGGTGCTGTTTGATCTGGCGTATCGCTCTTCTACCATCAGGCCTGATGAGGCGATGGGCTATGCGGCGACCAAGCTGGCCACCTCCTCTCCTGTAGAGGAAGGCAGTGTCGGCGCGGGGTGCGGTGCTACTGTGGGCAAATTGCTGGGGATAGAGAGGGCCAGCAAAGGGGGAATTGGTTCTTACGCCATCGCGGTAGGTGAACTTGTCGTTGGCGCGATCGTGGCCGTCAATGCGCTCGGAGAAGTGGTGAATCCGGAAAATGGGGAGATCATTGCAGGCATACGACGAGATAATGGCGAAATGAATGAAGATGAAAGCGCTTTTATACCAAGTATCGATGTACTCAAAAGTGCTCAATCAGAAGCATTCTTTGGTCAGAACACGACAATAGGGTGTGTTGCCACTAATGCAAAACTGAGCAAGCCGGAAGCAAATAAAGTGGCGCAGATGGCTCATGACGGCCTTGCAAAAACGATACGTCCTGTACATACGCCGTTTGATGGCGATACCATTTTCGCGTTATCCACTGGCGATGTGCAGAGTCGTGTGGAATTGGTGGGGGCATTGGCGGTAGAAGCGATCGCTAGGTCCATAGTGAACGCTGTTAAAAAAGTTTGAGGTGATACACTATTCGCAGCATCGATGATTTGGAACCTCATTTGCAGTCTGTGTGGGAAAGGTATCTCCATGTTTCCCGCATCACCTCTGTCTTTCAACCCATTGTGCATTTGACTAATGGGCAAGTAATTGCGTATGAAATATTGAGTCGCATCACCGATGAAGATGGGGCACTCATTCCTATTGAACTTTTGTTTATGGCAGCGGAGCAACTAGGAAAGTTGTATCAGTTGGATCTTCACCTATTGAAAAATTCACTGCAACAAATCCTTGAGCGCTCAGTACCCCATATGCGTTATTTTATCAATGTGATGCCAGAAAGTCTCAGGTCGCGAGAACTTCTTTTTGCGATCAAGGAATTTGTCCGGATGTCACATGGTAATATGCCGATCGTTCTTGAGATATCCGAATTTACCGCAGATCCTTCTTTGTCAAAATGGAGTGAACTCTTAGCGCCATATCGTCAATTGGGCGTGGAAGTGGCGATTGACGATGTGGGGAGCGGTTATGCAGGTCTCAATCGAACAGTCGAGATTTCTCCTGATTGGATGAAACTTGATATCGGTCTCGTGCGGGACGTCGATATTAACGCTGTGAAAGCGGCCATGATTGCAAGCGTCGTGACCTTTACAAAGCGTATGACCTCGATCCGCATTATTGCGGAAGGCATCGAAACAGAAGGCGAGTTGCAAGCGCTTCTGGATTTGGGAATCGAGGTAGGGCAAGGATTTTTAATGGCTAAGCCGGCTAGAGACATTCCCACAGAGAGGTTCCTGCAGATTCATGAAAAAATGGAACCTCCCTATGTCGAATTTGACCAGTTGACATATGGACTTCTTTTAGCACAGTACCTGGAGAAGGTTTGTTTTGGCTATCAGAATGAGCAGGCAATGGCCATTGATGCCTGTCACTATATCAAAGCGACATTGCTTGTCGACCACGTGGAAGTGCTAAAAGTGAGTAAGGCAGGAGTTGCTACGCCCTTAGCCATAATCTCCGAGTCGGTTACGGAAGATAGGCCTGATATCCCTTTTGATGTGATGAAAAAAATGATCGCCGGGGAGATCTCTATCAGCCAGGATACACAAGACGAGGAAAGACCCTATAGCCATCTCCTGAATCTGCGCTCTTCACTAAAAGTGCCGATTTTTGTGAGGGGGAAGGTCTATGGGCTCCTTTTTTGTGGCTATGAAAAACCGTATCAAATCCGCAGCGAAATGATTAGTGTACTGAGGGGAATTGCAGCAGTGCTTGCGGTAGCCATGGTTCATGGCGAAATGAGCGATAATCCGGCGGTGGTATAGTGCAGGGAATGATCTCTCGAAGTTGGCAGCGGTTGGTGGTGTTCATGTTTCGTTTGACACCGCGTTTTCTATCCAAGTGGATCGTCTATATCGTAAAACCCAAATATGTGATTGCAGTGGTGGCGCTTGTGGCAGATGATGCCGGGCGCCTGCTTGTTCTGCACCATACCTACGGGAAAAAATACCGTTGGCGGTTCCCCGGCGGAATCATGGAGCGGCATGAGCGTCCTTTTGAAACCGCAGAACGAGAATTACGAGAGGAAGCGAACATGGTGGTCAAAGCCAAACAACTGATCACCATCGTGGACGGCTATGCTACGCTCGATATCGCCGTCTATTGTGAACTGGTAAACGAGTTGCCGTTTGTGCCAAATGCGGAAGTGGACGACTTGCGATGGATTCATCCTGATGAACGGGAACTGTCCCTTCCTACTGAGCAGATGGAGATTTGGAATGTGTTAAAGGAGATGAACCCATGATTCTCGTCTATCATGAAAAACAGGCGGAAAAATACGCCCATCACCTCACTGATCAGGGACTGACAAAGGTGGTGCATGCCAGAAGCGAGGAAGAGGCCAGCGAGTGGCTGGATCAGGTGGAGATTCTTTTTGCCTGGAAATTTCCCGCACATTTGTACCAGAAAATGCCGAAGTTGCGTTGGGTGCAATGGATGGGGGCAGGGGTGGAAGATGTGGTAAGGGGGCTGCCTGAATCGGTCCTGCTGACAAGAATCGTTGGCCAGTTTGGGAAGGTCATGGCAGAATATGCTTTCACCTGGTTGTTGCATGAATATCAAGGAGTGAATCGATTTTTAGAAGCAAAAGCAAGTCGAGAATGGAACCCTAAGAGGCCAGAGTCACTTGCAGGAAAAACTCTTGGCGTGGCAGGACTCGGATCGATTGGACAAGAAGTGATCAAACTGGGCAAGGCTTTTGGTATGAAAACGATCGGGCTCAGTCGTACTGGAAGCCATGAGAAGATCGTTGAACAACATTTTTTTCCTGATAAGTGGGTGGATTTTGCCAGCCTGGTGGATGTGCTTGTGATCGTATTGCCTCATACAAAAGAGACGGACAAGGTGGTGAATCAAGAGGTACTTGCTGCCATGTCTCCGTCTTCGATTGTGGTGAATATCGGAAGGGGCAAAACGGTGGATCAGGAGGCGCTCCTTGCACGCATTCAGTCGCAAAAGTTGCGCGCGGCGATATTGGATGTGTTTGAAGAAGAACCGTTGCCGGTTGACCATCCTTTCTGGGAGCTGCCGCAGGTGTACATCACGCCTCACATATCAGGGCCAAGCCTCAGCCGCGATGTGAGTCGGTTTTTTATGGAAAATTACGAACGACTCGAAAGTGGTAGGCCGCTTCTGGGACTAGTCGATAGGCATCAAGGCTATTGATGGCAGAAACTTAGAATAAGCAGTAGGCAGTTACGTGAAAAATACCCCTAAGGGGGCGTGAACGTGGCTGCGGATGTGATATCAGTTCTTCCTTTACTGGTGGTGATCCTGGTCTCTTTATGGACCAAACAGGTATTAGTGGGGCTAGGGGTAGGCGTCATTCTCGGCGCATGGTTAATCAGCCCTGGGATCATGCCAATGCTCAATACGCTATTGACTTACCTTTATAAAGAGTTGTTGATTCCCGGAAATTTGCACCTTCTCGTATTTTTGTACCTGTTTGGGGCGTTTATTGGACTTCTCAGAGCATCTGGCGGGATACAGGGCTTTATTCACTGGCTTGAACCCTGGACAAAAACCCGCAGACGAGCTTATGGGGTATTGTGGTTATCCTCATTATGGACGGCAATGGCACCTGACTTTCGCATCCTCGCCATGGGACCGCTTTTAGCGCGGGGGTTAGCCAAAGATCAAAAGGACTTAATCAGGTCAGGCGTTGTGCTGACGGCAACGGCCACGCCACTTGCGGCTGTGCTTCCGATTGGCACTATCTTTGTAGGGTATATGGTCGGTTTATGTGCCATTGCGGCAAAATCAGTACATTACACAGGGTCCACCTATTCACTGTTTTTGCAAACCATTCCCTTTAATTTTTTTGCCTGGGCGATTTTACTTCTCTCTTTGTGGCAAAGTTTTTTTTACAGGAAGCATCAAGTCTTGGAGCAAAGGAAACAGGCCAAATGGGAGAAAACAATGCATCAGCCTGCATTCAGTGGGGAATGGGGGGCGATTGGTTCAGGCGGGTCTGGTGAGCATCAATTGAACATCAAACCAGGAGAGATTGCCGAGGATGTCACTCCTCACGTTTGGCATTTTGTTCTCCCCATGCTGGTGTTGTGGGCACTGACGCTTGTTTTTACCTATATAAGCGGAATAGGGTACTCGACAAATCCACTTCGCGCCTTACTGTATGCGGATGCGAGTAAGGCCATGATGCAGGCTCTGATCGCCACGCTCGTCATTACAGTGGTGTTTCTCTTAATTCGAAAGGAAACCATCAGCAATTTGATGAAAGCGGTGATCTCTGGTGGCAACGAGATGATGCCTGTGCTGCTACTGCTCATTTTGGTCTGGGCGGTGGCGGGGATTGCTACATCGCTTGGATTTACGCGCTGGGTCACCTCCGTACTAGGGGCCCACGTCCCGCATTTCCTAATATTACCTATGTTGTTTTTAGCGAGTTCGGTACTCTCGTATTTCCTTGGTTCGACGTTTGGCGTATGGGGGTTGTTGTTGCCGATCGCCATCTCACTCACGCTCGCAACAGGCACATCACTTATCTTGACGCTATCCGCTATTTTTGCGGGGGGGACGCTTGGCGGTTTTGCGTCACCACTTAGTGACAATACGGCAACGTTAGCACTTGTTTTGGATAAACAGGTGATGGAGTTGACAAGGCCGCTGCTCATCCCATCGCTCATTGCAGGCGGAGCTGCGTTGGTGGGTTTTTTTGCTGTCGGATGGATATAAAAAAACCTTTGGAGAAGATCCTCCAAAGGGGAGATGCTAATTGGTCAGTTTTCTGCGAGTTTCTGCAATACGCCATGATCCCGACGAATAAACCTTCGATAGGACAAGAACATCGCAATTCGCCATGGTAGCAACATGCCAAATGCGAGGATAAAGAACACAGCACCCGTCTGAGGAATGCTGATGTATTTTTCAATGTAGGTGTGTAGCAGGATGCGAATGACAAGAAGACCAAGCAGTACCACGACAAATGCCGGAGAACGCTTCAAATACACTTGGTCGTCTTCTCCCCGATGCATTTTGGAACTGGTGATGAGTGGAATGGAGAATACCATTCCCACAAGAAATGCAGCCAACGCATATAGATAAGAGATACGCATGATAGGCACCACAAACATCAGAAATCCAGTTGACATCCCAAGTGGTGGTATAAGGATTTTTTTGATCGAGGTGGGTTTTCTTGCTGCTCGCATTCGGATCACAATAACAGTTAAAGCTCCTACCACAATCACAAGGGTACTCAGGAGTTGCAGTGTTTGATTAGAAATGGAAGGCATAGTTCCTGACCCCCAATTAGTTATTCTTTACTATCATGATAACGCAATGGGAAATTGTCATCAACCATAAATAAAAATATTTTATAATTATTTTAACTATATTTTAAGCTGAATTTTCGTTACGAGTTTGCCATTGTGGTATCATGAAGATTGATATTTTACCGATGTGAAAACATCTGGAGGCAATATGGAAACGATGTTTAGTGATAAAGGGGTTTGGGACTGTGAAAAATGATTTGTTTTTACGAGCCTGTAGAGGTGAAAGGGTAGAGCGGTTGCCAGTATGGTACATGCGCCAGGCAGGGCGCTACCAGGCGGAATACAGGGAAATAAGGAAAAATTTTACTCTTGAAGAGATATGTCTTGATCCTACTCTCTGCGCAAAAGTGACGATGTTGCCTGTTGAGCAGCTAAATGTCGATGCAGCTATTTTATTTTCCGATATTATGATTCCGCTTGGCCCCATGGGAGTGAATTATTCGCTGGTGAAGGACAAGGGGCCGGAAATCGCGAATCCGATTCGCTCACTTCATGATGTGGAGCAACTGAGGAAAATTCATCCGGAAGTGGATTTGCCACATGTCCTTGAAACCATAAGACTTCTCAAACAGCAACTTGACGTGCCGCTAATTGGTTTTTCAGGAGCCCCTTTTACACTTGCTAGTTATATGATCGAAGGAGGACCATCTCGCAATTATTTGCTGACGAAAACCTTGATGTATGAGGCGCCTGCTACTTGGGAATTGTTGATGGACAAGCTTGGGGATATGGTGGTCACCTATTTGCGGGCACAAGTCATGGTTGGTGCAGATGCTGTTCAGATTTTTGATAGTTGGGTAGGTAGTCTGGCACCTGCCGATTACAGGCGTTACGTCAGGCCTGTTATGGAAAAGATATTCGCGGGAATCAAAGACTTGGATGTGCCCAGTATCTATTTTGGCGTGAATACAGGCGAATTGCTTGCTGATTTTTCGCAAATTGGCGCAGGCGTGGTAGGAGTTGACTGGCGGGTGCCCATACAATCAGCAAGAGAACGCACTCGTGGCATGGTCTCTCTTCAAGGGAACCTGGATCCGGCACTTTTGTTTGCCCCGTGGGAGGTATTGCAGTCCCGCGCGAAGGAAATTATTGATGAAGCAGTCAAAGAGCCAGGCTTAGTATTTAATTTGGGACACGGTGTGTTGCCAAGTGTTGACCCGTCCGTGTTGCAGAAATTGACTGCTTTCATTCACGAATACAGCGAGAAAAAAATTAGCGAACTAAGTAAAGCAAGGTGAGGACAGTGAAGCGTGCAGTGTTGCTGATGTCGTATGGTTCGCCGTCAAGTAAGGCAAATGTGGAGCGTTATTATACGCATATCAGGGGAGGAAGGGCACCAGAACCTGCGCAACTCGAGGAGCTACTAGGGCGCTATGATGCGATTGGAGGAAGGTCTCCACTGACGGAGATAACGTATGCACAGGCGGAATCACTTGAGAAGCGGTTGGGGGAGACACCAACCGATTTTTCCCACGTGTATGTAGGCTTTAAGCATACGGAACCTTTTATTTCACAAACTGTCGAGCAAATGGTAGCTGACGGGGTTCAAGAGGCAGTGGGGCTTGTGTTGGCCCCGCACTACTCGGCACTCAGTGTAGGGGTGTATGTTCATGAAGCAAAAGAGAGGTCTGATGAGTTAGGAATGCACATTCGATTCATCCATGACTGGTATCAGCAATCCTCCTTAAATCAAGCGCTCGTGTCACGTTTACAGGAGGCTTTGTCTTCAATGCGTCATCACAACAAGGTAAAAGTCATTTTCTCGGCGCACAGTTTGCCTGAGCGGATCGTTGCAATGAAAGATCCTTATCCGGAACAACTGCAAAGACACAGCATTATACTTGCCAGTCAGGTAGGTATTGATGATTGGCAATTTGCTTGGCAAAGTGCGGGCAGAACGCGTGAGCCTTGGCTAGGTCCGGATATTTTGCGGGTCCTGTCAACGCTCAAGGAGAATGGTTATGAGGGGGTGGTCAGTTGCCCTATCGGCTTTATTGCTGACCATCTGGAAGTGCTTTACGATTTGGATGTAGAGGCAAAAATTCACTGCAATCAATTAGGCTTGGATTTTGTGAGGACACACTCGTTAAATACTGATCCGTTGCTAATTGAAGCGCTATATCAGGCGATCATCGCCTAAACGCAAAACGGTGAAAAGGGTAACCTACTCTTTTCACCTTATTATATTACCATTATGCGTTTAAAGATTATTGGATTTGACCATGACTATCAGTTTGTCGCCTTGCTGAATAATTCCCTTGACGAGGGGATGATCGTCATCTTGCATCTCCACATGGTCTGGATCAACTTCAAGCACATCCAATGCTTCATCGACAATATATGCAACATCTTTGATCACTAACAACCTAGTATCAGGCGTAAAATCAATTTGCTGCATATTTAACATGGCCCGAAGGTCAATAACCGTCATCACCACGCCTCGCAGGTTCATAATGCCGACAATGTTTTCTGGGGCCATTGGCACAGGGCGAATGGGTTGCATGCGTTCTATTGATTTTACGGTATCTACGGGTAATGCATATAATTCGCTGTTAATGCGAAAGGTGACAATTTTCAAAACACAACCTCCCGTCATCAATAAGATAGTTCATTCTGTACAGAATCCAATCAATCAATGAACGCATTCGCATCAATGATGAGGGAAACTTCTCCATCGCCAAGTATCGTGGCACCCGCAAAGTAAGGAATCTTCTTAAGGCGCTGATCAAGTGTTTTTAATACCACTTCAAATTGTCCTAATAGTTCATCCACTACAATACCCACCACTTTATCGCCGCGATTCACGAAAACCACGAATCCTTCCTCATGGGAAGCTGATTCATTGAAGATGTTGCGTGCACGAATGATAGGTACCACACGATCGCGCCAGATCACTACTTCAGAGCCATTGACGGTTTGCGTCCCACGGAGTACACCAGTTTCCGTGATGCTACCGATTGGGATGAGATACGGATGATCACCGATTTTTACCATCAGTCCATCCATAATGGCCAATGTCATCGGTAGGCGTACGACAAACTTGGTGCCTTTTCCTTCCTCGCTGAAAACGTCCACTTTCCCAGAGAGCGATTCAATTTTTGATTTGACGACATCCAGTCCCACGCCTCGTCCAGACAAGTCACTGATCGCATCGGCTGTGGAGAATCCGGAAGCAAACATCAATTGGTACACCTGATGGTCGGTCAAATGTTCAGAACTGCTGACTAGGCCTTTTTCAAGTGCCTTCTTAAATACCTTGTCCCTATTAATGCCGTGGCCATCATCTTCCACCTCGATAAAGACGTGATTGCCTGCCGCATAGGCTCGAAGTTCAATATGTCCATTGTCAGGTTTACCTGTAGCTCGGCGTTCGGCAATACTCTCAATCCCATGGTCGAGCGAGTTCCGAAGCATGTGCATGATTGGATCGCCAATTTCCTCTACCACTGTGCGGTCAAGTTCCGTGTCTTGTCCGACGATGGTAAAGTCCACTTCTTTGCCAAGTTGTTGAGAAGTGTCTCTGACCATGCGGGGGAAACGACTGAACACTGTCTCCACCGGCACCATGCGGATGGACATGATCAATTCCTGAAGTTGGCTGGACAGTCGACTCATATGATCCACTGTTTCGGATAAGCCAGTGTGTGGGACTTCGGTACGGATTCGCTCCAGCCTGGTCTTGTCAATGGCAAGTTCGGAAACAAGGTTCATCAGGTCGTCCAGTTTTTCCGTATCCACACGAACCGTGCTCATTTTGCGCTTTTCAGTGGTAGTGGTTTTTTGTTGTTCCGTTTTTTGTACCATATTAGGTCCGCGTTGCGTTTCTTCGCCTTCTTTGGACCATTCCCTCAGTTCGACGAGATCCACTTCAGAAATGCTTTGGATCGCTTTTTGCACTGTCTGCAAATCCTCCTTCGACCACATAACAAACAGTACATCTCTTGCCATTTGTTCTTGTTCAATTTGTTGAACGTGCGGATTAGTATATAAAAGGTGATTTTGACCGCCAATTGCTTCAAACACCATAAAAATGCGCGCTGATTTCATTTGGCAAGTCTCTGCCAACAGTACACCCACTTCGAATACGCGAAAGTTCTGTTTTAAGGCTTGTTCGATTACTTTGCGCACGTGTTCATCATCAGTGATATGCCCTTCTTGCGGTAGAAGGTTGCCGGA
Organism: Bacillota bacterium; assembly: GCA_021828865.1. Taxonomy (GTDB): domain Bacteria; phylum Bacillota; class Bacilli; order Alicyclobacillales; family SLC66; genus JAJZCL01. The sequence goes on from JAJZCW010000006.1 coordinate 10,280, forward strand.
TTTGACGTATGTATTGCCATCATTTTTCGTCCATTCCTGGATTGATCTGACCATCACTTCAGAGATATCGGCTAATGTCTCGCCAACCACCTCAAAATCCTCCCTGGATGCGATGACTGCTGTAATATCGCCGGTGTAATCGCCCGCATCAAGAATGGTAGAATCCGGGTTGGTGTAAAGCAGTGAGTCTTGGTCAATCCGTTGCAACCATTGAGCGAATCTGGCAAGTGGCATAATGCATTCAGGTGTGAAGCCAATTTGAATTTCATAGATACGAAAACCGTCATCCATTGCTTTTTCAGCAATTTTACGAATTAACGCTTGGTCGGATATGCCTTCTTCCGTGCTAATTTCTTGTATCGCAACGGTGGCTGCCGTTTCTGCCTTGGCCGCTTGGACAGCGGATTTAGCTGTAGCAACAAAGGCACGACCTTCACGAGCTGCCGTCAATTCATCAATAATGGGCTGGATGTTTCGGTCCGATTCCTCTTCAGTGGCTTCAATGTCATCGAGGAGTACCTCTAGCATGTCGAGCGCATGCAGGAGAGCGTCCACTACCGGGGTGTTGATCATTAATTTGTTATTTCGTAAATCATCCAATAAGTTTTCAGCTTTGTGAGTGACTTCACCCATGTGCTTGTAGCCCATGGTCATCGCCATGCCTTTAATGGTGTGCGCGGCACGAAATATGGTAGCAACGGCAGTTAAGTCGCCTGTTTTTTCCATGTTGATCATACCGTCAGACCAAGCTTGCAAATGCTCACGCGTCTCATCAATAAACATGGATAGATACTCTTTACTCACGCTAAGTCACTCCTTATCGTGGAAACAAAAGATAGCTCGACATTTATAGAACCATTCACTTGAGATCACATTTATTTATGGGAATTTCTCTGTTAGCCAGAGTTATTCCTGCTAAAAGTAAAATAAAAGCGCGTGAGCGCTTTTATATTTACCCAAGAGCCACCATGACAAGTACCATCATGATTACTGAAACTCCAAGAATAGCCCAGCTCCAGGTTTTTTCCTTAGCATCCATCATTGGCATTATCCCTCCTTACACGACAAAGTCATCCCATAATTTCATATTCTATCACACTTTAATGCCTACAATAAATCTATCACATTAAATTCAATTAGAAGTAGGTAATTTTATGCCATTCTGTGTGACGAACTGTCGATAATTGCTTTCAATCGGCTTCGTTCATTCGACAGTCCTCTTAAATCGGACATGCTATGTTCATGGAGAGGGGGGACGTCATGAACAGGCAACGCTATCTTGAAGTGTGGTCACCACTTCGTTGGGTACAGATCCGCTTTTTTGTTAGTGATGAAGGGGATTGGTTTGTGAAGTTAGGGAATCATCACCGAATGAACATCTCTTATTCTATTTTAAGCCGAGCGGTTGTGAAGCGATGGCTTTGGCGCGTGAATTCGAAAGGTCGCCTACGCTGACCATGCGCTGCAACACTTCCCATTGTCTCTGTTTCGCGTATTGCAAATGCGTAAATGGGTCATATTCGCTTGGGGCCTGCGGCAATCCCGCTAGTAGGGCGCTCTGTGCGGGAGTCAATTGCCATACCGCACGATGAAAATAAATTTCCGCCGCATCTCCCATTCCATAGGCGCCATTGCCCAAATACACCTCATTTAAGTATAACGATAAAATCTCGTTTTTAGGAAGACTTTTTGTCAACATCACGGCGATCGCAATTTGTTTCATTTTTCTGCTGATCGTTTTTTTGTCAGTCAAAAATATGTCTTTAGCCAACTGTTCCGTGATGGTGCTAGCACCTTGCACTAGGCTCCCCGCCTGAATGTCGGCAATCACCGCTCTGGCAATGCCCTCGAGGTCAAATCCCATATTGTGATAAAAGCTCTGATCTTCAGTATCGATCACTGCTTTTTGCAAAAAAATGGGCATTTTAGACAATGGGACAAATCCGCCATGAACGGCGCTAATTTGATGTACTTTTGTCACCAGTGTCTTTGACATCGAAGAATTCCATACTGATTGGATGTACAGGTAACCTGCAACAGCGATCAAAAGGATCAGGCTGACTAAGGTGATCAGAGTGCGTCTCATTGTACCAATCCTTGCCAATGCATATTTTTATAGGCAATGAAGCGGGTATCGAAGAAGCTCACTCAAATATGGTACCATTTTATTCACAACTTTGCGATTTTGGGGGTTGATCCAGTTTGCGTTATTTTATTGGAATTACGCCTGAACCTGAAGAACAAGCGAAAATTGACGCATTGCGTCACCGTTTTCCCGGCAAGCTTGCACAACACGTGGAGCCTCACATCACTATTTTGCCGCCGGCAGAATACACACAGGCATCGACAATGGAACAAGGATTGTTAACAGCACTTTCTTCCACATCCAGTTTCACTATCCAATTGGGGACACCCAGTTATTTTGGCAAACGCGTATTGTTCTTTTCGGTCCTTGATGAAGGGAGATCCCTTCAAAATTTACGAGACAGTGTGTGGGAAGAAGTGAACCGAATCCGTTTCACCGACCAACTTCCTATTATTGAGGACAGTAGGGCTTTTCACCCACACCTGACTTTGGCCATGAGTTCGTTTGGCACACCTTTTGTCATCATGCAACAAATGGAGACCGAAGCAAAAGTTTTGGCTGAATCATTTCCTCCATTTTTGGTTCGTAGCGTAAAGGTGTATGTTCGTGATCAAAAAGGTTGGAGAACGTGGAAAATCCTAAATTTAAAAAAGGAATAAGCGGCAGAATGTCTGTTCTGCCGCTTATTCCTAGTTAAGCGTCGAGCCGCTGCAATTCTTTCACGATCAACCGGGTGACATCTTCTTTGGAATGTTTTTCAATTTGGTGCCTTTCAATCAAATTGATAAATTTGCCGTTCTTGAAAAAGGCGATTGATGGCGATGATGGTGGGAAGTTGGTGAAATACGTTCTTGCCTGTGCGGTCGCTTCTACATCTTGCCCTGCAAAGACGGTGTAAAGATGGTCAGGAGTAGGGCCATTGGCCATCGCTTCAGCGATGGCTGGCCGGGCAATTCCTGCCGCACACCCACATATCGAATTGACAACCAACATCATCGTGCCTTGATGACTCGTAAGTACTTTATCGACGACTTCCGGGGTGTGTATTTCAGTAAAGCCAATCGCAGTCAATTCATCCCGCATCGGTTGAATGATGGCAGTGAAAACCGGTGAGTCATAAGCCATTAAATATCCACCTCCAATGAAGTATAGTCTGATTATACCATCATCAAAGGGATTGTAGTCTTTTTATACTATGACATTTTAACTATTCTTGAGCAGTTTCTTGCAACTCATACTCTTCGGAATAGATTAGCTTCGAGTCCTCATCATAGGCAAAAAGCTCTGCATAACGCCCCCAACTGATGAGTGTATCGAGTTGTTGCTCCGCTTCTGATTTACCTAGGCTATTTTGAAGGATTTCGAGAAAGAATTCACGCGGCATTTGGCCGTTGCGCTTGGATTCGAGCACCCAAAGGATGCGCTCCATCAACGGGATGTGTTTGAGTGCCTGGTCCCGTACGATCGTTTTTCGATCGAGAACGGTGGCATCGGCTAGCCGCTTGCCAATATCCGTGAGCTCAAAATCGCCGCTTAGGACATCGCCAAAGCCGAATATCCTAGCGGTTTCTACGATCGGAAGCAAATCTTCAAGATCAAGTGACAGTGATTCGCCTATTTTATATAAATCCACTCTGCCGCCTAAGTCGTCTATCAGTTCAATAAAACCAGTCACCGCTCCTGCAGTCACATTGGGAATGGTGGTGATTTTGCGCGAGATTTGCGCTGCTTCTTGCTGGATGGCGCGTACTTCTTTTTGTTGCGTCATGATGGAATAGAGTTCGTCCACCAATCGAGTAAACGGGTCAGATTTACGGTCGCGCCAATGCGGGAGTGGGATCGGCAAGTTGTGAATGACGCGTGCCGGGTCTCTAGAAAGGACTATGGCCCGGTCGGCCATATAGACCGCTTCTTCGATGCCATGAGTGACAAGGACGATGGCTTTGGTTGGGATTTTGCCCATTTGCCATAATTCCAACAGGTCGCGTTTCAGGTTTTCCGCTGTTAAAACGTCTAGCGCAGAAAATGGTTCGTCCATGAGCAGAATGTCTGGTTCCATGACAAGTGCTCTACCTAGCCCCACCCGTTGTCTCATACCACCTGATAATTCTTTGGGATAGGCATTTTCAAATCCATCAAGGCCGATCATGTCAATGGCCTCAATCGCTTTTTGTCGTTTTTCAGCGCGGGTTAGCGGTACATAACGAAGTCCGAGCTCCACATTCTCAAGGACGGTTAACCAGGGAAAGAGGGCAAATGATTGAAACACCATACTCACGCCGGGATTGGTTCCCGTAAAAGGCCGGTTGCGATAATACACCTCTCCTGAGGTTGGTTGTACTAGTCCTGCAATGATGCGCAGTAACGTGGATTTACCGGATCCTGAGGGTCCGAGAATGGCGAGAATTTCCCCTTCCTGGATGTTGAGGTTAATTTCGCTGAGCACGCGAAACTGATGGCCGCTGGCTCCTTCAAAGTCTTTGCTGATGCTTCGTACCTCAATCAGATGGTTGGCCATGGGAATCTCCTTACTCCAAATGGTATTTGTTTTCTGCCAATCGATACATCGGTCTCCACAGCACGCGATTAATAAGGACAACAAAAATAGACATTACCGCAATGCCGAGTGAAATTTCCGACCAGTTGCCATTGGTAGTGGCGTTTGCAATGTAGGAACCAAGGCCAGAGGCGATGAGCGAGTGATTTTTCCAGTTGACGATTTCCGCGACAATGCTTGCATTCCATGCGCCTCCACTGGCGGTGATCAGGCCCGTGACCAAGTTTGGGAAAATCGCGGGCAAAATGAGTGTCTTCCACTTTTGAGAAGGCCGCAAGCGAAGGATGAGCGATGCTTCTTTCAGAGAACTGGGGATCGCCATGGCGCCAGCGATCACATTGAATAGGATGTACCACTGGGTACCAAGCATCATCAGCGGGATGGAGCCTAGGTTAAAGTTGATGTGCAGTCCCATGTAAAGCATCGCAATGAGACCGAAAAACAAATTAAATGGAAATGACGAAAAAATTTGTACAAGCGGTTGCGCCACACGGGAGAGTTTGCCGTTTAAGCCGATCGCAACGCCAACGGGTACCGTCCAAAGCGCACCAAGAAACGTGGCGATGGTAACCCTCAAAAAAGTGAAAAAGCCCATTTTGATAGCATAGAGAATCTGACCAATGCCCAATTTGGCGATGTCGAGCATACCAGCATACAAGTAGCGCAAGGCAAATAGCAGGATGATCGTCCAAATGAAGATCATCAACCACCGCAAGCCAGTTCGGCGTTTGTGAGAAGGCTTTTGCAATGGTGTTTCTACAGCCGAGTGATACCGCATGGGGATGAAAGTGCTGATGGCTGCAGCTAATGTCTTAAATGTATTCTGCACCCATTCAGACCGCCTCAACAATTGCAAAAACCAAGAGGTCGGGGCGTCTGTCGCCTCATTCTGGTCCAATTTGTACTTTTGCGACCAGGCAACTAGCGGTCTCCAAACCAGTTGATCAATAGCGATGATGACGATGACCATGGTTAGTATGCCGTAGATTTGGTCAGGAATGTTGCCCACCGCAATGGCTTCCGCCATATAGGATCCGATTCCCGGCAACTGGATGTGGTTATGCAGCACGGTGATCGACTCAGAGGCGGCTAAAAAAAACCAGGCCCCGCCAAACGACATCATGCTGTTCCAGACGAGTCCGATCATGCTGAACGGGACTTCCAGCTTGATGAATTGTGCCCAGGTGCGAAGTCGGTTAATCTTCGCCGCTTCTTTTAAATCGGCGGGGATCACCGTGAGCGAGTGATAAAAACTAAAAGTCATATTCCAAGCTTGACTGGTAAAAATGGCAAAAATAGAGGCGAGTTCTGCGCCTAGATAACTTTTTGGGAACAAAGCGAGAAATCCGGTGACGGTAATGGACAAAAAACCAAGCACCGGAACAGATTGCAAGATATCAAGAGCCGGGATCATTACTTTTTCTGCAACTTTGTGATAGGCCGCATAGCGTCCATAAACGAGGGTAAATGCGAGCGACAAGAGATAAGCAATAAACATTCTCAGGAGCGATCTTCCGGCATAGTAGGGAAGAAGCCGTGGATTCAGTGAAATAGCACCGGCTGATTGGAGGGAAAACTTACCCACCATTCCTTTGCCAAGATCCAGAATTGCGTAAAGGGTTCCTGCGATTAAAATGACTACCAAAAGGTCGGGCCATCCAATTTTGTGTTTTAAGCGAATTTGCATCAGCCAACGGTTCATCGGTCACACTCCAGTGATCATTGCTCACATTGTACAATAAGTTAGATCACTGGCGCACGGACATGCAAAAAACCGACACCTTAGGGAGTGTCAGTTTTGGTGGTGAGGGTTTGATTGGATTCTATTTTTATTATCTTATGTTTGAGTCGCCAGACCACGTAAAGTAGTGCGAGGACTAGTAGTCCGACGATACTTGCGAGAATGGGGTGCGCCGATGACCAGGTGACAATCAGGTGCCATTTTGCGCTAACGGTGCTACCAAGGAAAATAAACACAAGACTCCAGAGGGCCGCGGAAACCATGGTAATAAGTGAGTACACGCCGAATTTCATCTTATTCATACCTGCCACGTAGGCAATTAGCACACGAATACCAGCGATAAATCGACCAAAACCAACGATGGGTAGTGAATAGCGGGTAAAAACCAACTCCGCCTTGTGCAGTTTAGATTCATTAAGCCCGACATAACGACCGAATTTCAAAAGGATGGGCCTGCCTACGTAAGTTCCGATAAAATAGGCAATGAGCGAACCCGTCCAGGAGCTCAAAATGGCCACGATGAGAAGTGGGACAATATGGAACACACCCTGATGCCACATTACACCAGAGAAGACAAGGATCGTTTCTGCAGGAAATGGAATCAGCAAAAATTCCAGAATGAGCGCAAAAGCAACGCCCTCGTATCCATATTGAGCTAATATCATGTGTGGAGACATATCCACCATCCGTTCTTTGCTATGATGATTGCTAATGCTATTTAATTATAGATAGCATAATAGTAAAAGTTGAATAAAAGCTGGCGATAGATCAGGAGGAATGAAATTGCCATCGATATGGTTGTTTGGATTACTTATCATTGTTATCATTCTCCAATTGATTTTATTCGGAACCATGCTCTGGCAACGAAAAGATGGGCTGACACCGCTCATCGGCAGACGTTTTCAGGAGCTTGCTGAAGCGATGGACAGGCTGGAAAGGGAAATGCGGGAAGAATCGCAGCGCAATCGCAAAGAGTGGGCAGAAAACAGCATGCTGGGCAGGCGCGAGACACAGGAGCAACTTGCCAAATGGATGTCCTCGTTGAATCAGGTAGCGCAGCGGCAATCAACCACCCTTCGTGATCAGTCCACACAGACACTGAACATGGTCACCAACTCCCTTCAAGACATGCGCCAAACGGTGGAAACTAAGCTGGATGAGATGCGGCAGATGGTCGGTGAAAAATTGCATGCTACGCTAGAACAGCGGCTTGGGGACTCTTTTCGCATTGTTTCTGAGCGTCTAGAACAGGTGCATCAGGGACTGGGGGAAATGCACGCACTTGCTGGCGGCGTTGGCGACTTGAAGCGGATGCTAAGCCATGTTAAGGTGCGCGGCATCTGGGGAGAAGTACAATTGCAACAACTGCTTGATCAGGTGTTTACGCAGGAGCAATATCAAGTGAATGTAGCCGTCCGGCCCCATTCATCGGAGCGCGTGGATTTTGCCATACGCCTGCCTGGCAAGGGCCATGCGGATGCCCCCGTCTGGCTGCCCATCGATGCCAAATTTCCGCTCGAAGATTATCAAAGGTTGCTCGAGGCCGAGGAAAAAGCGGACGCGGCGATGGTCGAAGAAGCGGGGAAAAGTTTGGAGAGGCGCGTGCGTGAAGAAGCGATCAGTATCCGCAAAAAGTACATTGATCCGCCTTATACGACTGATTTTGCCCTGTTGTTTGTGCCGCTTGAAGGGCTGTATGCGGAATTGATTCGAAGGCCCGGGTTGCTTGAAAGTCTCCAGAACAATGAGCGCGTGATCCTGACTGGTCCCACCACCCTTTGGGCTATTTTGAACAGCCTGCAGATTGGGTTCCGGACGCTTGCCATTGAACGGAGGAGTTCAGAGGTGTGGCAGCTTTTGGGGAGCGTCAAACAGGAGTTTTCGAAGTTTGGCGACACATTGGAAAGAGTAAGAAAGCGCATCGAACAGGCAGGACAGGATTTTGAGCAAATTGAAACAAGAACCCGCGTCATCAACCAACGGTTGCGATCGGTGGAAGCGTTGCCTGCAAATGAAACGATCAAGCTTGATGAATAACGCGGTCTTGTCCATACCCACAGTAAAGTAGTAGGGGACACGAGGGGTATTGCGGTTTCCGGTCCGATGCCCCATGCCGATAAAAGATGCTGTCTCGCCGTTGAAAGATCTGCCTGTTGCAATAGATGCCAATCTCCACCCCATTTTGATATAAAATAATTAGCAAAGGTCATTAGTTTTTGTGCCTTCATTTTATTGAACCTGGTGCAGACAATACATGCTTTCATTTGTTCCTGAGAACTGTTGCAAATAGTTTGAAACGTTAACAGGCCTGCTTCCTTCAATCGCTGGATCGCTTTTTCTGTATTGGACCATGACACATATAAATTTCCTTTCCTGATGAAAGTGAGGCGTTGTTCGTGTTGATCAAAGATCACTTGGGCAGAAGGTTGGTGCTCGATTTGCCCGCGAAAAGAATCATTTCTTTATGTCCTTCGATCACGGAAACACTTTTTACACTTGGCGCTGGTGGCAATGTCGTCGGAAGAACGCGATTTTGCATTCATCCGGAACCGGATGTGAAAAATGCACTCAATGTGGGTGGTACAAAAGATGTCAATATGCCAAGGATTGCTTCGCTACAGCCTGATCTAATTGTGGCAGAAAAAGAGGAGAATACCAAGGAAATCGTGGAGACGTTGGAACGTGATTACCACGTTTTTGTTGGGGATGTGAAAACGGTAGACGATGCACTACGGTTAATCCAGGATCTCGGTAGGCTTACCGGGTTGAACGATGCTGCGGTAGGTTTAGTCCATACTATCAAGGAAAATTTACCTGTCGAAGAATACCGCCTCACTTACCGTTACGCCTACATGATTTGGAAAAACCCCGAAATGGCGGTAGGTCATGATACGTATATCGACGATTTATTGTCCAGATTCGGCTTTCAAAACGTATTCTCGAAAACGATCGGTCGCTATCCTCAGGTCTCTCTGCATCAGCTTACCGAGTTGGCACCTGATGTTGTCTTTCTCGCTTCAGAGCCCTATCCTTTTTCTGATGGTGACCGGGACTTTTTTGCAAACCAATTGCCAGGTTCACAAGTGTTGCCTATTGATGGGGAAATTGCATGGTACGGGTCACGTATGGTAAAAGCGCTTGAAGTCCTGAAAGAGGTGCGAATGCGCTTGCAGAGTGCCTAGGATTCATGCAGAATAGATATGATGTGTAGGGAATGGAGGGAACTTTTTTGTTTGAAAACCCCAGCCTTGAAGAACTTCGTGATATTTTAACTCGATCCAAAACCATTGCCGTGGTGGGACTCTCAGACCAACCGGAACGAGAAAGTTACATGGTGGCCAAGGAAATGCAAAAGCGTGGATACAAAATCATACCCGTCAATCCTAAAATAGATGAGGTGTTGGGCGAAAAGGCCTATGCGAGCCTGAAAGACATCCCGGATTCAGTCGATATTGTCGATGTTTTCAGACGCAGCGATGCGTTGCCCGGTGTGGTCAAGGAAGCGGTACAACTGAGTGCACCTGTCATATGGGCCCAACAGGGAATCTACAGCGAAGAAGCCGCTGAAATCGCTGCAGCAAGCGGGAAGACCATGGTGATGGACAGGTGTATCATGTTAATGCACAGCCTGCTCATCCAAAAACACGAGTAAACTTGATCTTAAACGGCAGCGCGCGGATCAATCACGGTGACATCGAGATGGATGGCCTGCTGCCGTAAGTACTTCTCTATTCCCCGCTTGATCATTGCTCCCGGTACCACACAATCCATACAAGCATCATCAGTGAATGTGAGTCTCAGCGTCAAATCATAGTCTGACACATCCTCAATCACAAGATCGGCGCCGTTTTTATTGAAATCAGGCCGCAATTCCTGAAGGATGGCTTCGATCTCGTCCATCTGGTATCTCTCCTTTAAATATCCTTTTCGTAAGAAGGAAGTAGCACATTCAATTTTTTAGCTAAAAGTCCAGTGGTGCTCGCCTGAAGCAGAATGGTGACGATGATAGCGACAAACGTAACGGCGCGAATGCTATCCACATTAGGGATGTCGCGAACAGTCAGTATGCTGGAAAGTGCGGCAGGAATCACGCCTGTTTCCCTTGTCCAGCACATAAACAGGTATTCCCTTGGCTTCCATTGTACGCTGAGGCTGGGCAATACGCCAGCGGCAACGGTGAGTGGACGGGCGATGAACATGAGGACTAACACGATGCCTAGCGCAGGCCAGAGATAATGAACAATGATGCGAAAATCCACTTGTGACCCAAGTAGAACGAAGATCAACGTCCGGAAAATAAACGTGATGGCCTGATAAAAGTGTTGGATATTGGTTTCCGTGTTCGAGGAAAGAGGTAATCTTAGCGATTTGCCATTTCCGCTGATTAGCCCTGCCGCAAATGCGGCCATAAACCCGCTTCCTCCTGCAACGGTGGCAAGCAAAAAAGTGCCCATCGCCGTAATGAGCATGACAATGGAGCCGTATTCATGAAAAATACCCCAGGATTTTTTTGAGGTGAGAAGAAGCGCGATATATCCGCCGAAGAGACCAATCATCAAGCCAATGCCAGATTCGATGAGAAACTGGAGGATGGGCTGGTATACGGAAATGGAGCGTCCCCCTGATGAAACTATTTCCAGCAGTGTAAAAAACAAAACAGCAGCCGTGGCATCGTTGAAGGCGGACTCTGCTTCTACGGTTTGTTGGAGTCTTGGGTTTACGCGAACCCGCTTGAACACAGGAATAAGAGTTGCAGGATCAGTTGAAGCGATGATAGCAGCCAGCAAAAATGCGTAAGCCCAAGGCAGTGACAGGAGAAAATGGGCGGTGACTCCGACTACAAGAGCCGTCACAATGACACCAAGCGTGGCCAAAAGCACGACCGTCACCAATGTTTTTCGCAGGGTACGGAGTTGAATTCCCATCCCGCCTTCAAAAAGGATCAGCGTAGCACCCAAGTTGACCAACATTTGATTGATTGACGAGTCGCTTGGGACGGAAATAAGATGAACGGCAGTCGGTCCGATGACGATGCCAAGAAGAAGGTAGCCAACCACATCCGGGATTTTTGGCCTCTCTGTCAATTTTGCCATGATCAGGCCACCTGCGAGTACTAACGCCAAGAGCGCCCAAGCCTGTTGCCATGATATAAACTGTAACAATCGTATCGCTCCTTACGTCTATGCAGATCATCAATTTGTTTTCATTATCTGACGAGAAAAATTTTGATGCAAATTAGGAAAATCTATCAATTTATTTTATAATATATTCATGAGTATGATGTATGTTTTATAAAATTAAAGGGGTAATAACAATGGTGCATGTAGAACAACATTTTGAGTCATCAGAAGTAATACGCGATATTGTGATTGGGATGTCTGATGGTCTAACGGTTCCGTTTGCCCTTGCCGCAGGACTATCCGGAGCAGTATCCACTACAGTGCTTGTCGTCACTGCGGGTCTCGCAGAGATCGCGGCAGGGTCAATTGCAATGGGGCTTGGCGGTTACCTGGCGGCAAGAACTGACCGCGAACACTACCAGTCAGAGGAAGCGCGCGAGCGTAGGGAAATTGTTGAGTTGCCGGAACGGGAGCGCCAAGAAGTCGAAGACATTGTTCGAACATGGGGAATTGATGGAGAAGCGATGGAAAAAGCAGTAACAGCCATCACGAAGGACCATGACAAATGGCTTGATTTTATGATGAAATATGAATTGGGCTTGGAAACTCCTGATCCAAAACGGGCGCGAAACAGTTCCTTGACCATTGGCATTTCTTATATTGTAGGCGGATTGATTCCTTTATCCCCCTATATATTTATCCATACCCCGTCACATGCCCTTTGGATTTCCGTCATTGCCACACTTGCAGCGCTCTTTATATTTGGTTGGGTAAAAGGGAAGTTTACAGGCGCTAAGCCTGCTAAAAGCGCGCTTCAAACCATGCTTGTCGGCGGGGTTGCCGCGTTTGTTGCGTATTTCGTTGCAAAGTTAATTGCTTAAACCTGAAACTCTTTGATCACGGCTTGTAATTGGCTAGCCACTTCTGCGAGTGAGCTTGAAGACGATGATATCTCCTCGATAGTAGCCAACTGTTGTTCTGTCGATGAAGTAGAGTGCTTGACTTTTCCTGCAACATCCTGTTGGGCGATTTGAAGTTGATGGGAAAGTTCCGAGACTTGACCACTGACATTCATGAGTCCATTGGTGGTGTTCAATAACTGTTGCATTTGTTGCACCGCAAGTTGGATGGAATCCATAATTTGCTGGAATGCATTGCCAGAGCCCTGGACTGCGGTACGCCCTGTATGGAATTCTTCTGAGTTGGATTTGACTGCTTGAATTGCACGCTGAGATTCCATCTGAATCTTCTCAATCAGTGCGTTGATTTTTTTGGCGGAACCTGATGATTCCTCCGCCAATTTTCGCACTTCGTCCGCAACAACGGCGAATCCTTTGCCGGATTCTCCTGCTCGAGCAGCTTCAATCGCGGCATTCAGTGCGAGGAGGTTAGTCTGTTCCGAGAGTTCTGTGATTAGCTCCGTAATTTGACTGATTTCATTGGATAATCCCCCCAAACCCTCCATGACATTCGTCAGTTCGTCGAATGTTTCGGCGATATGATCCATTTTAGTTAATGCAATAGAGATTTCTGCATGCCCTTTATCGGCAAAGTCAGATGCCTTTTCTGAAATCAACGAAGCTTGTTTGGTGGTCTCCACCACTTGCAGCACACTTTCATTTAAGTGCTTGATTCGAGTCATAGTTTGATTCATGTTCTCAGTCTGTTCTTGTGAACTTTTCAGCATGGAATCCATGGAGACGGCAATTTCTTCCGTGAAATGGCTGGTTTCTTCAGTGCTGGAGCTAAGGTCGGCTGAAGAGACGGATACTCTATTCGACACTTCTGATACTTGATTCAACAAAACGCTAATTTTTTGGATGGCTTCGTTTAACGCATGTGCAATGGGAGCAAGTTCTCCGCTTTTTGCTTCGTCAAAGTGGACCGTAAAATTGCCTTTTCCAAATTCAATGACGTTATGAATTAAGGAAGGGATCGGCGCTAGAAATTTACGGTAGTTAACAAAACTAATAAGGGCGCCCATTATGATACAACCAATCGTGATTTCAATATCAAGTGACCAAAACAAACTACCTTTGATGTGATTAAGGAGAAGAATGGCTGAAACAAGTATTAATGCGCCAAATAAAGCTAGAATGACGGTTCGCATCAAATAGGCAAATAATGAAGTGGTTTTAGGCACCATGATCTCCCCTAGCAATAAATGAATGAACAATCATTTAATTTATAGGTTAATCATCCAACATTAATAAGTCAATGGAATTCACAAAAAAAATGTGCTCATCGGATGGGATGAGCACATTTTTTTATAAACTTTGAACAATATTTCTCACCGCATAAACGCCACTGCTAGCGGCCTGTGAAATTCCTCGGGAAATACCTGGACCATCGCCAGCGCAAAACAGCCCATGGATTTTAGTTTGCATGCTTTTGTCTACATCAGCACGTGCAGCATAGAATTTTGCCTCCACACCGTAAAAGAGGGTGTGGTCGCTGGAAATTCCAGGCGTCACATAATTCAACGCTTCGATCATTTCTTGGAGCGCCAACATGGTTTTATAAGGGAGTACCAGTCCTAGGTCGCCAGGAACTGCTTCTTTCATAGTGGGCTCTACAAAGCCTTCACGAATGCGATCCGGGGTGCTTCTTCGCCCTTTTCTCAAATCACCATATCGTTGAATGATGATTGAACCGTTAGAGAGTTCGTTAGCATGCCTGGCGATTTGTTTGGCAAATTCATTCGGCTGGTCAAATGGTTCAGTAAAGCGATGGCTGACAAGCAGGGCAAAATTGGTATTCTCTGAACCAAGCGCTGGATCTTTATAAGCATGCCCATTGGCTGCCATGACACCGGTGTGGTTTTCCACTACCACGTGACCAGATGGATTGCTGCAAAAAGTCCGCACGCGAAGTCCCGTGGAGGGGGATTCAAAAATGAATTTACCTTCATACAGATTATCGTTGATTTCTTTCATTACGATGTTCGATGTTTCCACGCGAACTCCGATATCTACCTGATTGCGCGTCATCTTCAAGTGATGACGGCGGAAAATATCAGACAACCATGTGGACCCGTCACGCCCCGGAGCGAGCAGCAAAAAGCGGGAACGGATCTCTTCTCCACTTGCTAATCTGATGCCCTGGATGGTGCCGTTTTCCACCAAAATGTCTTCGACAAAAGTGCGAAAACGCAAATCCATCCGTTCTTCCAAATAGGAAAAAATGCTGTTCATCAGCTTGATGTTATTATCCGTGCCAATGTGGCGAACACGCGCGCGAAGTAATTTGAGCCCAGCACCGATGGCGCGTTTCTCGATGTCTTTCACCGCATCCGTGGTGGGATCAGTGATGATTTCAGGAGCACCATGAGCCAGATTGATTTCATCGACGTAATGGATGAGCGACAGCACTTCCGAGGCAGGAAGGTATTCTGTCAGATATCCACCATACTCAGCAGTAATATTAAATTTTCCATCACTAAAACTACCAGCACCCCCGGCACCGTTGATAATGCCGCAGGCAGGCCAGCAACTGGCGTAAGTCTTGATCTTGTTTGCAGGTGGACATTTGTCAATTTTGCCCTCCAAAATGGGGCAATGTCGGTACTTTGCCTCTACGCCTTTATCGATTAAGAGAACCTTAGCAGTTGGCGCTTTGCGCGTCAGTTCATAGGCTGCGTATAATCCGGCAGGCCCTGCTCCAACAATGATCACATCATAGTTTTGATTCAAGAAAAAGACCTCGCTTTATGAATAGAAGTTAATAATGGCCGCAGAGATTATACACGCATTGCCTGAAGATGACAAGAATAGAAATAAGACAAAAAAAGCCTGAGCATGATGCCCAGGCCGCATGATTATATCATTTGTAGAAACTTGTCCACCACTTGATCGAGAAATGTCAGCGTATTTTGATCAACCAATCGCCCGGAAGCGTCGAATTTATCGTTAGCCATGTTGATCAGGATCTCATTGCCTCCTGCAGGTAACGTTCGAGCAGAAATTCCCAGGCTGGACAAGATTTCACGAAGGTGTAGCTGCGCTCGCACCGTTCCTAGCATGGCAGGTGTGACGCCGGCGATCAGAACCGGCTTGTTTATGAGCACTTTATCGCCGCGAGATAGCCAATCCAGCGCGTTTTTTAGTACGCCTGGGATGGACCAATTGTATTCTGGGGTGACGATGAACACTGCGTCCGCTTCGTTAATTTGTTTTTTTAACTTTAGCACAGTGTCACCTGGATGTTCTTCGTCGTCTGTGTTGTAATACGGCAAAGTTCCAATATCCGCTATTTCCAAATCGAACTTACCCTGGTACCGCTCTTGCATCGACTTGGCCAAGGCCATATTCAATGAGCCTTTTCTAAGGCTTCCAACAATTGCAATCATTTTCATCATAAGACACCACCTATACGTGAGGAAATTCACAAAAATCAAAATGAGTATATTACAAAAAGTAAGTACAATCAAATGAACAATGAGCAAGGAAATTAATGCCTACTGCACAAAGAGTGATTTGACTAGATCTACCGCTCTGGTCGCTTCCTTGATGCAATCCGGGATGCCAATTCCTCGGTAGGCTGCACCAGCTAAAATGATCTCTGGGTACTTCTGCAGTTCGTTTTCCATCATTCGCACGCGTTCCAGATGGCCCGCATCGTATTGCGGCATGGAGCGTTGCCAGCGTTTGATTTCAATAAAATACGGTTCTTCATAAAGGTCGATACTTTTCTTTAAGTCTTGTTGGGTCGTTTCAATCAGACGCTCGTCCGTCCAATGAACCGCTTCTTCATCACCGTCTCGGCCCACGTAACAGCGGACGAGTAAATTGCCGTTTTTCGAGGAATTCTTCCATTTGTTCGAGACGATGGTGCAGGCGGTGATGCGAGTGCCTTCATTGCGAGGCACAAGATAGCCTGATCCTGCCATCTGGAAGGATGAGGGGATGCCCTTATAGCCAAATGATACGGTGGCGGTATCCGCATAACGAATAGCCCGTAAGGGTTCTAAGTTGATATCTAGGGAGGACAGAATGTCCGCCGCTGCAAATGACGGCGTGGCAACAATGATGGCATCTGCTTCGATCGTGGAGACGGTTCCTTTATTGTTCACGGTGATTTCATAAGTGCCGTCCGTATTTTTTGTCACTTTTGTCGCGCTGGTGTTAAGGTGCATGTCGATGCCATTCTTGATCGACTGTATGAGATGATCCACCAATTGTTCCAAGCCGTTTTGCAAATTGATAAATAGTGGCCCTGATGGCGTACTTGGTGCACTTTGGGCTTTTTTCTTCATCGCCATTGCCCCGAGGATCAAACTTCGATGATCCTCATAAATCTTACGCCACATCGGCATCGTGGCATCAAGGCTCAATCGGTCAATGTCTCCTGCGTGGATGCCAGCAAGAAGCGGTGACGCAATGACGTCCACCACTTCGTCGCCAAGGCGCTTTCGCAAAAGGTCTCCGATCGCAATGTCTCCTTCTAAAGGCACCAAAGGCAAGATCAGATCAGCCAATGCTCGCATTTTACCCTGTGCTGAAAGAAGTTTGGTTTTGGCAAATGCATTCATGTCCGATGGTACGCCTGTGTTGACGCCGGGTGGGAGTGGTTGCAGTTGCCCATTGTGCCAGACAAATGTTCCACTGCTGGGACTAACGGGAACAATTTGGTCTTCAAGCCCCAACTCTCGGATGAACTCGATGCCTGCAGGTTTGCGTGTGTAAATCGAATCGGGACCCAATTCCAGCGTGAAGTCTTCTGTTCTTCTGGTGACGATCTTTCCGCCGAAGCGATCGGCCTCTTCCAATAACGTGCATGTTAATGTATGGTCAGTGGTATTGAATTGACGCAGGCGATACGCCGCTACGAGCCCAGTGATGCCTCCACCGATAATGACCACATGCCGTTTATTCATTCTTTCTCACCCGGCTTCTATAATATGTAAAGTGCGTTGCGAACCGAACTATACGTACTATATCAGAAAACAGGAGATGCTTCCTGCAAGTTGTTTTGCTATATGATACGAATGTGAAATCAATATGTCATGGTGCTGCAATAATGCTTGATGGAAGAGGAGTCTCGTTATTGCGAAAGTAGTGATTGACGAAGATCTAAGCTTTTACGCGGGACCGCTAGATCAGGTCAGCATTCCGAAAATCATGAAATTTGGCCTAGAGTTGGAGAAAAAGATCCTTGCTTTTGATAAGCGAGTGAAAACCACCAATTACTTTATGTTGTCAAGATCATCAGAAGAACGTCGATTGATCATTTATGCGCCGCGCCACCAGTTGAAAGATGGAATTCTCCAAGCACCTGCGAGTTCAAAGCCGAGAATTCCTATGATGATGACAAGGCCAATGAGGATCAGCATGGATCCAAGGGGATGCTTTAATAACCATTTATAAAATTGCCAGGTTTGCGAAGGTTCTCTTGTTTTCACTGGTCATCCGTCCTTTCTGGTATTAAATTTCCCCAATTCACTTGTTTTACCCAAAATTAGTCGGACTGAGAAAATCAGTTCGGTTAATTTTTAGAAATTTCCCATTCGTTTTTCGTGACAATAACTAAATAAGTAGGGCCTGCTGAATAGTCGCCGAGTTACACGCAAGTTCCATTTTCAGGATGAAAACCACTTGAGACGATCGGTTTTATGAAAATTATCAAATGTGCCGTAAAACCCCTGGCTTTAGCCATGGGGATATAAGGTGCTCGCCGTTAGGCGAATGTTTTGGTCTTGATGCACATCTTTAATTTCTATATACTAACTATATAGAAAGAAGGAGAACATCAGTGTACCTAACACAGAGTAACCAGATCAAAGGACTCAACAAAGTGGAATACGAAGCCTTGCGCGAAATGTGCAGGTACGCGAAAAATCTCTATAACGTGGGTTTGTATTCGATTCGTCAATACTTCTTTGCAGAAGGTCGTTACCTTCGCTACGAATCGAACTACCAAGCGGTAAAGGATAGCGAGAATTACGCCTTGCTTCAAGCAGGTGTGAGCCAGCAAATTCTCAAGGTAGTAGACCGTTCATTCCGCTCGTTCTTTAACCTACTGAAAAAGGCGAAGAGTGGCGAGTATCGCTATCATGATGTGCGGATTCCGCACTACCTTGATAAGAATGACTACTTTCCTCTCATCTTGTCTATCAACGCTATTGTCATCAAGGATGGCTATTTACAAGTGCCCATGTCGCGCGAGTTTCAACGGTTGCATCCTGACTTAAAACGGATAAGAATTCCTTTCCCTTCTCGGTTGGAAGAGAAAACGATCAAAGAAGTTCGTATATTGCCTGTTGAGAAAGCGCGATTCTTCAAAATTCAGTTCGTCTACGAAGCGTCAGAAGAACCACAACCTACTCTGTCGCCAGACAAGGCGCTTGCGATTGATCTTGGTTTGGATAACCTCGCTACTTGCGTTCGTAGTATTGATGGGTCGTCGTTCATCATCGACGGAAAGAAACTAAAATCCATTAACCATCAATACAACGTGAGAATGGCAACGTTGCAATCCGTCATAGATCAACAAAAGTTACCTCGGTCTGAGCAAATGGCAAGGATTACGATGAACCGTAACAATCAAGTCCACGACTACATGATGAAGTCAGCACGATACATTGTGAATTACTGCCTGAATCATGAGATTGGCACTATTGTCATCGGGTACAATCCTGAATGGAAACGTGACTCGAACATGGGCAAGAGAAACAATCAGAACTTTGTCCAGATTCCACATGGTCAACTTCACAACCAACTCGAAAACCTATGTGAGCGTTACGGCATTAAGCATGTGGAGCAGGAAGAAAGCTACACGTCGAAAGCCAGTTTCCTAGATGGCGATGCAATCCCCGTCTGGAACGGCACTCATCAAGAAGTCACGTTTAGCGGTAAACGTGTGAAACGCGGGCTATATCGCGCCAGTAATGGCGAAATATTAAATGCTGACGCAAATGGTGCTGTGAATATTCTACGTAAAAGTAACCATAGACTCGATTTTGAGCGAGTGGCTAGGGGGCTTTTGGCAAACCCTTTGCGAGTAAAGCTGATCTAAGTCGGTTTCTCGTAAGAATCCCCTGCCTTTAGGCATGGGGAGTGTCAATCAGGACATCCAAAACAATACCGTCATGTCTGTGTCTGCCATGGATCAGGTGACGGTGGAAACGAAGCAAGGCATTAGTGTGATTGACAGCGCTGGCCAATCTTTTGCTAAAATACTTCTTGCCA
This sequence comes from Bacillota bacterium, assembly GCA_021828865.1. Classification (GTDB taxonomy): domain Bacteria; phylum Bacillota; class Bacilli; order Alicyclobacillales; family SLC66; genus JAJZCL01. Next base: position 29,970 of record JAJZCW010000006.1, read on the forward strand.
CGCAAAATGTGTCGAAGCAGGTACAGGATGTGATGGCTTCTTCTGAAGAGATCTCTGCTACTACTGAAGAAATTACCGCTACCATGGAGAATATGGCGAAAATTTCAGCGGGGGCTAGTGACGAAGCCCAGAATGTTGCTGCTGCTTCTGAAGAACAGCTTGCCTCGATGCAGGAAGTGACGGCTTCTGCAGGAGCTCTTAGCAAGATGGCGATGGATTTACAACAGCTTTTGAGTCAATTCAAGTTATAAATGACGGGGTGACAAATGAAAAAACTATTATTGATCACGACCGGGGGAACGATTGCATCTCTTCCTGGTCACCAGGGGTTAGCTCCTAGTCTTGATCCATCAGAATTGGAACGGTTCCTGTTGCAAGAAAATCTAGAGTGCGTGATCGAAAACTATCCATTGTTTTCTATTGACAGCACCAATATGCAGCCGGAGCATTGGGTGGGAATTGGGGAATTGGTTAGCCGACAATACGACGAATATGATGGGTTTCTCATCACGCATGGAACGGACACCATGGCGTATACAGCGGCTGCGCTCTCCTATTTTCTATGCCATCTTAATAAGCCTGTGATTCTAACAGGCTCCCAAGTACCGTTCAATAATCAAAAAACTGACGCCAAAAGGAATCTGCTTGATGCGGCACACCTTGCTATGGAAGACATAGGAGGTGTGTTTGTTGTGTTTAACGGTAAAGTCATTGCGGGAACAAGAGCAATGAAAATACGAACCAAAAGTTTCGATGCGTTTGAAAGTGTTAATTTCCCTTATATAGGGTTTATCAATGAAAAGAAAATAGACTATCAATTGTCGCTTTCAAACAGTCATGAGAAACAATTTTACTTGGACACCTCACTTTGCACAGACGTATTTTTGGTAAAATTGTATCCTGGAATTAATCCGGACTTGTTTTCTCATCTCTCCACTTATCGGGGTGTTGTCATTGAGAGTTTTGGAAACGGGGGTATTCCTTCGCTCGGAAGGGACCTGGTGCCAGCTATTGAGGCGCTTGTCGAAAAAGGGGTGGCAGTGGTTGTTACGACACAATGTCTTCAGGAGGGAGAGGATTTAAGTCTCTATGAAGTGGGGCGCAAGGTGGCGCAAAATCCTAATATCATCATCTCAAAAGATATGAATACGGAAGCGATCATTCCAAAATTAATGTGGGCACTTGGAAAAACCAACGATTTGCTGGAAGTCAAGGCCATCATGGAGTCGCCTATGGCCTATGATTGTTCTTTTTAACGTGGATAGTCTGTTTGTACTGGTCCTAATGAAACTTATTAGATTAGATAGCGTAATATAATATTAATTCAACAAATGAGATATTTTCATTTTTTTCTTTCTTTTTTGTAATATTATTTAATAGTTTGTCGAACGGGCAAACCGCTAGAAATGGCGGGACGCAAAGCTACGGGTCTAAAGATTCTAACTGTGGATTCTACGATCGCCGGGTTGCAACGATTTTTTGACTTCTCGTCAGCGTGCGACCGTTCACGTAAGGAATGGTCGTTTTTTGTTTTTAATTTTTAATAGAAAGGAGAATGGGGATGGCGAACGCTCCTATGGATGAAATCATCGAAACTGAAGAAGATACGCAAAAAGGTAAGTATCTTACGTTTTCGCTTGGCCAGGAGTTTTATGGTCTTGAGATACAGTACGTAACGGAGATTATTAAGTTACAACCAATCACAGAAGTTCCGGAGATGCCAGATTACATTCGAGGGATCATCAATTTGCGCGGTAAGATCATACCTCTGATGGATGCAAGATCCCGTTTCCGAAAAAGCATAGTGGAATACAATGATCGCACTTGTGTCATTGTGATCGATATTCAGGATATTTCTATCGGATTGATCGTAGACAGTGTTTCTGAGGTGTTATCGATTCCGGACGAGGAAATTGTTCCTCCTCCAGATTTGAACCGTGGAGGGAGTCGTTACATCAAAGGAATCGGAAAAGTAGGCAGTGAAGTGAAACTCCTGCTGGATTGTGAAAAGATGTTGTCTGACGATGATCTGGAAACACTTGAGGGGATTATTTGATTTTTCAAGTAAACGGCAATTCATAGAATGGTGATGGAAATGGCATTTACTTACTTCTTTCGTGACATGCAAACATTAGAGATGATTCGCGATCACGCGTTGCCATCGCTCCGCTCCCGACAACGGATACGAATTTGGGACGCGGGATGCGCAATGGGTCCTGAACCCTATTCGCTCGCTATCTTGCTAAGGGAAAACGTAGGCTACATGTATTTCCGCAATATTAGCATAATAGCTACAGATATTGATCAGAGCCAGCAATTTGCAGAGATTATTGCGGAGGGTCGTTACCCAAGGGATCAGGTGGAACGGATTCCAGAGGATGTTTTGGCCAAGTATTTTTTAGCGGATGATTCTCTTGAAACATATCAAATTTCGGAGGAAATACGCAAGGTAGTTCATTTTCTTCGTCATGATCTGCTTTCCTTGCAACCTCCTGCAGAGCAATTCGACTTGATCCTATGCAAAAATGTCCTTTTGCATTTTTCTCAGCAGGAGCGCGTGCAGGTGATTCGAATGTTTCATCAGGCATTAGCAATTGGTGGATTTTTGGCAGTAGAACAGACGCAGAAACTACCTGAGGAGTTGAAAGATTCATTTGTTCAAGTGGTATCGCAGGCACAACTTTTTCAAAAAATTTAACTTGCTCTTACTTTCATAGACTGAATTGGATTGAGAAAGATGAAAAATATCAATTTAACAGAGAATAGCCCGGTTTATACTTCCAATGTGTATTTGTTGACTGGCACTTGGAATGCTTTGTCTGATGTGAATACGCTAATCGACGCAGGTCGCGATCCGAGAATTATTCAACGATTACAGGAAGCTTCGACCGGGGTGGGAAAAAGGAAAGTGGAACAGGTGATCCTGACCCATGCACACTATGATCACACCGGAATGATCAAGGTTTTGAAAGAGGCATATAACCCAACGATTCTGGCTTTCTCGTCAACGCTTGATGGGGTGGATCATGTGCTGATGGATGGTGAGAGGATTAAGGCTGGTGATGGGAACTTGGCGGTGATTCATATGCCAGGGCATAGCACGGACTCCATTCTTTTATACGACGAAGATAACAAGGTGCTATTTGCTGGTGATACCCCACTTATCATCACGTCACCAGGTAGTGATTATGACGAAACTTTTATCAGAACGTTCTGGCGGTTGTGCAATTTGGATATTCAGACGATTTATTTCGGTCATGGAGAACCTTGTCACGAGCATGCCATGGAGGTGTTGCGTTCTTCCTATCAAATGATCTGTTGTAAGAATTAGCACTATACAAAGGAGGTATTAAGATGAAATCCATACGAACCAAGATTATGGCAGGGTTTATGGGCATTCTGGTGATTGCCCTGATCGTTATCGGTGTGCTGATTACTACCTCGATTCATGACGCAGTAGCTTCGAAAGTATCTCAAGTTACCACAGTTTCTATTATTGGTATTATATTAATAATTGTTTTAAGTGTTATCATAGGATGGTTGATTGCAAGTCAAATTGTAAAGCCATTGAAAAATATGATTAAGATAGCGGAAAATTTATCATTGGGCGATTTGGATGTAGCGATAAATGTAAGCAGTAATGATGAAATTGGCCATTTGTCCCAAGCATTAAATACAATGAAAGAATCAATCAAGGGTCAAGCACTTACCGCACAACGTATCGCTGCTGGAGATATGCAAACGGATATTCATGTGCTTTCGGATAAAGACATATTGGGACAAAGTTTGAAAAATGTGGTGGGGACTTTGCAGGCGTTGTTCCAAGAAATGACTGTCTTGATCCAGGCCACTCGTGAAGGAAAATTAGATACCCGAGGTAATGCGTCCACTTATCAAGGTGACTGGGCGAAATTGGTGGGTGGCGTGAACGAAATGATCGACGCATTTGTGGGCCCGATCAACGTGACGGCTGAGTATGTGGACCGGATCAGCAAAGGCGACATACCGCCTAGAATAACCGATGTGTACCTAGGCGACTTCAACGAGATCAAGAACAACCTGAACGCATGCATCGATATTATGAACGGACTGCTCACTGAAACCAATGGACTGATCAAGGCGACGAAGGAAGGCAAGCTCGACACGCGCGGCAACGCTGCAGCTTTTGCTGGTGGTTGGGGTCAACTGGTAGGCGGCGTGAACGAAATGATCGACGCATTTGTGGGCCCGATCAACGTGACGGCTGAGTATGTGGACCGGATCAGCAAAGGCGATATACCACCTAGAATAACCGATGTGTACCTAGGCGACTTCAACGAGATCAAGAACAACCTGAACGCATGCATCGATATTATGAACGGACTCTTGACCGAAACCAATGGACTGATCATGGCCTCGAAGGAAGGCAAACTCAGCACCCGCGGCAACGCCGCAGCTTTTGCTGGCGGCTGGGGCCAACTGGTAGGAGGCGTGAACGAGATGATCGACGCCATTATCGAGCCGGTGATGGAAGCAGCAGCAGTGCTGGATGAAATGGCGAAGGGCAATTTGCAAACAAGCGTGAAAGGTAATTATCAGGGCGACCATGCTAAAATAAAAAATGCATTGAATGACACCATTGAAACACTTTCGACCTATGTGAGGGAAATTTCCGTCACGTTGAACGAGATGGCCAAAGGGAACTTGAGGCTTGCGATCACACGAGAATATCGCGGTGACTTTGCTAGCATCAAGTCATCGCTCAACGAGATCATCCGTTCTTTAAACAACGTGTTGAATGATATTCACAACACGGCAACGCAAGTGGCATTAGGATCAAGACAGGTTTCGGATTCTGCACAGGCATTGTCTCAGGGCTCAACGGAGCAGGCCAGTTCAGTGGAACAGTTGACCGCATCCATGGAAGAAATCTCTGCGCAAACTAAACAAAATTCACTTAGTGCCAATCAAGCCAGTGAAATAGCGTTATCCGCAAAAAATGGCGCAATTGAAGGCAACAAACAAATGAAAGAAATGCTTGGCGCGATGCAGCAAATCAATGAGGCTTCAAGCAATATCTCTAAAATTATCAAAGTGATTGATGAGATTGCATTCCAGACCAATATTTTGGCGCTGAATGCAGCGGTTGAAGCAGCAAGGGCCGGTCAGCACGGTAAAGGATTTGCGGTTGTCGCTGAAGAAGTGAGAAATCTTGCGGCCAGAAGTGCCAATGCTGCAAAAGAAACCACGGTATTGATTGAAAGTTCCATTAAGAAAGTGGAAGATGGTTCAAAGATTGCTGAAGATACAGCTAGCGCACTGAATACGATCGTGGATAGTGTTAGTACTGCCACCAATCTGGTTGGTGAAATTGCTAAGGCGTCTAATGAACAAGCGCTTGGAATTGCGCAAGTTAATCAGGGGATCATTCAGGTTTCACAAGTCGTACAAATGAATTCAGCGACTTCTGAAGAAAGCGCGGCTGCTAGTGAAGAACTTTCCAGCCAAGCTGAAATCCTTAAAGAGATGGTGGGGAGATTCCAACTAAAGCAAGCAGACTCCTCGAACCGGAGCAAGGATGAACTTTCTCCAGAGATTCTTGAAATGATTGAGAACATGAAGACTTCAAGAAGTCAGTCTGAAAGATCGAGTGCAGTACCGCTAGGCGTTGCGAAAGATTTTGTCGCAGCCAGTAGCGATTTTGGAAAGTATTGATGATCGAATAATACTAGTAAAGGTGCGGGGAAGAGTGGTTGCTTCCCCGTTCTTTGTAGTATGAACGGGAAGGTGTGCTGGTAATGGTCACGATTACGCCAAGTGAGTTTAGGCTACTGGCAGAATTCATCAAGACCAACTTTGGCGTTTACTTAAAAGAGGAAAAACAGTTGCTAATCAGTGGCCGGTTACAAGAGATTTTAACGAAAAACGGGTTTTCAAGTTTTTCTGAGTACTATCAGTATGTGGTAGAGGATCGAACCGGAGAAGCATTGAAGGTACTTCTAGATCGTGTTACTACTCATCATACCTTTTTTATGAGAGAATCCGATCATTTTTACTTTTTTAGAGATAAAATTTTGCCCTATTTTAAGCAACATATTATTGACCATGATCTGCGAATCTGGAGTGCTGGTTGCTCTACCGGAGAGGAACCCTACACTTTAGCCATGTTCATTGATGAATTTTTAGGTGCGGAGAAAATGTTTTGGGATACAAAAATTCTGGCAACGGATCTTTCTAACGATGTATTGGAGACAGCCAAAAAAGGGACTTATAAAAATGAAAGCCTGAATGCCTTGCCTGCTGAGTGGGTATCGAAGTATTTTACACGTCTAAGCAATGATCGGTCAGAATTGGTTGATCGTATCAAGAATGAAGTCGTTTTTCGGCCCTTTAACCTGATGGAACCAATTTATCCGTTTCGAAAGAAGTTTCATGTGATCTTTTGCAGGAATGTGATGATCTACTTTGATGCAGAAACGAAAAACAATTTGGTCAATAAATTTTATGATTTTTTAGAATCAGGTGGATACTTTATTATTGGCCATTCTGAATCACTCGACCGGACCAAAACAAGATTCAAGTATGTGATGCCTGCCATTTATCGGAAGGAATGAGTTAATGAAAATACAACGTTTGAAAGAGGGATATAGATGTCGTATATAGAGTTTGAACCCAAGTATCGCACTTATACCATCATGGATCGGGAACATGAGCAATTGATCAGCATCATTAATCGTTTTTTTGACGAATGGGTAGGCAATAAAGGGGTAAATTCACTCCCCTATTTGCTCGAATTGGCCGAATACGGGCAGAATCACTTTGATTCAGAAGAACGATTTATGGAAAACAACCATTCGAATAACATCGAGGAACATAAAGCTATTCACAAAAAATTAATGGAACGGCTTGTCGAAATGATTCAGCGTATACAAAACGGTGAAGAAATAACGATGGAGACATTTCAATTTTTACAACATTGGTTGATGAACCATATTGCTGGAACGGACAAAGCCAGCTATGGTGTCCTTGGCAATAAAGCTCACTAATAATTTTCGATAGTCTGTGGTCGACCAAATAAGTATCCCTGAATTTCATCACATTGCATTATTCTCAACTTCTCCAATTGCTCCTTGGTTTCTACGCCTTCTGCCACTACTTTGAATTGCAGGCCATGGGATAATTCAATAATGCCTTTAACAATGTTTGCAGAGAATGGATGGGAACTGAGATCTCGAATAAATGATTGGTCGATTTTGATGTAGTTCACTGGGAATTCCTTTAAGTAACTCAGTGATGAATATCCAGTACCAAAATCGTCGATCGAGATTTCGAGTCCCATCTTTCGCAAAATGTTCAATGTGGTAATGGCATCCGATACGTTTTTCATGACAACACTTTCGGTAATTTCGAGTTCAAGTTTGTTGGGGTTGACTCCCGTCTCCTCAATGACTCTCTTGATGATTTGGGGGAGATTGTGATCTGCCAGTTGTAAGCTGGAAAGATTAACAGCCATGCGGAAAGTGGAATATTTAGGAATATCCCACTTCTCCAAATCGATACAAGCACGCCTTAAAATCCAATACCCCAGATCCATGATCCACCCTGTTTCTTCTGCAATAGGAATGAATTCCCCAGGTGAAATCTCACCAAGCTCAGGATGACGCCAGCGTAAAAGTGCCTCCATTCCTTCAAGTTGTTCAGTGACCGCATTGACCTTGGGTTGATAAACTGCATAAATTTGATCATTTTCAATCGCCTTTTCTAATTCTTCTTCCAGACGGATTCGTCTGGATACTCGCTGCCAGGTTTCGAGAGAAAAAAGAGTATCGTTAGACAAATTCAGTCGCTTCATGGCCAGCATATTGCGTTCCGCACGTTGTATTAACAGTTCTTCGGTGGTCCCGTCATCCGGGTAACGGCTAACTCCGATGTTTAGCCCGATGCTTAGTGTGAATTCACCAATCTGATAGGGAAGAGATAGTTGTTCAATAATGGCGTAACTGGTGAGTTGAGCTTGCTCTGTTTCGGATTCATTTAATAAAACACTAAATTCATCGCCTCCCAATCTGGCAATGAAGCCTCGTGTTTCGACAATTTTTTCAATTCGACGGGATAATTCAATCAAAAGTTGGTCTCCAACGCGTTGTCCGAAGGTATCATTCACGTTCTTAAATTGCTTGATGTCCAGAATAAATAAAAAGAATTTTCGGCTATCTATGCAATGTTCACTGATAGTGGTTTGAAACTGATTGCGATTATAAAGGCCAGTCAGTCTATCATGATAGGCCTGATATGTAATAATTTTCTGAGATTCAGCCAATCCGTCCATTAGCGCATTGAATTCAATCCCTAATTGTGATATCTCGTCTTTCCCTCTTACGTTAATTCTCGCCTCCAGATTATCTCGTTTGCGAATGAAACGGATCACCTGAAAGATCCTTCGCAAGCGACGTACGATGGAAAAATTAAAATAGGCAATGATGAACAACCCATAACCGACAGATAATATACCCAGAAACCAACTGAAATACGTAAGCGCATTTTCTCCTCTTGAAAGAAAAGAATTTTTTGATTCAGATAAAAGAATTAGTGCGGGATTATCGTTTACATCCGGTACCTCTAAATAAGCATTGGTAAATTTATATCCGTAATCTACCGTCCAATAACTTGCATGATAAAGAGAGTTCTGCGTCAATTTTTCCTTATCGATGGGCAGTATTACTTTTTGAGGATTTTCAATGGTGATAGGCATATTGAGGCGGGCAGAAAGGTTGGCAGCTTCGGTAGACGTAAAAAACCTCCCTATAATGAAATGCCCCTTGATTGAGTTTAAGGATTTGCCGTTCCTAATGGAGTTTGACACGATCATCAAAGGTCCTTGTGGTGTTTGCAAAATTCCTTGTTGGAAGAGTTCTTTACCTTTTGATTGGAAAAATAGCTGACGGTGATTGAGTATCTCCTTACTGATCAACGCAACAGGAATTTGTTTTACATGCTGGGTGGGAAAAGTCTTGAAATCAACTAATTGGTTATTTTGATTAAAAAACAAGACCAATTGGATATCATTTTGGGCAAAATTCATATTGGTTAAATTGGCTTGATTAAATGTATCTTCATCAAAAGTGCGCTTGGTGGTGACATCCCCTATATGAAACGAATTGATCCATGGCGCATAGGTCATGGCAATTCCGTTCATGTCCAAAAATTGATTGTTGATTCCATTAAGCAACGTGTACATGCTAGTACGTGTGTTTTGATCTTCCAAACGTTGGAATGCATTGAGCACCAGACGACTGGAAGTAAAGTAGAATGCTGCAAAAGTGAGAATCGTAATGAGTAGTGAAAAGAAAATAGTTTTTACGCGCAGGTTCACAACGAAGCCTCCCCAACGTATAGCAAAGTCATATTTCCTATATTTTTATACACTAAATGAACAATCTAAAAATCAACTTAATTATTGATTATTTGACAAGAAAGGTACTTTATCAAAAATAGAATTGGTCTTAATATCATAATGAGGGGGTCATAGCGTGAGCCAAAGGTATTTGGGGTTTTGGGCGTTAATTTTAGTTTGGTTTTTTGTGACCCTGATCGGTATTGGTTATTCCTCTTGGTCCTCTGAATTATCCAATGCGCAAAAATACATCGAAAACAATGCGACACAATACGCCAATCTGGTCAATGTTCAGCTTCAACTCGATCAACGTACAATGGCTATGATCAGCAATGACATATCGAAAAAAGGGGTAAAAAGTAAATTAGAATTCAATCAGGAACTGAATAGCCTTAGGGCATTCTATCATGTTGATGTGGCGGTGGCGATCATCAATAGCACCGGTCATCAATTGATACATACAGGTCCTCATTTTTCTTTGCGAGTGTTGCATACCGCAAAGTATAGCGAGGCAACGAAGCTCGCCTATCAACGAATTTTCCAATCCGGTCATTTCGGTATAGGTCCGCCGCTTCCCTCCACCTTTTATGCCGGACACATAATGACCGTGGAGTTATATCCTATCCCGCATTCTCATGGCTTGTGGCTGGTGCTTGTCCATCCGGTCGTATTTGCAGCAACGCCACCTGATCAATCGATGTACCAAGGAACTGCTTTTTCGATTCTTCGGTCTGATGGCTTACTACAATCCAGATACCCCTTTCCCAGCGTCACGACCTATGGGCAAGTGCAGACAGGTGTGGCGATGCACTACATCAAAGCACATCCCAATATGCAAATGGGGATTTTGACTGGAAAGGTTTCTGCTGATAATCAAATTCGCATGACAGCGTTTGAAGCGATTCGCGGTGAATCTTTATTCGTTGGTGTGAGTGTTCCCTTTCATAGTATTATCGCAGAATGGCTATCTAATTATCTTCCCTTTGTCATCACTTCGCTGGTGCTCTTAATCATGGCGATACTGGTGTTCATGTTGGAATCCAAGAATCTTCGCAAGCGTGAGCATAAGGCCACTCAATTGGCAAGTCGTATGCAATCACTCTATCAGGTATTATCCATCGTTGGCGAAGTATCCCAACAGGAACTCGAAGAACAGCAATTGTTTCAATTGGTGTGTGACACTTTGGTGCAAGAGAAGGTGTTTTCAGGCGCCTGGATTGGGGCACCTGATGTCAATCATCAATTTGACTTTTACGCGATGGCGGGTCATCGAATGAAAGAATATTTAGAGAGCATCGAAATTCGTTCGGATGACACTGTCCCTGGTCGTGGTCCAGCCGGAAGAGCATGGCGGACAGGCAAGTATCAAGTAGAAAATAATTGGGAAACCAGCGAGAACATGGGGTTTTGGCTGAATAGTGCAAACGCCACTGGCGGTTGGAAAATGAGTGCCGATTTTCCCATTTATAGAGGCGATAGTATCTATGCGTTATTGACAGTCTATCATGTAGAAGCTTTTGTTTTTGATGACAAATTAGCTCAACTTGGATTGAGAATTGTAGAACTGATCAGCGAAATCTTAACTAATAGGGATCTTGCTAGTGATCTTAGTCAAATGGAAACCCGCTACAATTTATTACTTGAAAGCATGGCAGAGGGGGTTTTCGGCCTTGATTTAAATGGAGCTATTATGTTTAGCAACGCTGCTGCCGAAAAAATGACCGGTTACTCTAAAGAAGAGTTGATTAATAAGGACAAGCATAAACTTATCCATCATCACCACGAGAATGGGAAAGTTTATCCGTTAAGCGAGTGTTTGATCAACCAATCTTTGATAGAGCGAATCAGTGCTCACTATGATCACGAAGTATTCTGGCGCAAAGATGGTTCCAGTTTTCCTGTTGAATACACGGTCAATCCAACCCTAAACGACGATGGAAAAGTAGTGGGGGCAGTGCTTACCTTTCAGGATATCTCCGTAAGGAGAAGAGCGGAGGAAGCACTACAAGCCACGGATGAAATCAGGAGAGCACTGATTGATAACAGTCCCGTGGGAATCTTTCTGTCATCCCCTGAACGTGTCATTGCTCATGCAAATAAACGAGTATGTGAAATGCTTGGGTATATTCAATCGGAATTGATCGGGAAAAATTTTCTTATTATCCATGAAAATCATGAATTTTATGAAGCTTTTGGATCGAATTATCAACTATTGAGAGAGTCAGCCAATGGCCTAATTAATTTGGAATATCCATTTAAGAAAAAGGATGGGACGAGGCTGAATTGTGAAGTTTCAGGAACGCCACTTGACCCGGAACATCTGCAAAAAGGAATTATTTGGACACTTCAAGACATCACAGAACGCAAACTAGCAGAAGAGAGATTGAAGGAAAGTGAAGAAATGCTGCGTACCATCTATGAAGTGCTGCCTGTAGGCATTTCTATAACAGACCCTGAGGGGAATCTCATTGATTGCAATCTGGAGGCTGCTAAATTATTGGGGATTACTTCAGAAGAACACAATTCTCGGAATTTTGCAGGCCTTGAGTGGACGATATTACGCGAGGATGGCACGGTGATGCCTGCCTCCGAATATGCCAGTGTGCGGGCATTAGAAGAACATCGCATGGTAAAGGATGTTGAAATGGAGGTCATGACACCGCTGGGGAGCACATGGCTTTCCGTTAGTGCAATGCCAGTCGAAAACCCCAAATATGGCGTGACCATTGCTTATGAGGATATCAGCACCAGAAAAAACACAGAAAGGGAAATGCTGAAATTAACTAGGGCCGTTGAATACAGCCCTGTGTCGATTGTGATTACCAACTCGGCAGGTGATATGGAGTACATCAATCCACGCTTTACAGAGGTCACCGGATACACACTGGACGAAGTGGTGGGCAAAAATCCTAGAATCTTAAAATCCGGACGCGTACCCCAGCATGTCTATGAAACGTTGTGGCGAACGATCAAAGAGGGAAATACATGGCGTGGTGAACTTATGAACAAGAAAAAAAGTGGCGAGTTGTTTTGGGAGATGGTGAGGATTTCTCCGGTGACGGATTCTGCAGGAAGGATCACGAATTTTGTTGCTGTCAAGGAGGACATTACCGCTCAAAAACTGACGGAAGAAAAATTAAGAGAAGCCAAGGAGATTGCAGAATCGGCTAATCGAGTTAAAGGTGAATTTTTAGCCAATATGAGTCATGAGATCCGCACACCGATGAATGCGATTCTGGGGCTGACTCAATTGCTGAAAAATACGGAATTAACGTCTAAACAAGCAGATTATTTGGATAAAATATATATTTCATCCGATGCGCTTTTGCAGTTGTTGAATGACATCCTTGATTATTCAAAAATTGATGCTGGTCGCATGGAAATTGAAAAAAGTCCTTTTCTCATTGATGAAGTCCTGCAAATGGTCCTCAAATTATTCAGTGCCAAAATTGATGAAAAAGGACTTCAGGTTAAGCTCGATATTCAGCCAGGCGTTCCTCGGCAAGTGATTGGTGATTCACTTCGTCTGACACAGGTGCTGAATAACCTAGTGGGGAATGCGATCAAGTTCACCGACCAAGGAATGATTCGCATTCTTGTGAACGTGGACGAGCAAACGGATGAGGGCTGGCTGCTTCATTTTACTGTGAGTGATACAGGGATTGGAATCCCGAGAGACAAGCAGACCCACTTGTTTCAAGCATTTACACAAGCGGATAGTTCGATTTCGCGAAAGTATGGCGGTACAGGGTTGGGCCTTGCCATCAGTCAACAGCTTGTTCAGTTGATGGGGGGGAGCATCAGCGTGACTAGTCAACCAGGTATTGGATCGGATTTTCATTTTACCATTCAAGTAGGTACCTTCGACAATAGGAATGACCTCGAAGAACTTAGTGTTTCTGTCGCGATTAATTCCCCATCAAACAGAGAGATTGCAGTCGCAAAGATGAACATAGAGGAATGGGAACTGCTTGGCGAAAGTGATCCAGCATTGCTTAAATCCCTATTGATAGACATTTATGCTTATTTGAAAGAGCAAGAGATCATTCCCGAGGCAATGTTGGAAAGTCTGGTGGTGTGGTCCAAGAAGGGAATCTGCGCTGATCAATTCTATCGGCTTCTCAATCAAATTGATCAATTTGATCATCTAGGTGCTCAAAAAACACTACTGGAACTTGCTAAATTGCTGTCCATAGAGTGGGAGGATAAATAGTCGTGCCAAACAAATCACTTATCCTGCTGGTCGATGATCGTCCGGATAATTTACATGTGATGGTGTCTGTTTTGCGTGCTGTCTACCGTGTAAAAACTGCCACTAGTGGAATGATGGCTTTAGAACTCGCCGCAAGGGACGATAAACCTGACTTGATTCTGCTCGATTTGATGATGCCTGAAATGGATGGGTACGAGGTGCTTCGTAGACTTCGAAGTCAAAATGAGACCAAGCATATCCCCGTGATTTTTGTGACTGCTGATCATTCGATTGATAGTGAGCGTGTGGGACTAGAACTAGGTGTGGATGATTACCTGACTAAGCCCGTAGTGATACCAGTGCTTCTCGCCAGGGTGCAAAATGTACTGAAAAGAAAGCAGGATGAGCAGCAATTGCGCCTTTTTGCTCAGGTGGTAGAACAAACTCGCGAGGGAATCATCGTGATGGACAAGGACGCGACGATTGTTTTTGCTAATCATGCATATAGGGAAATGATGGGTTATGAAGAGGCTGATTTACTGGGAAGTAATCCACGCATGCTTGTATCCGGCAAATATGAAGAAGATTTCTTTTTGGAAATATGGTCGCAATTATTGGATTTAGGGTATTGGCAAGGGGAAATTTGGAATAGAAAAAAAGATGATTCGATCATTCCATTGTGGGTATCGATCAGCAAAGTAAAGAATGAGGATGATCATTTTGTTAATTACATAGGGATCACCATGGATCTTACCGAAAGGAAAAAACTCGAAAATGAATTAACCTTTTTGGCGCATCATGATGCACTAACAGGACTACCCAATCGGACAGTACTCGAATCACATATTGAAATGGCAATGGCGAGGGCACGGCGTCAAAAGCAGTCTATTGCGATCGGTATTCTTGATTTGGATAATTTTAAGCCTGTGAATGATACGTATGGACACCCTGTTGGTGATCAGTTGCTTCAGACGATCGCCACGAGAATGCGCAACTCCCTGCGCGGGAATGACCTTCTGGTTCGCCTCGGTGGAGATGAGTTTGTTTTAGTGATTGAAGATTTCCATTCTATTGAAGAGTTATCCCCACTCATGTCACGTTTGCAAACGGCGATTGAGTCTCCGATTCGTCTTCAAGCTATTGATACAGAAATCGATGTTGAAATCAATGCCAGTTTGGGTATGGTGGTATTTCCTGAGAAAGAAGGTGCTCCCGATTCGTTATTGCGTGAAGCCGATCAGATTCTGTATCAGGTAAAGGTGAAAAAAGGTAGGCGGGAGCGCTGGTGGGCGTTTAATGATGAGATCAAACTGGACGAGTATGAAGAAATCTTGCCGTATGGAAGTAAGGCCGCCAGATTACTAAAAGCCAACTCGAAAATCTTAGAAGTCCTTTTGCAGGATATGATGGTGCTGTTTGAAAAGGAAATCACCACCAGGTCAGGACTCGTCAATTTAATTCAGATGCTGACACCAGAACAGGTGCAGGCAGTATTAACATTGCAATGGAATCATTTGGATTTTATTTTCGAGCCAAGCCTACATGAAAAAGAGCATCGTGAAAAAGCGAAGGAACTTGGGCGCAGGCATGCCGCGAGCGGAGTCGATTGGCTTTGGGTATTTGAAATCTATAATTTGTGGATCATGTTAATCGGAGAAAGGTTTATCTCGTATCGCTTACCATCATCTTTGGTTCGCATCTTGACCGATCGCTTATGGGTTGATGCAGAAGGGCAGGCTGCAGGATTTCATTATGTGGATTTGCAGCGGTGGGATGTCATCAATCAAATAGACTCTTTGGTTTGGAATATCAGTAAATTTACCGAATTGGCCAATCAAACGGTAAATCTGCTGGTGGAGCTTGACGATGTGATGGCCGCCATCATAGGTAGACCGGATGATACAGGGAAGTTCGTTTATGAATTCGTGGCGGGACCCTTAAAGGAAGACTACGGGAAGGCGATTCAATCAGGGGTGATCGTTCCAGCTAGCACACGATTAGATGATGTGAGTGGTAGAGGGACCACAGGAAGGGCATGGAGGTTTGGTACTATTCAAAGGGCGATGAACTACGCCACGGATGAAAGTGTTTCGCCCTGGCGCCAGTATGTGCTCGATCATCAGTTGCTTTCATCGGTGGCGATTCCTCTAGTGGCACCAAACGGGAAACCACACGCCGTTTTAAATCTTTTCAGCCACTATCCGGGTGCGCTTGCTTCTCCTTCGCAACACTCCATGATCGAGCATTTGCAGAAAATTCTCGGACTTGCACTTGAGCGAATTACGAGGTCTGAAGAATCATAGTGAATAAGCAATTGCTTAAAAATATTCCTACCTGATGATAAGAGCAAAGCGCCAGAACGAGGTCTGGCGCTAATAGACACGGTCATCTTTTTATTCTACGTCGAAGAGTCCAGTGGACAGGTAGCGTTCTCCCGTATCCGGAAGTAATGCGACAATGGTTTTCCCTTTGTTTTCAGGGCGGCTGGCGATTATTTTAGCTGCGGCAATCGCTGCTCCTGAGGATATGCCAACCAGAATGCCCTCTGTTTTGGCAAGTGTCCTAGCAGCTTCATAAGCGTCTTCATTGCTGATTTTGAGCACCTCATCGTACACGTTGGTATTTAATGTGCTGGGAACAAATCCAGCGCCAATGCCTTGAATCTTGTGAGGACCTGGATTGCCGCCAGATAATACAGGGGAATTTTCTGGTTCCACTGCAATCACCTGAAGGGTGGGGTTATGAGCCTTCAGCACTTCACCTACACCGGTGATGGTCCCCCCGGTGCCAATCCCGCTGATAAAGATGTCCACGCGTCCCTCGGTGTCTTCCCAAATCTCCTTTGCGGTAGTTTGACGATGCATTTCAGGATTAGCGGGATTTTCGAACTGTTGGGGGATATAGGCTTCAGAAATTTCATTTTTTAATTCTTGCGCCTTCGCGATGGCGCCCTTCATTCCTTTTGCACCTTCTGTTAGCACGAGATCTGCTCCAAGGGCGTGTAACATGCTGCGCCGCTCTACGCTCATCGTTTCTGGCATACAAAGGATGCAATGATATCCTTTTGCTGCCGCAACAAATGCTAGTGCAATACCGGTGTTTCCGCTTGTTGGTTCAATAATGGTGGTGACGCCAGGGGTAATCTGGCCTTTTTTTTCAGCATCTTCGATCATCGCAAGACCAATGCGGTCTTTGACGCTGCCTAGCGGATTGAAGTACTCTAATTTGGCAAGCACCTCACTGCCTGTTTCTTTACTGACGTGTTGGAGCCGAATTAGTGGGGTATTGCCTATCAATTCTGTGATATTTGTGGCAATTTTAGGGCGAGCTTTCATGATAATTGCCATCCTTCTTTCTTTTTATTATAGTAATCATATGTGTTTAGTGCGATTATCTATATTGTACGGGAAATGATATGAAATGTATAGTATAATCGTGAGTTTACGCGTAAATAAGGAAGGAAGTTAGGTCAGATGAAAATTTCAACGAAAGGCCGGTATGGACTGATGCTGTTGGTGGATCTGGCTGCAAATGAATCATCGGGAGAGCCGATCTCGTTAAAATCGATTGCTGAACGGCAAGGTTTATCTGACCATTATCTGGAACAGCTGATTGCTCCCCTTCGCAATTTAGGATTAGTACGTAGTGTTCGCGGCGCACGCGGCGGATATGTACTTGATAGGTCGAGTTCAGAAATTCGTATCAGTGAAGTTTTGTCTACTCTTGAAGGCCCCATTACACTAGTAGATGAGGACATTGAGGATGGGCTCGGAGATTTTTGGGATCGATTGCAGGGTAGTATATTAGCCGTGCTCAACTCGACCACCCTTCAGGACCTTGTCGAAATTAGGGAAAAGAGCACGGGGAACTTCATGTATTATATATAAAGTTGTCATCCCCATTTTGCAACACCCGGATGGTTAAAAATTTGGGTGTATTTTTTTTCTCAATCTTAAGAAGGTTTAAAGCTTTAGGTTATAAACTGTTTTCATTCGTAAACAGGAGGTTAGTGATGAACAAATTAGTCATGCCTTTACCGCAAATTGAACAATTGGCTGCAGAATACGAACAAGCCAAACCGGAGGTGATTTTGCGAAAAGCATTTGAAACACTTCCCAATATCACCTTTGCCTGTTCTTTTGGAGCAGAAGACATGGTACTGATGGACATGATCATGAACGTTCAACCAGATGCGCAAATGTTTTATTTGGATACCGATCTTTTGTTTTCCGAAACCTATGCACTTCGAGAGGAAGCCATTCGCCGCTATGGATTCATGTATCTGACACAGGTCCGACCTGCGCTCTCCCTTGCCGAACAGTCAGAGCAGTACGGGCATGAGCTTTGGGCGAAACAACCTGACGTCTGTTGTATTTTACGAAAAGTAAACTCACTATCTGATCATCTACATAAATTTCAGGCTTGGATTACAGGAATTCGAAGGGAACAGGCAGTGACCAGGGCCAACGCCCAAGTCTTCGAATGGGATCAGAAATTTGAAATGGTGAAAGTCAATCCTCTCGCAACTTGGACGAATGATCAAGTGTGGAACTATATTCGAACTCATCATGTGCCATATAACCCGCTGCATGACAATGGATATCCCAGTATCGGTTGCATTCATTGCACGCGTCCCGTCAAGGACGGTGAAGATCCGAGAAGCGGAAGATGGTCAGGTCATGAAAAAACGGAATGCGGATTGCATCACTAATGGCATAAACACATTTGTGTTTAGAAAGGGGAAAATCCATGTCGACCAATCTGCGTCCAGGTCGTCCATCGCTTGTGAACCGATGGATTCATGATCACCTTCATGATTTTACAGTTGAGAATATTGACAAATTGCCGAAGATTCCGCTAACAGAACGTTCACTTTCTGATTTAGAGATGATCGGTACAGGCGTTTTTTCTCCACTCACAGGATTTGTGGGTCATGAGGACTGGAAAAGCATACTGGACACTATGCGCCTAAAAGATGGAACACCGTGGCCGATCCCAATTAGTCTTCCAGTGTCAGAGACAAGTGCTGATAAGATCGATGTGGGAAAGCCAGCTGCACTCACCGATACAGTGGGCAACATCTTTGGCATTATTGAAGTGACGGAAATCTACCAACCGGATAAAGTGCAAGAAGCAAGCGCGGTGTATCGAACCACAGATGTTGCGCACCCCGGCGTCCAAAAGCTGATGGAGAGCGGTCCTCTCTATGTAGCAGGACCAATCTTATTGGTGAATCGGATACGGAGAAAGGCGTTTGCGGAATTTTATTTTGATCCCAAAGAGGTTAGAGAAGAATTCGATAGACGTAATTGGCGAACTATTGTTGGCTTCCAAACGAGAAATCCTATTCACCGCGCCCATGAATACATTCAAAAGTCTGCGCTGGAAATTGTGGATGGATTATTCTTAAACCCGCTAGTAGGAGAAACAAAGGCGGATGATATTCCTGCTTCAGTAAGGATGCGGAGTTATCAAGCGCTTTTGGCGTACTATTATCCAAAAGACCGTGTATTTTTGGGCGTATATCCTGCGGCAATGAGATATGCGGGGCCAAGAGAGGCCATATTGCACGCATTGGCAAGAAGGAACTATGGCTGTACGCATTTTGTGGTGGGTCGGGATCACGCAGGTGTAGGCAATTATTATGGTACGTATGATGCCCAGAAAATCTTTGATCATTTTGATGTGGGTGAGTTGGGGATTACGCCACTTTTTTTTGAGAATAGTTTCTACTGTGAAAAATGCGATGGAATGGCATCTGACAAAACCTGCTCCCATGAACCGCATTTTCGTCATATTCTCTCAGGAACCAAAGTGCGGCAACTATTGCGAAACGGACAACGTCCTTCTTCGAAATTTACTCGGCCCGAGGTTGCCGATATTCTGATTGATGGATTGGCAAACAACGAGTAACTACTGTGGTTGACAAAGAGCTAAAAATAAGGACATGCACGCTTGCACATCCTTATTTTTAGCTCTTTGTCACGAAAATGGGTAGCTATCTATCAAAGGGGAATGACACGCATCCGCCTCCATTTTGTTTGGCGTGATACATAGCAAGATCAGCGTGATGATAGAGCGTCTCGAATGTATCCGTGGGTTCATTAGAAATGGCTATACCGATACTGGCTCCCACTGAAACGACAATCGTATCAGTGGTGATGGGGGCCGTGATCTGTGACAGAATTTGGTCACTAAGATCTGATAAGGTGGAAACCGGAATATCAGCTTCCATGATGAGTAAAAACTCATCTCCTCCCAGGCGAGCCAGTTCGTCACTGGGACGAATTACTTGTTGTAAGCGAGTAGTAACCGTTTTTAAGACGAAATCTCCAATATCATGGCCAAATTGATCGTTGATCGACTTAAATCTGTCAAGGTCAATTAGCATCAAGAAAAGTGGAGTCCTGCTTAACTGGGCAGACCATGTTTGATATCGAGAATTCAAATAGGAGCGATTGTAGGCACCTGTTAAACTGTCATGAAACGCAAGATGCTGCCATTTATCCAATTCGATATTCACTTCGTGTATATCGACAAAGTGTGCGACATAATAAATTTCTTCAGTATCAGGATGAACTACCCGAGAGATTTGCAACCATTCCGCGTAAACTTCGCCATTCTTTCTACGATTCCATATTCGTCCCTGCCATGCGCCATTTTGCAACAATATGGACCACATCGCCTGGTAAAAGTCAAGGTCTTGCCTTCCCGATTGCAGGATCCTGGGATTTTTTCCGACTACCTCTGAAGCAGTGTACCCCGTTATGCGGGTAAATGCATCATTCACCCGTAGTATGGTGGCATTTTCATCTGTAATGGTGATGGCCATTCCGGTGTAAAAGGCTAATTTTTCAATTTCAGAATAATGATCAGTCATCTTCATACCTGACTTTCATGGTTGCTGACTATATTATTTAAAAAACATGCGGGGTATACATAGGTTGACAATTTTATAGCATCATTCTACCATAAAATTCGTGCCATTAAATCTATGAATATATGCGAATTTATGTGTTATTATATTCAAAAATTCAAATATACGGAGGTGAAGGACGTGATCGATTTTAAGGCAGAGCTTTTTAAGTCGATGGGCCATCCTACTCGGTTGCGCATTTTAGAACTGCTTCGTACCGGCGAAATGACGGTGAGTGAACTGCAACAAAACCTTGAGATCGACGCTTCCTCAGTGTCTCAACAACTTTCATTGATGCGCACGCGGCAGTTGGTCAATGCAAGGAAGCAGGGGACAAACGTATATTACAAAGTTAGGGATCCTTTAATCTTCGAAATGATGGATATTGCGCGGGAGATATTCCAAAATCATGTCGAAAGCATGCAATCCATGCTGGACGATGAAGAATCGAAGTAAGACATACATAGTTTAGGTGTAGGAAAGAGAAGGGATAGACTTGTTAATCATCATTCTTGTTGCAATCGGTATCGGGATTTCCCTTTTAGCGGCAAAGCCAAAGACTTCGAAACGATTGACACTCATATTCAGTGCAATACTGGTGATGGTCGCCATCTTGGCGTTATGGATGCCTCGCAGTTTGGCGGTGAATGGCCCTTATTTTGAGTTGAATCCTTTGCGTGATTGGTTTTTGCTGATTCTTGGAATCGTGTCCACTGCCGCAACGTGGTTCCGATTTGGCTATCTACAACATGATGAGCAGGCGACCTCTTTTTGGTTGCCGCTTTTTTTAGTGAGCATGCTTGGCGTGATCAGCGCGAATGATGTGTGGCTGTTTATGACGGCATGGGAATTGATGAGCATCACTTCCTTCTTCCTCGTCATTGTGCATCATGATCGGCCTGGTGTTTTGAATGCAGGATATATCTACCTTGTCATGTCACAGCTCAGTGCCATGCTGATATTGTCAGGGCTTCTCTTGATGGCGACATCGTTGCATTCAACGAGTTTTGCCGTTTTTGCAGCGAGTGCCCACATGCTGGCTCCGGGAATCAAGGACTTTGTATTTGCGCTACTCGGGCTTGGATTTGCGATAAAAAGCGGCATAGTGCCCTTTCATATTTGGTTGCCGCGCGCACATCCCATTGCTCCTGCTCCAGTCTCGGGGCTCATGTCTGGTGCGATGATCAAGCTTGGTGTGTTTGGCGTCACCCAATTTCTCCTGATGGATCTTGGCAAAACCAGCGTGATATGGCCGTTTTTGCTGCTGGTGTTTGGAGCTGTTTCGAGTTTGCTTGGCGTGCTGTACGCGTTGATGGAGCACGATTTGAAGCGTCTACTGGCGTTTCACAGTATCGAAAATATAGGTATCATTTTTCTGGGGCTGGGAGTCATGGGGCTTGGCATCGATTGGCATCGTCCTCTCCTCGAGGCAATGGGCATGATCGCCGCATTATTTCACACGATGAATCATGCGATTTTTAAGAGCCAATTGTTTCTGGTCGCGGGAGCGGTGGAACAACATACCGGCACGCTGGATGCAGACCGTCTGGGAGGACTGATTCGCACCATTCCGGGCATCACCATCGGATTTTTAGCGGGGTCCATGGCGATTAGCGCATTGCCGCCATTTAATGGGTTTGTCAGCGAATGGATCACTTTTCGGGGATTGCTGAATGTGGTCAGCGGATCCTTGGGATGGTGGACGGTATTTGGACTCGTGTTGGTACTGGTGTTGGCCATGACAGGAGCGCTTGCAGGCATGTGCTTTGTCAAGGCATCTGGCGTTATTTTTCTTGGTGAACCGCGTGAACCAGTGAGTCATACGCGGCTTCCCCGCAGTATGACATGGCCGATTATGATGATGGCACTACTTTGTCTCGTGCTTGGCATAGATCCCTATTTGGCCATCCGAGCGATCACTTCCATTCAACCGGGGCTAATCCTCAACGAATCGCCGCAGCTGGTCCCTGTGCATGCGATGCAGACTGGATTTCTCCTTCTCCTCCTTATCATTGTGGTTGGGTGGTTGTCCCGTTTTTGGAAAGTGCGCAAAGTGCCTCGATGGAGTTGTGGACGGGTGCCTGACGCCACCATGCAATTCACTTCTGCCTCCTTTACCAAGTCAGTGAGGACTACGCTTGCCGTAATCTATCGACCGCATAGGAACCTTGATCGAATTGGCACCTATGCCAACTATTTTCCCGAACGATTGCTTTATAAGGGGGGGACAAGCCCCATTTGGGAACGGTATCTTTATCAACCGGGCTATCGCCTGGTTTGGCGGCTATCCCAATACAGCACAAAACTTCAAGCGGGACCCGTTAGGCTGTACTTATTGTATCTGCTAGGTACCATCGGCATCCTGCTTCTGTTATTACACTGAGAGGGGGTTGGTACAGAACGTGGAATTATGGGGAGTTCAAATTATCGGCGTGCTTCTGGCTATCCTGCTATCACCATTTTATGTAGGAATTGCGCAAACCGTCAAAGCAAGAATGCAGGGACGACGTGGCCCTTCTCTCTGGCTTGGTTATTATGTGCTCAAAAAATTATGGGGAAAGGAAACCACGGCGCCTGAGTACAGCTCCTGGATCTTCCAAGTAGCGCCTACCGTCAGTCTCAGTGCGTTGACAGTTATTGCCCTATTTATTCCGTGGGGGGGGCGAGTCCCTGCGTCATGGCCGCATGATGCGCTGACTGTATTTTTCCTCTTGGCGCTGGAGCGGTTTTGGGTGGGGTTGGCGGGACTGGATGCCGCAGGGACCTTTGGGGGACTGGGAGCCAGCCGGATTGCCACACTAGGAAGCGGGATTGAACCTGCCATGTTCGCGGTTTTTGGCCTGTTGTGGTACCTGACTGGCGGAACGGTGATCACCCCCATCATGCCTCAATGGTGGGCTCATCCATTACACATGCTTCCCTGGGGGCTAGCGGTATTGGGGTATGCGCTCGTAGCGATCGCGGAATTGGGCAGGTTGCCTGCGGACAATCCTGATACCCACTTGGAATTGACGATGATGCATGAAGCCACAATCTTGGAGTATAACGGCCGTTTGCTTGCGCAGTCCCAGGCCGCGGTGGCGATCAAATTCACCTCGATCATCGCGTTGGGGTGGGTGTGGCTCGGTCCAAACCTTGCCTCACCTTGGCTGAATCTGTTGTTGCGACTGATCGAACTTACTTTATCGAGTATGTTTTTAGGCGTAATCGAAAGCCTGGTCGTCAAATTGAGGTATTTTCGCTTGTCCACCTACTTGGGAATTGCGATGGGAATGGGAATGCTGGCCGTTTACCTAGTGGCGTTCCAGGGAGGGAAGTAAATGGGGATCACTGCGTTGATCGTTTTTATCGCTTCGATGGGAATGTTGCTGGTTCGCAATGTGACGCACACGGTGTGGCTATTAGCGGTCGAGGGGGTAGCGCTTAGTGTGATGGTTTTTCTGTCTAGGCCCATCACACTCGAGCAAACGGTAATTGGTCTGGTCACGATCTTCATCAAAGCAGGGGTGATTCCCTTTACGATGAATCGCGTCACGCTAACATGGCCGCAAGCGTATCGCACTGATCGTCCATTGCCATGGTGGGGATATCTCGCGGGCATTGCACTCGTGTTGTCCGTGACGCACATCATTCACCTCTTGTCTCCTGTGGGTATCATCCATCATCGGGACTTGTTTTTTTACGGATTAGCCAGTATTTATCTTGGACTATTGCAAATGATCAGCCGCAGGCATGTGCTGTCCCAGGTAGGGTCCCTGATCGCGGTAGAAAATGCACTTGTCATTCTGGCAGCATCAGTGGCAGGGCAACTCCCCATGTTTATGGAATTTGGCATGTTGATCGATTTGCTAGTTGCGGTCGTAATTCTTTCATGGATCAGCCGGCTCGTGCATCACCAATTCAATACGACAGATGTCACGGTGATGCGGTTTTTAAGGAGGTGATCACGTGGTCATTCTTGCAGGCTTAGGGCCAATCGGCGTGATGGCGTTGGTAGTGGCGGGCAACCGTCTGATGCCAAAATGGTTACCTATCATGATTGCGGTCTGGGTTACCATAGTATGGATAGCAACGGGATTATATTTTTATCATGATATTACTCATGGCAAATGGTACATGTGGTTACTCCTGTTAGTGGATTTGATAGCGGCAGGAAGCGCCTGGGACAGCATCTGGTGGATTCGCGAACATCAAACAATCAAAAGGCTACGCTATTACGTATGGTGGGCGTTTTTTTGGTTAGCGCTGATCATTATTGCGACCGCAGGCAACCTGGTGCTCGCCTGGCTTGCCATTGAGTTTTCTACGCTTGCCTCAGGTGCTCTGATCGTGGAAATGGGCCATCGGCGTGCGCTGGAAGCAGCCTGGAAATACATTGTGGTCGCCTCTGTTGGAATGTTGATGGCGATTATCGGCATTGTCTTTTTGTATGCTAGTCTCCAATTTGAACATATGGGATGGAACACGCTGGATTATAGCAATCTGCATGCGCATTACCTTGCCATTTCGCCAATCGTGCGCAAAATGGCGACTATTTTGATTGTCTGCGGGATCGGAACCAAAGCGGGATTAGTACCTTTTCATACCTGGCTTCCGGATGCCCATTCTGTCGCGCCATCTCCGGTCAGTGGTCTTCTATCCGGGATTTTGCTGGGAGTAAGCCTTGTCACGATCCAACATTTTGTTGCTGCTGTTCCGCTTTCGAGTCATGTTTTCTTGTCAGGGCAACACCTGCTTCTTCTTTTCGGGATATTGTCAGTTGTAGTGGGCACCCTAGCACTTTTGGTGCAAAAAGATATTAAGCGAATGCTTGCCTATTCATCCATTGAACAAGTGGGCATCATGGCCATCGGCTTTGGCATTGGCACACCTTTTGCGCAGGAAGCGGTCATTTGGCAACTGGTCTTTCATGCGATCATCAAGTCGGGATTGTTTTATATTAGCGGGCACTTATCCGTGCGCTATCACAGCATCCACTTACCGCAAATGTCGAACATGTTTCAGCGTCACCGTGGGCTTGCCGTGACTTGGGCCACTTTCATCATAGCGCTAGCAGGATTACCTCCTCTGGGGCTTGCTTATAGTGAATGGATGATTTTATACGGGTTATGGAGCAGTCATCTGTGGGTGATTTTGGCGTTGTTAAGCTTGTCGCTCATTTTGGGATTTGCGGCGCTGATGCATCACCTGCTTGGCGGGATGTGGGGCAGAACGAATCAGCCAGAAGACCTTGTAGGAATTGCCGTGACTGGAGGTGTGAGCCATGAATGAGGCGACTCAGGCAGAGGAAATTCGCGACAATTGGATTCAAGATAATATTTCCCGCAAAAATGCGGGAGACGTGTTGTTGGCACTGACTGGTTACCGAGACAATCAGATTAAAACCCATTGGCTTAGCGCGGATGGGAAAATGAAAGCAGTAACTACGACTTGTGTGGACGCCCAATTTGCTTCACTCTCCCCCAGTATGCCTGAGGTGGCGTGGGATGAGCGCGAAATCCATGATTTATTTGGCTATCAGCCTGTTGGGCATCCAGATCTGCGACCACTTGTCAGGACGCCAAGGTGGCCTGATACGTTTTTTCCTTTGCAAAAGAGGTCTGATGACTTTGCTCAATGGAATGACGTTGAACCAGATAACCCTGCCAAAGTGGTCGAGGGAGAAGGGATCACCATCATGAAGGTGGGGCCCACTCATGCAGGAATTATTGAATCAGGCCACTTTGTGTTCAGCATTATTGGCGAAAATATTTTACATTTGGATGCTCACTTGTTTCAAAATCACCGAGGAGTGGAGAAGGCGCTGGAATCGTTACCCATTCAAGAGGCGAAGCCACTTATCTCGCGCATATGTGGTGCCGATACTGTATCACACCAATATAATTTTCTATCAGCAATGGAGAATCTAGCGGGGCGAAGGGTTCCTGAATCGGTTGAATGGCAGCGGATTATTTTGCTTGAATCAGAGCGTATCCTCAGTCACCTGAATGATCTCGCACAGATTCCCGCCGGAGTCGGATTTACAGTCGCACACCAGCGCGGATTAGCTATGAAAGAGTCGTGGCAAAAGGGGCTCGCGGCGATTTTTGGGCACCGGTTTTTATTTGATGCGATGTACCAGGAAAAGATGATGGCGAGCAAAAAGGAACAACTACAGCAGCTATTGGTATCGCTTGAAACCATGTGGATGAAGTGGCGTAAGCTCGTGAGCCGTCAGCAAGGATTTCATGATCGGATGCACGGCGTGGGAGTGGTTAAGCGCGAAGATGCGGAGCAGTTGGGAGCCGTTGGGGTGGCACTGAGGGCTACCGGAGTTAGCGTGGATATGCGCACGATTATGCCGCTCTACCGGCATAATCGAATCCACATTCCACAGGTGACTGGTGGCGATGTGGAGGCTCGTTTTCAGGTCCGACTGCAGGAAGTGGAACATTCGTTTGCGCTAATCCGGAATGCGCTCGAACACCTTCAGGGAAAGAATCAGGAAGCGTCATGGCGCATTCCGGATGATTTGACGGGGGAAGTGGTCAGTTACTCTGAGTCACCGCATGGGTTGAATGTTCATGTGGTGCAGATGAAAAACGGGGTAATTGAGCGCTATCATGTGAGGTCAGGCGCTTATCGCAATTGGCCTGTGCTGGCTCTAGCCGTGGCAGGGAATGCGGTGGCAGATTTTCCGCTAATCAATAAAAGTTTCGAACTTTGCTATAGTTGTGCGGATCGCTGAGTACAATTGGGGTGATTATTAATGAATCAACGTAAAAAATCATTGCAGTTGCGGCATGTAGATGCCGGTAGTTGCAACGCTTGTGAACAGGAGTTGACTGCGCTCCTCAGTAAAGACCTTGATATCCAGCATTATGGCATCGACGTGGTGGCATCGCCGCGACATGCGGATGCGCTGGTCGTGACAGGACCTGTGACTGATACCATGCAACCGGCGTTAAAAAAGGTGTGGGATGCAGTACCGAAGCCTCGACAACTTATTGCCGTTGGAGATTGCGCTGCGGGGTGCGGCGTGTTTCAGAATGCTTATGCCAGTCATGGCGGGGTGGAATCAGCGCTTAAAAAGCCTGATCTAACGATTCGGGGCTGTCCTCCAGATCCTGCGAAGATACTCGATATGCTCCGGGAAATGATGCAAAACTGATCGTAATAGCTGGATGATCGGATACGCAATGAGACTGCATATCAAGTGACATCATGCTACAATGTGGTGGTAAGTTGTGGATTCGTGGGAGGGACCAGCGTGCAATTCGTGGTGGATAAGGAATGGCTTTACGATCATTTAGGGGATGAAGACATAGTAGTGGTAGATTGCCGTTTTGAATTGAGCCATCCTGAGTTGGGGGAAAAGCTTTATCTGGAAAGCCACATTCAGGGGGCTTTTTATTTTGGCTTAGAAAAGCAATTATCCGCCCCAATCTCCCAACACGGTGGTAGGCATCCGCTCCCAGATATTGCTCAATTTCAATTGGAAATTGAAAAAGCAGGTATTGATCTTCGCAAAACGGTAATTGCTTACGACGACGGAAGTTGCCAATATGCTTCCCGGTTTTGGTGGCTTCTTACCTATGTTGGACATGATAAGGTCTATGTGTTGAATGAAGGATTGAATGGATGGATAAAGGCTGGCTATCCAGTAACCAACGAAATCCCTACGCCGAAATCTGCAGAGTTTGCCATTAGTTTACGAAAAGAAATGTTGGCCTCCATTGAGGATGTCAAAGAAATTGTGTCAAAAAGGATGAAATCCCCCGTATTAATTGATTCGAGGGCTGAAGCACGCTATTTAGGAAAAACAGAGCCAATTGACAGAATCCCTGGGCATATTCCGGGAGCGGTTAATAAATTTTGGGAAGATGGACTCCATCAAGGTTCATTTAAGAATAGCGATGAACAAAAAAGGAGATTTTCTGAATTTAATCCAGAAGAACCTCTTATCGTGTATTGCGGATCAGGTGTTTCAGCTACGCCTAACTTCATCGCCCTAAAAATGGCAGGCTATCAGCATATAAAGCTATATGTAGGAAGTTATAGCGATTGGATATCTTACGAGGATAACCCTGTGGAATAAGGAGCGATGACTTGGGATATTAGTGATGGGGGCTTTTGGAGCCATTTTGTTATTCCTAAACGGAATATACTATTATAACTTTTTGTTTTATTTATATCTTTGCTTTCGTATAATAGAGAGTGATGGCATAGGAGGAAATCCTGATGATTCAGGTAGATGTGGTGTATGATGCAGGTCCCACGGGGTGTGGGGAATTGATTATGCAATTATTCCTCAAAATGCGGTCGTTGCCCGTGGGTTCAGTGGTGGAAGTTGTTTCCTACGACCCAGGCGCGCGCCAGGATATTCCGGCATGGTGTCATCTACGTAATCAGACTTTGTTGGAGACACGTGATGTCGGCAGCACGCGCCACTTCTTCATTAGGCGAACACAAGAAAATTTTTGATCGGGGGATTTGATAATGGCAAAGTTGGTTGTCAGTATTACACACGCAAAAGAGGACGCGGATAAAGCAACCGTAGGAATGGTAGTCGCGAATGCAGCAGTGGCTTCCGGTCAGGAGACGGTTGTATTTTTTAGCACTGAGGGCGCATATTTGGCGAAAAACGGATATACAGAGGATATTCATGAGGAAGGGTTTGCGCCACTTGCAGATTTGATCAAGAATTACCAAGAGGCGGGCGGAACGATCTGGGTTTGCAGCCCTTGCTTTAAAAAGCGAGGATTGACTGAAGAGGATTTGTTGCCAGGCGCGACAATTGTAGGCGGGGCAAAACTCGTAGAATTTCTATCGCAAGGAGCAGCCTGCATCACTTACTGATGCGAGGAGGTGAAGTAGCGATGGGAGCGCAGTTTTGGGGGGACGCGATTTGCGATGGTGGAGATCTCGATTGTGGATCGGGTCTCCTTCTTATTATCAAAAAGGCAATGGATCCGCTTGTTGAAGGTCAAATTCTTGAAATTCGCAGTCGAGAGGTATCGGTTGGTGAAGATTTGCCAGCCTGGTGTCGAATGGTGGGTCAGGAGTTTTTGGGGCTCGAAAAAAACAATGGATACACCGCATATTTTGTGAAAAAGCAAGCTGTTCAAGCCAATCTCAGAGAGGAGTTGGAAGCGGCACGCGGATACCGCTGGTCAGTTCGCGTGCGAGGGCTGAATGGGTTAACCGCACAGGCCTATGCACGCAATCATAGCCTAATGGTCGGGCAGGCGGCGGATTTTGGCGCTTCAGTGGAGGCGCCCTCCGGTGTCGACTTGCTACTTGCTTCCCTCGGCTCTGACTTGGTCGTTGGGCTTAAAGCGGCTGCCTCTCAGGCGCAGATCGAGCTTGATGAAGTGGAATGTTCGCTGCGGGCGAATTTGGTAAACGTATTATTTCACATGGGATTGGAAAGTGACGGTGACCCTTCGGTTGAGCAGATCGGAGGGGTAATTTATGTGGCAACGACAGAGGATGAGGAAACGGTGAAGTTGATTTGGCAGCAGGTTTTGAAGCGCTCGCCATTATATCAAACGTTAAAACGTGGAACAAAGATCGATTTGAGAATCGAAATCACGTTATAACTCACTATCTTGATGAAAAGGTGAAAGAATGATGATGAATTTACCCCTTTATCCTGTGACGGTAGTTGGCAGTTGGCCAAGGTCCAAGGAAGTGCTGCGAGCGCTGCGAGATAAGCGCGCAGGACGAATTGGAGACAAGGAGTTTTTCCAAATCGCTGACGCGGCCACATTACAGTGCCTTCGTCTTCAAGAAGAGGCAGGTGTAGACCTGGTCTCAGACGGTGAACAACGGCGTGATAATTTTATCTCATTTGTTGCTGATAAATTAGATAATGTGAAGATGCTGAGTGTTGCAGAATTGCTCGATTATGTGGAGGATAAGGCAAGCTTTGAAGAGATTCTGGGGGCGCTTGATGTTCCGGCTTTTTCACTATCTAATCCTGCAGCCGTGGGTCGAATTCGCCGTGCAAAGCCACTAGCATTAGAGGAGTTCTTATTTCTACGCCAGCATACTCGTCGCGCAATCAAGGTGGCATTGCCTGGTCCCTATCTTTTAACTCGCTCGATGTGGGTTGAGGGTTTATCTCAAGGCGCTTATCCGACGAAGGAAGAGCTTGCCCAGGATGTGATTTCTGTACTGCGTGAAGAACTGAAGGAATTGATTGAGGCAGGAGCAGATTTTGTACAGTTTGACGAACCAGTGTTGACAGAACTTGTGTTTACTCAGAAGAACGCAAATCGTACATTTATGTGTGGAGCGCTGACGGCCAAAGCGGATGCGCAAGAAGAACTTCGCTTTGCTACTGATTTGATCAATGAAGTGACAAAAGCGTTTCGGGGACATGGAACGAGGATTGGTGTTCATGTGTGTCGGGGCAATTGGAGTACTCAGGAAGACGTCTTGCTACGAGGCCCTTATGCACCCCTGATGCCATTTCTTAATCAGTTGGATGTAGACCAACTGGTTTTAGAGTATGCGACACCTCGTGCTGGTGAACTGGATGCTCTGGCAGATTTACAACATGCACAAGTGGGTCTCGGTGTCGTGAATCCGCGTACGCCAAGTATTGAAACTGCAGGACAAATTGTTGACCGGGTCGAAGAAGCACTGAGGTATATTTCCAAAGAGCGTCTCTTTTTGAATCCGGATTGTGGGTTTGGGACATTTGCGCAAAGGCCAATGAATGGACCAGAGCAAGCAGTCGAAAAGTTGCGGGCGTGTGCGGAAGCAGCGAAAGTTTTGCGCTCTCTCTAATATTGCAGAAATCTCTATACCTCAATTATCCATTGGTATATCCAACGGAAGCAAGTGTCTCCATGATCCATCAATCAATAAATAACAGGGTCAAGGTGATCTTTCAATAGGTTCTGTGTGCATGACAAATCCTGGTGGTTTCCAATTCTCTTCGCCTGTTGAGTGGCAAGCTATTCCGAACAGTCAGGGAATATTGTTCTTTGCGGAATCGACCGGATCCCCTGATCCTACTATGAATAATATTGTTCATGTAGTAAGGAAAGCTATCAACGGGCAGGACTCGGTTCTCCAAAAGGGATCGTACGTATTCGAAACCGATCATCGATCAGAGAGGCAAAATCAAATTTGGTTACAAAGCTTCATGATAAAGTAAAAATAATCCTTCAGCACCATAATCTAGACTATCATCTGTCTCTATTAGAAGAGCCATTTTGTCGAACTGAGGATGGCTTTAATCACTTGATCAAAGAGTCCCCATTTGTTTGTGCGCCGTTGGACAGAAGTCAGTGGTGCTCGCATCCGTTTATCTGACGTATTCGACACGATTTAAGGGATCACGCTATTGATAGGTTAACACGACGATTGATAGTCTAAAGTAAGGGACTCTGGTCTAGTTTATTTGATGATACGGAATGCAACAATACTTATGGAATTCGAATCATGAAAAAGCAAAGCATGAACTTCAGGGGATCCACGACCATATGGCGAACTAGCACATGGCTAGGCATTTTGCAGCAATTAGGTTAACCCGAGTACAAAATAGGCAGGGGAAGCGCTGAGTGGTCCATGAACCAAGAAGCTCTCGCCTCTAAGCGAAGCGAAGGCGGGAGCAGTTCAACAGAATTGGTCATGGGTATCGAATTCTTTTCAAATTGCAGATTATGCTTCTTCTGATGATGCGCAAAGATGGCATCATCTTTGCTTTTGACTTTAACGTTAGGTTGAAAATAATATTAGCTTATTTTTAAAATAGGAAAGTATCTTTTACAGGAAAATTCCAGAATACCGAAATAAACTATAATAGTATATATAGTTTTCGCGAGTTGGTAGTTTTATTCGAGATTACTGAAGTCCGATTACTCGTGGGATTGAGTAATAATTGATAAGAAAACTCCCATACGTTTTTGCGAATAAGCTGAGAAAAGGTGATAATTTTCGATGAAATTTTTATGGGCTATTTGGATTAAAATACCGATGTTATATCGATTTCTTCTAATTTTTGGTGGAGTTTCATTATTCTCTTTTGTAACAATTATTACACAAATTGATGTAGGGCTAACATCGCATCACTTTCAGTTAAGTGACAATATTTCAATTGCGATGTCAGTTTTGAGTATATTATTTAGTGTAACTTTCTTTTTGCTAGCGCCAAATACCTTGTTTACGCCTGTCAAACGATTTTCCAAACTGGCGATTCGTTTGTCTAACGGAAACTTAAAGGACGATCAACTCATTAAAATTTCCTGTCCTGATATGAATGGTCTCTCTACAAATTTGACGATGGTCGTTCGCAATTTACGTTCTTTGGTGAAAGAAATCCAAAATAACACCTTTGTCATTAACGATTCTTTTATTAAGCTAGATGATCATGTGAAAAACGTAGAAAAATTAAATATTGAAATTGAAGCCAATTCGCATACCTTGATGAATAATGTATCCATACAAAATCAACAAACCGAACTCAGCAAAAAGTCTTTGGATAAAGCTTTACAAAGCCTTCATTCTCTGAGTGAATCAACGAAAAACGCAGAACAGACTGCGCAAGAGACAGCGTCAAAAGCGGAAAATGGCTATCAAATTTCGGAAAAGATATTGACACAGATGCAAACCATTCATAAATCTACCACTGAGGTCGAGGATGCCATTAAAAGTTTAGACAGTCATTCTTATGAAATCGGCGAAATCGTAGGACTAATTACAGATATTGCAGCACAAACTAATTTGTTGTCATTAAACGCCAGTATTGAGGCCGCTCGAGCAGGGGAACATGGGCTTGGATTCGCAGTAGTCGCATCAGAAGTAAAATTGCTTGCCGAACGATCCTCTGAATCTGCCAATCAGATCAGTAAGTTAATTGAGGAAATTCAAAATAAAACGACCATCGCTATGAAAAGTGTCTCTATAGAAGAAAAAGAAGTACAATCTGGTTTGGCAATCGCTGAAGAAACGAATCGCGTATTTCGAGATATTTTGAATAAGCTAAAAGACACTTCCACACAGATCAATACCTTTAAATTAGTATCTGAAAAATCCGAAGAAATGGAGTATATTTTAAAAGAATTGTCTGATGCCATTGTTGTTCTATCCAACACTTCTAATTTATCTACCAGCGAATCTGAGAGCATATTCAAAAAGGTTTCTCGCCAAATGGATTCTGCAAAGGAAACGGTTACGGCAGTAGAGAAAATTAACACGATATCACAAGCGCTCCAAAATGTGGTAAGTCAATTCGAGTTATAGAGGATTATAACTGATAGAGTGTCGCTTGGTTTTTAATAATTAATCAAACAAAAAAGCCGATGATATCGGCTCTATGATGGCAACTAGATTATTTGCTTATGCGTATTGATTAAACCGCAATCCATTGTTATTAGTAGGCTGATTATTTTGCTGATTTTGGTTGATGGATTGAGAAACATTTTGCATCGTTTGGGTCATTTGGTTGGCCATTGTTTGTTGCAAGTCGATACTTTTCTTTAACATGGTTAATCCTAAATCCGACTGTACACCTTGAACGCTCATTTTTTCTCCTCCATTCGACAAACATCATGATAGGCTCATTTTACCACATTCATCACAGTATTCATATAAAAATAAACCTATCAAAGCTGGCAGGATTAACATATCAAATTCGTTTAAATATCCCTTTTTAAAACCGTCACCTCGCTTGGGTTTCAGTATTTAATTTAAATGACCTATTTTGTCTAGATTTCGTCACTGATAAAAACGTTATTCATGGTATTAAGAAGTCATACAAAATTAGGTATATAGATTTGGAAAGGCGGTGCATACTATGGCTTTAGTAGATCGTAAGCGTAAAACAGTTCACCCCTGTCCTGTTTAGGCTATTCTTGGGATAATTCTCCTCAGAAACGTTGAGGAGGCTGATCATTGTGACGAAAATGGAATTGCAATCGTTGCGCCAGATCTGGGAGACCAGAATTGCCGACTATCGGGCCAGCAGTCTATCGGGTGCCGCCTGGTGTGCGGCCAATGACCTCAAAGTCCATCAATTATGGTATTGGTTGCGTAAGTTTTCCTCCCATCATCCTGCAAAAACTACTCCTGCTACTTCGACTACTTCTCATGATTGGGTGTCATTTGAGTGGGATAAGTCCCCGAGTGAAATCCCTTCTCCCTCTGTACTCCTTGTACGAGTGAGTCAGGCGGTCTTCGAAGTCACACCAGGGTTCAATCCGGCGTTGCTAAATGATGTCGTTCATGCGCTCAGTGTGTGATGATCAATGATCAACGCCAAACTCAACAAGTCTATCTTGCCTGCGCCCCCACGGATATGCGAAAGTCGATCAATGGATTGGTGGTGCTAGTAAAAGAGGTCTTTGAACTGGATCCCTTTTCTCCGAGTTGGTTCGTCTTTTGCAATCGCCAGCATGACAAGATCAAAATTCTGCGTTGGGACACCTGGTGTGAACTGTTTTACGCTGATATGGGTATCGAGTCAAAATGGCTATTTATATGCGTTTAGTCCGACCACGTTAGTTCCGGTTCATAAGGTGTATTTAGGGAGCCGGTTGGATGGGAGCTCGTCGCGGAACATGATTAGGCACGCAATCGGTGAATTCTGCACGGTGGTCAATCAATCAGGGCCACAAGAGGTGAGTCGCAGTTCACGGTTACCATCGGTTGAACTCATTCAAGCTAAAAAAAACTATTTGCTTGCCCCGCAGGATATGAAACAAATCGGCAAATATCAGCATGAAATCGAAGCCGGACAGACTCAGATGGATCAAGCAGTCACATTACAAGACATGATTCGCCCACAATATGAATCGGCGTTAGCTGATTATCAATCTGCGGAAAATGACTTAAAGTCGCTGTTCAGCATCAAGTCGTCACCGAACGCTATCATCGACCAAAACGAATTATGAAACACAACGAAGCCAAATGGAACGATCAGAAAATATGATCCTCACAGGCGAAGCGAGAAAAAATACGGCAATGAACAACATCAGCAAAAGCAATCAAAATTGGATGCCTGGATACAAACAAAACAACAAACGATTTATCAAGGCCGCGCAAGCGCACGCCAATCGACCAACTTTGTCTAACCTGAGCAAACCAAATCCCTACGCATCACCAAAAAATAAAAAATAGCACATACTCAACAATCAGAGCAGACTGAGCCTGCTTTTTTTGTTGCTCCAAGTTTACATATATTTACGTTAACACATGTTAACATACCGATTTTGCCCATCATGTTCCCACGATGACCAACACATCGTACATGTGGGGTGGTTCAATATGTTCACATCATGGGGGCAAAATGGCGCAAAAAAATAGCAAAAACAAATCTAATTTCGCGGTACGCTCTTAATAGAGAAACAACGAAAGGATGATGTAGCTTGCTAAAAATCGGTATGGACGTTGGCAATGGATCGGTTGAGTTGGCAGTTAACATTGGAGAAGAGGTGAAGACGCGCGTTTTAGCCTCAACATTCGGGA
Organism: Bacillota bacterium; assembly: GCA_021828865.1. Classification (GTDB taxonomy): domain Bacteria; phylum Bacillota; class Bacilli; order Alicyclobacillales; family SLC66; genus JAJZCL01. The sequence goes on from JAJZCW010000006.1 coordinate 65,910, forward strand.
CAGTGGATCCGTCTGTGGTATCGGTGGCGAGTGGAAACAATCCCCATCCTGCCTACAAGCTTGACGGAACCACGTACGCACTCGGGTATGATGCGGTGAAGTCGTACCATGCGGATTTTCTCGATTCGTATAGCCGCGACAACCGGTATGAATCGGAAAGTTATAAGCTGATGAACCACTTGGCGCTGGTCGAATCGGCATCAATGGCACAAAAAAACAAGGTGACTGAGGTTGAGCTTGAATTAGGCGTGCCGGCTGATTATTTTCGAAAAGACACGGTGAACACTCTGAAATCGTGGTTTGCTTCGCCTATTGCCGCATAAATTAGCGGAGAAACGGTCGTTTTGATGATCCGGAAAAAGGAAGTAATCAGCCAGCCTATTGCCGTATTTTTGGATGCATACTATGACGATCATGGTGGGGTGAGGAACGAAAAGTTGATCGATCAGGACGTACTCATCATCGATGGAGGCAGTGGCACGCTGGATCTGGCTCATTTAAGGGGTGGGGCGGTCGTCAAGCAGAGCAGCGAAGCGGTGGGCATCAATGATGTTTACGCGAGAATCGTAGACGAAATCCGCAAGTCGCAACCAACATTTCGCATTTCACCAGTCGAATTGGAAGCACAACTTAGATCACAGGATGCTCAGGCGACAAAAATTGTACAGTATGGACGATACACGGTAGACGTAACCAAGATGTTGCAGTTGGCCACGGAGGAAGTCTGGACACGCACGAAAAATGCGATCCAACGCCAATTTCCGGCGGTCGATCAGTTTGAGCGGATTTTTCTTGCTGGTGGAAGCGCTGGCGGGGCTTTCGTCAATCAATTCCGAGCATGGAATAGCTTTGTAACGGTCGTCGATCACCCGCAGGAAAGGAATCCATTGCGCGTGGGCTTTGCAAGCACTTGATGGCGGCGGAGGTGGCAGTTCGTGACTAGACAGCGCGTAACATTCTACTACGATGATGAGTACGATCTCGGCATCCACCAGCTCCTTGTCAACGTCCCAGCAAAACGCATAGGAGAAGGCATCCGAACGGCACCCAATCGCGCCCTGGACGGTGTTCCGCTTGCTCCAGCCGGTTCCGCAAGCCCAACATATTCAACCCGTTCAGCAAGCCAAGCAGAATGTAAATGTGCTGCGATTTGAACCGGATAATTAAGCGCCGCGTGGGCGCTTTTTTTCTTTGTGATCATTTTGGGGGAAAGGTATACCCAACATTTTCGATCAAATGCATCCTGTGATACGATGCATCGACGATGGACACATTGAACAGGCGGTAAGTGTTCATCAGAACCGGAAAGGGAAATGTTGCATCTGAGTTTCGAGCCGGACTGAGCGGGGCACGCTGGCGATTCGCTTTTTTGCTGTTGGTGCATTTAGCTAAGTGTCGGGTATAATGGGATGGGAATGGAGGTGCTATAGTGGCTGACACAAAACCGATCCGATTCACTGCTGCGGTAACAAAAGAAGGGCATTGGTACGTAGCGCGTTGTTTAGAGGTAGAGGTTACAAGCCAAGGCGATACGTTAGAGAATTCACTTAGCAATCTTCAGGAAGCCCTTGAATTGTATTTTGAGGATGAACCGACGATCGATGTTCCCCACAATCCCATCATTGCTCCTATCGATATTGAGGTGCATCCGTGAGCCCTCATGTACCTGTTGTGTCTGGCTTGGAGATGGTCTCGATATTGGCTAAAGCTGGATTTTATCAGGCCAGTCAAAAAGGTAGTCATGTTAAGATGAAAAACCCCGATGGACGAATGGTGATCGTACCGCTGCATCGAGATGAGTGAGTTGGGCACGAAATGGGCACGAAAGTTTGAATAAGTGGGAATTTTGTAGATAAAGTTTATCAGATGAAAAGTGAAAAAAACTTGATTTATCAAGCAAAATAAGCGATGTAGTATAACTTGAAATGGGCACCTAACCAAACTTACAAGCTGTTTGCGTGGGTTTGATCCCCATCGTCCGATCAAATAGCGAAATGACAACAATAAAAAACCACCGAGGATCTCTCTAGTGACTTCGGCGCTTTTTGTATTTCAAGCGTACACCCGCGCATACGTAAGGGTGGAGGTTAACGACCGTATGCGGTCAAAAACTGATAGTTGTTGCCAATCCCACTTCACTAACATGCTTACTGCTCATTGTCGTGTTGAGTTTTTTTGAGCATGGGGATAGGTTTCCTATGATACTCTGGTTGTATGGAAATATCAAATAAGCCGGTTATAAGGTCCATATTTCATGTGAATAATTCGTTTTTAGGTAAGCGTCAAACGGATTACACGTCAGCCTGACGCTTACTCTATTCTCATTTGACGTATTGGGGGACTTGGTTATTTGTGCTTGGAAGTGCACAAATGCTTATGGGACCATTAATTCGTATTGTTCAAAAATGCATGAAGGAGTGAATCTGATTGTTTGAAGCCCACAATAAAATTTTCATCGAATCGGAGGAGCATGGGGAGCGTTTGCTACACGGGTTTTCCCATGCGGCTGAGCACATGAAACAAGTTCCAGGCTTTGTCCAGTTCAGCATGTTAAAAGCGCAGGACGGTAGTCACTACATTGTACGGGTGCTCTGGGAAACAGAAGAATACTTTCACAACTGGGTGAAGAGTGACCATTTTCGCGAAGCGCACAAAGGTCAAAGCGGAAGTGGCCAGGCAGAACTCACCGGATATCACGTTATCCTCTGATCATCAGGATCTGAATAGAGCAGCAGATGCGGCCACAGAAGCGTGAAATGAAGACCTGTGACGAGATGATTATTACCAGGGTATTGGATTTTGAGCTATCTCCTGAGTCCAAAAGTCTCTCAACTGTTGCACAAGAACTGGATCTAGGTCTTCTTGCGAAGCAGAAGCGTTTAATTCCCATTGTTGTACATTTTTAGAACCAGGGATCACTGTACTCACCGCTGATTGCGCTAAAATATAGCGCAAAGCTACGATAGCAATTGATATATTAGTGGCATCTGTGATCTGGCGAAGCTTTTCAACTAATAGGGAGCGTCGTTCAATATCTAAAGGTGTCCAACGAGCACGAACGCCTGAAAAACTGCTAGAGCGATTATACTTTCCACTTAGCCATCCTGAGTCGAGCGGGACCTTAATGATAATCCCTACTTGTTGTAATTCAGCTTGAGCAAATGCCTGTGCGGCTTCTTGAAAAAACAAATTATACAATATTTCGATCACACTGCTACCAGAAGTGTTTAAAATGGTATGCATCTCTTCTAACGTATCTACTGATGCACCATAAGCATTGATCATTCCCCCATATTGCATACGTTGAAGTGCTTGCATTTGCGGACTGTTGCCATCTAAGTATTCTGATGGTGGATTATGCAGGATCACGGAATCAAGATAGGAAGTCTTGAGCCTTTGCATGCTTTCTTCTACGGAGCGTCGTATGCCTTCGGGAGAAAAATCACTGATGCCCTCTGCCGTATGCCCCACTTTGGTGTTGATCACAACTTGATCCCGAATGCCCATCAGCGCTTCTCCTAATAATCGCTCACTATTTCCACGACCATATCCGGGGGCAGTATCAAAAAAATTGCATCCCTGCGCATAAGCGGTTTTCACTAATTGAATCGCATCGTCATCTGACATGGCTGACCAATCAATGTGGTTTCCTAACTGCCAGGTACCGAGTCCCACTTCGGATACTTTTATCGCAGATTTCCCGTATTGTCGATAACGCATACTGATCCACCTTTCTTAGTGAAATTTTCTTATCTCTGGGTATGATCCATAGTATCAAGTCCTAAATGTGGTGTAAATTCATCTTTGGTAGAATTCACATGATGTTAACTAATAATGCTGATTTTTGCTTCTTGTTTTGCCTGCTTTTTCTGTTCCTCACGCCATAAAAAATACTCCTGTGCATGTCCAGATAGCGATGACCTGTTTGCCACTTTTCGTCCATATCCTTCGCATCGAGAATCGCACGCACCGAAATATTCACGCACCTTCCCGAATAAAACTGCTTGCAGGTGCTTCGGTTTCACATCCATGAAATTCCGCATGAAATGCGTCTGTCATCGTTCTGCAAATTGGTGTGGTTTCAGAGAAAGCAATCTTGCGTAAATTAAATCGTACATAATAAAACCCCTGGACGTATGAGTCTACCGGGGTTCCAATTACTTATTGAGTGGTATGATTTTCGATAAACACAAAGAGTTTGTCCAAATCTTGAGGATGCATACGACCAATATATGACCTGAGGGAGCTTAGCTTTAGCTCTATTAAATTCTCAGGTGCGGTTTTAACCCAAGAAGCTTGGTCCAAACCGCTTGCTCTCCAGTTCATCACAGGAAACTTAAATTGATCGTAATAACTAGGTGGATCACCAGGGTCTTGACTGGTCAACTGTGCGGTAATGGCAGTGACTCGATCGTCTGAAATGGCGAGAATGACGACAGGCCTATCTTTGAATTGCGTAGGATCATCTGCATAGCGAACTCTTACGCGAAAAATATCACCGATAGAAGGAGGCATTAGTCCTCAGATTCAAACCATTCCGTGTGAAGTGGATTATTGCGGTCGAGTAAAATTACACCTTCGTCATCACAAGGAATGCGCTCAGCGTGAGCATGTAAGCGATCAAAATTACGCTTTGAAAAATCCTCAGCTTTTTTTTGCGCTTGTTTATCCAGTGTTTTTGACATATCTTTTTCCTCCCTGGAGCCACTAGTTTCCTTGTCCACAAACGCCCTCCTGACTGTTCAGGGAAATCGTTTATGAAGTATGTCCGAAAAGTAATAACCATAACCGTTTAGTATGTTGTGAGTAAATCATATCACAAATCGGATTTCATTTAGAGTACCAATCCATATTGGTTAATGTCGTGAATGCATGGGTAGGTAGATTGCATATAAGATTTTTAACTGATCAGCGCCATTATGACGTGGTGTCCAGATCTACGAGTTTACTGACACAAAAAAAGATATTGTTCCACTTTGCTTTTTGAAAATAAGTCAAACAAAAAAGCCGATTAAATCGGCCCAAGGTGGTAGCTATACAAATTGTTTACGCGTATTGATTATACCGTAATCCGTTGTTATTGGCAGGCTGATAATTAAGCTGACTTTGGTTGATGGATTGAGAAACATTTTGCATTGTTTGGGTCATTTGGTTAGCCATTGTTTGTTGCATGTCGATGTTTTTCTTCAACATGGTTAATCCTAAATCCGTCTGTACACCTTGAACGCTCAATTTTTCTCCTCCAATCTGCAAACATCATATAGTATCATTTTACCATATTCATCAAAGGATTCATATAAAAATAAGCCTATCAAGGCTAGCGGGATTAACTTATCAAATTCGTTTAAATTTCCCTATTTTGTTGCTGTTAAAGAGCTATAAACTCTTGACTAGTAAGGGATGGCGGGAGCGTGTGGGAATCGAACCCACCGGCGACACCCCGTGCCGCCCGCTCGGTTTTGAAGACCGGGAAGGACACCAGTACCCCATCCGCTCCCATAACTCGCTGATTTTTGCCATTGGCTATATAGTATACACACATCAGTCAGCGAATTCAATGCCTAATACTTCCAAGCCGATCTCTGCTACGGTGTCAACTCTCACAAACTGCTTTCTCTCATAGTCTTACAAAAAAGCACCAACAATCGCCAACGCCACAATCCCTATGCTGACCACCATATCCCACCAGTGGGCTTTGATTTGCCGATAAAACGTGCGATACTTGGCGGATTCCGTCACTTTACCGTAAAATCCCCTTGCCTCCATCGCGATTGCCACCCGTTCACTCATGCGGATGCCCTGACTCAAAAGCGGTAGGGCATAGGTGATCGGTTTGAGCCACGCGCTTCCGCCTTCTTTTCCCCGAATTTGCCGCGCCTGCTTCAGCTTTGTCCACTCCGAAGAAAAAAGCGGCACTACCCGCAATCCCGCCATCGTGCCATAGGCGAATTTCGGCGGCACATAAAAGTCTTTCGTGAGCGCGACCATAAAGTCCGTAAAATCAATTTGCGTGACAAAAAGAATGCCAAAAAGCACCGATCCCAGCATGCGAATGGACAGAATCAAGCCCTGAATCAGCCCGAAGAAGCTGATGTGGTACCAGAGAAAATTAAATGTCGTAGTACCAGGCGGGACGGCGGCATTGGCCACATACGTCCATAAATACAGCACATAAAAAATAAGAAAAGGCGACAGCAGCTTCACGATTCGCCACGGACTCATCCAGCCTAATCCCATCATGACGAGAAGCGGTAACGCCATTTCCGCGAAAGCTTCAGGCATGGTGTGTGCAAAAAGTGAGACGATGGCCGCGACAAACATAGCGAGAAAGAGCCACCCCGGATGCAGCTTTCGAATAGGGGCGTGCGACTTTTTTTGCTGCACTTCTTCTAGTGCAGTCAAGGTAAGTGGTGCCATTCCATCAGCTACCACGCCATCGTTATCCGCACCATCGTTTTCCACGCCATTGTTTCTCGTACTATCGACTCCTGCTCTATCGGCTCCCATTCCGCTGATTTCCGATGTGTCATCCATCAGGTGGGCATGTTGCAAGATGTCGGGCCGCGAAAACAAGGATTCCGGGGTTCCCAGAAAAGCGATACGGCCATTCACCACGACGATGACATGCTGTGCATAACGCTTGACCAGGTCCATATCGTGCGTAGTCATGACGATCGTTTTGCCTGCATCGTGAAGTTCCCGCATTCGCTCCATGATCCCCGCCTGTGTGTTGGCATCCTGGCCGAAGGTCGGCTCGTCAAAAAGGTATATTTCATGTGATTTTCTCATCATCGCGGCAACGGAGAGACGCCTTTTTTGGCCTTGACTCAGGGAAAAAGGAGACTGTTGCGCCGTTCCTTCGAGTCCAAAGCGCCTAAGCAGTTCTTCCACATGTGGCGGAACCTGATCGCCCACTAATCGGTTGGCCAGTTCATCGCCAACCCTTTCGTAGACAAATTGAAATTCCGGGTTTTGAAATGAATAGGCGATAGCAGAGAAACGCTCTCGCACCTTCCACTCTTGCATCGCACGGTCGAGTAAATGAATAGCGCCTGAAGAGGGCTTTTTTAGTCCTGCCAAGACTTGAAGCAACGTAGATTTTCCCGCGCCATTGGGACCCACTATAGCGACAAAATCACCTTTCTGAATGACTAGGGAAAGGTCAAAGATCACCTGCTTTTTTCCGAAAGCGACTGACGTATGTTCCAACTGGAATGCCAGCTCCAGTGAATTTGTCACTGCCTCCCGCTCAGGATGATGTGATTCCTCCAATGGGCGAATGGCAGCGGGACGACTAGTCGCAGGGGGAGTTAATGACGGATGACTCGTCGCGAGCGGGTTTACAAAAGGCGCTGACTTCCACTCTGCCACCACCCCTTCTTGCACGAGCCAATGCCACTCTTCGCGAATCAGCACCTCAGCAGGTCCTTCGCGATAAATTCGCCCTGATCGATCAAACAGCACCACCCGGTCCATCACAGGCAGTAGCGGATCAAACTTGTGCTCAATGACGATCATCGTCTGTTCCGCATCGTGCAGACGGGCGATTTGCTCAAACACCTGCTTCGTAGAAAAAGGGTCCAAGTTGGCGGTCGGTTCGTCCAGGATCAGCAAACTTGGTTTCAGCGCCAGTGCGGAAGCGATCGCGAGTTTTTGCTTCATGCCACCTGAAAACTCCGCGTGATTGGCGGCAAGTGGCACCAGAATTCCCGCGGAAACGAGCGACTCTTGGATGCGCTCCTTCATCATGGAACGGGGAAACGATTGATTCTCTAAGCCAAACGCCACCTCATCCGCCACCGTTAACATGCAAAATTGCGAGTCCGGATCCTGAAACACGTAGCCGACTTGTCCTGACGCGTCCATTTCCGGGTGATACCAAACGTTTCCGCTCACCGTTGCCTCGACTGAACGGGGAATCAGGCGAGCACAAAGCATGGCGAGGGTGCTTTTCCCGCAACCACTTGGGCCAAGAAAAAGCACCGCTTCCCCTTTCGCTAATGAAAAAGACACGTGTTGGATCGCTGGTTGCTCATTTTCCGCATACGTGATCGACACTTCTTCCATGCGCAGCATCGGTTCAGAAAATGGCAACTCGTTTTCCTTCAACATTATTTTTGCACCCTGGCTGCACGGCCAAGTTCAAAATTGCGCACAATGCCAGCGCGATTCAGGGCATCGCCGATGAGTTTCGGAATCCAACCGCCAATCACCGCACCGCTGACAAACGAGAAGACAAAATAAAGCAGAATGATGGAATGGGTGTACGCACTTCCCCCCTGTAGGTACCAGGTGATACTCGCGCCAATTCCCGAAAGTCCACCGGATAACAGCATGACAGGCAGTGAATAGTTGCGCCAGGCAAAAATCGCATAGGCCACTTCTGCGCCAATCCCCTGAGACAAGCCCCAGACTAGGTTTTGTAGCCCAAACTGACTTCCTAACGCCTGTTCAATCATCGCCGCCACCATTTCTGCGATGAGCGCCGCGCCTGGCCTTCTGATGATGTAAGGAACAAGTCCTGATGCGATAAACCAAAATCCGTTCAGAATGCCTTGTGATGGTACCCAGGTGGTATTAATGAGGGGATATAGCACGTCCCACAACCGGTAAATGCCTCCACAAACCACGGCCAAAATGACCATGACCACGACATCGCGAAGCTTCCATTTCATGATCCTCGCCCTCCATATTGTTAAAAAAATAATCAGTGGCTGCAATTCCGCATAAAAAAACCTCGTTTCTACGCGGAACCAAGCGTGAAAAGAGGTGCTTCAGGATCATTCGGCACTTCCTCCCGCTGGTATTATCCAGATCGAGTTTCAAGGGTTAGCAAGTATCTTGCCTCTCAGCCACATGGCACCCCTAGCGCCTCTTCACGATATGCAGTTACTCATTTTATAGCACAAACGAGGGAGTTACTCAATCACTTGACAAGCTGTTTGCGCAACTTTTTTCTGGTAGTATAACAGGGACATAAGAGAAAAGAGCTGAAATCGCGATGGATCACACCTTGCTTCCGCAAGGATTACATGCATGGCTTCATGACCAAAACTGGCAAGTCGTCGACATGGCACCGATTGTGGGAGGCTATGCAGCGACACTTTTTCATCTGCAATTATTGGATGACGCAGGGAACTCCATCAGCGCGGTATATAAGGTATTTGCGAAGGATCGAAACAAGGAGGTCGTCTGGTATCGGGACGTGTTTCCTCATGCACCAGAACTGGTTCCCGAGATCTACGGCTATGTCGAGCGCGATGGGGAGCAGGGCATTGTGATGGAGGATTGCGGAGTGCCGTTAAAGGCAATGTCCGCATCGATGAAGAGTGAAGAGCAAAGCCAATTATGGCACCAAGCGCTCGTTTGGCTAGCCGACATGCATCTGCACTATGAGCATCGTCTTCCCGAATTGATCAGTGCCGGCCTCATCTCCACGTATCCTGTGGAATCCTCAGAAACCTGGGCTCGCTTTGCCACAGATCAACTGAGCAAATTAGCAGATGAAAATGTACGTTCATCGCTTATCACCAAAGAGGAGGTGGATACGCTCGTCTCGATGAGTGACTGGTTTTATCCTCGCTATGCAGGATGGATTAACGGGCGCGTCACACTGACGCACGGGGATCCTCATCACGGGAACCTGCTTGTGTCAGGGACAAAGTTCCGGCTCATCGATTGGGAGGCCACCTGTGCGGCAATTCCCCAACGGGATTTGGCGATTTTTCTGCAGAATGTGTTAGATGAAAAGCAGCATCAGGCGCTGCAAACCGCTTATTTTCGTCACTTGGAGGCAGGCGGGTGGGACGTCAACCGAAGCGAATTCCAAGAGGCATTTCAGGCCGTCTATTTTGACAATACGCTCATGATGCTGGGCTGGGAAGTTTATCAATACTTCAAAGGTCATGTCAGTCAAAGTGAAATTGAACAGGTGGTGAGCACCAAGCTGTCCTGGCTGAAGCAGTCCTATTCACAGCTTCAGTGATTATTCCTCAATGGGGACAGAGTACGCGCGGGTGCGAAAGACGATGTACTTGGAGGAGAAGAAGTTAAAGATGAGTCCCGCGATGGAGCCAAGCGCCAAGGCGAGAATAGGATAGTGGTGCGTGAGTGGAATTTTGGCGATAGACAGCGCATAAACCGCATAATTGATCAGGCCGCCTACGGTGTTGAGGACCAAGTATAGGCTCCATTCACGCTTTTTGTTCGAAGGATTGCCATTTTTAAACGTGAAGTTGCGGTTAAAGTACCAGGTGACGCTTGCTGCAATCAAAAAAGCAATCACCTGGCTGATGTAGAGATCGATCTTGAATACGGACGAGAACAGTTGTAAAAACCCTGCGTCCACCAAAAAACCGAGCACACCTACGAGGCCAAAGCGAAAGATTTTAAGCGCGAACAGACGCTGCATCAACTTTCCCCTCCTACAGGCGTTTTCGTACAGAAAAATGGGGCACAGATAGATACGAGAGTTTCTTCATTTCCCGACGGCTTCGCGTCACCGCATCGAGGATGATGCCTATAAAGAGATTGATGATCGCGACAAGCATCAGGCCCATAGACAGGGTGGCGGTAGGAAGCCGCGGCACGAGTCCTGTTCTGATGTAGGTAACCAGGACGGGGATAAAGATCCCGACCGATAAAAGGGCAAATATCAGCGCGATGATGCCAAAAAAGGCAAAGGGCCGCTCTGTCTTAAAAAGCGTCAGGATCATTTTCAAAATGCGGAACCCATCGCGATAGGTACGTAGTTTGCTTTCAGAGTTTTCTGCGCGAGCACCGTATTTCGTGTCGACTTCGGCAACGGGCATCTTTAGTTCGAGGGCATGTACCGTGATCTCTGTCTCCGTCTCAAAACCGGTCGCAAAGGCAGGGAAAGACTTCACAAAGCGCTTAGAAAACACGCGGTAGCCGGAGAGCATGTCATTAAAGGAGCGTCCGAAAATCATGTTGGCAAACCCAGTCAGCATGCGGTTTCCAAAGCGATGACCGCTGCGATAGGCGAGTTTTTCCTCGGCGATGCGGACTCCCACTACCATGTCCAGCTGTTCACTAATCAGCTTTTCCACCATGATCGGGGCAGAGGTGGCATCGTACGTGTCGTCGCCGTCCACCATCACGTACACGTCTGCATCGACGTCTGCGAACATGCGGCGAATCACATTGCCTTTACCTTTATTGTAGACCATGCGCACAATGGCGCCTGATTGCAAGGCGATTTCTGCAGTCCGGTCATCGGAATTGTTGTCAAATACATAAATAGAAGCATCGGGAAGAGAGGCCTGGAAATCCCTGACGACCTTCTCGATGTTCAGTTCTTCATTGTAACAAGGGATAATGACCGCGACTTCCGGCTCGCTGATGGCGTAATCCAGTGAAGTGTCGCGATCTGGTGTTGCTTTCGTACTTACAGGAAAACTCATGGTTCGTCTCACCTAAGCTATCTCAAGGATATATTCATGACAATTTATAATAGCAAAGGATAGCGGTTTTGCAAAGCTTGTCCGCATAAAATAAGCGGCGTTTAGCCGCTTATTCAGTAACTGTGCGCACCTTCTGAATATTTTTCATTCATTTCCTCTTTTTCATCATGGCCGTAGGTCAACAGAATCAGTACTGAGATGATGGTAACCGCAAAGAAGATGCCGAAGATAAGCCCAAAAGAAGCGTGAAGGGCAATGAACACACCGACAAGATACGGCGCGACCACGCCGCCCAGTTTGCCAATTCCCATGGCCCAACCAAGTCCTGAACCCCTTGAGGAGACAGGGTATTGTTCTACAGAGTAAATGTAAGTGGCTCCCCAAGCGCCTAGGTTGCTGAAATTTAGGAGCAATCCAAAAATAAGCAGTGCTGCGAGCGAGTTGGAGAATCCGAAAAGTAAAGACATGACGGCAGATACCAGCGCGAATAAGATGAGGGTCCATTTGCGACCGATTTTCTCAACTAGCCATGAGGCTGCTAAATATCCCGGAAACTGGGCAATCGCCATAATCAGCACATAGCCAAAACTGTGAATGAGCGAATACCCTTTTAGCACCATTACGCTTGGTAACCAGAGAAACATGCCATAATACGCAAAATTAGAGGCAAACCATAAGATCCAGAGTACCAACGTCTTTTTGCGAAACTCTGCGGACCAAAGCCGCTTCATGTTTTCTCCCATTGCTCTTTTTTGCCTGATGCTAGTGAATGAAGGGGTTTCCGGCAAATTGCGCCGCAAATAGAGTGCATAGAGTGCAGGGAGTACGGTGATGGCGAAAGCCGCTCTCCAGGTAAAAATGGGGATGAGCAAAAATCCGATCAGCGCTGCGCAAATGCTTCCCAGCGCCCAGAAAGACTCGAGAATGACGGTTCTTCTGCCCCGTAATTCCTGAGGAGAGGATTCAAGTACGTAGGTGGTGGCCACAGGTAACTCACCGCCAAGCCCCAATCCGGTGATGATCCGCATGATGATTAAAAATCCGACACCGGTGGCAAAAGCGCTGATGCCACTTGCCAGTGAGTAGATCACTAGGGTGAGGATAAAGGTGCGCTTTCTGCCGATGCGATCTGCGAACAGTCCTGCAATGGCAGAACCTGCCGCCATACCGACGAGCGTCAGGCTGCTTAAAAGTCCAGCAGTGGTAGGGGTAATTTTCCATGCAAGAAATAGCGCTGCAATGACAAAGCTGAGCAGTCCCACATCCAGTGAATCAAACAACATACCAAACCCACTAGCAGTCAACAGCTTGGTGCTGGAAACTTCCTCCTTCATCTAACGTCCCTCCTTATTGCCATGCGAATATCGTACCTATGACATATGCCCAATTCGCTCAATCGGTTCCAGTAGGGGATGGAAACAAAAAAGAGCACCGAGTGCAAGATCCCTTGATTTAGGCGTGTGCCTTAATTGGGTATCTGCATTCGATGCAAAAAGTGGTGCGCTGGCAATTTTCCTTATGTTAACTAGCTGATTTGACTGACATAGGGGTTAGAACCTTCGTAACTGGTGATAGCACCTTCATGTTGCAACGTCAGTCCAATGTCATCAAGCCCGTTTAAGAGCCTCATCTTGCGATAAGGATCTACAGTAAAGGAATGGCGGGTGCCGTTCTCTTCGATGACGACTTCCTCTTCCAGATTGACTTCGAGCGTCATGCCGGGTTGATCTTCTGCGGCTTTAATCAGCCGGTCCACGGTTTCTGCAGGAAGCACAACGGGAAGAATGCCATTATTGAAGCAGTTGTTAAAGAAAATATCGGCATAAGAGGCGGAGATGATCACGCGAAATCCATAGTCTAGCAGCGCCCAGGGGGCATGTTCGCGCGAGGAGCCACAGCCGAAGTTAGGGCCAGCGACAAGTACGGTGGCACTAGCATAAGGTTCATTGGCAAGGATAAAATCCTCAATTTTTGAGCCGTCTTCATGAAAACGCCAGTCGTAAAAGAGGAATTGACCAAAGCCTGACCGCTCGATCCGTTTTAAGAACTGTTTGGGAATAATCGCATCAGTATCAATGTTGGCTCGTCCGATGGGAGCGACAATCCCTTTATGTGTACGTAGTGGTTGCATCCCTATATCTCCTCCTTGACCCTTTATGCAAATGTGCGCACATCGACAAAATGACCCGCTACTGCCGCCGCCGCTGCCATGGCAGGACCCACGAGGTGCGTGCGTCCACCGCGGCCTTGACGGCCTTCAAAATTGCGGTTGGATGTCGAAGCACAGCGCTCGCCAGGCTGCAAAACGTCCGGATTCATCGCGAGGCACATGCTGCATCCGGGATCGCGCCATTCAAAACCGGCCGCAACGAAAATGTCGTGAAGTCCCTCTTTTTCTGCTTGTTCTTTGACTTGAAAAGATCCTGGGACGACCATCGCCTGTACATGCTTAGCCACTTTTTTTCCTTTGACGACCTCTGCTGCTGCGCGAAGGTCCTCGATGCGTCCATTGGTGCAGGAGCCGATGAAGACGCGATCGATCTTGATCTCACTCATGGGGGTACCAGGCGTCAGGCCCATGTATTCCAGTGCGAGTTCTGTCGATCTGCGCTTCACGGGATCGCTGATGGCGGCAGGGTCTGGAACTAGGTCTGTGATGCTTGCACCCATGCCGGGGCTCGTTCCCCAGGTGACTTGTGGCACCAAACTGGATGCGTCAAATTCGATCCGCGCGTCAAATTTTGCGCCTTCATCCGTCGAAAGGCTGTTCCAGATGGCTACGGCTTGTTCCCACTTTTCACCTTTCGGGGCGTGCTTTCTGCCTTGCAAATAAGCATAAGTTGTATCATCTGGCGCAATTAGTCCGGCACGAGCGCCTGCTTCAATCGACATGTTGCATATGGTCATGCGCGCTTCCATCGACAACGCAGAAATGGCGGGACCGCGGTACTCAATGACGTACCCGGTGCCAAAATCAGTGCCGTATTGGGAGATGATGCCAAGGATCAGGTCTTTGGCCTGCAATCCTTTTGGCAATGTGCCATTCACATGAACTTCCATCGTCTTAGGCTTTTGTTGTTGCAGGCATTGTGTGGCGAGTACGTGTTCCACTTCGCTCGTACCGATACCAAAAGCAAGTGCGCCGAATGCACCATGAGTCGATGTGTGGCTGTCGCCGCAAACGATGGTTTTCCCGGGTAATGTAAGCCCTTGTTCGGGTCCGATGACGTGAACAATGCCTTGATCTGGGCTGTCGATATCGGCAAAAGGAACGCTAAATTCCGATGCATTTTGCCGCAATGTCTCGATTTGCTGGCGGGCGATGGGGTCCTTGATATTGTTGCGATCTTTCGTGGGGACGTTATGGTCGACCGTTGCGTAGGTCAAGTCCGGCCTGCGAATTTTCCTTCCGGCTAGGCGCAAGCCTTCAAAGGCTTGTGGAGAGGTGACCTCGTGCACTAAGTGCAGGTCAATATAGAGTAGGGTAGGTTCCCCTTCTTTCTCTCTTACGACATGGGCATCCCATATTTTTTCAAATAAAGTTTTGGCTGGCATGCATCCAACCCTCCTCGTGCTTACTATTGAATTTATCCTACACATTTTTTGAATATAAGTCTATGATATAAAAACTATAAAAACCATAGGTTATACCTATGATAAATAAATGGGTATCAACAGGTAGGTGAGGAAAATGGATTTACGGATGATGGAATATGCCTGTGAAGTGTATCGGCAGCGTAGCATCACCAAAGCGGCAGAAGCACTGCGCATGGCGCAACCTTCACTAAGTCAGCAATTGGCGAAACTGGAGGATGAATTGGGGGTGACGCTGTTCGAGCGGGGCCGAACTGGAGCGATTCCTACCAAACACGGTGACAGGTTTGTGGAGCAAGCGGAGCAGATTCTTCGCATGCAGGAAGACCTGACTCGAGAGATGAGGGAACGCAGTCAAGGGATGGTCGGAGAATTAGTGATTGGGGCACCAGCTATCACTGGTGGCAGGATATTGCCATCCTTGATCCGGGCGTTTAATCAAAAATACAAGGATACTCATGTCCGATTGGTGGAGGAGACCACAGACCAACTGGAGCAATTGGCCGTTCAGGGAGTCACGGATCTATCCATACTGGCGCTGCCTATTCGTGATGAACGACTAGCCACTACTACACTTTTAACAGAGTCGCTCTATCTGGCAGTCCCTAGGAGAGAACAAAGGGGAAGACGAGGTGTCTCGTTAAAGGATTATGCAACCTCGCCGTTTATTCTGCTTAAAAATGGCTATGGTTTTCGTCAGACTGTATTGGCTTTATGCGCAGAAAATGGGTTTCAGCCTGATATCGCGTATGAAACAAGCAGTATTGAGACGGCGCAGGCAATGGTTGCGCATGGCCTTGGTGTGACGGTGGTGCCTGAGATGGTTCGGCGACAGACGGGAGTGGTGCCAGTGTATTATCCACTGGATCCGCCAGCCACTAGGACACTGGTGTTTGTCTACCGAAAAGATCGTTATCTCAGCCTCGCCGCACAAGCTTTTTTACAAGTGTATAAAGAACTTTACGATCAGCGCGGCGGAAGTTGATGAGCGACGCTGAAAATGGCATGCAGGTCAATCGCGCGTTTCCCATCCTTGGTTTCGAGTGTCACGTTTTCCGCAGACACTTCAATGACTTTGCCTTGCACCCGTCCGGCTTCCGTATAAATGCTGACCGGTTGTTGCCAAAAATGTTGCAAAAGGTAATCGTGCAACGTCTTCGTGGAATGGTTCATCTTGTTTGGTCCGGCAAGGGGTGAAGGGCGAGCACCAGATTTTCGTTTAATTCGGTAAGGTTTCCTTTTGGTAATGATCGGTTCTGATAGTGACGAAGAAATAACGGGTTCCGGTATTGGGAGAAATAAAGCATGCCAAGCCTCGTGTTGACTTTTTTGTCTGTCATCAACGGAGCGAGGTTTAACAGGGCCAAACAGGGTCGGCTTTAAGGATGGCACGGTCATTCGCCTCACTGAATCATTTTTAACCCAGTGTATGTGATTTGGGCGAAGTGGTGACACTGCGCGATGACATCATTTTATGGAAATTCGTGTAACTAATCGATGCTTGCAAATCCATAAGAGCGTCGCAATCCTTTAGGATAATGGTTCTTTACCACGCCGTTGACGGCTTTTCCCCAACCGAGGGGAGCACCATCAATCGTGATAAGTACCCATCCGCTCAGGTTGTCGCAGGGAATAGTTTGTCCACGTAAATATTCGAGAATCCTTCCGTCACCGTAGTGCAAGCGAAGCTCTTGTTGCACGTTCTCTGACCGCAACGAAAGCGCAAGCGAATGGTGTGGTACAGCGTGTTCATGTTCCATACGCATGAGTGCAAGTCCCGGCCTGAGTAATGGATGGATGAGTTGCGCACCTTCTGTTAATGCGTATAGGGTATCACCGATGGTTAGCAGGGTGCTGATGTTTTTTAGCTGCTCCAGCCAATCATTTATGAAAAATTCTTTGGCAAAAGACTCGAAATCGGTTTTCAAAGTTCTGTTTTTTGCGCTTGTAATGCGATCTGGTTTCGCTTTGTTGAAAGACACTGCACTGTGCTGCTTTATAAATCGAGCAATGAAATGGCCTTCCCCTTTCGCGTGATGAGGGAAAAAACGCCCTGCATGATGCGTAGGAACAGCATCCCAATTCGAAGGCATGGTATCTAGTACATCTTGGATCAGCGGGTGTGCCTGACCTGCGCGCTTCAGTTGCGTTGGCGACAATGCGGCGTCCATTTCCGGCAATGCAATAGGCAAAAGTTGCAAGTCAGGGTGGGCCATTGCAAACTTTGCACAAACCAGTTCGTTTTCAATAGGGTTGAATGTACAAGTGGAGTACACCAATCTTCCGCCAGGCTTCAGCATTTGGTATGCCTCTTCGAGAATTTCAAGTTGGCGCATGGCATTTTTCATGAGGTTCTCAAGGGACCAATGCGCAGTGGCCTCGGGTTCGCGTCGGAATAATCCCTCTCCGCTGCAAGGGGCATCCACCAGAATTCCGTCAAAAAATGCTCTGTAGGATCTGCTCAACCGTTTAGGCTCCACATTGGCCACTGCAGTGTGGGAGAGTCCCCACCTTTCGATATTTTCTGCGAGCGCTTCCGCGCGGGCAGGGTGAGGGTCGTTAGCCAGCAAAAACCCAGTGTTTTCCATCAATGCGCCAATCTGTGTTGTTTTACCGCCAGGCGCCGCACAAAGGTCAAGGATATTCTCTCCTTGCACAGGGGCAAGAACGGTAACAGGGGCCATTGCGGTTGGCTCCTGCAGATAGAGACAACCTGCGGCATGTAAAGGATCGTTGCCGATCTTGAATGCTTGGCTGACAAAGTAGGCATTTGCAGCCCAAGGAATAGAGGTGCCTAGTGTGAATGGAAATGCTACTTTTCGCAGGGGATGTATCCTCATTCCTCGGGTGTAGGGTTCTATATAAGCAGAGAGGTAGGCTTCCCAAGCGGATTCTCCAAAAGAAGAAACAAACATTTTTTTGTATCCCTCAGGGAAAACATTGTCCATCCGTAGTGCTCCTTTTTCAAATCATGCGTACTCATATCGTTTTGACATTCAATATCAGTGTCGTTGTTGTTGCCATTTAAAGCAAGTCGGGGGGCGAAGTGGTGCTTCTTTACGGTAGTTTTGTGGAAATGCAATTTGACGGATGCGTGCATTTCTTTGATAATGAATGCAACGCTTGTACATGCTTGATTTTTATCAAATTGTGGAGGTTAGTCAGTGCGCTTTATAAGGAAACACGTTGTTTTTTTGGTTATTTTGGCAGTTATGCTCGTTTATCGCCTACTGATTTGGAGACACACACAGGTCTATCTATACGGGGATATGTACCGATATGATGCCATGGCTAGGCATCTACTTTTAAATGGATATATGGGTATCGGTGCAAAGCCTGATGCCTATTACACGCCTGGCTATTCGCTATTTTTGGCGGCAGTGTATTTGCTATCGATGTGGACGCACGGCGGTAAATTGTTGCCGATCGCGCATGTGGCACATGAAGTATTTTTTGTACAGCAAATTTTCTCGCTCGTTAATCTGGTACTGGTGTATGCGCTTGGGACACTTTTGAAAAATCGGTATACAGGAATCGCTGCTGCTTTGATTGCTGCACTTTATCTCCCCAATTCTTTTGTCGGGGAATTATTATTGTCGGAAAATCTTTTTATACCTTTCTTGCTTTTATCCGTACTGACTGCATATTTGGCGCTTCTAAACCAGCGCTATTCACTCTATGTGCTGGCTGGAATTGTATTAGGGTTAGCCACCCTGGTACGTCCATTTATTTTGCCGATTATTGTACTGTACTTGCTGGGAATCTGGTGGCAAGCACGCACAGGTCGCATCAGTAGCGACAAACCCTATCGTCAGGGACTCTACTTTGCTGTCGCGCTAATAATTGGTACCGTGTTGGCGCTACTTCCCTGGTGGATTCGTAATTTTGTCGATTTTCATCACTTCGTGCCGCTGTCAACGGAAGCGGGGAACCCACTTCTTGCTGGGGCATCGCCGTATTTCCAAACCCCATTTTCGCAGCTTGCCGCAGGTGCCATCGCGCATCATCAATCGCAGGAAAAATACGCGATTCATCTCATCCTGAATGGCTTCGCCCATCATTTCTTCTTGTACCTTGGGTGGTTTTTGTTTGGAAAGCTTTATTTTCTTTTTGGGGGACCGTGGTTGTACAATTATATCGGTTGGTTCGTGATTTATCATCGCATTTTAGTCATTCTTGGCGGATTGTCAGTTATCGCAGGGCTATTTATCCGCAGAATCCGTCTTTTTGCGGTGGCTATTTTATTCTTATTAGCCATGCAACTTATCTTTTTGCCGCTCTATCGTTACGGCTACCCGCTTGTGGTGATGATAGGGACTATGTTACCTGCTGTCGTTGTGTACTTTTTTACTATGCGTCGGAGGGGAATCCCTTTTGTTGAAAAATAAGGCGCTTATTATCATCCCAGCCTATAATGAAGAAAAAACAGTGGGACAAGTCGTGCGTGATATCTATTCGATCATCAGCAGGGTAGATGTGCTTGTCGTTTCTGATGGATCAACAGATGCTACCGCAAAGGAAGCGAAAGCGGCAGGCGCGTTTGTGATTGAACTTCCTGTCAATCTTGGCATCGGCGGTGCCATGCAGACAGGTTATCGTTATGCCGCAGAAGAGGAGTATGAGTACGCAGTACAGGTGGATGCGGACGGGCAGCATGATCCCAAAGATCTCCCTAAATTATTGGCAGAAGCAGAAAAGAAAGATGCCAATTTGATCATCGGTTCCCGTTATGTGACAAAAACTGGCTACCAATCTACCTATGCCAGGCGATTTGGGATGATCATGCTTTCTAGATTTGTCCAGATGGCGGTGGGGTATCCGGTGAAGGACACGACATCTGGTTACCGAGTGGCTGATCGCCGTGTCATACAATTGTTTCGCGATTATTATCCGCTTGATTATCCAGAGGTGGAAGTCCTGGTTTTGCTGCATCGTTATCACGTTAAGATCAAAGAAATATCGGTGGAAATGAGGGAAAGACAGGCGGGGCGTTCATCCATCACCATGCTAAAATCAGTGTATTATATGTTCAAAGTGACGCTTGCTATCGGCATTGAAGTGCTGCGCATACAAACGATCAGGAGGGATGGATCGGTGTGAATGTCTATATCCTGAGCGTGCTTTTTAGCGTCATCTTCCTGTTAGTTGTAGTGGAACTAATGCGCAGGCGATGGTTGCTTGAGCAGTATTCGCTTTTTTGGCTAGTGATGGGACTGGTCATCTTGGTTTTGTCGTTGTTTCACGGATGGCTGAACCAAGTTGCAGCATCTTTGGGGATATTTTATGCACCATCCCTTTTGTTTTTTGTGGGATTTTTATTTATGCTAGGTATCACACTGCATTTGACAGTAGTATTGTCCAGATTGACGGTTCGCACGGTGCGTATCGTTCAAGAAGTCGCCATTTTGCGTGCAGAACTGGACAAATACAAAGTGGAACCAGAACAGAGTAGGAGTGAGTAATTTGTCTACCCAACCATCCAAAGAATTGGACCCGATTGCCAATCCTTATCCGGAGCGTGATTATGAAATTTTAATTGAGGCGCCGGAATTTACAACGCTCTGCCCGAAAACAGGGCAACCTGATTTTGGTGTGATCACGTTTCGTTATCATCCCGGCCCTTATATTATTGAATTAAAGTCGTTGAAGCTTTATCTCTGGAGTTATCGCGATGAAGGCCACTTTCACGAAGAGGTGACCAACAAAATTGCGGATGATTTTATCCGTTTTGCCAAGCCAAAGTACTTGGAAGTCGTAGGGAAATACAATGTCCGTGGAGGAATCTCAACCACTGTTCGTGTTGAGTACCGCGAGGAAAAGTGATGAAAATCGGCTTTCGTTCCATCGTGACAGCACTGCTGCCTTTCGTTCTGTTGCTGCCATCGCTAAAGGCGATGGCAGCTCAGGACAAGCAGGCTGCCATAAAAGTGAACGTGGGGTATCAAAATTATTACGATCCACGTACATGGGTCCCTGTTCACGTGGTGGTTAGCACCGTTTCGCGGCAGCCATTGCAAGGCGTAATTGTGTATACTGTCAGTTCACGGGATCGGCCTTTTGAAGGCACCTATGAGTGGAAAATTCCCGCAGGTGTCATAAGTGCTGGCGGTGTTCAATCTTCTTCGCTTACGATTGGGCTCCCTGGCCTTTTTTTAAAAGGCGGAGGAGAATTGCTTTGGGAAAATAATGGGCGAGTGGTGAGTCAAACCCATCTTCCTGGCATTCCTATCAGCGGCTCGGAAATCGCCGGAATCATCAGTGAAAGACCACAATCAGTTCAATTTCTGGCGGGAGTTTCATCAGACAATGGGTCGACTGAGCTGGTTACCGCTTTAATTTCGCCCACTTCGTTACCATCATCCATGACACTCCTTGAATCGCTCAGTTACCTATATATCGATGGCGCAGCAGCGTCCCAATTGTCAACAGCACAGGTCAAAGGGATCAATGATTGGGTCCGAGCTGGTGGAATCCTAATTTTGGGTGGGATTGAACCGAATGCAGGACAAGTTGGCGGATTTTTAAAAGAAAATCCGGTCATCCCTAGTATCGTGCTTGACCAACCGCCCACTTTACTAGCCACATATGCAGGAAGTGCGCCACTTCGTACTAGCGAGTCCCTTCTTTATGGGACACTTGCAAAAGGAGCACAACTATTAGTTGGGACAGCGAGCAATGTGTTGGTGGCGGAAAAGCAAATGGGACGTGGTAAAGTGGTGTATACCGGATTCGATGCTTCCGCGCCTGATTTTCTGTCTTGGTCTGGCTACGCCCAATTTTGGGATACACTGCTTCATGAGTTGAGATCGCAAGTGCTCAAATCAACGCCAAATTTGTTTGGAAATAATGGGGTTTGGGGATTGTACCAAGCAGCAGAACAGTTTCCACAGATCTATTCACCACCACTCTGGATTTGGGAAACTGTATTTGGTTTCTATGTTTTTGTTGTGGGACCTGTGCTTTATTTTCTGCTTCGCCGGCGCCGTAAAAATGAACTTGCATGGGTGTACCTTCCGGCAATCTCATTTGTCATTGCTGCGGGGATCTATTTGTTTGGCGTTATAGAGCGCCCTAAGGGGATTTTGACACAAAGCGTTGGGATGGTGGATTTGTACGATAAGCAATTGGCTCAAATCACCGGTGTGGAGGCTTTGATGTCACCGCAGGCAAGGAGCTATTCGATTCAAGCATTGCCGGATGCGTGGGCGGTTCCCATGTCAGAGCAGCAAAGCAATCCGAACCAAATGCAAACTACGAATTTTTTTTCGGGACAATCTGGTACGATCTCATTTAACAGAGTGGGCGCTTGGGGTGGGAAGTTTATTTTGACGACCCAATTGACGCAAGGCTTTGGTGATGTGCATGGTGTGCTTTATCAGCAAGGAAATTCGCTGGCAGGTTATGTGACCAATCACTCCCGTATGGATTTTAACGATAGTGCGATGGTGACCAACCACCAGGTGATTGATCTTGGACCCTTGAAAAAAGGGCAAAGTATTAATATCAGTGCTATTATCGACAATTTAAGTTTACATGGTAATGTGATGGCAGGGCTTGGAGCAGTGCTTTCTAGTGCAGGCTATGGAGTGGGTAAATCATTGTTTGATAATTCAGCGTGGTTTCTCAAAAAAAACATTCCTGCTGGTGATGTGATGTTTGTGGCTTGGTCCCATAACGAACCGGCGCTGTTGAAATCAGAAGGAGTCACTTTACCGGCGACACCACAGTGGATTGTTAGGGAACTGATTCCCGTCACACAGATAAAGGGGTGACTGGCGTTGATCAGGGTAGAAAATCTAAGTAAGAGATATGGAAAAATGACGGCTGTCCACAGTTTAAATTTTGATGTAAGAAAAGGGACCGTATTCGGTTTTGTCGGTGAAAATGGTGCTGGCAAGACCACCACATTATCGATCCTCGCCACATTGATGCTCCCTACTTCAGGACGTGCCTACATTAACGGGATGGAAGTGACAACAGAACCAGGGATGGTGAGGCGACAAATTGGGTTTTTACCGGATGAATTTGGCGTGTACGATGATCTGAGTGTGCGAGAATACCTTGCCTTCTATGGGACGGCCTATGGGGTGGAGCCAGCACTGATCGATAAACGAGCTGCTGAACTCTTGCATCTTGTCAATTTGGAGGATCGATCAGAGGTATTGGTCAATTCGTTGTCACGAGGCATGAAACAACGGCTTGGACTCGCACGTAGTCTCATGCATGATCCGCCTGTTCTTATTCTGGACGAGCCTGCATCCGGACTTGACCCGCGCTCTCGAATTGAGATGAGGGAAATAATCAAGGGTCTTCGCGAGCAGGGAAAAACGGTACTGATCAGCTCTCATATTTTGCCTGAACTTGCCGATATGTGCGATGAGATTGGCATTATCCAGCGGGGAACATTGGTGGCGTGTGCTTCGGTGGAAGTGGTGAATGCCAGAGTGAGCGGCAAACGTCATTTTCTGTTAGAAGTGATGTCTGAAGGCCATCAGCTTGCGGAACTCTTGTCGCGAAAGTCAAAGGTCACAGAAATCCTGAAGGTGGATGAGAACAAAGTCGAATTTCTCTTTGCAGGTTCTGAGGCCGATCAGGTCGAATTGATTCATGAACTGGCCATGGGCGGATTTCAATTGAAGACATTTCAGGAGTTGGGCGGGAGCCTTGAAGAACTCTTCTTGCGATTGACAGCTGAAGAAGATGCGAAAGCGGAGCCCATTCCCAAGATGGCTTGAAATCCCAGAGGCAGGAGGACATGCGATGCAAGAGTTAGGCAATCGATGGACCGGCAAATGGATCAATCCGCTACTGCGCAAAGAATTGCGCCAGCGCATGCGATCTGGGCGTACCATTTTGGCGCTGTCTCTCTACCTTTTTGTCATTGGCGCCGTGGCATTTGTGTATATGTATGTGAATGTGCAGGGACAAACGCTGATTTTACAGCCGGCGCGAACAGCAGAACTGTTCACCTTTCTTTCCTATTTGCAATTAGCTCTAGTGTCGTTTGTGACGCCTGGGATTGCCTCAGGGGTGATAAGCGGGGAAAGGGAGAGGCAGACCCTTTCTGTGCTATTAACCACTCCGCTTTCGCCGATTACAATTATATTTACCAAGTTTATCAGTTCGATTTCGTTTTTATTGTTGCTGATTATCATGACGTTGCCCTTATATAGTATTGTTTTTTTGTTTGGTGGTGTCTTGCCATCGCAGGTATTAGCGGTGTTCGGCCTACAGATCGTTACGCTCGGTGCTATTGCGGGGATCAGCATCTTTTTTTCCACGCTATTGCGGCGCACTGGATGGAGTACGGTTTTTTCCTACGCAACCGTGGCGATCCTTTTTATGGGGTTTGCCATCTTTGGCTATCTGTTTGACAGCGTAGGTCTACATAGTGCCGATGAGAGCGTGTGGATGCACCTGGCGGGTATCTGTTACGCGCTGGATCCCATCTATATGCAGGCAGGTATCGAAACGAATTTGGGATTGCTCAGTCCATCATTCAATCAGTCGATCGTCTCTTCTGTCTTTGATGTGGTAAACAGCCATTCGTTATCCGGAAAAGAATCCTGGTTGTTCTTTCTCACGGTATACATCCTAATTGGCGTCATTTTACTTGTAATCAGTGCATGGCGCCTTCGGCCAGGTAGTCTGACCATGGTTCGTAAACGAGTGATCAGGTGGATGGCTCACTAAGAAAGGGGAATTTTTATTTCATGGGAAATACGACACTGTACTTGATTGTGGCCGCTGTGGTGGTCGTTCTTGTGATTTTGATTCTCGTCATATGGAGTATGCGGCAACTTCGCAGTGCAAGTGGTAATCAAAAAGCGCTGGTCAAGAATGAAAAGCAAAAATCTCGTAAAGTTAGGACGGAAAGTTCAACTGATAATAAATCTCCTGAGAAAATAGAATCTGTGGAGATAGTAACTCCGGAAGCTGTCGTTGAACCTGCTATTGTTACTGAAACTAGTTTGATTAATGAAGAATCCCTATCTGAAGCGACGGAAGAAAATTCGCTTTGGATCAATGATGTAGCTCCGGAGCAGGAACCGCCAATCGTGTGGGAAGATCTTGACGCATTGGGCGCAGATTTTCATTTGAATGAAGACCATGTCGTTCACTTGTCTGCCTACGTTGCACCTAAAGTCCATGCAGATGAGGATTCGCTAGATGAGGATGAATTCACCGCTGAAGCAGATTCCATGGCGATTGAAGAACAGATTGTCACAAAAGATCCGGAACCAGAAATGGCAGTAGATGATCGGCAGCAGTGGCTTCGTAAGCAACTTGATCTGCCGAGTGTGCTCGGTTGGTTTTCCCTGAGTCCTGATGGTGAAACCAAGTACAGCGATCAGGTGTACGATCCCGAAGTGTATCGCCATTTTGCAAAATTGCTGGAACAAATGATTGCGTCAGCCGAACTCGTCGGAATGGCAGACTGGAAAGAGTTTGTGGTGCATGGCGCCGAAGGGGTGATCTTGATGATGTCAGCCCCGCAAAGTATCATGGCCAAAGGGGACTACATTGTGGTATTTTTAGATGAGGAACAATCAGTTTCCCATGTGATCGCGCAAATTGGACAAGTGAGTTGAGCGATAGCAGACGATTTTTGTATATAGGAGGTATATTAAGTAATGAGCGTACAAGATGTGACAGATAATGATTTTGCATCATTCGTGCAGGACGAAACGGAACGCGCGGTGGTAATCGATTTTTGGGCAGTTTGGTGTGGCCCGTGCAAGATGTTGTCGCCAATTGTGGTAGAACTGGCGGAAGAATACCCGGACAAGTTGAAGGTGGGTAAACTCAATGTGGATGAGAACCCAAGGACAGCTGGCGAATTTGGCATCATGAGCATTCCTACACTGCTTGTTTTCAAGGGTGGAGAAGTGGTTCGTCAAATTATAGGGTATATGCCAAAGAATCAATTGAAGGCAAAATTGGGTGACCTCATTTAAGAGGAATTAAAAACATGAAAAATGGCGTGTACAATGGATACCCCATTGACACGCCATTTTTTATTTCAAACTTATTTTATTATCTTTACGCAATCATTGGTGACTTATGCAGTTACTGATTGTATACAGAGAAGGTGCCTTTCATCCAACCATTCGTGGACATCGCGCCAGTCCAACCGCTGGAACCAGAACCGCATGCGGCCATGCATTGCCAAGGATAATTACCTGCTTTGCCAGTGTTAAAATAGGCTACAACGGTCACATATTGTTCGTTCCCGGTTTTTGGAGGAATCGGGATGTTTAAATTCATTCCCGGAATGGTGATGGTGTGTGCCACGTTCTTAGCAGGAATTGTTTTGACTTTCTTGCCATCTACTAATTCGTAACCGCCGATTGTACCTTTTACAGCGTAATTGTTTCCTGTTACGGCAGCCGGACCATCATCATAGCTGTGAATGACTAGCTCCACTCTAGAGTTTGCTGGTGCAGCAAAGAATGCTGGTGCAAATTCTGGCCAGCCCTTTTTGCCATCTTGTTTCCCTGTATAGACAGCAGTTTGAATGACTACAGGGTATTTGATCGAAGCTGCAGATACATGTTTGGCTACACTATGTGCACTTACTGTCATGCCAGCACCCATCATGCTCACGAGCATGCCAGAAGTAAGAACAGACATTGCGACTTTATTCAATTTCATTAGGAATCCCCTTTCGAAATGGAAACTATGATTTCGTTAACGTCCTCATCTTCCCACTTTTAAAGAGCATTTCATAGGTTCATCTGACGGATAACCACATAGTTAATCTGAGTGGTTTTTTAAGTGGTTCAGATGAACCGTGAATTATGAAATTAGTACCACAAAATGATCATATGATTTTAATATTTTGCTAATAAAAGTTGATTAAAATTGTGGGATTAATACACAAGGTGGTCAATATCTTTCTCTACTCCCGATGCGAGAAGATCCATTCCATATATTTTACGTATATTGCCTTTCCCATCAATTAGAAATTCAGCGACACTATGAACATATTGGGTAGAGGACACTTTTACCGCATAAATACCATACTGTTTCAAAGTTTGGTCAATAGATGATCGTTGACCTGTTAACAATTCCCATCCACTAGAGGGGATTCTGAATTCCTTCTGGTATCTTTGAAGAACAGATTCTGTATCGTAGGAAGGATCAATCGTAATCGAAATCAATTCTACGTGGTTTCTGAACATTCCCTGATTCGCCAAGCTGGATTGTAATTGTACCATCTGCGAGGTCACGATAGGGCAGACAGTCGTACATCGGGTGTAGATGAATGCAATAAGTCTTACCTTACCAGCTGAATCACTTAACGTCACTCGATGACCATGTGAGTTGATAAGAGAAAAATTATACGCCTTTCCTATCACAGGCAAATCTTGTACGGAATGAGCCTTCGATTCGTGTAGTATAATCCCACTGCTAATGATGATAACAAAGAACACCACAGTGAGGATGGTTAGCCATTGCCGGTGCATTAATCGAATAAAACTCAACAGCTATCCACCCTTTCTTTAGCCGCTGCTACCATTTTTCAGCAAAGCATCAATAGAGGAAATAGTCTGAACTAACTATGTTATGAAACCGGATAATCCCTGATGATGGGTTCGTAATCATTGGGGCTAGAGACGATAGCGTTTCTTTGGAGGAAGCATGAAACCTAATCAAATTAGAATTGCATTGCTACTTATTCCCACACTAATTATTCTTGTATTTGAATATTTACGACATTCGTTCTGTATTCCGTATGTATCTCTTCAGACCGGTAATTGGATCATGGCGGGATTGACGGCCTTCTCTATCGCATTAATTTCACAAGGTCTGTTTAATTATTATGAGAAGTCGGAACGTTCGCTCAGTCAGGAACGGGAAAGACGAGCGATCTTGGAAGAAAGGGAACGCTTGGCGAGAGAATTGCATGATCAGATTGCCCAATCCATCTTCTTTATGGGGGTTCAAATTGAAACAATTCGAAAAGCCAATCTCAAAAACGCGATGGACGCAGCTTCATGGGATGAACTTTTATTAGCACTCAGGGAAGTAGATGAAAATGTTCGCCAGGCGATATTTAATCTGAAACAGGATGTGGAACTGACGGCACATTTAAAAGAGAGATTTGAGCAGTATTTGGAAAAGGCTTTTTCGCTAGAAAACGTTCATTGGAGCTTAGATTTTAGCGAAGGTTTGAATGTTGAACCCAAAGAGCAAATTCAATTGTTTGGGATTCTTCAAGAGGCAGTCATGAATGTTCTTAAGCATGCGTCAGCCACTTCGGTGACTGTAGCGCTAACAGAAAGAACATTATCAGACTTAAATGGAGAGTGGATTTTTGAAATTTGTGATGACGGGATAGGGTTTGATCCCCAGCGACAGAGTAGTTATCGATTCGGGCTTGATATCATCAGAAATCGTGCCAAAGACATTGGTGCAATGGTAATCAGTGAATCTAACGAGAAAGGCACTTGTATACGAATTGTCAAAGCTCACTCTTAATCCTTAGTCCTTTTCCATCATGTATCACTATGTTTTCGAGTACCATCTGAATAAAAAGACTATTTTTTATAGTATTTCTGAATAACACGTTAATAGACATTAAGTACTATTTTTCGTAATATAGCCCTTTCGGGTCATATTCTGAGATAAAAAATTATGTCATTTTTTTTATGAACTTACTCTGAGGATGAAGGAGAGGATCCGTTCTGATGTGGAATCTTTCACGGCGATGGTTGCAAATTATTCTTGGAATTATTTGGTTTGTAGATGGGATTTTGCAATTAAAACCACAAATGTTCAGTGCTCAATTTATCAGTCAGGTACTGCTTCCTACGGCACAAGGACAAACGTTAGGTGTTGGGCATGCTATCACTTGGGCCGCTAATATGGTGGCACCGCATATTTTTATCTATAATTTCATTTTTGCTGGTATCCAATTGTTTTTAGGAATCATGCTGATCATCAACAGGTGGGTAAAAGGCACACTTATTGTATCATTCATATGGACAGCGATCGTTTGGTTGTTTTCAGAAGGGTTGGGCATGATGATCACGGGACAGGCCACGTTTTTGACGGGAGCGCCTGGGGCCGTTTTTCTGTATGGGTTGATTGGAATCATTGTGTGGCCTGGCAATGAAGACAATGAGCTAAATGGTGTCTTAAGTAAAAAATGGTCAAAATTTTCACGCTATAGTCTGGCGGTATTGTGGATCATTGGTGGACTATTGCAACTTCAACCGGCATTTCTGACGCAAGGGGGATTGAATGGCGCATTCTCAGTCGATGCGTTCAATCATATGGCTGCGGCAAGTCCAGTGTTGATGAATTTGATCATTGCGATTTTGATGTGGGTTGCAGGAATTGGTCTTCTCTTTAAAAATGAGAAAGTGTCTAACGTGGGCTTCTGGCTGTCTGTGATTCTAGCTTTGTTTATCTGGTGGGCTGGTGAGGGATTTGGACAGATGCTTTCCCCGTTAGGAACAGATCCTAATTCTGGGCCACTGCTGATTCTGTTAGCGTTATGTGGTCAAAGCCTTTCTCGTCATGAACATAAAGTGGATAAGAATGAGCTGAAAATATTGCAACATCAAAACGATTAAAAATAGTATAAATTTCCTAAGAAAATGAATTAATAGGTCATCTGTGTTTGTATCTGCAGATGACTTTTTTATTTTTCAGGGCGTTGAGGGAAGCGTTTAGAAGCGTATACGGCCAGTTGCGCACGATTCCGAATATGCAACTTCGCCATGACGTTTTTTAAATGGTTCTTTACCGTGTTCTCTGATATGAATAATTGCAGAGCAATTTCTCGGTTGGTGGCCCCTTGACTTACCAATTTTAATATCTCGCTTTCTCTGCCAGTAAGACCGGGATTTGCATCCTCCACATTTTGTTGTTCATCTACTGTGCTCTTGAATTCAGCCAATAAGCGCGATGCAATGTCTTTTGATATCGGGGTTTCCCCATCTAATACGCCATGTAAATAAGAGATCCAATCTTTGGGATCCAACCGCTTAACAAGATAACCTTGTGCGCCGCTTCGAATTGCTTCAAAAAGATCAGAAGGATCATCGGAAACACTTAATATCACTACGTGAATATAAGGGAAATCTTGCTTAATGCGCGTAGTGGTCTGTAAACCGTCGAGCAGAGGCATGTTGATATCCATCAAAATTAGGTCAGGCATCAATTCTGTAGCTAATTTTATTGTTTCTAAACCATTGGTGGCTTCCGCGACGATGTGAAACTGAGGTTCCGATTCAAGGATAATTCTTGCTGCTTGTCGGGCGCGCAAACTATCGTCTGCTATGATTAAATCGTAATTTTTCATCACTATTTTCTCCAACTGTCATCGTATCCTGGTCTCTCGTTCACCGACTAATCCATGCAGAAAAGGAGTTACGTAACGGTAAGGCCACGTTGGCCACATCATTGGATATGGCCAAGGCATTTATTGTGTCAGAGGCATTGACGTTATGATGATGGCATATTCATTAAACGAACTATATAGCCTGTTAGGGCTATTTTCTGCTTTTCACTTCATCAAAACTAGCCTCAGCAGCTTCTAGTGTTTTGTCAATTTCCTTTTCTGTATGGGCGGTAGTCAAAAACCACGCCTCGTATTTAGAGGGGGCAAGGTGCACCCCACGTGCCAGCATTGCCTTGAAAAATACGGCAAAATCTTGGGAATCGGAGCGTTTTGCATCCTCATAATTCACGACCTGATGATCGCCAAAAAACACAGTGAATCCTCCGCCAAGGCGATTGATGGTGATGGGGAGACCTGATTTTTTGGCTAAGCGCAACAATTCATCTTCAAGTTTTTCAGCAAGTGCATTCATCTGTGGATACACATTCGGCGCTTCTAACACATCGAGGCATGCCATGCCCGCACGAATTGAAGCGGGATTACCAGCGAGTGTTCCAGCCTGATAGGCGGGACCAAGTGGTGCCACCTGTTCCATGATCTCACGCTTACCACCGTATGCGCCAATTGGCAGGCCACCTCCGATGATTTTCCCCATGGCGATGAGATCAGGTTTGACGGCATTGTAGTCGACGATGCCAAAACGAAAGCGAAACGCGGTGATCACTTCATCGTAAATCAGCGGAATGCCCGTCTTTTCTGTGGTTTCGCGGATGGCTTCGAGAAAGCCAGGGATAGGCGAGACGATGCCAAAGTTGCCGACCACAGGTTCAATGAGCACGCAAGCGAGGTCATCTTGGTGCTTGGCAAATGCCACTTGAAAGCTCGCAATGTCGTTATAGGGGACCGTCACCACCTGGTTGGCCACACTCTCCGGAACCCCTGCGCTGTCAGGCGTGCCAAGCGAGGAAGGGCCTGAGCCCGCCGCGACAAGCACCTGGTCAAAATGACCATGATAGCACCCGGCAAATTTCATGATTTTTGTTTTGCCCGTATACGCTCTGGCTACGCGAAGCAGTGTCATGACCGCCTCTGTGCCAGAATTGACAAAGCGAATTCGCTCCAGTTCTGGTATCGCTTTTTGCAACCGTTCCGCAAATAGGGTTTCCCACGGTGTCGGCGCGCCAATAAGTGATCCTTGCTGCATGGCCTGCTGCACGGCCTCGACGATATGCGGGTGGGCGTGCCCTGCGATAATGGGGCCATACGCAGCAAGATAATCCACATAGGCATTGCCGTCAACATCGTAGAGATAAGCGCCTTCCGCTTTTTCTATGGTAATAGGGGCACCACCTCCGACCGCCTTAAATGACCGCGAAGGACTGTTGACGCCGCCGATAATCACGTTTTTCGCTCTTTCATGCCAATTATCTGATTGTGTCAAATAAATACACTTCTCCTTTCTGTCAGTATCCCACTATAACATAAAAGAGATGGCGGTTGATTCCAAAAGCAAATTGAGTTAATACTTATTACGCATGATAGGCTTAGGATCGTGGATAATGAGGTGTCAGATAAAGTGAACGAAATGGAACAGGAGAGATTAAGGTCGTTGCCAGCGGTACACAAGGTGTTGTCATGGCCGCTTGTGCAAGCGTGGATTGAAGAATTTGGCCATGAAGAAGTGGTGGCGTCCGTTCAACAGGTGATTGATGAGTGGCGCGACCAAATCCTGCGGGGAAATGATAGAGAAGCGTCCGAGGAACTAGTCACGTCACGCGTGCGCGAGGCCATTCTCGAAAATTCTAAGCGGCATTTGCGCAGAGTGATTAACGCGACCGGTACGGTGCTTCATACCAATTTGGGACGTGCACCGCTTGCAGAAGAAGCGCTCGAAGCGATTGTCTCCGTGGCGCGGGGGTACAGCAATCTCGAGTATGACCTTGAGCGCGGAGAACGAGGGCATCGCTATGAACACGTCGAATCGCTCGTCTGCGATCTGGTCGGCGCTGAGGCAGCGCTTGTCGTCAACAACAACGCGGCTGCGGTTTTTTTGATGCTGAACGAATTGACTAAAGGGAAAAAAGTCGCCATTTCACGCGGTGAACTCGTAGAGATTGGCGGGTCTTTTCGCGTGTCGGAAGTGATGAGCGCAAGCGGGGCGGAACTTTTGGAAGTGGGCACCACCAACAAAACTCACCTGAGTGATTACGAACAGGCGTTAAATGATGGTGCCGACCTGGTGCTGCGCGTACACACCTCGAATTTTCGCATCATCGGCTTTACGGAGAAGCCTTCGCTGCAAGACTTGGTGGCGCTCGCCCACGCGCGGGAGTTGCCGATATTCGAAGATCTTGGCAGCGGATCGCTGATTGATTTTCGCCAGTTCGGGATTGGCGATGAGCCGACTATCCGCGACAGCCTCGAAGCAGGGGTGGATGTGGTGAGCTTTTCTGGGGACAAGTTGCTCGGTGGTGCTCAGGCGGGGTTTCTTTGCGGCAAAAAATCCTTAATTGACCGGTTGAAAAAAAATCAGCTCGCCCGCGCCATGCGAGTCGATAAGCTGACACTGGCTGCCATTGAAGCAACACTCAGGCTCTACCGCGATGAAGTGCGGGCGAGGGAGCGGATTCCTGCGCTGCGAATGCTTTTAACGCCTGCTGAATCACTGCGCGAGACTGCAGAAAAGCTGGCGGCGGATCTGGCCATTTCTATCGGTGGAATGGCGCGGTGCCGCGTCCTTGAGACGATGTCCAAAGTGGGCGGCGGCGCACTTCCGCAGGTGGACATCCCTACGTATGCAGTGGCCGTTTACCCTTTTTCCAAGTCTCCAGATCAACTGGCAGATGCGCTCCGTCGTGGGGACCCACCAGTGGTGGCGAGGGTAGCAAATGATGAAGTGATTTTTGACTTGCGGACGCTACTTAAAGACGATGTAAGCGACTTGCTGCTGGCGGTACGGCGGGCATTTAACGAGGGCGCTCTATGATCCGAATCGATTTTGAAGGTATCGACGCCTTTTCTGAACTTGGCAGAATGGTAGATTCCTTTGATGCAGACCTGAGCGATGAGGAAACGGTCATTCACGCACAGGTGAGAAGATCGGATCAAAGCGTGACAGGCGTGATTTGCCTAGTCGAAGGTTCAACAAGGTACGACTGTGAAGTCAAAATCTTGCGTGATTCAACGCAAGATGCCGAAATGGGAAAATCAAACAAAACCCTCGGCAGGCGCGCGCTCTTATTGGCACTGTATCGATTGCTTGCGCGAAGAACGGGGCGCACACTGCCATATGGGATCTTGTTTGGCGTTCGCCCAGGCAAACTGGTTCATCAGCGATTAAAGCAGAACAAGTCGGCGTTAGCACCTGATATTGCTGGAGAACTTGTGGCAAATTATGCGATGCGCCAGGATCGCGCCGATCTCTTGGTGGAAGTGGCGCAACATGAGCGTTCTATAGTACCTGACCTGTATGATTTAAGTTCCGAAGTTAGCCTATACGTAGGCATCCCTTTTTGCCCAACACACTGTTCATATTGTACGTTCCCCGCCTACTCGATGAGGGACAAGGCGAGGTATGCGGTGGATTTTATGCAGGCGCTGATTCATGAAATTCGTGCCGTCGGCGAATCGCTGCAAACGGCTCACATCGGTGTGACTACGGTGTATGTAGGAGGCGGCACGCCGACAAGCCTCTCCGCGCTTGAACTTGAACGCCTGCTGGCAGCGCTTCGCGACGAGTTGCCAGGCCATGGGGCATGGCGGGAATTTTCCGTCGAGGCGGGGCGCGCGGATACGATTACGCCTGATCGCGTCAAGGTCATGAAAGCGGTAGGGGTGAACCGCGTCAGCGTCAACCCGCAAACGTTTCGCGATGCCACATTAAAAAAAGTGGGCCGCGGTCATTCCGCCTCTATTATCGATAAGCGATTTGCGCTTTTTCGCGAGGCAGGTTTTCAGAATATCAACATGGATTTGATCATGGGGTTGCCGGGAGAATCGCTTGATGATGCGCGCAATTCCCTTGCTCGTACACTTGCGCTATCACCTGATAGTGTGACAGTGCACACGCTTTCCTATAAACGGGGAGCAGAGGTGAAAAAAAGTCTTGAAGTGAGCGACGAACCGGATGCATCCACTGTCGAAGCCATGCTGGATCTTGCGGAGAGGGAACTCCGAGGCGATGGGTATCATCCTTACTATTTGTACCGGCAAAAGGATATCCTGGCGGGCAGAGAGAACATCGGTTACGCTCGTCTTGGGAAAGAAGGACTCTACAACATGGCGATCATTGAGGAAGTACAGACAATCGTAGCACTAGGCGGTGGTGGGGCAAGCAAGTGGGTCGATCCGCAGACAGGACAAATTATGCGCAGCGCCAATGCTCGTGAGCCCTCGGCTTATGTGGCGCATCTCGACCACATCATCGCGGACAAGAGAGAACGCATCGCAGCGCTTGCAAAAAAAATACGTCTGAAGTAAACTAAAGATTAAATTTCAATATGCAGTCGATGATCAGAAGAGTACCTGAAGCATTATTTTTTACAGAGAGAAGAAGCCTTAGGCTGTGAGCTTCTTCAAGGACATTCAGGGAAAGACGCCTGGGAGACGCCCTATGAAGTACACGTGATGGAAAAGTAGAGGCCGGGATAATCCCGTTATCTTCAAGTGAGCGAACCGGATGCCGCAAGGTGGTCCGGATTACACTAGGGTGGTACCGCGGATGGAGAGAGCACCGTTCGTCCCTAAGAGGACGAAACCGGTGTTTTTTTGCGTACTTTTCTACGACTAAACGGAGGGATGGATTGTGGCGGATTTTTCAAGGCCACCTGGCACGATGGACGTGCTGCCGGAGAAGTCCGGCGTATGGCAATGGGTCGAGGCCAAGGCAAGGGAAGTGTTTGATCTCTATCACTATAGAGAAATGCGTACCCCGATCTTTGAACACACCGAGATATTTGAGCGCGGTGTGGGGGATACCACTGACATTGTACAAAAGGAAATGTACACGTTCACCGATCGAGGTGGCAGGTCGTTGACGCTACGCCCGGAAGGCACGGCTGGAGTGGTGCGGGCTTTTGTTGAAGGGAAACTTTACGGGGGCACACTTCCCGGAAAGTATTATTACCTGGGGCCTATGTTTCGCTATGAAAAAAAGCAGGCGGGGCGCTACCGTCAATTCAATCAATACGGCATCGAGGTCATAGGCAGCGACGATCCTCGTGCAGACGCGGAAGTGATTGAACTTGCCGATCACTTTTTAAAGGAGCTTGGCATCCGTCATTATCGCTTGGAACTCAACTCGGTGGGTTGCCCCACGTGCCGAAGCGATCATAAAAAACTATTGCTCGAGCACCTGACGCCAATCAAAAACGAGTTGTGCACGGATTGCCAATCGCGTTTTGAAAAAAATCCGCTGCGCATCTTGGATTGCAAAATTGATGGCCATCATCCGCAAGTGCTCACCGCCCCTAAAATCACGGATCACCTGTGCGAGGACTGCTCGACGCACTTTGACGCGGTGAAAGGTCACCTGAATGCGCTTGGCGTGGCATATGTGATCACACCGACGATGGTGCGGGGGCTGGATTACTACACGCGTACCGCGTTTGAATTTATCGGGACGGAGCTTGGCGCGCAAAGCACAATCATCGGTGGTGGGCGATACAATGGCCTGATCAGCATGTTGGGAGGCCCAGATCTACCCGGCGTTGGATTTGCTGGTGGACTCGAACGGTTGCTACTCACGGTGGACGAGGCACGGGAACAGGAACTTGCTGCCGACCGACTGGATGCGTTTGTGATCGCCATGGGTGACGCCGCGATGGATTTTTCGGTAAAGGTGCTGCAATTGTTAAGGAAAAATGGCATCCGCGCGGATATGGACTATGCAGGTCGCGCCTTTAAGGCACAGCTCAAACTCGCTGATCGGTACCATGCAAAAGTGGCGCTGATCATTGGCGACGACGAGGTGGAGAAGCAGTCGGTGACGCTTCGCGACACGACGAGTAAGGAACAGCAGTTGGTTTCCATAGAAGAGTTGATCACAGCGCTGCAAAAGTAGGTTTTTAGAAGAAAAAGGAGTGGGACAAGCGTGCAATTTCGTTCTATATTTGCTGGAGAATTAAGTGAAACCCATGTGGGCAAACAGGTTCAACTGGCTGGATGGGTACAAAAAAGGCGTGACCTTGGCGGTGTGATTTTTGTCGATCTGAGAGATCGGTCGGGGATCGTGCAACTGGTTTTTCGTCAGGATGTGAATGAAGAAGCGCTTGTGAAAGCAGATCGCCTTCGCAGTGAATTCGTGATACAAGTGGAAGGTACCACAGTGCTGAGAGCGCCGGAAGCGGTCAATCCCAAAATTGCCACCGGCACGTTGGAAGTCGAGGTCACGAGTCTGACGATCCTGAACGGCGCTAAGACGCCTCCTTTTACCATGGAGGATGACGTCGAAGTGGATGAAGCGGTACGCCTACGTTATCGGTACCTGGATCTTCGCCGACCGAAGATGCTAGGTACAATGCGGACTCGCCATCGTATTTACCAACTGATTCGAACATTTTTGGACGAGCAGGATTTTATTGAAGTTGAGACTCCCATGCTGACGAAGAGCACGCCAGAAGGAGCACGGGACTTTCTCGTCCCCTCAAGGCTGCACCCGGAAGAATTTTATGCCCTGCCGCAATCACCGCAACTCTTCAAACAACTATTAATGGTTGGCGGATTCGAGCGATATTATCAAATTGTCCGTTGCTTTCGCGATGAGGATCTTCGGGCAGATAGGCAACCGGAATTTACACAACTGGATATCGAGACGTCTTTTCTTCAGCCAATCGACATTCAGAACATGATCGAGTCGATGATGAAAGGCATTTTTTCTAAGGTGCTTGGGCTCACGATCGAAACTCCTTTTCAAAGGCTTACGTATGCCGAGGCGATGGAGCGGTTTGGCTCGGACAAGCCAGATTTGCGGTTTGGTCTGGAACTAGTGAACCTATCTGAAATGTTACAAGGGACGTCCTTCAAGGTGTTTGCGGATGCGCTTGCGAAAGGCGGACAAGTCAAGGCACTGGTTGCGCCAAAGTGTGGCCATTATAGTCGCAAGGAGCTCGACGATTTAGCAAAATACGCGGCGCGCTACAAGGCAAAAGGGCTAGCCTGGATGATCGTTGAAGAGACAGGAGTTCGCGCTCCGATCGCGAAGTTTTTCAGCGAGGAAGAGATTCAATCCATCGTTTCTGCCACCAAAGCGGAACCTGGCGACCTGATCCTTTTTGCGGCTGACAAAAAGCAGGTAGTGGCCGATGTTCTCGGTGCGCTGCGGCTTTATTTCGGCAAAGAACTGGGACTCATCGATGAATCAAAGTTTGCTTTTTTGTGGGTGGTGGATTTTCCGCTTCTCGAATACGACGAGGATGAAAAACGCCACGTGGCAGTGCATCACCCCTTTACGATGCCTAGAGTCGACGATTTGGAGCTGCTTGATACCCATCCCGGCGCAGTCCGCGCACAGGCTTATGACATCGTGTTAAATGGTTACGAGATTGGTGGGGGGTCCATGCGCATCTATGAAAAAGCGTTGCAGGAGCGCATGTTTCGTTCCCTTGGATTCACGGATGAAGAAGCGAGAGTAAAATTCGGATTTTTGCTTGATGCGTTTGAATATGGCACACCACCGCATGGCGGTATCGCGCTTGGCCTTGACCGCTTAGTGATGGTAATGACTAGACAGACGTCACTTCGCGATGTGATCGCCTTCCCCAAAACAGCGAGTGGCACCGACCTGATGATGGGGGCGCCAAGTGAAGTGGCGGACGATCAATGGAAGACACTGCATTTACAACCTGTCAAAGTGGAAAAGGAGTAACGAACCATGATTGATTTGCGTAGCGATACCGTCACGAAACCCATCGAAGAGATGCGAAAAGCCATGTACGAGGCGGAAGTCGGCGACGATGTGTATGGAGAAGACCCTACGGTCCTCAAACTCGAAGCGACAGCGGCCGAAATGCTGGGCAAGGAAGCGGCGCTTTTTGTCACGAGCGGCACGCAGGGCAACCAGGTGGCCGTTTTGACGCACACCAGGCCAGGAGAAGAAGTGCTAGTCGAGGATAACGCGCACATTTTTTTCTATGAAGTGGGAGCGATGGCTGCGCTAGCCGGGGTGCAAACGCGACCCCTGCCAGGAGTAAGGGGAATGGTTCCGGTCCATCGAATGGAACAGGCGATCAGGGGCGAGGACATTCACTTTCCTCCGACTCGTCTCATTTGTCTTGAAAATACGCACAATCGGGCGGGAGGGGCCGTCATTCCGCTGGATTACATGCAAGAAGTGCGGCACCTCGCAAATCGGTACGGCGTGTCGATTCATCTGGATGGCGCCAGGCTGTTTAATGCCGTGGTGGCAAGTGGTGTTTCGGCAAAAGAGTACGCGAGCACCGTGGACTCTGTGCAAATTTGCCTATCCAAAGGGCTCGGCGCACCAGTCGGATCGCTTCTCGTAGGGACGAAGGATTTTATACTTCGCGCGAGAAAGTGGCGTAAGGCGCTTGGCGGTGGGATGAGGCAAGCTGGCGTCATTGCGGCGCCCGGTCTCATTGCGCTGACCAAAATGGTGGATCGGCTTGCAGAGGATCACGCGAACGCCAAAAAGCTTGCATCAGGCATCGCGAACATCAGCGCGCTCGACGTGAATCCTGACATGGTGGATACCAACATCATCATCGTGGATGTAAAAAGCTGGGAAGAGGCCACGGGCCGTTTGGCGAATGATTTCCTCCTTCGATTAAAAGAAAAAGGCGTGCTTGCCACCAGCTTTGGCGGTTCGTTGATACGTTTTGTGACACACCTGAACGTGTCCTCGGTGCAAATTGATGAGGCGCTTCAAGTCGTGCAAGAAGTGGCGGGTGGCAGATAAGCGCCATGATGGAACTGAGCGGTATTCCGCTGCCAGAACGGATGAGACCGGAGACACTAGATGATTTTGTCGGCCAAGAGCACTTGCTGAAACAAGGTAAATTGCTGCGCAAGCTCTATGATGCGAGGCGGCTTGTTTCGTGTGTGCTCTGGGGGCCTCCGGGAACGGGAAAAACCACATTGGCCAAAATTTACGCAAAGCACGCAGAAGCTCATTTTGTGGAACTGTCGGCAGTGGCTTCTGGCACAAAAGAGCTTCGCGAAGTCTTTCAGACGGCGGCAGAAGAAAAGCGGTTATATGGTATGGCCACGGTGCTCTTCGTTGATGAAATCCACCGTTATACGAAGGCTCAGCAAGACCTGCTTTTGCCTGCGGTAGAACGGGGAGTCATCTATTTGGTCGGCAGTACCACCGAGAACCCCCGTATTAGTTTGACGAGGGCGCTACTTAGTCGATTGCAGGTATGGGAACTCTATCGATTGACAGAGAATGATGTGGAGCAAGCGTTAATCCGCGCACTTCACGACGTGGACCTGGGTTTGGGAAAATGGCAGGTACAGTTTGAAGAGGATGCCTGGTCGATGCTTGTTAAAGGCTCAGGCGGCGATCTTCGCAAGGCGATGAACGCGATGGAATGGGCTATTGTGCACGCCGCAGAGGATTCCTCAGCCATCGTAACGGTTAGTGCGAGTCACGTGGAAGAAGCGCTCGAAGGTGCGCTGGGACAATTTGATGAGTCTATTTATTATGACCAGTTGAGTGCGTTTTGCAAGTCGCTCAGGGGCTCGGACAGCGATGCGGCGCTGTACTGGTTTATGCGCATGGTGCAAGAAGGCGTGGACCCGAGAATTCCTGTTCGTCGCCTGATGGTGCACGCAAGCGAGGATGTGGGGCTTGCCAGTCCGCAGGCGCTAGTGCAAGCGGTGAGCGCGATGCAGGTACTGGAGTCAGTAGGGCTTCCGGAGGCACGAATTCCCATTGCACAGGCGATTATTTTTGTCTGTGAATCGCCAAAGTCCAATTCTGTGGTGCAGGCACTAGGCCGTGTGGAGGAGGCGATCAGGCGTTTTCCTCATGCAGCGGTGCCATCGCATCTAGACGATCGCCACTTTTATAAAGATGAGCATGAAAATGTGAACTATTTATATCCGCATGACTTTCCTGGCCATTTTGTGGAGCAACGCTATCTACCATACGAGTTGGGAGATTTGGTGATTTATGAACCGACAGAACAGGGAGCAGAGGCGCGAATTCATCCCAAACGGCCTGGACGTCACATGAACTTCAATAAATAAGCATTAGTTAGTCATAATATATTCATTTTTGTCTGTGATATAGTGAAAATTAAAAGCGAAGATAGAATGGAAAGTAGGCGAATCAGCTCATGAGCAGACAAATTTATCTGGATAACGCTGCGACGACCCCGATTCGACAAGAAGTGGCAGAGGCGATGCGGCCATACCTATATGAGGTATTTGGCAATCCGTCGAGCATTCATCACACCGGGCAGGAAGCAAGACAAGCGATCGAACAGGCACGCCTGATGGTAGCAGATTATCTGAATGCAGCTCCTGCAGAAGTGGTATTTACCGCAGGGGGAACAGAAGCAGATTTTTTGGCGCTTACCGGCGTTCTACTGGGAAGCGGGAAACGCCATTTGATCACTACGCAAATTGAGCATCACGCAGTACTACATACAGGCGAGATGTTGGAAGACTTGGGTTATGACGTGACTTATGTTCCTCCCATGCGAAATGGAATGGTGAGTGTTTCCTCCATTTTAGAGGCGATCCGACCTGACACGGGACTCATCAGTGTGATGTGGGTCAATAATGAGACTGGCGCGATTCAACCTGTCATGGAGCTTGCTGCTGAACTGTCGGCCCGACAAATCCCTTTTCACGTGGATGCAGTGCAGGCGCTTGGTATTTTGCCTATTGACGTTGCGCAAATACCTGTGTCACTATTATCTCTCAGTGGACATAAGATTTATGGTCCAAAAGGGACGGGTGCGTTATACATTCGCAAAGGGACACCCTATCGGTCCATGCTTCGCGGTGGTGCGCAGGAGCGTAATCGACGCGCAGGCACAGAGAACGTGGCAGGAATTGTCGGATTTGCGAAAGCGGTGGAACTCCTAAAAAGAGAGCGAGACGACCGTAATCACACAGTGGATAAGCTGCGGGAGCTATTTTTGCAAACGCTGCAGCAGAGGTTAACTGGGTATGAACTCAACTCTCCCGAAGACGGTGTGCCGAATGTGCTCAATCTGTATTTTCATGGTGTGAATGCAGAAACACTACTCATGCGACTCGACCTGGAGGGCATCGCCGCATCTGGTGGTTCAGCCTGTACCGCTGGTTCGGCTGATCTTTCTCATGTGCTTTTGGCGATGGGATTATCTGAAAAACGGGCGAGCGCTTCCCTTCGTTTCAGCTTTTCATCACTGAATACAGCGGTGGAAGTAGCTTCTGCAGCGGGGAAAATAGCGGAAATCGTGGAGGATTTGCGAACGCGGTTTCAGGTTTTTGAATCAACGATTAAATCGTAGTGTGGTGGGACATGCTGGTTCATGTGGAATGATTTTGAGAGGAGGCGACGCATTTGGACCGTTGTCCGCAATGTAACAGCAGGGATATTGGAAAGATCGGCAATAATCAATTTTACTGTTGGAACTGCTATATGGAATTTGCGCTCGTTGGAGATGAAGTCAAAATCTATCATGTCGACGAAGACGGGAGCCTTGTCTCCGTGGTGACGGAAGCTGTAAGTGAGGATCCTGCTCCTGTTACTTAGTCTGGGTGATGCGAAAAATAGAATTTGACCTGGGATGATAGACTGTGTTATATTCTCTCTTGTCGTCTTGGTCATGAAGACCATACGTAATGGGCCTATAGCTCAGTTGGTTAGAGCGCACGACTGATAATCGTGAGGTCAGTGGTTCGAGTCCACTTAGGCCCACCATTAGGGGATATAGCTCAGTTGGTAGAGCACCTGCTTTGCACGCAGGGGGTCAGCGGTTCGAATCCGCTTATCTCCATCTATTGTGACAAGAAGAAACCCGCTTATTTGCGGGTTTTTTGTTTTGGTCCATTCGTTTACTTCTTCTAACCTGAGATGTATATTGTTAGTAAATTGATATAATGGGTGATTATTATTTCCTTAAGAGATATAACTCATTCGTGGGATCAATTGTTTGCGAGATTGCCAGAGGAATTTCTGATCAATTTTTTTGATGCATCTGGTGTGGTGACCTATTATCGGCCTTCTCCTAGGTTGCCATTTCCCTTTGGTCTTGGAATGAACATTCACGAACCTGTTTTTCAACACACAGTGGCAAAAAAAGCATGGGTTAAGAGGCAGTGGTATTTGGCTTACGGGGATAAAGAGGCGTTTGGCTTCCCCTATTTTGCTGTGGCTTTTTCCACTTTTGATGAATCTAGAGAATTTCAGGGTGTATTGACGTTTGCGTTTCCCATGAATTTTGTGGAGGAGATCGAGTCACTTCATCAAGATAAGTCAATTTTGCAATGGATCCTGAGATTGGCGGAAAGCACGCTATTTATTGATCACCAAACTCATTTGTGGACGCAATTCCGGGATGTTTTTCTGCAACTCTTCTCTTATCGGGGTGGTGTGCTTTTTGCCTTTGAGGAAGATGCAGTCAAGGTACTTGAATGGTTTGGTAATTTGGATCTCAATGTGGACATGAAGGAGATGCTGGAGCAAGACAGTTTACGCATCCTTTCAGGGAATCAACAGGACTATGAAATAGAACTAAATTCGCTCGTATGGGACCGATTTGATTTAGATAAATGGGGAGAGCGAGAGGTGCTGTACCTGGTTCGGGATGTCCATTCCTCCCGACATCCGCTTTTGGGAGCGTTGCTGGATTTTTATAGCGTCACCCGTCAGGTGGTTTGGCAGCGGGAAGAGTGGGAGCGACTTCACGAAGAACTCGATCAGTCACAACGCTTTTATGCCGCATTGGCTGAAATCAATGCGCTAGTGTATGAGGCGGGTGAAGAGACATCGCTACTCGCGGAGACTTGTAAAATCATACATAATTATACGAAAGTCAGCGGTTGTTGGGCGTATCAGTTCAAGACGGGGCAGATTCAACTGGTCAGCGTGGTCATGGATCATCCTGAACGTGAGAAAGAATTCGTGGATATATTTTCAAATTTTATAAAAAATAACTTGTATCAAGTTGGGTTTTTACCTTTATTAAATCAAGACCGTCAACCGATCATCATCAATGATTACAGACGGCAAAGCCGCTTTCAGCAAAATGAATGGCTGACATTTATGCGCAGGGTACCTGCCAATGCACTTTGTGCGATGCCGATTGTCAAAGAGGATCAGGTTGAGACTGTACTCATGATGATTGGCCCGACCGGCTTTTTTACGAAAAGCATCAACGAAGTGATCGATGCGATGGCGAAACATGTATCTATCAAACTTCAAAGTATAGAATTGGAATATAAAACAAAAGTTTATCATGATATGATAGAACACATGGCCTACCATGATCGGCTGACAGGATTAAAAAACCGAGCCTATCTGGAAGAATGGCTGGATCGAATGTTGGTTTATACCAAAGAAAGAGATACGTCTATTGGCCTTTTCATGCTGGATTTGGATCATTTTAAGCCAGTAAACGATCAGTTTGGGCATCCGGCAGGCGACGTAGTCTTAGTCGAACTGGCCCATCGCATTACGCAAATCATTCCGGTAGGCGAAGCAATTCGACTCGGTGGTGATGAATTTGTCATTGTGGTAAAGGGGGATATTGAACCACTTGCCATGACCACCTATGCCAACTCGCTGATCTCGCGGATACAGGAGCCAGTGAACTTTGAAGGACACGTGTTAACGGTGGGGGCGAGCGTGGGAATGGCATGGACCAAGGATGCAGGGGTCAATCCCCGTTCACTTTTGAAACAGGCCGATGAGGCATTATATAAAGTCAAACAAGGCGGCAGAAATTACGCGAGCTTTTAGAAATGATAAATCACGAGTAGGAAGGTATTGTCAACATGAGAGGTCGGTCAAGGCAACTTGCGGGACTCGTCATCACGGTGATCGTCATCGTTGTTGGGGTGGTTATCGTTCACAATATGACATCCGTCAAACAAAAGCGTCAGGACGTGTTGTCATCTCAAGCTGGGATCAGCGCATTTCATACCATGTTGCGCCAATTTGAAGAGAAAACAAAAATCCGCCCGGACATCGTATACTACAGCGGCATGGTAACGCATCGTCTACTAGGCGCAGAAACGGTTCAAATCCTTGCCGTCAATCATAAAGTATACAATGTCACGGTGAA
The DNA here is from genome assembly GCA_021828865.1 of Bacillota bacterium. GTDB lineage: Bacteria > Bacillota > Bacilli > Alicyclobacillales > SLC66 > JAJZCL01. The sequence goes on from JAJZCW010000006.1 coordinate 110,525, forward strand.
TCAGCGGGGCATCATCCAATCTATTCAGCGCACCTCCTGATCTTGGGTCATGCCAAGCATGGAGGCATTCGGCGCCTGATTGGGTTTTAATGCACCAAAGAAATCTTTTGCAGGGACGGGGTGGCTAAAATAATACCCTTGGAACACGTTGCACCCGATCTTCTCAAGAGCAGCCAACTGTTGACTGGTTTCAACCCCTTCAACGACGATGTGGAGATGAAGATCCAGCGCCATTTGGACGATAGAAGAGAGGATGACAGGAGTGCTTGGATTGATCATCAAGCTCCTGGTGAATGTTTGGTCAATTTTGATCTGGTTGATGGACAGGTCTTTCAGGTATGCAAGCGATGAATACCCTGTGCCAAAGTCATCCAATGATATTTGAATGCCCATTTCCTGTAACATGGCGATTTTTTCTATCGCATTGTCCTCTTCATTCAGGAGTAACCGTTCTGTCACTTCAAATGTCAAACAGCTTGCCTTTACTCCTGTATCCTCGATGATTTGCCTCACGTGATCGACAAAAAAATGGTCATGAAACTGCACGGGACTAATGTTGATGGAAAGCGGTATATCAATATGGTTTTGGTCGAGCCGTTTGGCTAGAAGGCAAACTTCGTGAATGATCCAGTAACCGATCGGAATAATCAGGCCCTTGTCTTCTGCTACTGGGATAAACTGAATGGGTGAAATAAACCCCTGATCGATGTGGAGCCACCGAATGAGCGCTTCTGCACCGATGATTCTTCCGTCGGCCAGGCATTCAGGTTGAAGATAAAGATGAAACTCCTGACGTTCCATTGCATTCAGTATTTCTTCTTCCATATCAAACAGCACGTCTTGTTCGACAAGCGCCCAATAGCCAACGGTTTTGTCTTTGACCATCACGGTGGAGATTTCATGATGCGCACGCCATACCTCACCAGTTGGTCGTTTGTTGACAAAGTGTCCCTTCCACCAACCTACCTTTACAAGCGATTCGTGCATCTCTGGATACTTCATCTGGTTCAGGTGGAGTGCCGATGCAAACATATTGGGTTTTTTTCCGAGCATTTCGGCCTTCTTATAGCCGCTCATCTCTTCAAAGGTCGGATTCACATCGATGATGCGCATCGCCTCGTCAGTTAAGATAAATCCTTTGCTGGAGTGATTCATCAGATATCGTAAACTGTCTGACACCCAACGAAGGTGTGTTTCCGCTGAAAAATTGCCAGTATCGCTCAATTGCTTTACTGTGTCTTGGTACCAGCCGATGTTGTTCTTACCGCTGCGTTTTGCATTTAACAATGCAGTATCTGCCTTGTTGAAGAGGTCTTCATTCATTCTGCCGCAAGCGACGCCCATGCTGGCTTGTATGACCATCTCCTGATCAGAATAAAAAGGTTCATTAGAAAAGCTCTCGTGCAACTTTTCGATTTTTGGCAACGCACTCTCTTTATCGTTAAGCCCTGGCCACACAATGACAAATTCGTCCCCACCCCAGCGAAATGCCTTGGCCTCCATAGGCAGGTTTGTTTTGATTCGATGACCAGCTTCCTGTAGAAGTTGATCCCCCAGTTGGTGTCCAAACGTATCATTGGCAAACTTGAAGTCATCCAGATCGATCAAAATCATGGCGCCCCACACATCGTCCCCTTCAAGCAGCCAGTCGTTAAAGCTCATTCGGTTCATGAGCGTGGTTAGCGGATCATGACCACGCTCAAAAACGATGCGAAGTCTCCTGGCGCTTTCCTCCACATATAAAAATAATGGGATAAAGAGTCCGAGTAAGTCGATTAAATCATTGAACTGGTCGTATTCTGGATGAAAGATTGGCTTTAGCACGACCCATAGACCGATACCGATAATCGCCCAATTTGGACTTTTTTTCAGTAAAAAAAGTACGATCGCCACAATTTGAACAGCAAAAATCATCCAAAACCGACCGCTTTGAAGCGTCCAAGAATGAACAGAAAAAAAGAGGAGGAGTTGCAGAAAAAGCGTGGGGATGCTGCTCCCAACGGATTTGTTGCGACTGAACAGGATATCCATATAGACAATGGCAATCACACCGAAAATAAGGATATTTAGTGGATGGAAAAAAATTTGGATTAGTGTAACCCAAATTACCGGCACCACTGCCGCAATGATAGACCATGCCCAATCGGGAACCCACTTGAATTCCTTGATGCGGCGAATGCCTTCGACTGTCTCCCAAAACCCTGTTGTACCGACGGCCACCCATAAGATAAAAATTAGTTCTATCATTGCAACCTCCTGCATTGCCCATTCTAACGCTATTATGATAAAGTAGATCGCTCGAAAAATGTCGTATTTTTTTCTTTACGCTTATCATACAATATTTATAACTAGTTGAGTTTTAATGTACGCTAATTTACTTTGCAACACCGTTTATGATTTGCCTGTCCATGAAGCCTGTGATAGGGTTAAAGCAGACTCTTTTCATGGAGGAATGTCAATTGGTGATCACCACGGAGCGAATCATCATTGCCGTTGTGGCAGTGGGCGCGCTTTTTTTTATCCAAAGAAGAGGCCAGCGCAAGTCGGAGGAATATTTGAAAAGATTGCAAGAAAAACAGCATCGGGAAGCAGAAGCGCAAATGGAAACTGTGGAGAATACCAACGAAGACAACGAGTGAATGGTACTTCTGCTTGACGGCCCTCGCATTCGCATGGGGTATTTTGGGGACGAGCCGCATATACTGTGAATGTTCTACCCAGTCCCAGCCTTGAACGGGGGCTTTTCTATGAAATTTCAGGACTCAAAAGATCGAACGATCTACCTGGCTGCACTGTTTTTCATCGTACTGGCAAGTTTGGAGCTCGTCGGTGAGCTGCGTGGCCTTTTTTATGATATATGGTTGGTTTTGCGTGCGGTGGTAATTCCCCTCGTATTGGCGTTGATCATTTCCTATGTGCTTCGGCCCATTGTGGATTTGCTGGAATCCCGCAGGGTTCCAAGAGGTATTGGCGTGGTGATTACTTACGCAGCGGTGTTGCTTGTTTTTGTCCTAATGGTGATCAACCTGCTGCCTGCTATCATTACTCAAGGCAATGCCCTTATTCAGCTTCTTCCCAAGTATCTAGCAGCGATCAACGGAATTCTGGATCACATGACCCTGTTAGCGAAAGTGATGCCTCACGGGATTCGCCTCGGACTAGAAAAGGCGATGGGTTCAGCGGAGGCTGATCTGGTCTCTGGATTGTCGCGTTCTATTAAAGGTGTGCGGGGAGTTTTTAACGGCGCTTTCATGGCGCTCATCATTCCTTTTTTTGTGTTTTATTTCATTAAAGATCAAACGTTTTTTTCAACACTGATCTTGCGTCTTTTCCCCAAAAACAGACAGGCGACCGTGCAAAAAATCCTTGCCGGCATCGATGAGTCACTTGGCAAATACGTGCGAGGCCAATTATTTGTGATGTTCGCGGTGGGAATCGTGACACTCGCCGGCTATCTGCTGATCGGGATGCCCTTTGCCTTATTCCTAGCGCTTTTTGTGGCGCTGACTAACGTGATTCCGTATTTGGGTCCCTTCATTGGCGCAACACCTGCACTGATCATGGCGCTTGGCATCTCCCACAGCATGCTGGTGAAGGTGCTCATCGTCAATCTGATCGTCCAACAAATTGAAGGCAATGTGTTATCCCCATGGATAATGGGCAAATCGATGAAGCTACATCCGATTTTTATCATCCTAGCCGTTTTGTTCGCAGGCCAGATCGGCGGCATCATGGGACTGATTTTTGCCGTGCCGGTGCTGGCGGTGGGGAAAGTGATTATTGAGCAGATTCAGCAAGTTCGTACTCCTGACGCTTGACAAAGTAAGTATCAATGCCTATAATCAATTTTGCAGTTTGGTGTTAATAGCGGAGGGGACACACCCGTACCCATCCCGAACACGATGGTTAAGCCCTCCAGCGCCGATGGTACTTGGATCGCAGGATCTTGGGAGAGTAGGTCAATGCCAGACAACAGCCCCTTGTTAAGGGGCTTTTTTCATTAAAATGCCAGCGTGTGCTTGCCGGGAACGCGCGTTTTTGCTATACTGACTCGCAAATGGTGGCGCGGGAAATGAGTACTGCCTAGCCCGTTCCCAGAGAATGTGCTCCAATGGCTGCAAGAGTGCATGGACGAAGAAGGCAGGAAGCTAGTCCCAAGACTGTGTGAGCAATCACAACGGGTACGCCCGTTAACGCGTAAGTAAGTGACGCAGATGGATAAGCATCAGCGTAATAAGGGTGGTACCGCGTGAAGCTCACGTCCCTTAGGGGAGCTGGGGCTTTTTTTATTTGCCGAAAATGAAGGATGGAAGGATGGTTGTCGACGTGAGAGCGAGTGAATTACGCCGCAAATATGTGGAGTTTTTTAAGGAAAAAGGGCATGATATCATGCCAAGCGCAAGCCTGGTCCCGCAGGACGATGCCTCGCTGCTGTGGATCAACAGTGGGATGGCCCCGTTAAAAAAATACTTTGACGGTCGAGTAGTACCAAACAATCCCCGCATGACCAATAGTCAGAAGTGTATTCGCACGAACGACATTGAAAATGTCGGAAGAACGGCGCGACACCAGACTTTTTTTGAGATGCTGGGGAATTTTTCGATTGGCGATTACTTCAAAAGGGAATCAATCCATTGGGCATGGGAATTTGTGACCGAGCGTCTTGGCATTGAATCCGAGCGGTTGTCGGTGACCATCCATCCGGAAGACGACGAGGCGTTCCTCATCTGGCACCGCGAAATCGGTTTGCCGGAAGACAAAATATTGCGTCTGGAAGAGAATTTTTGGGATATTGGCGAGGGGCCGTGCGGCCCGAACTCGGAAATTTTTTACGACCGAGGAGCGGGGATTGGGTGTGGACGCTCTGAATGCGATGCCAGTTGCGACTGCGACCGGCATTTGGAGATTTGGAACCTGGTCTTCAGCCAGTACAACCATAATCCAGACGGTTCTTACACGTCGCTGCCTAAGAAAAACATCGATACAGGGATGGGGCTCGAGCGCACGGCGTCTGTCCTTCAGGGCGTGGCCACTAATTTTGATACGGATTTGTTTCGTCCCATCATTGACAAGGCAGCATCAATTCTCGGCGTCCATTATGGGGAAAAATTGGAACAGGACGTGTCTTTGAAAATTATTGCGGACCATGTGCGCACAGTAGTTTTTGCGATAACAGACGGTGTGCTTCCTAGCAATGAGGGGCGCGGCTACGTCATTCGGAGGCTGCTCCGCCGTGCGGTGAGAAATGGGAAAAAACTCGGGTATAGCAAGCCCTTTTTGTATACGTTGACGGACATTGTCGGTGAAGTAATGGCAGATTATTATCCGGAAGTATTGAAAAGCAGGGCGCGAATCGAGGAAGTCATTCGCCGCGAAGAAGAGCGGTTTCACGAGACGCTTGCCGATGGCGAAGCGATGCTTGCCCGCCTGATTGAACGATTGGAAGAGGAGAAACAATCAATCATTGCAGGTGAGGACGCGTTCCGGCTATATGATACGTATGGATTCCCACTGGATCTAACAGAAGAGATCGCGCAAGAAAACGGGATCGGCGTGGACCGCGATGGATTTGAAATAGCGCTTGAAGAGCAGCGCACGAGGGCGAGAAACGCCCGCCACGAAGTAGACAGCATGCAGGTGCAAACAGGTCTGCTTCGCGATTTGAATGTGGGCAGCCAATTTGTCGGCTACTCGGAGTGGACCGTGCCTGCGAAGTTGGAGGTGCTGATTGCCAACAACGAACTGGTGGAGAGAGCGGGTCTTGGCGAGCATGTTCAGGTGATTCTCGATCGCACCCCATTTTATGCGGAAAGTGGTGGACAAGTTGCCGATCAGGGGATGATTTTTGGCAACGGGTTTGAACTTCGCGTGATGGATGTCCAAAAAGCGCCTGGCGGTCAACACTTGCATCACTGCGAAGTGATGTTTGGCGAAGTCGCTAAAGGCGCCAGCGTAACAGCGGCGATTGACGCCAAAATGCGCGCGGACATTACGAAGAATCACACGGCAACCCACTTACTTCACAAGGCGCTTCGCGAAGTACTCGGTGGACACGTAGCACAGGCGGGTTCGATGGTGCAAGGCGATCGTCTGCGCTTTGATTTTTCCCATAATGGCAGCATGACCAAAGAACAAATGGATAAGGTGGAACGACTCGTCAATGAGCAGATTTGGCTTGACGAAGTGGTAGAGATAGAGGAAATGGAACTTGACGAAGCCAAAGGGCTCGGTGCGATGGCTTTGTTTGGGGAAAAATATGGTGAAGTGGTGCGCGTGGTCAAAGCGGGGAATTACTCGATCGAACTTTGCGGCGGTTGTCATGTGTTGCGGACGGGGCAAATTAACCTCTTCAAACTAGTCTCTGAAACGGGCATCGGTTCCGGAATTCGACGCGTGGAGGCGGTGACCGGTGAGCACGCGTTTGAATATTTCAAAATGGAGGAAAAACTACTGGTAGCGATGAGCGAACAATTGCATGCTCACCCGGCTCAATTGCCTGAGCGGGTGGAAGGGCTCATGGGGCAGGTGAAGACGCTCGAAAAACAATCGTCCGCCCTCACTTCGCAAGTTGGGAAATTCGAGGCGTTACAATTGCTTGACAAGGTCGCCACGTACGCAAAAGGCCAAGCGCTCATCAGCATGGTAAACGCAATGGATGTCGAGGGGCTTCGTTCCACTGCGGAGGAACTAAAAGCGCGGCAACCGGATCTGCTGCTGTTTTTGCTTGCGAAACTTGGCGATAAACTGCAAATGATCGCGGTGGTGCCAAAAACACAACAGGCACAGGGCATTCACGCTGGCAAATTGATTAAGGAAATTGCAGAAGGTGTGGGCGGTTCTGGTGGTGGCAAACCAGATATCGCGCAGGCAGGGGCAAAAGATCCTTCTAGATGGAATGAGGCGCTGAAACTCGCCACCATCGTGGTTACGCGCCAGCTTTCGGAGTAATATTCGCATTTTTTGCAATACCCGTTTACAATAGGGATATGATTCGCGAGTGGGGGGATATTTGTGTCATCTTTTGAAGAGACGATGCAATTTCGCTTGCGTCCGGATGAACCGACCCGCGCTGAACGGGTATTGCTCTTAGCCTATGAGGCGCTTACCGATAAGGGGTACAATCCCATTCATCAAATTTCTGGCTACCTGATTTCTGGCGATCCTGCGTATATCACCAGTTATAAGGATGCGCGCGATGCCATTCGCCGTGTGGAACGCGATGAATTGATTGAGGAGTTGGTCAGGTTTTACCTAGCCACTAAATTGCCATGAAAATAATGGGGATTGATTATGGCGATGCTCGAATCGGTTTGGCCTTGAGCGATGATTTGCAGATCACGGCGCAGGGATACGATGTGCTCGAAGTGAAGAAAAATCGCAATGTCCTCGAGGATATTGCGAGAATCGCAAAGACGGAACACGTGTCCCTGTTTGTGGTCGGATTGCCAAGGAATATGAATGGCACCTATGGAGAACGTGCGGATATTACACGCGAGTTTGGTGAAAAATTGACTTCTTTTACATCGATACCTATCGAATGGATAGATGAACGCCTCACCACCGTCAGCGTGAACCGAATGCTTGTTGAAGGCAATGTCAGTCGTCAGAAACGCAAAAAAGTGGTGGATAAACTGGCAGCGGTGTTGATTTTACAAACCTATTTAGACCGCATCAAAGGGAGGCCTTGACTTGCTGGATGATCTGTTAATGGGGCAAGTGGTACTAAATGATGAGCAGGGAAAAGAAGAGACATTCAGAGTGGTACGCGTGCTTGAGATGCGGGAGAAGCATTACGTGCTGCTACAGTCTATCGATGATCCGCGAGACGATTTGCTGATTTTGCGAGTCGAAGGCGATGTGGAGTCAGATGAAGCTACTCTTGTCGGCATCGATGATGATGAAGAATGGGAAGAAGTGGCCGAAGCCTTTGATGAACTTTTATTTGACATTGATGAAGACTGAAGATAAAGGACGGTAACGCTTAGTCAATGGGGAAGCGGAGAAAGCCTTGGTGGAAGCGAAAATCAACACGTTCTCTAGGAATCCTGACAGCACTAGTCATTATCGTGCTGGCTTTTTTTGTGGGGATCAATAATCTGTCTCGTAGCCCCAATGGAACGCCTGGTCGGAAGATCTGGGTGAACATCCAAAGCGGTCTTAGTAGCCACGCCATCGGTCAATTATTGCAGGAAAAAGGGGTCATTGATAATGCCTTATGGTTTCGCGTTTACCTCTGGTGGTCGCATCAGGGGGCGGATTTACAAGCCGGCAATTACCTGTTCCAATCAGGAATGACTTTTCCTCAGGTGGTAGAGGAGTTGAAGATCGGCGCTGCCCGCTATAATACCGTGATGGTGACGGTGCCGGAAGGTTTCACCGTGGCACAGATTGCCACGTTACTGGGAGAGGACAAGCTTTGCACGCCAAAGGCTTTTATCCAGGCAGTGGACCATGGCGTATATACAGAATCTTTTATCAAGCAAATTCCTATACATAGCGGGATTCAATTTCGCTTGGAGGGTTATCTATTTCCTAGTACCTACGCTATTATCCGCGGGGAGAGCGCTCATCAGATCGTGCAGACCATGCTCGCGCAAATGCAAAGTGTTTGGACAAACTCTCGACTGGCCGCAATCCGTAAGGAAGGACTCACCCTTAATCAGGCGCTTACGATCGCGTCCATGGTGGAGCGAGAGGCAAGAATCCCTAGTGATCGCCCACTTATTGCCAGCGTCATTTTCAACAGGTTGCACCATCAGCCGCCCATGCACCTGAGAATCGATGCAACGGTGGAATATGCGCTTGGTTATTACCATGGTTACACACAAAACCTGACTATGAATGATCTCTTTGTAAATAGTCCCTATAATACGTATATGCATCGGGGATTGCCGCCGGGTCCGATTGCCAATCCTGGGCTTGCGTCGATTCTTGCTGTCCTTCAACCGGCTCATACGAATTACCTATACTATGTGGCGAAAAATGATGGGAGCGGGGGTAGTTATTTTGCCACTACTTATGCCGAACAATTGAAAAATGAGGCGCGTAGCCAGGCAAATGCTGCAAAATTAGCTCATTAGAAGTGTCCCATGCGCATAGACTTTTTTACATTTCAGAGCGAAATGCAAGGAGGTCCGGCCATGGGGATCATTACGTTGGTAGCAGTAATGGTGCGGGAATTTTTTCTGTTTGTCTCCTATGTCAAAAATCACACCTTTCCGCAACCTTTAAGCAGCGCAGAGGAAGAACTATACATGCGCCGTTTTCAGCGTGGAGACGAAGAAGCCCGCAATATGTTAATTGAACACAACCTGAGATTGGTGGCCCACCTTGTCAAAAAATACGACCATGGACAAGTGGAGAGTGAAGACCTGATTTCAATCGGAACCATTGGGCTCATCAAGGGAATACAGACCTACAAACCGGATAAAGGGGTAAAACTCGCTACGTATGCAGCGAGATGTATCGAGAACGAAATTTTGATGTTTATGCGTTCTGCTAAGAAAACACGCCGAGATATCTCTCTTCATGAACCAATTGGCCAGGATAAGGAAGGCAATGAAGTAGCGCTTCTCGATCTTTTGGGAACAGATGGAGAAGAAGTGATCGATTCTGTTCAAATGCAGATGGACAGGGAGCGAATTTATCAGGTGCTCGCTTCCTTAAGTCCAAGAGAGCGAGAAATTGTCTGGGCGAGGTTTGGACTTGTTGGTGGGGAAGAAAAGACCCAACGGGAAATCGCAAAAGAACTAGGTATCTCAAGGTCCTATGTGTCGCGGATTGAGAAGCGTGCATTGGAAAAATTATATGATGAGTTGGATCGCCCATTGCGATGACTCGCTTCAGGATGAACTTGGATATTTTTTGGCCCTGTGATACCATGAATCCCAATGGAAGATAAGGCGGGGGTCTGGTTGTTGGCGTTCTTGCGACCGCGTGAATTTGTGACTTCTATTTATGATATCAATTTACATCACCACTATGAGAGGGGACTTCGTTCCATCCTCACGGATCTCGATAATACGCTTGTGGAATGGAATTCTCCTGTAGCCACCCCCAAGTTAATGGCATGGCTGGAAGATGCGAAGACAATAGGGTTTCAGGTCTGCATTATCTCCAACAATGAAGAGACAAGGGTGATGGAGTTCGCCAAGTTGGTCGGGATTCCCGCTGTTTATAAGGCAGGGAAACCCAGAAAGAGGGCGTATCGTAAAACGATGGCGATGTTGTCCACGACTCCTCGCGAGACGATGATGGTGGGTGATCAAATTTTTACGGATGTGCTTGGTGGAAACCGGCTCGGACTATACACGATTCTGGTGAAGCCCATCCATCAACAGGAATTCATTGGGACGAAAGTGACGCGAAAATTGGAGCGTTTGGTGCTCAGGCAAATGCCGGAGCCAACGATAAATAAGGTGAATGAGAAAAGTGAGCGGTGAAGCCATTTGAGTCTTATTTGTTCAGGATGCGGAGCCTCGCTTCAGATGGAGCGGGAAGGGGAAAAAGGCTATGTGAGCGGCGATGCGTTTATGCGCGAACACCCGCTTTGCAGGCGCTGTTATCGTCTGATCCATTATGGGGAACTGTCGCCGGTCTCCGTGACGGCACAAGAGTATCGACAGACGCTGGAAAAGGCGCTGAAGCGCCCATCCTTAATCCTTTATGTTATTGATTTGTTTGATTTTAATGGGAGCTTGGTCAAAGGAGTCGAAAGTCTCATACGTGGTCATGAAATTATCATGGCGATTAACAAATTCGATCTGTTCCCGCGTGAAATAAGTCCTGAGCGTGTCAAGCATTGGGTAATTCGAGAAGCGGGCAAGCAAGGGCTCACGGTGCGGGAAGCGCTTGTGGTTAGCGCCAAAAATGGACAAGGTGTCAAGGAATTGTCCCGGACGCTTGAGGCAAGAGCGAAGGGGCGTCCTATCGTGGTGCTTGGGATGGCCAATGTGGGTAAGTCGTCATTGTTGAATCGCATCATTGCCACGATGGATGAGGATGAAGGACAAAAATTGACGACGAGCCTCTATCCGGGAACCACGCTTGGGATGGTGAGTTTAACACTTCCTGGCGGTCAAATGACGTTCACCGATACGCCAGGGTTGCTTGGCACTTACCGGGTGATGGATCGCGTATGTGCCAACTCATTAAAAGACATATTTCCAAGCGCGCGAATTAATCCGAGAGTGTATCAATTGACAGCAGAACAGACGCTTTTTTTAGGTGGACTCGCGAGAGTGGATTTTGTGAAAGGAACTCCGCAATCCCTCGTGGTCTATGCAGCCAACCAATTGAAGGTTCACCGTACTAAGCTGGCAAGAGCGGATGAATTGTATGAGCAACATGCGGGGGAACTGTTGACGCCGCCATGCGATGAATGTGCGAACGATCTTCGCCCGCTTTTTCCTAAAAGATTTCGCTTTACTAAAGGTCGTCCATTTGACCTCGTGATCTCGGGACTTGGGTTTATTCAATTTGGAGGGCAAGAATCAGAACTGGTAGTACACGTCCCAAAAGGAGTGGAAACCACCATTCGGCCATCGCTGATTGGCGGAAGCAAGAAAGGTCCGGGGGAGGGTGGAAAATGGCCGAATTCCCGGCGTATCTAGCCGTCATCGGGCACCCGGTAGCACATTCGTTGTCTCCTGCCATGCACCTTGCGGCATATCGTTCTTTGGAGATCAACGCGTGTTATACAGGGTACGATGTGGAGCCGGAGCGGTTGCGGGACATGGTGAATGCGATGCGCACGCTACATTTTCGCGGCTTTAACGTCACCATTCCTCATAAAACGGCGATCATGGACTTGTTAGACGAATGCACCCCGGAAGCCCTTCGCATTGGCGCGGTCAATACGGTGTACGAGAAAGATAACCGCTTGATCGGGGATAACACGGATGGGCTAGGCTATGTGGCATCGCTGACTCACGAATTGGATGTTGATGTAAAGGGAAAACGCGTATTGATCCTGGGAGCAGGGGGTGCTGCCAGAGGTATCGCCGATGCGCTCTGTTTGGCTGGGATCGACACGTTGTGGATCGTCAATCGCCATCTGGAAAAAGCTGTACATTTGACGGAACAATTAACTATCCATCACTCTGCCCCTATTTTTGCGTTGGAAACAGGCAAATGGCCGGATACTGGCATTGATCTTTTAATCAACACCACTCCAGTTGGCATGCACGGCCATTTATCAGAGGAACTGCCAATTGCCACCGACCGTCTGAATGATCGCATGGTGGTCAGCGATATCGTTTATCGCCCCAAGGTGACGCCACTTTTAGCTGCGGCAGAACAGGCAGGAGCGAAAACGCATGGTGGACTTGGCATGCTGGTCGAACAAGGGGCGCTCGCTTTTGAAAAATGGTTTGGTGTCATGCCCCCTGTCTCCGTGATGAGGGAGGCAGCGCTTCAGGAAATGCAAAAGGAGCGCTCATCATGAAACATGGACTGTTTGGCGGTACTTTTGATCCTCCCCATGTAGGACATTTGATGATGGCAGAAGTGGCAAGGGAGAGCTTAAACCTGGATGTGGTTGACTTCATTCCTACCAACATTCCGCCACACAAGTTGGGACAAAATGTGCAGCCAGCCTCACTTCGAGTCAAGATGCTGGAAACGGCGTTGATGAAATTTCCGTTTTTTCGTGTTTCTACGATCGAACTGGATCGGAAAGGCATCAGCTATACGATCGATACCGTTCGCGACATTTTTAGGGAGAGTCCAGAAGACGAACTTTTTTGGCTAGTTGGCGCTGATATGCTGAAGGATTTGCCACATTGGAAAGAGGTGGATGAGCTTTTATCGCTCGTCACAGTAGTGGCTGCGCCGCGTCCGGGGATTCGGATAAAGGAAACGGCAGAAAGGCTTCACCAGCAGTACGGCCACGCGCGAATTATACCGCTTACCATGCCGGAACTGGATATTTCGAGTACCTGGTTGCGGGAACGGATGAAAAATGGCTTAAGAGTGGATCCGCTGTTGCCAGTGGGAGTCGCCGAGGTGATTTCGCAGGAAGGAGGTTACGTGAGTGGACCGATTTCTTGAACTTGCGAAAGCCAGTTTGTCTTCGCGTCGCTTCCATCATGTACTGGGAGTGGTGGAAACAGCAAAGGCACTTGCCGCGCGTTATCGGCTAAGCGAGGAACAAACGGAAATTGCCGCTGTCCTTCACGATATTTATCGGGAAAAGTCATCCACTGAATTAAAGAAGATGGCGGGCGAAGTAAGTCTGATACTCCCAGATGATGATCCCCCCACTTGGCATGGGCCCATCACTGCTGCGAGACTGGTAATGGACTTTGGTATCGACGATCAAGCGATTGGGGAAGCCATTCGCTTTCATACCATCGGTCATCCGGAAATGGGGCCACTCGCAAAAATCATATACGTGGCTGACGCGATTGAACCGGGGCGGAACTTTTTCGGAGTCGATCACTTGAGACGGGCAGCAGAAATGGATTTAAATCTCGCGGTAGCGGTGGTCGCGGACGCGTCACTCGCTTATCTCATCGAAAAGCAACTGAAAATGGCATTGTCCACGGTGGAACTCAGAAACAAAATGTGGAGACTTGTCGACGGAAACTTGAGGAAAGATTACAATCAAGGTAACAAGATCAATTAAGGGAGGTTGACAGATGCGCGATCAGTACAAGGAGTTGGCCCAGTTGGCGGCTGATGTGGCGGATTCTAAGAAGGCAAGGGATGTGGTGATACTCGATATCAGTGAACTTGCTGTCATTGCTGATTATTTCGTCATTTGCAGCGCCAACTCGCGTACCCAAGTACAGGCGATTGCGGATGCGGTGGAAGAGATATTGGAACAAAAAGGACTACGCTGCAAAGGCATTGAAGGCCGAGAAGAGGGGAAATGGGTGTTGATGGATTTTGGCGATCTCGTCATGCACATTTTCCAGGACGAGGAAAGGGAATTTTACGGTTTGGAGCGGTTATGGGGAGATGCACCGCGCTTACCTGTACAGATTACCTCCTGAAATAAGAGATCGACAGTGTTTCAGGTAGTTAAAACTTTGTTAAATCAATTATTGTAAAAAGGATTGAAAATTCCTCTCTTGAACAGCTTACATCAAGCAGTTCAAAAGGGGTGTTTTTTTATGAGATCCAGATTACATCGCTTTGATCGTGGAATAGGAGTGGTATTGGCGATAGCCTGGGTGGCCTTCCTGCTCGTTGCATGGAAGTATTGGTTTGTCGCGCCAAAGAAAGCGGTCGCGAGTCCTGTGATTCCCCAACAGGCTACCGCAGCTTCCTCCCCTCGGCCGGTCAACATTACCGTATATGTTATTGGTGCAGTGAAGCACCCGGGTCTCTATCATTTACCGCTCGATTCAAGGCTGAATCGTGCCATTCAAGCTGCTGGGGGCGCCACTGCGAGTGCCGATTTGCTTGCGGTCAATCTTGCTGCTGTGGCAGAAGACGGGACGGAGATTGTGGTACCTGACAAGAATAGCCAAAGCGCACAAAGTCCATCCACGGAGGCAAACACACAGGGTACTGCTAAAGCTGTACCAAACGGAGTGCGTATACCGATCAATAAAGCGGGATTAGCAACACTTGAAACCCTTCCTGGGATTGGCGTAAAAAAAGCACAGGCGATAATGGATTATCGCCGTGCTCATGGACTATTTACTAATGTTAACCAGTTATCAGAAGTAAAGGGCATCGGCCCCAAATTGCTGGCAAAAATTCTGTCTCAGATCAGCCTACACTAATTGATATGTCGTGCAGTTACGTAGCAACCCGCCCAGTAACCGGAATTGAGGCTGCTGATGCATACATCCACGCTTGCCGCGCTAATAAAGTTGCCGTTGCCTATATAGATACCTACATGTGAAATTCCACTACCGTCCGTATCGAAGAACACAAGATCACCTGGTTGTAAATTGCTTTCTTTCACATAGGTACCGAGATCAGTCTGCCCGCTTGCCGTGCGTGGCAAATCAATTCCGAAATGGCTATACACGTATTTGGTAAATCCGGAACAATCAAACCCAGAAGGAGACATGCCACCCCATACATAAGGAGCACGAAGATAATTTTGAGCATAATCAACAATTTGTTGGCCAATTGGAACACTGGAGGCGTGTGCTTTCACCATGTATTTTGAAGAGGTACGATGGAAGGTGGCATCGCGTTTGATCGCTGTATGAACGGCCGAGGAGTGAATGTTATGTATTGCGGAGGAACTGTTTGCGATGGTTGATTGGTTAACTTGTCCCTTCGAAGGTATCTGACTTGCAAAGGAAGGAACGGAGGACAATCCGATCAATACCGTACTGGTAACCACTACGGTTAATGATTGTATGAACTTTCGCAACAGGAATACCCCTTTCATTGCCTCCGAGGTTAGTTGACGGGTTCGGGCAGAAAGGTTGCCCTACTGCATTCGCAGCTTCACCCCAAGAAAATCTCCCCCGTACCGTTTGTGAACGGATTCGGCTTTAACGCTCTAGGCGAAATTCTAGCAATAAAACAATGAAGTCGCAAGTTCAATTTATGAATTATTTTGAAAGAAGTTGCCAAAATGTATCGAATTTTGTTCTGGACAAGTTTGAATTTTTGTTTAGGTGCTATAATCATCCATTTTCACTTGAAATTTGAATATGTTGTGCTGTCAGAGTTTGCTGTTTTGTGTATCGAAATGGTTGTTTATCTCAAGAAAAAAATAGCGATCTGGTTGTGTATTTGGCTGATGATCAGCGAGTTGACCGGATTGTCTTATGCGGAATTTGCACAGTGGCAAGATGATTCGGCATGGCAGTCATTGATGTCGCAAAATGTAGACAAGCTGCAAAAGGTTACTGTGACAGGATATGTTGATGGATACATTCAAATTATTTCAGGTAGATGGGAGATGCCACTGGCAGTGGCGTATTACTTATCTCCCGTTTCCCGTAAGTGGATAGCGGTCCCAGTGCATCCCAAAGTCTGGCTTACGATCTATCAGGATAATGCCACCACCTCATCACCTACAATCAAGCCTGGGAATGCCTTGATTGTTTCGCTGAAACTGAAAACTCCGCCATCAGGGGGTTTTGCCACTGCTCTTTTACGTAAAGGAATCAGGCTTGAAGCGAACGCCTCCCTGGCACACGTTCAAATAACTTCTTCTTTCATGCCCGTCGCGCTCTACGCTTGGCAAGGCTGGACGCAAGAATGGATCGAATCACAAGCAGCGCTTGCCTATGGCAAAGTGCCCGCGGCCTTTTTGCTGTCATTTTCAATTGGAGATCACTCGCTTCTGGATTCCACACTAGTCAAAACATTTGTTGCGCTTGGAGTAGTTCATGCAGTGGTGGCGTCTGGTGCTACCATTCGAATGACTGTTGCGCCTGTTGTGCGTTTCCTGATGAAAAAAATTCCTTGGCGTTATGTGTGGGTTGGCATCGGGTTGTTGCTGACCATATTGATGACGTTTCTTGCTGCTTTTTCACCACCTGCTACAAGGGCAGCTCTCGTGTATGGTTACGATCTTTGGGGAGCTTTCTTGCATAAGAAGAGTGATTTTTTCACAAGGAATGCGGTATCGCTGGTTGCGCTTTTACTCATTCAGCCTGAGTGGCTTTTTGATCCGGGTGTTATATTTTCATATGCAGCTGCTATTGCTATTCACCTACTTCCCGGCGTTTTCTCCGGTACGTGGTTTTCGCGAGTGAAGAATAAGAGGGTCAGACGATTGCTTAGCAAGGCGTTCTCGCTACAGGTTGGGGTGACTCCATTTGTCGCTTTTGAATTTGGTCAGTTTCCTTATTTCTCATTGGTGATTAATTTATTTTTATATCCTGTCCTCGAATGGGCCATTCCTGTCAGTACCATTTTTATCGTGGCAGCCTGCATTAGTCCTCATGGTATGAATGGGATGACCACTATTTTTGAACCTCTATTTTCTTATATGACTAAAGTATTACATTTGATAGGCTCATACCCGATGAATTTTGTCTTTACACCACCGCCTGTCTGGGTGTCATTTGGCTATCTTTTTTTGATGACCTTTTCAATTTGGCAAATCCATCGGTATAAGTTTCGCAAATTCAGCAAATACTCTAATGGATACGACTTGTTGAAGTGATGATAAAGAGGGGACTGGGAATGATTACATCAGATTCGCTTGATATTGAACTGATGACAGAAAAAATGCTGGCAGATGCGTTTACACTAAGGGATCAGCCAAGCTGGGAAGGATTCTTCCAAGTGATGGAATCCATGGTGCTCATCGGCCGCTATTTGCAGGAACGAGAAGGGGCAGTCAAATGGGCAGAGCAGCAATTGTTTCCCTGATCTTCCTATTGATGATGGGAGTAGTTTCGCAGCACTTTACACCCCGTGAACATCGTGTGGTGCCTTCAAGCGCCCTTTACATCTTATAAACATCACTAAATGACCCTCTTTTCGGGAAACCTGAAAAGGGGGTGTTTTTATGGAGAAAATCATCATTGCTGGAGCGGGATACGCAGGAGTCATTGCTGCGAGGGAGATGCTCAAATATGATCAGCCTGCTACGCTCATCAATGCAGAGCCTTACCATCAATTGACGACTTGGTTGCATGAGGCAGCAGGAGGACGCAATCAGGTGGATGATTATAAAATCGACTTAAGGGATCTGTTTCCTGATCCAATCATCCAATTGGTGGTCGATGAAATTACCGGAATTGACTGGAAAAAAAGACAGTTGACAGGATCACACGGAGTGTATCCCTATGACTACGCACTGATTGCCCTTGGAAGCACACCGGAATATTTCAATATCGAAGGACTTTATGCGCATAGTCTGCCGTTAAAATCTCTTGAGTCGGCGAGGGTCATCCGTAGGCATATAGAACGTGAGTTCATGCGTTATGGGGAGGATCATGATGAGATTCACCTACGCGTGATTGTCGGTGGCGCTGGGTTAACGGGAGTGGAATTTGTCGGGGAACTGGCAGAATGGTTGCCTGACTTGTGCCACTCTCTTAAGATAGAGGACAGTAAAGTAGAAATTATTTGCGTGGAAGCGATGCCTGATATTTTGCCGATGTTGCCCAACCACCTTCGCGACTGGGCGCAACATGAACTAGAAGCAGCAGGTGTCCAGTTCATGACAAGTTCCAAAATTGTCCGCGTGGAAAAGCAGACACTAGAATTGGCAGGTGGCGAGAAAATCAACGCGGGAACCATCGTTTGGACAGGCGGGGTTCGGGCTCATCCGCTTCTTGGTGATGCTGGATTTACCTGTGACCGTAAAGGCAGAGCAAAAGTCAAGGAGACCCTCAAATCGGTGGATGATGACAGGGTGTGGATCGCGGGTGATTGCGCGAGTTATGATTGGGCTGGCAAACCTTTGCCCCCCACTGCACAGTTGGCCACCCAGATGGGCAAACAGGCCGCCCTCAACATTCTACACACGTTGCAAAAAGAAGAGCAGCATTCTTTTACGCCAAAAATCTACGGCACTCTTGCTTCCCTCGGACCCTCTCGAGGGGTTGGCGCGATGGTCGGCATCCGGACTTCCGGGCGATTTGCTAGTCTGTTTAAGGAACTCACCAAAGTGAAGTATCTGATGCAGATTGGTGGTGTGAGAATGGTCAATCGCAAGCGAAGAGCGCACTTATTGCAGGTATAAATAGGGTACGAAACGGGAGAAGAGGAACCATTCAATGGAACGTTCGTTATATGCGGCAATTGAGGAGATCCGTCACAAAAAACGGGTGAGTTTATATTTGCTTTATGGAAATGAGGATCTATTTGCGGCAAAGTGGTTGGCGGAGGAACTAAAACGCTCCCTCCAACAGGAGACGGGAGATTCGGGTATTGAAACCGCTAGATTCCCTTTTTCTAGTGATCATTGGGAGGCGTGCCTGACCACGGCTTACCAGGGAGACCTTTTTTCCAGTCATCAAATCGTCATGTGCACCGGGTTTGAACTCGTCACTTCGCAAGTAAAGGCCAAGTCTGCAGAATCGGCGCTTGCGGAGGAAGTGATTCAACTCTTTCGAGATCCTCCCGCGTCACCAGTTGTTTTTCATAGTTCTGCGGAAAAACTCGACGAAAGGAAGAAACTGACCAAACAATTTTTAGCGGATAATCGGTCGGTGGTGATCGCGTTACATAAATTTCGTCATGATGAATGGAAGCGCATCGTGATGGAGTGGGCGGGGGATCAACTTACACTCTCTGAGTGGCAGATCGAACAGCTTGAATTGCGCTGCGCAGGCTCGCTTTCCATGCTGCGTCAAGAAATGGACAAACTGAGCCTATTTGCGGGCATCCGTAAGCAATTGGCTGATGATGATTTCATGAAGGTAACCGTTGATGCGGCGACAGGGGATTTGTTTGCAGTGATTCGCTCTGTCATGGCAAAAAAACCAGCGCTAGCGTATGAACAGTATAAAAAGCTAGACCAAAAGGATTCGTTTTTCGCCTTTTTGGCGCTACTAGCAAGGCAATACCGCCTTGTACTTCGAATTCATGTAGAACCCAATATTCCGGATCAGGCATTCGCCAAAATACTGGGTGTTCATCCCTATGGGGTAAAAGTCGCGAGGGATCAAGCGCGTGTGGTATCGTTTGCCGAGGCCGAGGCCATGTTGCAGCGGATGAATACGCTCGAATTCATGATAAAAAGCGGTCAAATGCAGGAAAAGTCCGCGGTGGAATGGTTTTTCTTGAAGATGTTACAGAATTCGTAGAAAATTGGAGACAAAACAAAAAGACGGCCTGCACCGTCTTTCACTGTTTATGAGTGGGTTGTCGTAACATTACATCGCTGCTTTATTGTACCGCTTCATCAGGCGGGATTTTTTCCTGGCTGCGTGATTGCGATGAATGATTCCCTTGGAAGCTGCTTGATCCAAAGACTTTGTCGCATTTTTAAGCGCTGTTTTTGCGGTTTCCAAATCGCTGGATTGGACTGCTTGTTCAAATTTTTTAATCGCTGTGCGCAGCGCGGAACGCGTGGACGCATTGCGAAGCGTACGCGTTTGGGTGATTTGAACGCGTTTTATCGCGGATTTGATGTTTGGCATTTCTGTCACCTCCTCGCGTATTATCCGAACACATAAAAGAAACAGACAACATTTTACCATGTAGATGTGAATAACACAATCGAAAAAGCGATAGGCGTTTATTTTTTATGAGGAAGGTGAAAATTAGGATTAAAAATATACGTTAGGAGTTATGTGAATTGAACAATAGGCGGCATCGATGGTTTGAACATAAAAATGGAATGACTACGCATAGTGGGCGCAAAGCGGAGGAATCGAATCGCAGTCGCCCTCGTACAGATCTCGCGGTAGAAGCGAATGCTTTCTTTGGAGGGGGCAATCCCATCCCTGGAGTGCACCTTGATTCAGAGGCAAGGGGCCCTATCACTATTTCACGAATGACAGTGGAAACCATTGCGGCAGCAAAGCGGATTGGCAAGTCAATTGGCCATTACACCACCTTGGAAGTGCCGGAACTGCGAAGGCGAGACCCTGATTTGCAAGAAGAAGTGGCACAGACCTTTGCTGAAGAATTGAAGCAATTTTTAAGGCTAAAAGAAAACTCAACCGTGCTTGTGGTGGGACTTGGCAACTGGAACGTGACGCCTGATTCACTAGGACCGCTTGTTGTGGAAAAGTTGTTGGTGACGCGGCACTTGTTTTCACTGATGCCAGAAGCGGTGCAAGACGGGTTTCGGTCGGTCTCCGCATTTGCTCCAGGGGTGTTGGGATTGACCGGAATTGAGACAGGTGAAGTGGTGAGCGGCGTGGTCGATCGCCTCAAGCCCGATCTCGTGATTGCGATCGATGCGCTTGCGGCAAGGTCACTGGAGCGAGTGAATGCCACCGTTCAAGTCGCCGATACGGGGATACAGCCAGGTGGTGGTGTTGGCAATCACCGAAAGGCCATCAATAGGGAAACACTTGGTGTAGATGTCTTGGCAATTGGCGTTCCTACTGTGGTTGACGCGGCTACCATCGCGTCTGACGCAATGGATTTACTACTTAAAGAATTGGACGCGAAACGTCCTGGATTGACGGCTAATTCCTCATTACATGAATTATTGCCTGATGAGAAAAAAAATCTGATCACAAAAGTGTTGCAACCGCTCGATAATAACTTGATGGTCACGCCAAAAGAAGTGGACGAATTTGTCGACGATGTGGCCTATGTCTTGGCGCTTGCGTTAAACGCCGCGCTTCACCCGGGAATTTCTTTTGAGGACGCCAAAGAATTGACGCGCGGTTAAACGCGTTGTCATAAAGCATCTTCCGCCGGCATAGGTTCAATAAAAAGTAGGGACAAGCAGGGTGGAGGGCATGACGATGCATAGGGCCAAATGGCAACCTCGGCATCTTAAAGTTAGCAGTGTGCTTGATAAAGCCGCACACAAGGTGGAGAAGTACGAGAAATTGCCGCGCTGGTTGAGTCAAACGGTCGCCGTGTTCACGCTTCTCGCGATCAGTGGGCTGTTTTTGAATGGCGGAGCCCTGCTTGCGGCTAATTTTATGCATGTGCTGATCGGAAAGGTGGACATGCCGCCCTCCATCGTTTACCATATGCCAATCATGCATCAGACCACTACGCCCCAACATGTAACAGCAGGTGCTAAGGTAAATTCAACGCCTGACACCAAACAAAAAGTGACAGCAAATGCGACATCCAATCACCGTCCTTCAGCCAGTTATGTTCTCCTTCCGCGTCCCACCTTTGCAAGTGCCATGGATAAGCTGTTGATCCGCATGCACAATCCTGCTGATGGCTACATTCAGTCAGATGTCGTCGACGCGGGAGTGCTTCTTCAACAAACGCTGCACCAGATGCTTTCTTCGATTTTTTCTGATGCCACTAGAACCAGCCTTAGGCAGACGCAAATTCCGCCTGGCATTCCATTGAATCAGGGACAATAACAGTTCTCTCTTTTCGCATTGCTTACCTTGCCTTACTTGAAGTAAAATGAAGGTTAGCCATTTTACAGCGAGGATGCAGGGAGGATTCACGTGCAAGGATCTGGTAGTTTAGCGCATGTGCGCAATTTTTCGATTATCGCTCATATCGATCACGGCAAGTCTACGCTTGCTGATCGCATTCTCGAATATACAGGCGCGCTTTCTGCAAGGGAAATGCAGGATCAAGTGCTCGATCAGATGGATCTGGAGCGCGAGCGCGGCATTACGATTAAGTTGCAGGCGGTACGCCTCGATTACCGCGCAATGGATGGACAAACCTATACACTGAATTTGATTGATACGCCAGGCCACGTGGATTTTACGTATGAAGTGTCGCGTAGTCTCGCTGCATGCGAAGGGGCACTTCTCGTGGTTGACGCAGCACAGGGCATTGAGGCGCAAACACTGGCCAACGTGTATCTGGCGTTAGAAAACGACCTGGAGATACTTCCTGTCATCAATAAAATCGACCTTCCTTCTGCTGACCCCGACCGGGTGCGCCAAGAAATTGAAAATGTGATCGGCCTAGACGCAAGTGAAGCGGTGCTCGCTTCGGCAAAAGAAGGACTTGGAATCAAGGAAATCCTCGAAGAAATCGTCAAAAAAATACCCGCTCCAGAAGGCGATGCAGATGCACCTTTGCAGGCGCTTATTTTTGATTCCCATTACGATGCATATAAAGGCGTCATCGTCTATGTCCGGGTGATGAACGGTACGATTCGTCCGGGCATGCGCATGAAGATGATGGCGACAGGCGCTCAGCATGAAGTGGTGGAAGTGGGCGTTTTCAAGCCGCGTATGACAGAGGTGAATGAACTGCATGCGGGCGATGTGGGGTATATTGCTGCGGCAATTAAATCAGTCAGGGATACCCGAGTTGGCGACACCATTACCGATTCTAGCCGTCCCGCTACCACACCGCTGCCAGGGTACAAGCGCATGAACCCAATGGTTTTTTGCGGACTGTACCCCGTGGATTCGTCCGATTATCCACTCCTTCGCGAGGCACTTGAAAAGTTGGAACTCAATGATGCCTCGCTTCGCTACGAGCCGGAAACTTCTTCTGCGCTTGGATTTGGATTTCGCTGCGGTTTTCTAGGGCTTCTCCATATGGAGATCATCCAGGAGAGGTTAGAGCGCGAATTCAACCTGACGCTCATCACGACGGCGCCGAGCGTCGTCTATCACGTGTACATGACGTCAGGTGAAATGGTGGAGATCGACAACCCCAGCCTGCTACCTGATCAAACGCGTATCGAGTCGGTGGAGGAGCCATTTGTCAAAGCATCCATCATCGTGCCGAATACGTTTGTCGGCAACGTCATGGAACTGTGTCAGGAAAAAAGAGGACAGTTTATCGACATGAAATACCTTGACGAATCTCGGGTCACGATTGTGTACGAATTGCCGCTTACAGAAATTGTCTACGACTTTTTTGACCGGCTAAAATCAAGCACCAAAGGCTATGCGTCGCTCGATTATGAACTCATCGGGTATCGCGCTTCAAAACTGGTCAAACTCGATATTTTGTTAAATGGCGAAGTGGTCGACGCCCTTTCCCTGATCGTTCACCAGGAAAAAGCTTATTATCGGGGCCGTGCACTTTGCGAAAAGTTGAAGGAACTGATCCCTCGGCAGATGTTTGAAGTGCCGGTGCAAGCGGCGATTGGCAATCGCGTGATTGCAAGGGAAACCATCAAAGCCATGCGCAAGAACGTGCTCGCCAAATGCTACGGCGGCGATATTACTCGCAAGCGCAAATTGCTGGAAAAGCAAAAAGAGGGTAAGAAGCGCATGAAACAAGTGGGGAACGTGGAAATTCCGCAAGAGGCGTTTATGGCGGTGCTCAAAATTGAATAGTCAAGATGAACTTTCCAGTGTGGCACCGCTTCACCGATTGGCGCCAAAATCGCTCTACATCCACATCCCGTTTTGTGAAAGCAAGTGTTTTTATTGTGACTTCAATTCCTACGTGGCAAATGATGAGGTGAAAGCGAATTACACAGAGTCCCTGTTAAAAGAGCTGATGCTGATTCACGAAGCATACTTTCCAAAAGGTGATCGACCAAGAATCGACACCCTTTTTTTTGGTGGTGGGACGCCTACGGTTTTACCCCTCGCGCATTGGGAACAGGTGGCCACCTTTTTGCATGATAGGTTTTCCATCGATCAAGAGACTGAGTGGACGGTCGAGGCGAATCCTGGATCCATCAACGACAATGTGCTCGGCGAACTGAAGCAGTTTGGCGTGAATCGATTGAGCTTTGGTGCACAGACATTCAATGAGACGCTGCTACTTGCGATTGGACGTTTGCACAGCGTTCGTGACATCGATAAGAGTGTCGAGCGTGCCATGCAGATTGGTTTTCGTCGGATCAGTCTGGATCTGATGTTTGGCTTGCCTGATCAGACGCTGACGGATGTTCGTGAAAGTGTGCGGCGTGCGGTGGATTTCGGGTTGGGGCATATATCGGTGTACGGATTGAAAGTAGAAGAAGGCACGCCGTTTGCCAAGTGGCAGCAAGGCGGTCATCTGCATCTGCCAGAGGAAGACGCGGAAGCGGCGATGTGCGAAGAGGTCAGGTTGCTTTTGCAGGACGCGGGATTTTTACAGTACGAAATCAGCAATTTTGCCCGCGCGGGCGAGGAAGCGAGACACAATTTAACGTATTGGCATAATGAGCCTTATCTCGCGGCAGGTGCAGGCGCTCATGGTTATGTGCACGGAAGACGTTATGAAAACGTCAAATCCCTGCTTCGCTATCAACAAATGCTCGCAGGCATGGAGCGCCCGATCGAAGTTGATTTGTCAGTAACAGCGGAGGAGGCCATGGAGGATAGTGTAATACTTGGTCTTCGTCTTCGAGAAGGGGTGAACAAAAAAGCGTTTTTGGCGCATCACGGCATTTCGCTTCATGAAGCGTTTGGGCAAGTGATTGCATCCCTCAAACAGCGGGGCCTGCTGGATGAAGATGAGGAGCGGATCGTGATACCGGGAAAATACTTTTCTGTGGCCAACGAAATGATGGTGCATTTTCTCGGGAATAGTTGACACTTGGCCCGTGAATTTGATACATTTTCTATAACGATTAGCACTCAACGATCAAGAGTGCTAACAAGATGGCCTCAGTTCAGTCTGGGGAGGGATGACTGTGCTATCTGAACGACAGAAAATGATTCTGCGCATGATTGTGGAAGACTATGTCCAATCGGCAGAACCTGTGGGGTCAAGGTCGATTTCCAAGCACGTGGACATGGGGCTTAGCGCCGCCACTATTCGCAATGAAATGGCCGATCTGGAAGAACAGGGGTATTTAGAGCAGCCGCATACTTCGGCGGGAAGAGTGCCTTCGCAGCAGGGTTACCGTTATTATGTGGATCACCTGTTGCAACTCGGTGAACGGTTGAAGCCAGAGGAAATTTCAAAAATGAAGGTGTTGTTCAGCGAACGAGTGGATGAGATTGAGAAAGTGGCGCAGCAGACCGCTTTGTATTTGTCCACGTTTACTCAATACACTGCGGTGGTACTGGGTCCTCAGGTATACGACAATACGCTACGGAGCTTACAGGTTGTTCCTATCACCGAACATTCTGCTGTCTTGCTCGCGGTGACGTCAACCGGACAGGTACAGAATAAGACGGTCAGTTTTCCAGATGATATTTCACTCGCGCAAGTGGAGCAACTCGTACGGTTACTTAACGAGAAGCTGGTTGGTATTCCTATCTATCAGATGCGTTCACGCATATTTGAAGAAATATCGCGCGAAGTGGCAAGGCAAATGAAGGACTTTGAAGAAGCGCAACGGATTTTGGACCGATTGCTGAGCGCGATTGTCGCAGAAAAGGATGGAAAGGTGTTTCTTGGCGGAACCACCAACATGTTGTTGCAACCTGAGTTTCACAATGTGGAGAAAGCCAAATCCGTTCTTTCCTGGTTAGAGCATCATGATCTGGTGTCAAAGGCTTTATTGCAGGAGAGCATGACGAGCGCGCCTTTATCGGTGCGAATCGGTGGTGAAAATGAACTCTCAATGTTGCAGAATTGTTCTTTGGTCACAGCGACATACCGGATTGGTGAAGATCCTGTGGGTGTCATCGGCATCATCGGACCAACTAGAATGGAATACGGACGGGTCATCAGGGTGCTGGATTACTTTTCAAAAGAAATGACTCAACTGGTAACCAAGTGGTATTCAGGATAGAATGTGCAATTTATTGGCTTGGAGGCGTTGGATTTGAGTTCATCAAAGCATCAGGAACCGAATTCCGGGAGACCCCGTGAAGAGGAAATAACACTAGATAAAGACCATGCGCAAGAAGATAGCGCCGTGCAGGATGCTGCTGAGTCATTGGCAGAAGATCTGATCACAGAAGCACCGGATGAAGAGTCGACGGAGGCTGGCCCAGAGCAGATGTGGCAAGCCAAAGTGGCAGAGCTTGAGGACAGGCTGTTGCGCGTTCATGCGGATTTTGATAATTTCCGCCGTCGCACCAGGCAGGAAAAAGAAGAGCTGCTCAATCTGGCTAATACCAAACTAATCGGTGAATTGCTTCCGGTGCTTGACAACTTTGCGTTGGCATTGCAGGCTGCAGAGTCTTCAGGCGATGCGGGAAGTATTGCCAAAGGGGTGGGAATGGTCTATAAGCAACTCTTCAGTTTACTTGAAAACATGGGGCTTCGGCAAATGGATCCGATTGGGCAAGCCTTTGATCCGAGTTTGCATGAAGCGGTGATGTCAGAGTCAACTGAGGATCGCGAGCCTGGCATCGTCATCGCGGTAATGCGTTCCGGTTTTTATTTCAAGGACAAAGTATTGCGTCCTGCAATGGTAAAAGTGAGCGAATAATAAGAGGAGGTTAACATCTATGGCTAAAGTAATCGGTATTGATCTTGGCACCACTAATTCTTGTGTGGCGGTGATGGAAGGCGGAGAAACTATCGTTATACCCAATGCGGAAGGTAACCGCACCACGCCCTCTATCGTCGGGTTTTCCAAAACGGGGGAACGACTTGTCGGCGATATCGCCAAACGGCAAGCGGTGACTAATCCTGATGGTACCGTGATTTCCATCAAACGTCACATGGGCACCAGTTATAAAGTGAAAATTGAAGACAAAGAATACACTCCGCAGGAAGTTTCTGCGATGATTTTGCAAAAATTAAAATCCGATGCGGAAGCGTATCTAGGCGAAACGATCACACAAGCTGTCATCACTGTGCCGGCCTACTTCAACGACAGCCAGCGTCAAGCGACTAAAGATGCCGGGAAAATCGCCGGACTCGACGTGCTTCGCATTGTCAACGAGCCGACTGCGGCGGCACTTGCTTATGGTCTTGATAAAGAAGGCGACCACACCATTCTCGTGTATGACCTTGGTGGCGGTACATTTGACGTTTCCATTCTGGAACTTGGTGATGGCGTGTTTGAAGTAAAGGCCACGAGTGGGAACAACCACCTTGGCGGCGATGATTTTGACGAGCGGATCATTAATTACTTAGTAGAAGAATTCAAGAAGGAAAACGGCATCGATCTTAGCAAAGATCGCATGGCGATGCAGCGCCTCAAAGACTCAGCAGAAAAGGCCAAAAAAGAATTGTCAAGCGCGCTGACCACGTCCATTTCCCTGCCTTTTATATCGGCGGACGCATCGGGGCCTAAGCACCTCGAGATCAATTTGACTAGGGCAAAATTTGATGAAATGACAGCTGATCTCGTCGAGGCGACTATGGGGCCAACACGTCAGGCGTTGTCCGATGCAGGACTGTCTTTAAATGAAATTGATAAAGTCATTCTCGTTGGTGGGTCTACCCGCATCCCTGCTGTCGTGGAAGCGATCAAAAAAGTGACGGGCAAAGAACCATTCAAGGGCGTCAACCCGGATGAGGTTGTAGCAGTTGGTGCCGCCATTCAAGCGGGTGTGCTCACAGGAGATGTCAAGGGCGTAGTGCTCCTCGATGTGACGCCGCTCTCTCTTGGCATCGAAACACTTGGTGGCGTCATGACGCGGATGATCGAGCGCAACACCACCATTCCGACTTCCAAAAAGCAAGTCTATTCCACCGCGGCAGACAATCAGACTTCTGTGGAAATTCACGTGCTACAAGGGGAACGGGAATTTGCCCGCGACAACAAGACGTTGGGGCGTTTCACACTTTCGGATCTTCCACCAGCGCCGCGTGGCATTCCACAAATTGAAGTCACGTTTGACATTGACGCGAACGGAATCGTGCACGTGTCGGCCAAAGACCTTGGAACTGGCAAGAGCCAGAAGATCACCATCACCTCGTCCAGTGGTCTGGGGAAAGATGAGATTGATCGCATGGTGAAGGAAGCGGAATTGCATGCGGAAGAAGACAAACTACACCGCGAGGAAACAGAACTTCGCAATCAGGCAGACAACCTGATCTATCAAACGGAAAAAACCATCAAGGACGTTGGCGACAAGGCGAGTGCAGAAGAAAAAGACAAGGCGGAAGCAGCTAAACAAAAACTGAAAGACGCGCTTGGCGGAAGCGATATGGATGCGATCAAAGTAGCCTACGAGGAACTGAGCAGCGCCATTCAAGCACTCTCTGTTAAGCTTTATGAACAGGCCTCGCAGGATGGTGGAGAACACCAAGACACCCACGATGACAATGTGGTGGATGCCGATTACAACGTGGTAGACGATGATAAGAAGTAATGCGAGAATGAAAGATGGCGAGAGGTTAACCCCTCTCGCCGGCACCTATTTTTTGGGGAGTGAGGGACGCCACAGTGAGTAAACGGGATTATTACGAAGTGCTCGGAGTCGATCGCTCGGCGTCGCCAGAGGAGATCAAGAAGGCCTACCGCGGCTTGGCGCGTAAACTTCATCCTGATGTCAACAAAGAAGATCACCAAGCAGAAGAGAAATTTAAAGAATTACAAGAGGCCTATGAGGTCCTGTCTGATCCTGATAAAAGGGCGAATTACGACCGCTTTGGTCACCAGGATCCAACGCAAGGGGGCTTTGGCGGCCAAGGTGGGTTCAACGCCGATTTTGGCGGCTTTGGCGATATCTTTGACATGTTTTTTGGCGGTGGTGGCGGTGGGCGGCAACGCGGCCCACAGCGCGGTGCCGATATGGAGTATACGATGGCCATCGATTTTCAGGATGCCGCGTTTGGCTTAACGAAGGAAATCGAGATTCCGCGGACGGAGACCTGCGATACCTGTTCGGGAAGCGGGGCAAAACCGGGAACCAAGGTGGAGTCGTGCAGTACCTGTAAAGGAAGTGGTGTACAGGAATTTGTCACGAATACCCCCTTTGGCCGCATGGTCAATAGGCGAACCTGTTCCACCTGTCAAGGGACCGGAAAGCGGATCACTACGCCATGCTCTACGTGCCGTGGAACAGGGACAGTAAGACGGCGCAGGAAAATTGAAGTCAAAGTGCCACCAGGTGTCGATACGGGCAATCGGCTTCGCATCACTGGTGCAGGGGAAGCGGGAGAGCGTGGGGCTCCTTCAGGAGACCTGTATATCGTGATACGCGTCAACAAACATGACTTTTTTAAGCGGGAAGGCACAGAAGTGTACTGTGATGTCCCAATCTCCTTCATCCAGGCGGCACTTGGGGATGAGTTCACGGTACCAACGCTTTATGGAAGGGAAAGCCTTCGTATTCCTGAAGGAACGCAGACAGGAACGGTTTTTCATATGAAAGGCAAAGGTATGCCAAGGCTTGGCAACGGAGTGTCAAAAGGCGATCAACACGTGCGAGTAGTGGTGCAGACGCCAACGAAACTGTCAGATAAACAAAAGGAAATCTTGCGCGACTTTTCGAAGGAACTCGGCGAAGAGGCGCATGAACCGTCCAAGTCGTTTTTTGATCGCATGAAAAGCGCATTTAAAGGGGAATAAAATAGTTTCTCTCTACAACGTAAAATCTTCGTCGCGGGGTTCCCGCGGCTTGTTTTTTGTCCCTAAATGGACCTGTTGCAGGCACTTTCTCCTGTAAAATTGAAAAACAGGAGGAACGTGCAATGGATTCACTTACCACCTTCACTCAAACCAGTTTACATTCTGTGGGCGGTCAAAGTTTAGCGATTTTGATGGTGGTTCAACTCTTAAAGGACTTGCCAATCCTTCACGCCATCCCTACTAGGGCATTGGCGGTGTTGATTGGCATGGTGATCGCGCTTGCAATGGCCACTCCATTTTCACTAAACCTTCCAGATCTCACGTTGACGCTACTGAACGGGATGGTAGCCGCCATGGCGGCTGTCGGAGGCTGGCATCTCGTACAAAGCGGTAAACAGTAAAGGTGCGTGGGTATTGAACCTGTGCTACACTTGATGCATGAGCCCCGAACGGGTGACCGTCCGGGGTATTTGAGCGCTCGAAACAGCAAGGGGATTATCAATTTGAATTTATGGAAAATAGCCGTAAAGACGAGTTCTGAGGCAGCGGATGCCGTAGCCGTGCAGTTGGAGGAATTCGGCGCCGTGGCGATAGACACGGAAGATCGGCTTGATGTCGAAATTAAAAAAGCACATTTGCAATTTGGTGAGATTCTGGACGAGGATCATTTGCACGCGCCGATGGACGGCGCGGTGGTGAATGGGTATTTTGACCGCGTAACGTATGACAGACAAGCGGTTGAAAAGTTGATCGACGAGTTGCATGACAAGCTTCAAAAGCTGCAGGATTATGGACTTGATCCGGGGCGTCTTCATATTACTTTTTCCTCTCTTGACGAGGACGATTATCTGCATGCCTGGAAAAAAGATTTTCATGCCTTCTCCGTGTCGGATCGCCTCGCTATTGTCCCTGTATGGGAGAGAGATTCATGGCGCGGATCGGATTTGCAACTGCCACTTTATGTGGAACCAGGTGTCGCATTTGGAACTGGTACTCATGAAACGACCAGGTTGTGCCTAGTGCAACTCGAGGCCATGATCATACCTGGCGTAAAGGTGCTCGACGTTGGCACCGGCACTGGCATTCTCGCTATTGCTGCGGCAAAGCTTGGCGCCAGTCGGGTGGTGGCGGTGGATCTTGACGAAACCGCGGTGCGGGTGGCAAGTGCGAACGTAGAAGACAACCAGGTGTCCGATGTCGTCACGGTCTTACAATCTGATTTGAACCAGGCGGTCACTGAGGAAAAGTTTGATGTGGTGACGGCCAATTTGCTTGCAGGGCTCGTGATCAGACTGATACCTGAAATATTGCGCCATCTGAAAAAAGGCGGCTGCCTCATCGCATCCGGCATCGTAGAAAGCCAGTGGGAGGCAGTAAAAGAGGCGCTTGCCATGCATCACTTCAATTTGATCGAAGTGAGTCGCGAAGCGGATTGGCTCGCAGTTTGTGCCAGATGGGAAGGTTGACGGGATGCAGCGGTATTTCCTCGATGACAAGTCGCTAAAAAATGACAAAATAGCAGTAATACAAGGGGCAGACCATCACCACATCACACGCGTGATGCGGATGAAGCTGGGAGATAAATTGCAAGTGGTGATCGCTTCAACCCCCTATCTTGCAGCAATCACTGCCATCTCTGATCTGCAGGTGGAGGTCGAGGTGTTGGAGCGTATGCAGGACGGGAGTGAAGCGGGGATTGCTCTCACCCTTTTGCAAGGCTTGCCAAAAGGGGAAAAAATCGACCTCATCATCAGGCAGGCTGCGGAGATTGGCGTGGCAGAGATAATCGTATTTCAAGCCGCCCGCTCTGTGGCTAAAATAGCAGGGGATAAGCGGGAATCCAAGCTTTTGCGTTGGCGAAAAATTGCCAAAGAGGCGGCAGAACTTGCACATCGCACGGTGATTCCCGAGGTGAAGTTCGCCGATTCGCTGAAGGCGGCCTTTTCCCTAATGGATTCGGAAGCGCTCAAACTGGTACCTTATGAGCTGCAAAATGGGGGTCTTCCTGCTTTGAAAGAGGTTCTTCATCGTGTGGCAGTTCCCTCCTCTGCTGCGTTTGTGATTGGCCCAGAAGGCGGCTTTGCAGAAGAAGAAGTGCATCTGATGGAGGCGGCAGGGGGCCGTTTGCTGACGCTTGGCAAACGCATCTTGCGAACGGAAACAGCAGGACTCGTGGTCGCATCGCTTTTACTATATGAATGGGACCAAATGGGGGTGAATTGAGGTGACAGTCACGCAAAAAGTGGCGCTGCACACTTTGGGGTGCAAGGTCAATTATTATGACACGGAAGCCATATGGCAACTTTTTAAGCGAGATGGGTATGAGCGTGTCGATTTTGCCGACCAGGCTGACGTTTACGTGATCAACACCTGTACGGTCACGCACGAAGGGGATCGAAAATCCCGGCAAATGATACGCCGGGCGGTACGCAACAACCCCGATGCGGTGGTGGTCGTGACAGGCTGTTATGCGCAAATTGCACCAGGTGAAATTTTGGGCATTGACGGCGTGGACCTGGTGGTGGGCAATCAGTATCGGGAGCAGATGATGGAATGGATTGATAAAGTTCGCGAGGAGCATCATCCTTACAACGCCGTGGCACCAATCCTCAAACAAAAGGAATTTGAGGACATGGACGTTCCCATGTTTGCGGAACGCACCAGAGCTAGTCTGAAAATTGAAGATGGCTGCAATCATTTTTGTACGTTTTGCATCATCCCTTACGCACGCGGTCTGGTGCGAAGCCGAAAACCTGAAAGTGTAGTCAGGCAGGCCCGAAGGCTCGCTGATGCCGGGTATCATGAAATTGTCCTGACGGGAATTCACACTGGCGGATATGGTGAGGACTTGGAGAATTTTTCGCTTGCCGACTTACTGATGGAACTAGAGAAAATAGAAAACCTGCGCAGAATCCGCATTTCTTCTATCGAAGCGAGCGAAATCAGCGATCAGTTGATCCAGGTCCTTTCTGACTCAAGTAAAGTGTGTCGTCACCTGCACATTCCGCTGCAGGCAGGTGCGAATGAAGTCTTGAAGCGGATGAACCGTCACTATACGATCGAAGAGTATGGAGACAAACTTTCCAAAGTGAGACGGGCTTTACCGGATCTTGCGATTACGAGCGATATTATCGTCGGGTTTCCAGGCGAGACTGACGAGCAGTTCATGACCACTTATGATTTTGTCAAAGCGCAGGCATTCGCTGAACTGCACGTGTTTCCCTACTCTCCTAGGGTGGGAACGCCAGCAGCAAAATTTACAGATGCGGTGCCT
>JAJZCW010000029.1 GCA_021828865.1 Bacillota bacterium
TATCCGAAGGTTTACTCTTTCTTGTATGGCTTGAGCTAAGAATAAGCCAGTAGACATCAATAGCCCAAAAATCACCAGAACAAACAACGCGAATGGCAATGCGTATCCCTTCTCATCAAAAACTCGCAACAATTGGAGTAAGCGAGAGTTCTGCTTCATTGGATTTTCCCTCATTATCATAATCGATCGTCGCATGAAGTTCGTTGTTGACCACTTGCCAGGACACACGATCCACATTGGTTGAAACCACCACTTCACCATTGCCGTTCAAGGTCCGCAATATCAGATGAGAAATTGGCGAAAAGCCATACGTTGCCACCTCACCATCCGACAAGTCCACTGTCAAAAATGAACCATCCGTATTCACTCGTGTCGAGCAGGTTAAATCTTGAGTCAGCGCGTGATAGAGCACCCACTCATCATCGAGACTTTGCATGATGGAGGTCTCTTGATCCATTGCTTTCCACCCGAACATCCATAATGAAATCCCCAGCGTCAGGATCAATCCTGTCAAAGTAAGAGAAATCATCATTTCTATCAACGTAAATCCTTTATCTCTTTCATTTTTTACTAGCTTGCAAGGTTTGGAAAACAAACATCGGCTGATCATCTGTATTTTCCTTGTATACAGCGGCATTCACCACCCATAACCCGTTACTGAAGTTACTAGTTGAAACTTTTACCCATAAATTTTCAGAGAGAAATTCAGTTGCGGGTTGCACCACTCCCAGTCCCACCTGGTGAGTTGCCTCATCAAGCGCACCGTGGCCAACAAATGCAGCCTTCTCCATCAACGATGCGTTCTCGAATCCCTTCCACAATGTCTCATCTCCATTAAAGGCAACCGTGACAATGATGGCGATTACCATAAGTGCCGCAATTACTTCCATCAAATTCATTTCCTCACGCTTTCTAACCCTGATTCACAACGGGGCTTGACGCCATTCTAATATCGCCATACTGCAAATAAAGCACAGCATTGCGAATAGCCCCTTCAGGATCCTGAATGATGATTTGACCTCCCTCGTTCACATTGCCTAATGGATTAAACCTGACTGTTGAGCTCGGCAAATGAACAATCCCTTCAAAATAAAAAATGGGGGAGGAAATGGTGCGTGGCGTAAAATGTCCGTTTGATCCGTCATAAAAATAATAGGTCTCACTGTATGGTAGAAAGCGAATTTCCTGATAGACTTGTTTGGTTTGCGCAAGCATTTGTTGGGTGCGAAGGTCGGAAACAATTTGCCAAGCAGAGGTTTCAAGTGCCGCATGATCCTTAGCACTGACAAAGCCAGGAAGAACAATGGAAAGACCCACGCCAAACAAAAAGATGGCAATCACCAGTTCAAGCAAGGTAAACCCGTTATCTTTCTTCATTTTCAATCGCCCAATTCTCCATGTGCTGTACAACTCACCTTTACCTCCATCGTTGAATTCGTCGTGGTTCCTGTAGAGGTGGAGGTAGTGGTAGTGCCATTAGTATTAGTGCCAGCAGTACTCGTGCTAGTTGGAGTAATGGTGATGGTATAATCACCACCACTTGGACAAGTAGGAACCGAGTCGATATAGCCATTAGTTTTCAGGTCATTCAGAATACCGGCTGTATCCGTCTCAGGAGGATATTGGTGATTAGTAAGGTAGTACTCCGTTAGCGCAGCCCGGATCATTTTTTGATTGCCTTCACATCCCGTTTGTGCAGCATTTGCTCCTGCTGTCTGCAGGTTGGGTAATGCAATGGCCATCACCACAGATACGATGAAAAGCGCAATCACCATTTCAATCAGTGTAAATCCGTTCTGTTCGGTTATTTTTTTCTTCATATGTACTAACATTTTCATGATTTTGTCCTCTCTTTTTATGAAAGTTGTTTCACTAGGTCTGTCATCGGCAAAAGCAATACCAGTGTCACCCCACCTATCATCACTCCCAAAATGAACAAACTTGCTGGTTCGAAGAATGAAAATAAGCGCTCTACCGTCCTGTCAAAACTTCGTTCATAATAGTTTTTTAACCGTTTTGCGCCCCCTTCAAGATCACCTGTTTGTTCTGCAATGGTGAGCATCGAAGCGGCCAATTCTGGAAAATATGGTGTTAGTCTTAACGCATGGGAAAGCGTGGTGCCCTTTCCCACCGCATGAAAGATCGTTGTCCACTCGCATCTCATCCGAGCGGTATTGGTCGAAATCATGACCTCAATCGCTGTCAACAAATCCACTCCTGCGCCCAAAAGCGCGGATAGGGTTTCAAAATTTTGCATGGCTTTGAGTATTCGCAACCATGCCCCCCACGAATGGCGGACCACCCTTTTTTCCACTCGAATCAGCCAACGATCCCTCTTCCACCAAAACAACACCACGAGACCACCCACTAACAAAATGGTATAAGGTAACGACATCACTACCACATTGGCAAGCATCATCACTACCTGCACCTGACGAGGAATCGCCAAATTCAAGGAGTGATAAAACTTTAAAAAGTGTGGAATCACTTGCCATGCCATCATATACATCGAAACTAGGGAGAGGAACATTAATAAAATGGGATACGACAGCATTTTTCCTAGCTTCTCCCGGCGCAATCTACGGTGATTGAAATAGAGCGTTAAACTTTGAAATGCCTGATCCAATTCCCCCGTCACGAGGCCCACCCGTAAAAAAGAAACCGCCACCTCCGGAAACCCCGCTCGTTCAAACACTTCCTCCACCGCTTGGCCACGACTGATCGAATCTTTCATTTGTTTGGCCCATCCATATCGTTTGGGAGCGACCAACGCGAGTGAATCGAGCGACTGGTTCAGATCGATTCCGGCTGAAAGCAAATCAGCAAGATCGGCAACAAAAAATTCAATTTGTCTCGATGGCAGCTTCCTCTTTTTCTGCAACAAACATTTTCAGTCCCTTCACGTTGTATTCGGACGTCCTGGTTTGATCACGCAAAAATTGTTGAATGTGACTAGCCCCAAGCATATTGAATTCCGCACGGCGCGCCATCACCCCCACTTGGTGACACTTCGCGCACCCCTCTCCATGACACTCATCGCACTGTATCGGTAAAAGTCGTTGCCAGATGATGAGTTTCAGCGACTCTGATAGATAAGAGCGCTCCACGCCGAATTCAAGTAAACGCGTGATCACTTGATAGGGAGAATCAGCATGGACTGTGCTCAGTAAATGGTGCCCCGTCAAACCTGCACGAACCGCAATTTGCGCTGTGAGTTCATCGCGGATCTCACCTACCATCAACAAGTCGGGATCCTGCCTGAGCGCATTGCGAAGTCCCTCCGCAAAAGTCAGACCGATTTTTTCATCGACTTCTACCTGTGAAAAGGAATCGAGTTTCCGCTCCACCGGGTCTTCAATGGTCAGAACAGATTCCCCAAGCAAATTGCGCTCCCGCATCAGCGCATATAGTGTAGTGCTTTTGCCGGAACCAACTTTACCGGCAGTGATGAGCATTCCACCTGCTCCCGAAAAAAATTGATGCACTTCCTCTTCCAAGTCTTTTGTAAAGCCAAGCGATGCCATTGACTGCCATGGATTCTCTTTAGGGAGTATTCGCACCACTGCCCGTTCTCCACGAATCGTGGGCATGGTCGCCATGCGTAAATCGCATTCCGCATCACCGTGCAAAAAATGATACTGTCCATCCTGCGGTCGGCGTCTTTCCGCGAGTGACAACTTCGCAAGTACTTTCAACCTAGCCATCGCGCTTTGCTCCGTATAAAAAGGAAAGTCAGATACTTGATCTAAAGGTAAAAGCTTGCCATGGATGCGTAAGTGAATGCCAATACCATCAGAAAACGGATCAAAATGTAGATCGGAAGCACCAAGCATTAGTGCCTTCTGAATAATCTTATCCACTTGTTCACTGATTTCGATGTCCAAAACCTCACCTCCCAGCGCTTATAGCGAAACTGTTCAAGCACTTGGAGTAAGAACCTTTTTCCTATGGGAAATTGTCAGTTAAGATAGGAGAAAAACGGGGTATTTCACCAATTTGTCAATTTCAAAGTGAGAGGATGAAAGGAGACATGGTGTTCCACTTTTTCATATCTATAAAATTGCACATCAGGCGACATCCCGGCAAATGACACGATGCTATGTGCCAAATCACGATAGCCGTAAGCTTCCTTCAAATCTTTTCGCGAAGGCACCGCAGGGCTGGAAGGATGACTGTGTACCGTAGCAAGTAGCTCCATTCCCGATGCCTTCGCCTTCATGATGATGGGAACGAGATCCCTTGGGGATGCGTTGTAATTTTTCGCGTCCGGTTTATCGCTTGCGATCGGTTGAAAATTTTCTATCATCCACTCCTCCATTACACGCTTGCCAAAAAGCAGCCCTCCACTCTCATATGGCAGCGCTGCTTCAAGAAATTGTATCATTTGTTCGCGTATCGCTGAGGGGATGATCAGTTGCCAGACGTCAAATTCACAGCCATGATCGCCTTTTCGCTCCATGCGATCACTTCCTCCGTTACGCCTATCTCTCTCATCTGTGCAGTGGTGAACCAGCCGATGTCAAGCGACTCGTCATTTTTTAATAGTGTGGTATCCCCCAACGGCCTTGCAAAATAGATGAGATCAATGTGCTGATGTCCGGGTTCAATGTCTTCGAGTTGGATGCCAGCAGGACGCGCGAGTGCATGGTCAAATCCGGCAGGTTCATAATCCGAGACAAGCTCCACCTTGATACCTGTTTCTTCATACACTTCTCTCACTGCCGCATGATCCGGCAATTCCGGTGCATCAATATGACCACCTGGAGGCAGCCATCTGCCCAGTTTTTTATGTAGCAAAAGCAGTACCCGATCCCCATCCACTACAACGCCAGTTGCCACAAAGTCACGGGTCACGCCATCGTTGCCCCTATACATGGTTGGTCTCCTCCCCTAGTCCACAAAGTCAAATTCCAAATCTCCGACACGGATGACATCGCCATTGCCCGCTCCACGTTCACGCAGCGCATTGTCCACTCCAGAGCGCTTCAAAATGCGCTGGAAACGTTTCACCGCATCATACTGATCAAAATTGGTCATTTGCACCAGTTTATCAAGCTCATCGCTGACCACCACATAAACCTCTTGATCCATCTCAATGGAAAATTGGATCTTTTGCCCTTTTGCCGTATACACGACTTCGTCCGCCGACACTTCTTCAGGTTCCGGCTCTTCATCAGGCATCGTATCGAGTAAATAGCCGACACGCGACATCAGTTCATCCACCCCGGATCTTGTCACTGCGGAGATAGGGATTACCTCAAGCTCCGGATAACTCGCTTGAAATTCACGCAAATGCGCTTCTGCTTCTGGCATATCCATTTTGTTAGCGGCGATAATTTGTGGTCGTTTCAGTAAAATGGGATTGTAGGACTCCAGTTCCTTTTGAATTACCTGGTAGTCTTGTACGGGATCCCTCTCTTCGGTGGCAGCCATATCAATCACGTGAATCAACACCCGAGTGCGCTCGACATGACGCAAAAATTCGTGTCCAAGTCCCAATCCCTCGTGTGCACCTTCGATGAGCCCCGGTAAATCAGCCAGAACAAACGATCGTCCTTCACCAAGCGTGACGACTCCTAAATAGGGCGACAACGTGGTGAAATGATAAGCGGCAATTTTCGGCTCTGCCGCGCTGACCACTGACAATAGCGTTGATTTTCCGACACTCGGAAATCCAACCAGTCCCGCATCTGCCAGTAACTTCAATTCGAGGACCACCGTTCGTTCCTCGCCAGGTTCACCTTTTTCCGCCATGTCCGGCGCCTTGTTCTTTGCGTTCGCAAAGTGCACATTGCCACGACCACCACGTCCGCCTTTCACAATCACTGCGCGTTCACCGTCTTGCGTCAAGTCCGCAATCAACTCATTAGTGAAGGCGTCTCGCACCACCGTTCCCGGTGGCACTTTTACGATCAGGTCTTCGGCATGAGCGCCGTATTGATTCTTGGGACGGCCATTTTCCCCATTTTTTGCCTTAAAATGCCGCTGATAACGAAAATCCATCAACGTGCGAAGCCCTTCGTCCACCACAAAAATCACATTGCCACCACGACCGCCGTCTCCGCCTGCAGGCCCACCCAAAGGCACGTATTTTTCCCTTCGGTAGGCCACCATGCCATTCCCGCCGTCTCCCGCTTTCACCTCAACTTTTGCCGTATCGACAAACATCGAAACACTCCTTTTTTGTGAAAAAAAGCAAAACCCAGTCGCTCGCGGCAACTGGGTCAAAAATCAAACCTAACTTACAGTGCAGTCTCTACCGGTTCACTTGCCGCTACTGGATAGACACTCACGCGCTTGCGATCATGGCCGAAGCGCTCAAATTTTACCACACCATCCACTTTGGCAAACAAGGTGTCGTCGCCACCGCGTCCCACGTTAGTCCCTGGATAAATACGTGTACCACGTTGGCGCACTAAAATGCTACCACCTGTCACCAATTGTCCGTCTCCACGTTTCACGCCAAGGCGTTTCGCATGGCTGTCGCGCCCGTTGCGAGTGGAGGACACACCTTTTTTATGTGCAAATAATTGTAAATTATAACGCAACAATGTAATAACCTCCTGTCACTTTTTCAATAATTGTTCTTTAACCCGCAAATACTTGCTGTGTTCTTCGGCTATTCCCATCAGACCGACTCGAAGGCTCTGTGCCAACCACTGCGTCTTCTCATCATCGCTGACTTCCACATCCATCAAGCCTTCGCTTGCCTGGTAGCTTAGCTTGGTTCCGCAAAGCGCCTCCACGCTATTGACAAAATTGATGGACAAGGCAGAAACTGCAGAACATACAATATCCTTGCCATATTCACCAGAACCCGCATGACCTTCGATAAGAAAACGAGTGATCTTTCGCGTCTGGTTCGACATGACGGTTTCAAATATCTGCGCCCGAATCATCAATTAACCTTGAATGGCAGTCACTTTGACCTTTGTATAAGGTTGACGATGGCCTTGCTTGCGGCGATAGTTTTTCTTGGACTTGTATTTGAACACGATGATTTTCTTGCCTTTGCCGTGTTCGACAACCGTTCCCACTACTTTTGCGCCATCGATGACTGGAGAACCCACCTGAACTTTTCCGTCTTTCTCAAGCAACAACACTTTATCAAACGTGTATTCTGCACCAGCTTCTGCGTCGAGTTTCTCAATGTAAAGCGTAGAGCCTTCCTCTACTTTATACTGCTTACCGCCTGTTTCAACAATCGCGTACAATACGCGCACCTCCAACTATTGGGACTCGCTGTCTAGGCACAGACTGAACTGTTTAAGCCTATGGACATGCGGTGACACACTACCGACATACTTTATCACAAATGAGGTGACTACTGCAATAGACTTTTGATGGGCTCCATCCACATACCCGCATCAAATATGGCTCGCAGCACTTCTTTTTCCTCGACCATAGGTTGATCCGCTAAGCCTTCTTTAAAAATATCATAATTTCTCTGCAAATAAATCACATGGTACGCCTCCGGAACGAACTTCGACGCCACCTTGCCAATTCCCATTTCGCTATCGACAATCAGCGTGCGAAGTACCTTTGTGTCCGTATGGTCCCTCCGTTTATGATCCAAAAAACGAAGCAAATCATATCGGTTCTGGCGTCTCAACGTGATCGCAGAGACGAGTAAGAATACGCCTAATATCAACATGCCCGCTTCTGGATAACCAAGCCACAATGCCACGCCGCCAAGCACAATCAAAATGGTGGATAACGCAAATGACATCTGCGTCAACACCTCCGTAGACTTTTCAAAGCCTCTCGTCAACGACAACCCAGCTCTTGCGATCCGCCCACCATCAAGTGGCAACGCCGGAAGCATATTGAAAAAAAACAGCGTAAAGTTCATTCCAATAAAAGGTCTCGCCACTTCCCCGGGGACCCATCCCACGAGCATCAATAAGATCGTAAAGAGAGACAATGTCAGATTCACAAGTGGCCCACTAACGGCGATCAGCACCTCATCACGAGGACTCCATCCCACGTGCTTGCCGCTGATTCTTGCTACGCCGCCAAACGGATACAACTCGACCGATTCTATATGATAACCAAGTCTCATCGCCACCACAGCATGTCCCATTTCATGCAACAACACCACGGCAAATAACCGCAGAACAGGCCAAAAAACGTGAGCAAATACCGCATAGATCAGCATAAACAAAAATACCGGGTTAAGTCGAACGGGAAATATTTTTTTCAATTCACTTCACCAATTGGAAAAGTTGAAGCGGATTTCGATACGCACCTTTATAGATATAGCCAAACGTCAATTCCGTCTGATGTGACGGTAATATGCCCAAGAGTTGACCGGAAACGACATACTCCTGTGGTTTGACGAATACTGTCCCCAGTTTTGAATAAAATGTTTCCCCATCACTGCCATGATCAATGACCACATAATTGCCACTCGCTTGGCTCTCGCCTACCCGAACGACCAAACCATCCGCTGACGCCAGCACATGTGCTCCTGGTCTGCCTTGGATCACCACATCAGGATTCACCACAGAAAAGTTTCGTACCACTTTTCCTGCCATCGGTTGAATAAAACTAATTTTTGGCGCAGCAGCAGGTAATACGGTGATGGCAGAGGATGGTAATGTGCCAAAATTTCTCGCCATGGCAGGTGGCATCACGATGGTGGAGTAGTCGATGCGCATGGTGGACTGCACCAATCCTTGCACCGTCTTGGCGATCGGTCTATCGCTGTGAAAAAACATCCACATGGCTGCAAATAACACCACTGCACCAATGGCTTGTATAAAAAAACGCTGTGTCAGCGAGCTTTCAGGCGTCTCATTGGCGGCACTCTTAAATCCGCCACGATACGGTCGTTTTTTTGATTTACTATTTTTAGATGGGACTGGGCTCTCCGATGAACCCACCTTAGACCGAAATCCCGTCCATGACCGTGGAGAGCCATAAAGATCATCATCAGGTGACACCGAATACTCAGGCCGAATTTCTTCATGTTGCTTGCTTGACTGATAAGGATTCTCCACCAAAAAACCCCCTTCGCGCAGAAACGATATGTCTCGTCCCAAAAAACATATGCGCGAAAAAGGGGTTCTATGCGTTACCTAATCAAGTAAAGAGACTGTCAACCAAGTCCCATCATTTTTTTCATCCGCTTAAAAAATCCAGACTGTTCCTGCAAATTCATGAGCGGCACAGGATCCCCGATGATTCGTCTAGCAATATTGCGATAGGCTTGGGAAGCCTTTGAATCCGGTTTGACTACTGTCGGCTCCCCTTGATTCGCGTTTTTGATGACTTGCTCATCGTCAGGAACAATACCAAGTAAATCTAATGATAAGACGGAAATAATATCGTCGATATCGAGCATTTCGCCGTTTTTTACCATATGAGGACGGATTCGATTGATGATAAGCTTGGCAGGTGGTATTTTTTCTGCTTCCAATAAGCCAATCACCCGATCTGCATCACGAACAGCTGCCTGCTCCGGCGTGGTGACCACAATCGCCTGATCAGCGCCGGTAATGGCCACGCGAAAACCGTGCTCAATTCCTGCCGGGCAATCAATAAGTACATAATCAAAATCCATTTTGAGTTTGTGAACGATCGCCTGCATCGCACTGGTACTAAGTGCCAGCTTGTCTTTGGTTTGCGCGGCTGCAATCATATACAATTGATCAAATCGTTTATCTTTAATAAGCGCCTGTTCAATTCGGCAATTTCCAGTCGCGATATCAACGATATCGAAGATAATTCGATTATCAAGTCCCATCACCACATCTAGATTACGTAGCCCAATATCTGTGTCGACAAGGCAAACCTTTTTTCCCAAAAGGGCAAGTGCCGTACCAATATTGGCGGTCGAAGTGGTCTTGCCAACGCCGCCTTTTCCGGAAGTCACGACAATCGCTTCGCCCATGACCTTCCCCCCTTAAATCACTGCTTTATCTGACATGATCAGCGTTTGAAAGTGTTGTAAAAAGGACATTTTTTCTACTGCCATCTGATCTCCTTCAAGATGCGCAAATTCCATCTCCGCAGGATGCGCGTAAGCTTCCGGTGATCTACGGATGACGGTGGCAATTCGCACCTGAATGGGTTCAAAGTACGCAGCAGCCACAATCGCTCTCACATTGCCTGAAGCGCCCGCATGAACATAGCCACGCAAGCGACCAAACACATAAATATCACCAGATGCCACAATATGCGCCCCCGGATTCACATTGCCAATGATGATCACATCGCCATCATGCTCGACCATTTGTCCCGATCGAACCGTGCCTTTATAGACGTAAGGGGCTTTTGGCAATAATTTGTGTGGAACTGGCTCGTCTTCTACCATCGATTCTTGATACACCTTAACCTGAATTTCTCCGACAGCAAGAAATGCCTTCTCGACAGCATCTTGAATCTCTGGCGTCAATACGCGGTTGCCATAATCCACAAATGCAGTCACCTTGGCACCACTTGAAAAAGGGGACGACCCATTAC
This sequence comes from Bacillota bacterium, assembly GCA_021828865.1. Taxonomy (GTDB): domain Bacteria; phylum Bacillota; class Bacilli; order Alicyclobacillales; family SLC66; genus JAJZCL01. The sequence goes on from JAJZCW010000029.1 coordinate 10,468, forward strand.
CCAACTTGGCAGTCAGCGCATCAAGCACCTTGTCAAAATGCACATCGTCAGCCAGCTTGAAAACAAGCCCATTTTTTATACCCTTGATGGTTACATAATCCTGGCCGGCAGGTTCTAATGCCGTGTTGGTTAACATTTACAAGCCCGTCCTCCCGTCGAAAACTCTCAACATTTTGTATTCAACGCGAGAATTGTGATTTCCTGCTGAACGTTCAAAGAAACGGTCAAACATGGCCCTCGCAATCGGTCCCGTCGAATCTGCCCCATGCCCACCTCCAGGCACTGCCACCGCAATGGCGATCTGCGGATGGGAATAAGGGGCAAATCCGATAAATACCGCGTTGTCAAACCCGTCAATTCCCGTTTCCGCGGTACCAGTTTTGCCTGCGGGCTCATAGGTGACGCGTTTTCCCGAATGAAATGTATAATAGGCCGTGCCTTTAGGGTCATTGCATGCCATGTAAAGTCCGGACATCACGGCATCCCAATCTTCTTTTGGCAAGCTAAGCAATTTATCTTGATAGCGATGGATCGACATTTTTTGATTGCCGATCCATTTTACCACATGCGGTTCAATTCTCACGCCACGATTGGCAAGAGTCACCGCATAATTGGCCAATTCCATGGTTGTGAAGACTTCGTTTTGACCAATGGCCGTGTAAGGTAAATCCGTCACCTGACCCGAATGCATATTGACAAATCCATTCTCTGTATCCGGAAGGTCACGAATCACATTGTTTCCAAGTCCAAAATGCTTTTGAAATGCCCTTAATTCATTTAGCGTTTGCAACCTGTCCATTAAAAGCCAGCGCGGAATTTGCTTGACGGATTTAGGTGGCCAATGGCCATAACGCATGCTGAGTTTATAAAAAAACACATCGCACGACTCGGCAAGCGCCATGGGGAGTGTCAAATAACCATGATGGCTCCAACAATGAATAGCAGTGCCATCCGTTTTGGGAAGCGTATAGCTGCCATCACAATATTCCGCATAATATGGTGTTAATGAACGCTGATGAAAAGCAAAAAGAGCAGTGAGTGGTTTCATCACTGACCCCGGTGCAATTGGCATTTGGGTCGCCCAGTTTTGTTCTGCAGGCAAAAACCTGCTTTGATACTCCCAATCCGACATTCCATGAGCCATCCAGGAAGGATCATAAGTAGGATAATTGGCAAGCGCCAAAATTTCACCATTTTGAGGGTTAATCGCGACTGCCATCGCATGACTGACCTTCTTGTGCCCATACCCATTTAAGCGCATTACCTGTTTCGCCAATATGGCTTGTACTTCGCGCTGATACTGACTATCAATCGTGAGGATCAGCGGCTTCCCTTTTCGAGACGGCCTACTCTCAGCCAGACGCCGGATAGGAAATCCCTTACTGTCAATTTCTACTGCAATTTTCCCAGGAGATCCCCTAAGTGAATCGTTATATGATTTTTCTACGCCACTCCAACCGACCATCGCATTTTCCGGAAAACCTGCCTGCGTGTACTGCTCTAAGCGCGATTGAGGAATCGCATGGATGTATCCAAGAAGATGACAGGCCACCTCATTTTGCGGATATTGTCTCACAGAATCAGGGATAATTTGAATTCCCGGCAATTGCCGCTGATGTTCCGCAACAAATGCTAATGCCTGTGCAGAGATACGATTGGCAATAAAAACCTGCAGCCTCGCATCATTAATACCGTTCATGTTACGCCTAAGCGATACTGGAGACATGCCGATTTTTATAGCGAGTTCATGAAGTAGTTCAGGATGGATACTCGAAAAGCCACGAGTGTACACCAAACTGTAAATCGGTTCATCATAAGCAAGGAGTTGGTGATTGCGGTCATATATTTCTCCACGAGGGGCTGGTGTTGGCAATAAGTTGACATGATTGCGGTGTGAGAGTTTTTCAAAGCGTTCATGCTCTGTGCCCTGAATCACAATCAAACGCATTTCCAAGACAAACGCCATCACCGCTAGTGCAGGAAAGAAAAACCGCAATCTGCGAACGCGTTGCGGTTCAGTCTTGTGTTTCTTTTTTTTAGCCTTTTCGCTCATTGCTCACATGTCCTATCGGCTCATTCCCGAAAGCATCTCCCGGGATTAGCGTTTGCAATCACGCCTCATTTGTTTCATCCGAATAGGATTTTTTTACTTTCGCCACGAGTAACCAGCGATAAAAGAAGTAAAGCAATAATGTGCATACAAAAGTGGAGATGGTCATAGCGGTTGACGTCGAGATGACCACGTTGATACTGGTCCCGAGTTGGCCAAACAAGCGACTAATCCCATAAGACAACCAGACATAGAACTCCGTACTGATGACGACGAGCAGTAAAGACAATAATAGGCTGACCCGCATGAATAAACTTCGAACATATCCGCTGACATAGCCAATCATGGCATAGGCAAAGGCACTCTCACCAAGGAAAGACCCAAAACTTGCATCCTGAATCAATCCGATCACAATACCAAAGATGAGTCCTTCCCTCGAACCACGAAACACACCGACCATCACGAGTGCAATCACAATCAGGCTAGGTTCGATCGAGTGCAAAAAAGGCACCTGAAAAACAGTGGATTGCAAAATCAAACTCAAAAAAAGCGCAACAAAATATCCGATCAGTCTCATGGTTGCACCTGTCCAGGCTTAGGTGCCAAAACAAACACATAATTCAATTGATTCATGTTTGCAAGTGGCTTGACGAGCGCCGAACGGGTGATGCTCGTACCATCAGAAATAAAGGAGACCACCCTGCCAATCGGAATTCCTTTCGGGTAGATGTTACTAAGTCCGGACGTTACCACCAAATCACCGCGATGAATATTGGTTGCCAATTGTGAGATGAATTGCATCAGGAAAAGTCCCTGATGAGTCGGTGATCCGGATATTACCCCATAAACAGGCGCTCCGCCAGAAACGATCGAAGCAGATACCCCATCCGCCGTTTCAGAAGAAGTCAGAAGTTCCGCTGCAGCGCTGTACTCCGCAACTGACTGCACCCGGCCCACGAGATCGCCATTTTGGTCAAGCACCGGCATAGATACTCCCACACCCGCTTTTTGCCCGACAGAAAGAACAATCTCAGAATTCCAGGATAGTGGGCTGCGCCCTGTAATTTCGCCAGCGATCAAGTGAAATTGTGGCGACTTGCCTTGATAATGCAGCATGGATTTGAGTTGTTGGTTTTCATGTTGCGCTTCATTCAATTGAATACGAAGTAACAAGTCTTCACTGGCTGTTTTTTTCAATGCTGCATTCTCAGCGTATAAGTTTTCCAGATCTTTTAACCGCGTAAAGAATGTCTCGACTTGAAACACCGGCCCATAGAATACCCTACCCACCATCGAAGTGATATCAATGGTGAATTTCTCGGGCCATGACACTTGTGTTAAACGCGAACGCAAAGATACCCCAGCCAACACTACGAGTAAAATTACCGCAGCCAAAAAAGCAAATAACCTGCCACCTGAAAAAAACCTATTCACGAATGCGCCTCTCCCCTATCCCACCGCAGGTGACTAGCGACGGGAGCGCCTTTGCGATTGTACTTTTCTTTCTCTCAGTATTTCAATGTTATCAAGTGCTTTACCAGTCCCAAGTGCCACGCAATCGAGCGGATTTTCTGCCACAATCACCGGCATTCCGGTCTCTATCGATAAAAAGCGATCCAGTTGATGCAGTAGTGCACCACCGCCTGTCAATACAATGCCGCGATCCATGATGTCCGCTGCGAGTTCCGGAGGGGATTTTTCCAGAGTCACTTTCACCGCGTCAAGAATACTCGTCACTGTGTCAGACAGCGCATTCGCCACTTCCCTACCGGTGATATTGATCGTCTTTGGCAGTCCGGATACGAGGTCACGACCGCGGATTTCAAGTTCTCCACTTGCCTCTTCCGCCAGCGCAGATCCAATGTTCATTTTTAGTTCCTCTGCCGTCCGTTCACCGATCAATAGATTATAATTGCGCTTGATGTGATTCATAATCGCTTCGTCCATCTCATCGCCTGCCACACGGATCGAACGGCTGGTGACAATACCGCCAAGTGAAATGATAGCTACTTCAGTGGTTCCTCCGCCGATATCTACCACCATACTGCCAGTCGGATCGCCAACAGGCAATCCGGCACCAATTGCCGCCGCCATTGGTTCCTCAATGGTTGCCGCTTCTCTTGCGCCTGCCTGCAACGTGGCATCCACCACCGCACGGTTCTCCACAGCCGTTACGCCTGACGGGACACAAACAATCACTCTTGGCTTTCCAGCCAACAAGGACTTTTTGGTGAGTGCCTGACGAATGAAGTACTTGAGCATGGTGGTGGTTGTTTCATAATCTGCAATCACACCATCTTTCATCGGACGAACGGCCACAATGTTGCCTGGTGTCCTGCCAATCATCCGCTTTGCCTCTTCTCCCACAGAACGAATAACACCAGTGTCTGTCCGAAGCGCCACTACGGAGGGTTCACGGACGACAATTCCCCGCCCTTTCATGTAAACGAGTGTATTCGCAGTGCCCAAATCAATTCCCAAATCACGCAAATTCCCAAACATATGAGTATGACTCCCCTCAATCTTCCACGCGAACATTAACCGCGAATAATTCCTTCTTCTCGTAAACTGACATAGTGATTATCCCCGATGATGAGGTGATCGAGCAATTCTATCCCCAAAAGTTGACCGGCTGAAACGAGCCGTTTGGTGACCTCAAGATCTTCGGTGCTTGGCGTAGGATCGCCGCTGGGATGATTGTGGGCGCAAATGATTGCTGCTGCACTTCGTTTTAGCGCAGTCTTAAAAATCTCCCGAGGATGAACGATAGAAGAATTCAAAGATCCAATCGAGACAATCTCTTCACCGAGCACTTGATGCTTCGTATCCAAATGAAGACTCATCAAGTGTTCTTTCCGTAAAAAACGCAACTTGTCCATGAAATAGTTAGCTGCATCTCTAGGAGATGAAATTTTATGTAGATCTGTTCGACTGTCCTGCAGTCTCCTGCCAAGTTCAAGCGCTGCGAGAATGGTCACCGCTTTAGCAAGCCCCACTCCCGGTACCTGCCGTAATTCCTCTACCTCGACATCAAGAAAGGCCCTAATTTCTCCAATTTGCCCCAAAAGTCGACCTGCCACCTCTAGTGCTGATTCACCTCTTCTTCCAGTACCTAGCAGCACTGCGAGCAGCTCTGCGGTGGATAGAGATCGCGCTCCTCGCGCCAACAGACGTTCCCTTGGGCGTTCTTCTAACGGCAGTTCAGCAATCAGTGTACCACGATTCCCCATGCTTCGCCCACCCCAAATTCAAGGAATTTATAGAAAGAAAAGTGGAGAGTCGACACCATATTGCGACAATAAATCTACCGTTAACACGATCGGCAACCCCATCACGGCATAAAAGTCTCCGTGTATGGCCTTAATCAGCATGGCGCCTTTCCCCTGAATGCTGTATGCTCCCGCCTTATCCATCGGCTCCCCAGTGGCGATATAGGCGCGCAGCCATTCTTCCTTACAAGGCACCATCTCCACATCCACCTTGCGAAATCCCGCTTTAATCCCACGCGTTTGTGCATCTACCACGGCAACGCCTGAATACACCTGATGGACCGTCCCCTGCAAACGGGTGAGCATGGCAAGCGCCTCGGATTCATCATTAGGTTTCCCAAAAACCTGACCATCAGAAACGACCACCGTGTCCGCCCCGATAACAAGGCCATCTTTTGCCTTATACGCCACATTCAATGCCTTATCTACCGCAAGGCTAACCACGAGGTCCTCAGGAGATTCCGCCATTTTTACACGTTCATTCACATCGGGACTCCACACCTCATGATCAATGCCAATTTGATTCAACAGCATGGTTCTTCTTGGTGAGCTTGAAGCTAATAAGATTTTTTTCATGATCATACTCCAATTTGAAATTAGTTTAACGGTTTATAATGGCAGTATACCACGATCTGCAATTTCTCCCACTTCTATTGTACGGATATTATTCCCTTTGGCTAAACGCCTGGTAGTCGATGAGCGCTTTGGCAAGCTCAGGACCGAGCATAGCCGAATGATGACTGGCGAGTGTCTGCGCGAAATTGACTGTATCTGTCAGCTGATTCAACTGGGTGGTGATGCTTTTCGTCTTTTGGTTGAGCGATGTACCCGAGAATTGTACTTTTCCAATCTGGAAGGTTGCTGATGAATCCTGTGTGAGCAGTGCCGTTAATTGCGAGTAATCCTGGTAGATCCCTTTTTCTACGCTTTTCACTTGCGTTTTCGTCATAAAGGGCACAGGCTGAACGGATTGATTAACATTCCAATTGGTAAGGTAAAAAGGAACTTCTGCCCCCCTCCATTTTTCCTCTTCTACATGAATTTGGACTGTCGTCAAAAGCGATGACAAAAACACCTGATACGGAGGCTTTGCCGTTACAAACGATGGCACGCCAATTGACGAATTCGTCTTCACTTCCAGCATGGCGCTGTTTTTATTGGAATAAACCCCTTCCACGGCCATCCAAGCATGTATTTGCGGAAGAATCAACAACTGATGAGCCACCGCAAGCTGACTGATGGCTTCAGATTGGGGAGATGAACTTACGGATTTAGGCTCTGCAATGGTTTTAAACGATGTGGAATGGTGGCCATAAATGATGGCAAAAAGCACCCCCACCAGTATCACAAAAAAAGCAGCAACCATCCTATCAAATTTCCCAATACGAATTTTGCCTATGCGAGCTCTACGCGATCTCGTCACCGCCACCGGTATGGGGATGATCACCGGCTTTGGCTCAGAAATGGCTAGCGAATCTTTTTCGTCAACGCCTGTTTCATCAAAACGAAAGGTCATGCGATATGTCATATCTCTCACCTTTTTGCCTCATCATTTACTAGAAACTATGAAGGGCCGCTCTCATCTATGAAACAAATTTACAAAAAAGCATGAGTAACCGCTATCGCTCATACCTTGTGGACAAGGAGGGTGATTATGGCAGATTCCGCATGGATGTTGGCCGCCATTTTCAGTCTTGCATTTATCGTCCCTCTCTTGGCATCCGGTATTCCAAGGTGGAGAATTCCCACGGCCGTTCTCGAAATTCTCGCTGGTTTCGCACTTGGTCACTCTGGGTTAAATCTCCTGCACACGCCAGATTGGCTACATGTGGTCACCAATTGGGGACTATTGAATCTACTTTTTTTGTCTGGTATGGAGTTGCGTTTTTCTCACAAAAAAGCGACCGCAACACAGACCAGCTCCACACTGTCCCCGCTTTTTGGCGCTATCCTCTATACCACTGCCACATTCGCCGTAGCGCTGATGATGAGTCGATTATTCGTCACACTTCACTTGACGAAAACCCCTAATATCACGGCGTTGATGTTTGCCACCACTTCGCTTGGCATCGTCATGCCTACCTTAAAAGAGGCGGACCTGCTGCAAAAACCATTTGGCCAACTATTGCTGTTATCCGCGTTTATGGCAGATTTTTTGACGGTTTTCAGCAGTAGCTTTATTCTAGGAAAAAACACGTGGCAAACAGGCGGCCTTGCCATCTCTGGAATTCTATTCGCTGCGGTGATGATTTTTTGGATGGGAAAATGGCTGCTAAAGCGCCTTCAATTAACGCAGCCTATTATTCAACGAGCTGAGCTTGGGGTGCGTGGGGCCTTTGCGATCATGGCCATCTTCGGTTTTTTAGCCACCTGGCTTGGTGCAGAAATCATGCTAGGGGGATTTGTCGGTGGGGTCACCTGTTCACTGCTTGCAGGGGATGAACACGAGGTACTACGAAAAAAACTGGAGACAATCAGCTATGCCTTGTTTTTGCCCATTTTTTTTATCACGGTCGGGATGGAGCTGGACTTTCATTCGTTTCACGAATCCGCACTACTCCTACGCATTCCCTTTTATCTCACCGCCGCCTTACTTGTAAAAATGATCGCGGCATTTGTCTGGAAGCCTTTTTTCCCTACCTCTCGAATCGTCGCTGCCGGATGGTTGATGTCCACTCGCTTTACCCTAGTGATCGCACTCGCGCTAATTGCAGGGGAAGCCAACCTAATGAACGGCAACGAAATCAGCACCTGGATCATAACAGCACTGCTGACCGTGTTGCTCTCTCCCTGGCTGTTTAACTTAACGCGATATGAAGGCACAAAAAAAGGCGAGAACTAGCCCGCCCCTTCGCTTACTTAAAAATGAAAAAATTTCCATTTTGCTTACCTATAGCGATGAAGTGCCTCTTCCAAATTCACTTTGGTAATGTCGTAGTGTGAGGTGTTCCAAACCGGGTGGTTTTCTTTCATCATAATGACTTGCGGAGAAGCGTGGGTAATGGATAAATCCCCTGCCATCTGCAAGGAAAGTGGTCTTGATTCAATCACCTTGACAAGCACAATCGGCAATTTGTCTTCTTTTGCAAACTCGCTCACTTCCTGGTATGCCTTAGCACTGATGGGACATGTGGTGCTATGCTTAAAAATGAGATAATTCCCATGCGCTGATGCAGCTTGCTCTTCCCATTCAACAGGAGTTGTCACTTCAATCATTGATTTCCTCTCCTCATCTAATCAGATAAAAAAGGGGAGCTCATGGCTCCCACCGTCTATTGGCGCTGTCGATTCTTGTGTTCACTCACTACCGCAAAGTTTGGGCCTAACTAATTTTTGAGTATGTATACTTTAACAAGTTGTCGGCCAAAATCGATTGCTTGTTGATAGGAGTTAAAACACATATCGATGCGATACCCCTGAATTGCTCCCCCCGTGTCATTGGCAATGGCAAATCCATAACCGGGTATATACAGCTTGGTACCAAGTGGTATAACACTTGGATCGACGGCAACATCGCCATATTCGGCCGGTGCGCCTGTCGCGGTGTGACCCCCTGGATTCGCGTAAGCAGTGGCAACTACGGTGAGCACTTCATTCGCGACGATTGACGAATTACTACGCGACGCGGTGACGGGGGCTGGTTGTGCCGTTCCCACATCAATAATTTGACTGACCGGTTGTTTGATGATATGACGTGTTCGGGCCTTTTTTACCAATCTACCGTTAACATATTCTTCTTTCGTGATGATTTTTGCCACTCCATCCTGACCATAGCGCGCTACCACACTGACTCCCGATAGATACGAACTCGTCGAATTGCGAATTGTTGAATAGGGAACCATCAGGGTTTGCGCCAATGTCTTCGATTGGATATGGCGAATGACAATGGACATGCCACTTTTAATTTTGTCCGTGAGCGGGTGATTCAATGAATCATTGGCCCTTACACGGATGCCAAGAGCGCTTAGCAACCCTCCTACTGTGGGTTTTAACGAATGTACCACACGAGGAGCCTTCGCACCGTTGACGACCCAGACTGTTTTTGCTCTCTGAACAAAAATATGCATATTGCTTTCTAGTTGCGTGCCTCGGTCTGGTTCAACCAAATCGTAGCCCGTTGTACGGATGCCTATTTGACGTAAAAAAGCACCAACCGATTCACCGGCAAACGTGCCTTTGTGAAGGGTGTGACCGTCAACCGACACCTCAACGGACTTGTATGAGCTCATGCCTGTTGCAAGCGCAAGTGAAACCACCGCCGCGCCGATCAAGGGCAACCCATACTTTATTCGGCGGAACTTCCGCACTCAACCACCTCTTTTCACGTATTTGAGCAATACGGAAAAGGGGCAAAGCATCAGACAGCGCCGACTGTCTTAAAACTAAGTCGTAGTATAGCCCTGACGTTCTGGAAAGGCAATGGGCAGAAATGGAAAAGCAGGATCAGTGATCGATGAACTGTTTGAGCCATAAGTTTTTAAGCCAACCGATAATATCCTGAGTGACTTCATTTCGACATTCTTCATTGAGAATCTCGTGCCTGGATTCTGGATATAACTTGTATTCGACATTGGCTATAGAATAACTTTTATACAAATTGAAAAGTGAGAACACCCCTTTTCCAAACTCCCCCACTGGATCTTTGTCCCCGGAAACAATATAGATCGGGAGTTGTTTGGGAATATCGCGAAGTGCCTGCGGTTTTTGAATGGCTTTCAGTCCTCTTAAAAAATCCCGAAATGATCCAGCGGTGAGAATCGCCCCACATAAAGGATCTTTGATGTATTTGTCGACCTCAGCCACATCCCTGCTAAGCCAATCGAATTCTGTCCGATTGGGCTGAAAACGCTTATTATAACTACCAAAACTGAGTTGGTTCAGGATGTTGCTCTGAAACTGCTCGCCACGCTTTTTTGCGATACGGCTTGACAAAAAGATCCCAAAGTTGACCATTGAATTGACTCTACCATTTGACCCACTAAGGATGACGCCATTTAACCGTTCCCCATGCAATTGAATGTAGCGCTGTGCCACAAATGAACCCATGCTGTGCCCAAACAAGTACATGGGCAATTGAGGGAACTCTTCATTCATTTTCGTGAAAAGTTGATCCACATTGGCGACTAGGCTTTCAAATCCGTCATTGCCAAGATAACCAAGCGTATTCGTGGATTTTCCAGTGAGCCCATGGCCTCGGTGATCGATCGAATAGACGGCATAGTCATTATCGGTCAGCACTTTCGCAAAATGCTCATAGCGAAGCGAATGTTCGCCCATGCCATGAACGATTTGCACCAAACCTTTTAATGATTCTTTGCGGTCCGGTGACCATGCGTGCACATAGTTTTTGATACTATCATGATCTTGAAAGGTAAACTGGCGATATGGCATTAAGCACCTCCTGAAATCATATGAAGGTCTATTCAGTTAATTATCCAGTAACGCTAATGGGTACCGGAGCCGACAAGGTTGACGATGCTGACCCATCATATCCTATAGAATTTACGTAAATATAATAAGTAACTGTTACACCATGCGCTGGTGCACTAAAGGGACTGGGCAATGTAAAGGTAATATACCAAGGTGCCTTCCCGTTTGTCCCTACGCTTGGATAATTACTCGAAACAAACACATCACTGACAGTGGTATGCGGATCATTAATAAACGTATTTAAGTACTTTTCTCCAATCAAAATACCCGCTTTAGCGTTGTAATACGCCTGTGTCTGTTCAAGTTCACTGGTATAGAAACGTTCAGGTGCATCAAGCGAGACCAAGATCGCCGCCATCATAATGGACATCAGCACACTCATCAACAATACGTTTAATAAAATACCACCTCTATCATTTTTATCATTAATTGTCATTCGAGTCGCCGCCATCATTCCCATCTGTATCTTGATTTTCATTATTATTGTTGTAATTTGGCACAGTGCCGTTATAAGATGCACTTTCACCATTCACTGTCACTGTGACAGTATACGAATCACCAGGATTAAACGTATAATTTCCCAACCACGGCCAATTGCCATAAGCCCACCCGGGTTTTAGTGCAATTTGGTTATCAGACCATGATTGAATACTATCTTTAACCCAATCTCCTGTTCCACCCATCTCCCATTTACCAGTCACATCATTGATAACCACAGACTCATTATTGCCAGAATTGAACAACCAGTCAAACCACCACGACTGATGATCAATTTGGTTTGAACCGAAACCCGAACCATCGATCGTAATTTGCGGACGGCTATTCCCATCAAATTTCCATTCAACATCAGTAATACTTGGACTAGATTGGGGCACAGGAACACTATTCCCTATACTAACTGTCAAATTAGCACTCGCTGAAACTTTATCTGTCGAAGCTGTAATTGTCACTGGCCCACTCGCATTATTCGATTGATAATTAACCGTTGTGTTGATACTGATCGTATTGCCATTTGCCGTTTGAATATCAATCGTGACATTATCTCCCTGATTGAAATTCCAAGAATGATAGCCATACCAGCCTTGATCCCCATCATAAGCGCCGTCATTCCAATAATCAGGATCATCATTTGCATTATCGTATGATGCATCATCATCACCATAAGGAGAAGGCTGTCTTGTGGGTTGAATCACAATTTGATTATCAGACCATGCCAATATATCTTCAGCAACCCAGTTGCCTGATCCACCTGTGGTTCCCCCCATATTCCAGCCGCCGGTCGTATCATGAACCGCAACATAATTTCCGTCAGTATTGTAATGAGGAATTTGAATACCGTTAGGTGGTGTACTTCCAAACCCAGTATCATTGATGACAATCGTTGGATTAGAAACACTACCAGTCCATTCTACAAACGGTAAAGAAGGCGTCGACGCTGTGTAAGTCGTAGTAAATACTCCCTGGGAATTAGTGGTTACTGACGTACTACCGAAAGTACCGCCTGCACCATTATCAGACAATGTCACTACATCATTAGCATAGGGTTGGCCTGCCAATGTCACCGTTCCACGAATCTCCACTGCCGAACCACTATTCACAGAAGTAACTGTAGCGTTGGTCGTTGGATCCAATGTTTGTATCGTTATCACCGGCGTAACCACATCTAACGTTACCGTTTGGTTAGTCCCCAGCGCGCTGGCCGTGATCGTATCAGACGCAATTGCTGTCGCGGGTGCTGTATAGGTCATTGTAAATTTACCGCTTGCATCCGTCGTCGCTGTATTGCCTCCGGTAAACGCCCCTCCTGCATTTCCATCCGTAAAGCTTACCGTCTCGCCACTGACCCCTTGCCCGTTAAACGTTAACTGACCATTTACATTTACTTGCCCATTCGTAGCCACTAAAGTCGTACTAGTCGAAGCCGTCATCGCTATCGTGCCCACATTGATCGTACTGGTGGCGGTTTGTCCTGATCCAATATCTTTTACCGTAATCGTGATGGTTCCTTGTTCATTCTGAGCCGCTTGATACGTAAATTGCGCAGTACCATCAGCCCCCGTGGTCAACGACGTAATCGCGTTCCCGTCCGTGATGCTAGTAAAGCTTCCCCCCTGCCCACCATCTGATAACGAGATGATTTCCCCAGAAAGTGAGGTTCCAGAACCATTCGACACACTCACCGTATAAGTTTGAGACTGTCCACTCAACAAATATGGTGTTAGTTGACCTGGAAATGTTTGCGGAGAATTGGGCGTGACCGTTATCACCGGCGTAACCACATCTACCGTTACCGTTTGGTCGATCCCCAGCGCGCTGGCCGTGATCGTATCAGACGCATTTGCTGTCGCAGGTGCTGTATAGGTGACACTAAAATTACCGCTTGCATCCGTCGTCGCAGTATTGCCTCCGGTAAACGCCCCTCCTGCATTTCCATCCGTTAAGCTTACCGTCTCGCCACTGACCCCTTGACCGTTAAACGTTAACTGACCACTTACATTTACTTGCCCATTCGTCGCGATTATGTTAGGCGAGGTGGATAAAGTGATCGCTGGTTGGCCGACTTCAATCACACTGCTTGCATGCTGACCCGAGCCAGAATCGGTTGCAGTAATCGTCACTGAACCTTGTTCATTCTGCCCCGCTTGATACGTAAAGGCTGCACTGCCATTACTATCAGTTGTGACGGAAGTAATCGCATTCCCACCAGGTACACTTAAAAACGTTCCACCTGCATTCCCATCGGATAAGTTAATGGTTTCGTTTTGAATAGCCTTGCCAAGCCCATTCGTTAGATTGACTGTATAACCTTGCGACTGTCCACTCATCAAATAAGGAGTCGTTTGATTAGGTAGCATTACAGGTGAAGTAGCAGTAAGGGTGAGTTCTGGTGACACCACATCCACAGTTGCAGTTTGTGACATCCCTAATGCGCTAGCTGTAATAACGATAGAGGATGGAGCCGATTTGGGTGCTGTATAGGTGACACTAAAATTACCGCTTGCATCCGTTGTCACTGTATTGCCGCCGGTAAACGCCCCTCCCGCATTTCCATCTGATAAAGTCACTGTTTGTCCATTGATACCTTGCCCGCTAAACAGCACTTGACCGCTAATACTCACCTGACCATTGGTGGTTACCGATGTCGGGGATGCACTTACCGATACAGACACTGTACCCACGTTAATTGCACTGGTAGCTGTCTGATTCGTACCGGTGTCAGTAGCTGTAATCGTAACCGTACCTTTCTCACTTGACACCGACTGATAAGTAAATTGCGCTGTACCATTAGCACCCGTTGTCACTGATGTAATGGTATTCCCACCTGAAGAACTTAAAAACGTGCCACCCGCACCGTTATCTGACAAGGTAATGGTTGCATTTTGAACAGGGTTCCCCGATGCGTCGGTCTCACTGACGTTATATACAATCGATTGACCGCTAATCAAATATGGATTTGATTGGCCAGGTAACGTGTTGGCGTTTTGAGGGGAAATTGAAAAATTATCAGTAGTTTTAACGGACAAAGATGTTGGGATTGCTGTCTTTGATAATTGTTCTAAATTATTAACATGAAAATAAGCTGGTTGACTAGTTTTGGATGGTGGAACCAATTCAAAAGTTGTAGATTGATTAGGCAGAACTGAAAATGAATAAGCCACATTATTCTGCCCTGTATATAAAACCGCCGTATCACCACTCGTGTCCTTTGCAACTAACTGATTATTATTCCACTGTAAAATCACATCTTTTGAATATGCAAAAGAGGAAGGCAAAAAATTAAATAATGATGTGATCTTTGGATCTCCACTATATTGTAAATCTATCGTTTCATTGGCATAGTTAAAACTTTGAGCGTTCTGAGCCATATCGTGCAACATTGTGGTTAAATTATAATTATCATAGTTAGTGAGTGTATATCCTTTGTTATCGTTAAAGACATGAAAAACATTAAAAGAAACCACCACTAGCACAGAAAGTGTAAGAGCGCCTGCCACTAGAGATACCAAAAGTTCAACTAAGGATAAACCGTTTTCCTGACTCAATCTATTGAACTTTTTCTTCATAATTCAGCACCTCTATAAAGAAATTTTACACTCTCACAGCCATATAATGTTGCAAAATTTATTTTTCGACAAAAATATACGTAATTCAACAGTCTAATGATTGTATAATAACAAAATGTAACTCACATGTAACCACTATCATCACTAAAAAGCTTAGATAGAGAATAACTAGATTATAATATATATTCTAAATATGCATTAAGGTGTATATACACTAATTCCACTACTGTTAGTAGTACTCGATCCATTAGATGGCCACTCTACGTTAATCAAATTTTGTGTAATAGGTATTGAATAATTATTAATATTGATCGTCATAGTGTTTGTAGTTGGCGGATCTGGACTAAAATCAAATTCAACGCCATTCACTTGAGTGGGATTGCTTGGCGCAGGTGTAGTATCAATATTAGATAAATAGATCGCCTCTTGTCGAGCAAGTTGAAACGCCTCTTGTTGCTGTTTATTAAAATCCACCACCTTCAACGTTTCAATTGAAAATTTGGCAAAAGCAATAGCCAGCATCGTCAGAATCACTACTGATACCAATACTTCAATCAAAGTAAATCCATGCTGTTTCCCAAATAATTCTTTTAATTTGACTGCAATAGTTTTAAAATTAATTGTCATCGTCATCACGCTTTTTACTTTATTGGTAGTACATCGCCAAACTGACGGATACAGTAGTTTCTCCTGCAGCACCATAATTTAATGAAAAAGATTGAACTGCCGTGAGCTGAGTCTGATGCTCTAGATCAATAATAAATTTTCTTACCTGAGTAACGGATCCTGCGACTGAGATATTGACAGAGGCAGACGGTAGCGACGATAAGCTGAGCGAAGAATTAGCCCCCCCCGCTGCCGTCACTAATGGTGATGATGATACCGAAGTCGAATTACTATACGTAAATGACAGCAAATTAATTCCATCCGATGCAGCGAGTTTGGTGATTTGTACCAACGCATTCGAAATGCTCATAGATGAGGGTAGCTGATTAGCCAGTAATTCAGATACTGATGCATTATTCGTGGGGTTATTTTTTACTTCATTAGACAACTTCGCCAATTGCCCTTGTATTGTCTCTAGTTGCAATTGCAGATTGTCGTAATTCTGCGTCACTTGATTCAAGTGAATTGACTTTCCCTCCGCCAACCAATTCAACAGTCCAGCCACCACAAGGAAAATCAACACCACCAGTAGTTGTAAGGCATTTTTAAATGAAATGCTTCTCAATCGATTCAACATGAAAATCTCCTTACCACAAGTAAATCACTTGCCTGATTTCCCTGAAAATTCTGGCGAGATCGTCACCGTAAATGGGACTGTCACAGCGTTTCCGCTAGTAGCCCCCATCAGCGTGGAATTATTCTGCTTCGCAAGTGTTGACAACGCCTCGAGGGTTGAATTCTCTGCTGAAGTAAGCGTCTTATTCTTCAAACCAGATAATAGCTCGATCTTTGTAATCACTTGCGCCAGACTTGGCTCCACACTCTGAGATCCTGACGATACTGACACCTGACTTGATGTTGATGGTCCAATTGAACTTGACGAAATCGAAGTGACATTCACACTGGTAAACGCTGCATCATTATATAACCCAACAATAAAAGCGGCTGCTTCATAATAAGAACTTAGATTCACAGATGTACTAATGGTTCCCGAAGAATAATTTATCGCAGTATACGATCCGTCTTTAGGCAAAAGCGTGTATAAATTCTGAATCGCTTCCATGGGCTTTGGAAGCTCACTTCGTAGATGCAACAATTGTTGTGATTGATTCAACTTATCAGACTTTGTTTGTAAAAGGTTCAATTTGGCTTGCAACTGCTGTAAGGTTGAACTCGTACTATTGGCCATTGCCTGTTTTGATATGATAGACTCTGAATCTAAATAAAAATTAATCGCACCTTGCATTATCCACGCCACTAAAAGCCCAACGACAACCCAATAGATAACAAAATAGCGCCTCACTTTTGGTGGTGGTGGTGGCAACAAGTTAATCTTCATTCGCTGACCTCCACCTCAGGCAACGCAAGCCCCAATGCCGTAGCCGCGTAATGCGCACTTTTTACCGTCCATGGCGTCTCCCCTTCAGCATTCTCACGATCAGGGCGTTCAAACAACAAATGAGACTCCACCACTCGAATTTCCTGCTCCAATCGTTCCTTAAGAACAGTAACAACCGGTTCCACATCTAACATTGCATTCACTAAATACAAAAGTGGTACCGTAGCTTCATTCTTAATCAAATTATAATGGACAAAGTTCAATGACCGATCAATTTCATACCCCAAGTCTGCCGAATAAGATTCCACATCAAAATCCTCAACCTCACCCGGCAAAGCATTTATCGGTGTTTTGATGTCATTTTTTGAGGGAATCTCTTCCTGTTCGTCTCTCTGCCCAAAATTTTGAAAATCCTCACGATGATAGTCAGTTGGTTTTTGATCCATGTGCCGCATAAAAAGTAAATTTTCACCTTCAAAAAATCCAAATTCCGCCCCGTCAAACCGCAAATGAAGCACAACATACAATTGTTTTTTTTCGATTTTTTCTCCACTATTCATAATCATTCGCTGAATGCCCAAAATGCCCGGTTCGATGCGAATCGGAAAAAATCCTGCTTGTCTGGTGCAATTCACATATCGTTCCAAATCAATCCCTGGTGCCGCAACAATGACTACATTTTGATTTTCTTCATTGGGTTCAGCAATGCATGTTTCCTCTAGCAAGACATAATCGTATCTTGGACTCTCAAACGGAAATGAGACGTTGTTCTCCACTTCCGACTTAATCGCAACATCAAGCACTTTTTTAGCCATTTTAGGTACGGTGATATGGCGAAGCATCACAAATTCCGCAGGTGCCGACATCACCACCTTACGTTTCTTCCAATGTTCTCGTTTTAAGATCTCACGCAAAATATTCGTAAATTCATTCACTTTTTCTTCTTCAATGGGAAACCGACATCCCGGTAGTTCCTGAATCACAAGCTTGCGTGCGCGGTAGCCATTTTTGATAGGCTGAATTTCTGTAAAAATCAGCGTGTTTCCGTCAAAAACCATGCCTAGCGGCAATTTTCCGCGCGCCTTATTAGCTAACTGTCTTTTTTGCTTTGGTTGTTTCTGTTTTTTAACTGCTTGTTCCATTAGCTTAGGAGACTCATTTTGCAAATCCGACGTTAAAGTGATTCCTTCATCAAGTTCCACTTGAGCTTTACTCTCAGTGGGTAAAGGAATGCCAATGGGAATCTCATCGATCCCATTTGAATCTTCAACCCCAAATTCAGTACTCGACCCATCCGATTCCAACTCAGCGTGAGCTAATTGGGCTTCAATTTCTTCGATTAATTCAGAAATCCCTTCAAGGGGTTCTACTACTTCTGGACTAGTTAACTTCGTTTCGTTGTCTTCAGCAACTGGTAATGATTCTTCGACAGAGGAAGGATTACTTTGCATTTTGTCTTCACTTTTATCAGATCGCTTATCTTTCGATTTTTTCGGTTTTGGGGGTTTAGAAAAACGTTCTTTCCTGCTCGGAAGCGATTGATCTAAGACGGACAGGGTTTTCCAAACATCATCTTGGTCGCTAGAGGCATCCGACATCGATAATTGTCGCCATTTTGAAGATTCATCCTCAGTGGAATCGGGAGAATGAACCTCTGAGAATGGAATTGTTGATTCAGTGGTCTTCTCCCTCTGTTTTTCTCGCCGTCTCAATGATGTCTTCCCCCCTCAGGAACCCAGTTACAGGATGTGAAAATATAGCATCCACCAATAGCTTCCATACAAATATATAAAAATGGCCGCAAGCCCTATGGAGGGACCGAACGGAAACGGTTGCCTTGGCTGTAATTTTCCCATGCCCCTCATGGTAAGTCCGATCGCCGAACCAATGAGCGATGCCAAAAATAAAGTCAAGATCGTCCCCGCGATTCCGGTATACATACCGACAAAGAAAAACAACTTGACATCCCCATACCCCATGCCGCCCTTACTAATGACAGCAATTGCAAGCATCACGCCAAATCCAATCACTGCGCCTAATAAATAATTGATTAAACCAAGCGGATGAATAAACACGCGCACAACGGTCAAAAGCACAATGGATGGAAACAAAATGACATTCGGGATTCGCTGATAATAAATATCTGATACGGATAATATCACAAACACACTGACTCCGATGAGGCCTGCAAGGAGTTCCCAGGCTAGTCCAATTCGAAGATAGACAAGAACAAAAAACAACCCTGTTAAAAATTCCATCAGCGGATAAACGAACGATACAGGCGCTTTACAGGTTCGACATTTGCCCCTTAACAATAGCCAAGAGAGAACAGGAATCAGCTCCCACGCCGCTAAACGCCTACCGCAACTGGTGCAATGGGAAGGAGGAGTCACAATCGACTCCCCTTTTGGCACCCGTATCCCCACCACATTGTAGAAAGAACCAAACACAACACCAAAAAGCATTAAAAACATATCATAACAAAAGATCATTTTGTTACAAATGAGGGCGTTGTACCTGTAACAAAAGTCAAATCAACAGTTCCACTTACTGGCATGGGTGTGGTTGCTGAAATATTATTAGAAGATGATGTAGAAAATACATTCCCACCAGCAGCATATATTTCATTGGCAGAAAGTGGAGATGTATCAGTTAATGTGGAATTCGGCCCTTGTGATAATAATATATATCCATCTAAGTTAGTCCCCGTGACAGTGGCATAATTTATAGCATGACCCCAAGCGTCATTTTCTGGAAATGTTATATCAACATATGGACCACCATTTGATGATGAAATTAAGTCAGTCAATTGGCTTGGATATGAATTGTTACTAATATAGTATCTTTGCAATGCTTCCTGCAAAGTTGATAGATCTGATTCAGTTGTACTGACTTTGGCACTATTGATCGCACTCGAAATACTTGGAATTGCAATTGCCGCGATAATCCCTAAGATCACGACGACAACCATCAATTCAATCAACGTTAAGCCTTCTTCATTGCGTTTACTCTTCATTTCCCCCCAGTATTGTTTCCAGCTACTTACCATGATGCGAATTTTGTTCATTTATAAACCCCCCGTTAAGTCTAGTATAGCAATGAAACCTCTATAATAATGCTGACTATCAACACACCCAAATGTCGATAATCTGATTCTAACTTTAAAAGATAAATCGACAATATGCGAACACAATTTTGAAAAAATATCGAAAATTTTCGATTAACTTAGTGAAGATTCGAGTATAAACTAAATTCAGGTAACACCACCGCCGACACGATAGTTCCCACAATGACAGCCAACACCACCATCAACAACGGTTCAAGGAGCGCTTTCAACCGTTCTGTCATCGTCTCCACTTCCGCCTCGTAAAAATCCGCAATCTTCTCTAACATGAAATCCAGATTTCCTGTCTGTTCCCCAATCGATATCATGTGAGAAACCAGTGGCGGAAAGATTTTGCTTTTCTTGAGCGGATCAGCCAGTGTTCCTCCCCCCTGAAGGTTGGTTCCCGCATCAGTTAAAATCAAAGAAACTAGCCGGTTATCGACGACCTCACTGACGATTTTCAGCGTCTGCAAAACAGGCACCGCACTCGCAAAAAGCGACCCCATCGTACGCGCCATGCGTGCTACCACCGACTTTTGTATCAACTCACCAAAAACCGGCACCTTAAACTTCATGCGATCAAGAAACAATAAATACTTTGTGCTTCGCTTACCAAGCCAATGAGCCGCAATAAGGGCAACCAGCACGATGACAAGGATCCACCAGTCCTTCACCAGAAAATGACTGACTGCAAGCACAATCCTCGTAGGAAGCGGCAACTTAATGTGCATAGAGGCAAAAATCCCCACAAATGTCGGCACCACATCCAGCAACAAAAACACTGTCACCGCAATCGACATCACCCCGACAAAAGCCGGATAAGTCAGTGCCGACTTTATTTTCTCTCTCGTGTAATATTCACGCTCAAAAAAAATCGCCACTCGATCCAGTATTTCATCCAGATTACCGGCCGCCTCTCCTGCACGAGCCATATTGGTAAATATCTTTGGGAAAATGTCTGGACTCTCCGCCGCCGCTTCAGAAAACTGCTGACCAGCCGACAATTTGATGGTGAGGAGCGAAAGCGTCTTGCGCAATTGTTTGGATTCTGATTGTTCCGCCATGATCCGTACGCTATCAAGAATGGTAACACCCGCGCGAATCAGCGTGGCTAGTTGTCGGCTAAACACCGCAAAGTCTCTAGCCGATACCTTTGGTCCGATGGAAATCTCACGCTTATACCAAGGCTCCACTTCCGGCTTCTCTTGTAACTTCAAAATGTACATACCCTGACTTCGAAGTGATTCAACCGCCGAGGTTCGGTCTTGCGCCCTTGTCACACCGCGTTGTTTTTTGCCTTGACGAGTCATCACTTCATAAGTAAATTCTGGCATTCTGCTCCCACCTTTCTCACGCGTTCGACATTACGTCAAGGAATTAGTTCCCCCCCACTCACTGGCGATTTCTTTAAACTGAGCATCCGATATCTTGTGTTTTGCCAGAAGTTCACGCAGACTCATCTCCATCGTTTGCATGCCAAACGCTTTGCCAGTTTGCATCGTCGTGCGAATTTGGTGGATTTTTTCCGAGCGGATCAAATTGGCCACAGCCGGTGTGTTAACCAAAATCTCTATAGCTGCAACTCGTCCCTTACCGTCCGCAGTGGGCAACAACCGTTGCGATACAACCCCTAACAGCACCCCTGCTAGTTGCACACGAACCTGTTGTTGCTGATTGGGGGGAAATACGTCAATAATGCGATCAATTGATTGCGGAGCATCTGGCGTATGTAGCGTGGCAAAGACCAAGTGACCAGTTTCTGCTGCAGAAATGGCGGTCGAGATCGTTTCCAGATCCCTCATCTCACCGACCAGCACCACATCAGGATCCTGGCGAAGTGCTGCCCGCAAGCCATTTGCAAAGGACAAGGTATCAATGCCAATTTCACGTTGATCAATCAGGGAGTTGCCATGACGATGAAGATATTCAATCGGGTCTTCAAGAGTAATGATGTGTCTTTTTTTTGTTTGATTAATATAAGCAATGAGTGATGCCAAGGTGGTGGATTTGCCGCTGCCTGTTGGCCCGGTCACGAGTACAAGTCCTTGATGTTTGTCGGCAAATCCACGAACCACATCAGGCAACCCTAGCGACTCAAACATGGGTACCTGCATCGGAATCATGCGAATGGCTAGGCTATAGTTGCCCCTTTGTCGATACGCATTGACACGAAAACGAGATACCCCTGGCAAGCTATAGGAAAAATCCAGCTCTCCTCGTTCTTGCAACGTTTCCCATTGAACATCATTTATCAAGATGCGAACCATAGATTCAGTGTCATTTGCTGATAATACATCGTTGCCCACAGTTCTAAGTTCACCGTGTTGGCGAATGATCGGGGCAGAGCCAACAGTGATATGCAGGTCTGATGCATTCTGGTGTACCGCTAGTTTCATCAATTCCAATATGTCAACCATCTGTCAATCCCCCCGGACCACCAAGTTAACACTAATCATGAGCCGCCACCCGCAAAACCTCTGAAATAGTTGTTACCCCACTCTTGACTTTGCCAAGACCATCCCACAACAAAGTGTGAAAGCCCTTATTGTCGGTCGCATACATCCGGATTTCTGCGTCTGAAGCGCCATGCAACACCATAGACCGAATCGTATCATCGATTTGTAATACCTCGTGAATTGCAATTCGTCCTCGATAACCAGTCCTTCCACAGGTTGAACATCCACGCCCAATCATTAGTCCCGTTTCAGCAAAACCTTCATTATGCAAAAGCTCTAGCTCCACTTGCGTTGGCACATAGGAAGTTTTGCAATCATCACAAATCTTACGCACAAGCCGTTGTGCGATAACACCTCTAAGCGCTGTGGCTACTAGAAAACGATCCACGCCCATATCAATTAAACGGGCAATTGAAGATACGGAATCATTAGTGTGGAGTGTCGATAGCACCAGATGTCCCGTCATTGCTGCTCGAATTGCGATTTCCGCTGTTTCTCCATCGCGGATTTCGCCCACCATGACAATGTCAGGGTCTTGTCGCAATATCGAACGTAATCCTTTGGCAAATGTAAGCCCAGTCACCACGTTCACCGCGACTTGGTTAATTCCCACCATCCGATATTCCACAGGATCTTCCACCGTAATGATATTGACCGATGGCTGATTGAGCTCTGATAGCGCGGCATACAGGGTGGAGGTTTTTCCGCTTCCTGTTGGTCCTGTCGCCAACACCATGCCACTAACCGCATTCAACATATGGCGAACCATCTTTAAGTTGTAATCCGTAAATTGGATCTGTTCAATTTTTTGCAAACTACTAGTAAGATCGAGCACGCGCAACACTGTTTTTTCCCCATAGATGGTAGGCAAAATCGATACACGGACGTCAATCTCGCGAAAATCAAGTGTCACACGAAAGCGTCCATCTTGTGGAAGTCGGTGTTCGGCGATGTTGAGATTCGCCATCACCTTGAGGCGAGCGGTTACTACATTTTGCATCGTTTTTGGCAAGCTCTGCACTGTACGTAGCGTGCCGTCAACGCGAAAGCGCACGTTCATGCTGTTTTCCATCGGATCAAAGTGGATATCACTGGCGCCGTTTCCTACCGCCTGACTGAGGATTTGGCTCACTAGGCGCACCACGGGAGAGTCTTCATCCACCAGTTCCGCATCTGTACCTGCAGAAGTGGCTGCAGCACTGGCTTGTCCCATCGATTGCATCGCCTCATCGAGTGAGCCTTTCATGCCATAATACCGTTCAATAAATAGCTTGACTTCGTCTTTGGTTGCAATAGCGACTTCAATCTGAAATCCCGTTGACATGCGCATGTCGTCAATGGCATAGTAATCCATCGGGTCTGCCATCGCCACAAAAAGTTTATTGCGCTCTTTTCGAATCGGCATGACCAAATAACGGTTGGCCATGTTTTCCGGAATCAACGTTAATAAGGATGGATCGATCTTTTCCTTGGAAAGATTGACGTGTGGAATTCCCAGTTGAAACTCGAGGACTTCAATCAATTGGGTTTCGGTGATGAACCCCATTTCAATCAAAACATCGCCAAGTCTACCTTTTGACTGTTTCTGATATTTTAACGCTTCGTTTAATTGCTCGGCAGATAAAATGCCAGCTTCGTATAACAAATCTCCTATGCGTTTTCTTGCCAATGATGTCTCCCCCTAAAGGCTACTTCTCCCCTAGGAAAATATTCGACACCATGTGTCATTAACCTGCTCTTTTTTACCTCTTCATCATCAAAAATATAGGGACTATCCCAGCCTCGTCGACTGTGTCTCTAGTTGCTGCGCCAACATTTTTCCCGCTTTCCAAATGTCGCCTGCCCCCATAAAAAGTACAAGGTCGCCTGGCTTCACGCGCCCCCGCAGATACTCTACCACCTCGTCCTTGGTTGCATAAAACCTTGCCCCAGCATGACTCTTCTGATGCACCGCCTCTGCCAACCGTTTGGCGCTGACCCCTTCAATCGGACGTTCGCCAGCCGGTGAATAGATATCCACGATGATTACATCGTCCGCACCGGAAAATGCCTGCGCAAACTCCTCAAAAAGATGGTACGTACGCGTGTATCGCTGAGGTTGAAATACCGCCACTACCCTCCGCTTTGTTTCTTTTGCCGCCCGAATCATCGCCTTGATCTCCGTGGGGTGATGGGCATAGTCGTCGACGAGGAGGATGTCATCGCGATCATATAGCACCTGAAAGCGTCGCAATGCTCCTCGAAACTCTTTTAACGCCTTGGCCGCCACCGAAAAATCAATGCCCACTTCACTTGCCACCGCAATGGCCGCCATCGCATTGCCGACATTGTGCGCACCGGGAATCATCAATTCCAATTCCCCCAAGTACTCATGGTGGTGATAAATGGACGATACGGTGCCATGTCCGACGAAGCGCACATTTTCCGCACGGTAATCCGCCTCTTTTTGATGCAAAGAATACGTTTTGACGCGGGAATGCAAATCCGGAACGAGTCCCTCCACGATTTCGTCATCCATCGACGCAACGAGCAGGCCATCTTCTGGCAGCAAGGAAACGAACTTCTGGTACGCCGCCACCAGATTAGCAAAACTCCCTTGATAATGCTCGAGGTGATCGGCTTCGATGTTCGTCACC
>JAJZCW010000007.1 GCA_021828865.1 Bacillota bacterium
TATAACTACATCAGTATTAAATTTTACTGAATAGCTTTTTTGTAAACAATAACAACATTTTTCACTAACAGAACCTTGTTTTTTGAAGCAAAAAACCAAATATCAATGCCGCAATGACAAAGATCAAGAGTTGTATAGGGATAATCGAAAAGATATCTCCTGTCCCAACTGTGAGAAAAGAATTCGGGAACCCATAAATCGAACCTTGATTACCAATAACTGTCGCAAGACTTCCATAAATAAATAAGGTGGATAGCGTAACAATTAAGGGTTGAATTCCCGTCCTAATCACGAGTTGCCCATTGATCCAGCCCGCAATCCCACCCATTAAGATAGCCAACAAACAAGCGATCCAGATATTGACCCCATGTTGCCAAAAAACCCCCATCATAACCCCAGAAAGACTCATCATAGACCCCACCGACAAATCAATCCCACCCGCGATAATCACGAATGTTTGGCTCAGTGCCATGATGCCTAGAAACAGAAAGTTTTCAGTCATGCTCAACCAGTTGGTGAAATTAAGAAATCCAGGTGCAGCGACAGAGAAAGCCACCATTTCAATAACAAAGACAATAAGCGTGATTAAAAACCACAAGGAAATTTTCTTCATGCTGATGTCACCCCCTCGTCACTCGAATTGTTCTGGAGATTGCCGAATCCATGACCACAGCCAAAAGAATAATGAGCCCCTCAGCCGCATCATTCCATACTGCAGGAAGATGGAAAAATACTAGCGCCTCTGAGATAACACCTAGTAACAAGGCACCAAGCACGGCGCCAATTGCACCTCCGCGTCCGCCAAATACATTAGCCCCGCCTATCACAGCAGCCGCAATGGCTTGCAAATTCAAACTACTTCCGGTGTTAGGAGTAGAAAAACCGTTATAGGATAAGTACAAAACTCCAGCAATTGCCGCCAATACCCCTGTTAAGATGTAGGGAATGACAATGATCCTTTTTTCGTTGATACCAGCCAAATTCGCGGCATTGGGATTATTACCGATTGCATACAGATAGCGACCCACCCTTGAATACCGTAAAAATATAGTAATAAACAACAGGATGATCAGCATGATGACAACCGGTCCGGGAATGAACCCTAGAAAACTCCAACTTGACAGGTTCTGAATATAATTAGGCAAATTGGTAACCCAATTCCCCCCTGTCACTAAGTACATCAAGCCTGAATACACACTTAGCGTACCTAACGTGACAATGATCGAAGGAAGTTTGACTAAACTGATAAGAATTCCATTTACCAATCCAGCCACCAATCCTACTAGAAGCGCAATCGCTAGCAATCCCCATAAAGGCCAACCTGAAAGAGCCAGTTGACCAACAATAAGTGTGATAAGTCCCATCGTGGCACCGACAGATAGATCAATCCCCTTGGTAATGATCACCGTTAGCTCACCCAACGCCAAAATACAAACTGTTACAGTATTTAACACTATTTGCATAAGATTGCTTCCACTAATAAATGAAGGAACAAATATAGCCAAAATAATTAGCAATAAAACAATAAAAGATGATAATGAAATCTCCCGATTATCTGCTACTCGGACTAATAATTTTCCTATTTTCTGTTTATTCAATCAAAACCACCTCCTGTTCCATTTACCATTAGTTGCGTTCATTTACACCAGTCGCATAGTACATGATATTTTCTTCGGACATCTCTTCACGGGGAATCGAGGCTACGAGCTTTCCCTCCTTCATGATCAAAACACGGTCAGCTATTCCTAAAATTTCTGGTAAGTCCGACGAAATGACTAGAATCGCCGCACCATCTTCAGCAAGCCGATGTATAATGTTATAGATCTCATCTTTTGCCCCTACATCCACCCCTCTTGTCGGTTCGTCTAGAATAATAATCTTAGGTTTTTGAGCAATCCATTTGCTAAAAACCACTTTTTGTTGATTACCGCCAGATAACTGCGCTGTTGCTTGAAAAATAGAAGTAGAACGAACATTTAGGTTGGCAACCATTTGCCTCGATAATTCCATTTCTCCATTTCGATTAATAACTCCGAATTTTGATAACTTTGATAGGCTAGGAAGGGAAATATTCTGCATGATGTCCATTTGCAAAGCCAATCCATGTTTATGACGATCTTCCGGCACATATACAATTCCAAGTTTTTGTGCCTGCTTTACAGTTCGCAGTACATAACGCTCACCGGATATGTAAATTTCCCCACTTTCTGCCGGCATCACACCAAAAAGTGCTTCGGCAACGTTGGTTCTTCCAGACCCCACTAATCCAGATACCCCCAAAATTTCTCCTGGATAAAGTTCAAAACTCACATTAGAAAACCACGGCCGTTTCGTCATTCCGCGCACACTTAAAGCGGGTTCAGTCCCAATTTTCCTATTTCCTTGATAATGTTCCGTATTAATGTCTCTACCCACCATTAACTTCACTAATTCTCTCGCGTTCAAATTCGCAACTGAATAAGTGCCCACTTTTTGACCGTCTCTCATTACGGTGACTTTTGAAGCAAGCTCGAATACTTCATCTAATCTGTGAGATACAAATAAAATCGCAGTACCTTGAGACATAAAATTACGGACGATTTGAAAAAGGATTTGTGTTTCATGTCCAGTCAATGTGGCGGTCGGTTCATCAAGAATGAGTACCCTTACTTCATGAATCACTGCTTTGGCGATCTCCACCATTTGCTGTTGCGCGATGGTTAAGTTACCAGCAACCTGAGTCACGTCAATATCAATTCCTAATCGAACAAAAACCTCTCGAGATCTTTTAAACATTTCTTTCCTGTCGATCCACTTCCAAAGCACCTTTTTCATCGGGTGAAACCCCATAAATACGTTTTCCGCCACAGTTAGCTGAGGCATAATGGCCGGTTCCTGATGTACAGTAAAAATACCCAGGTTATGAGCAAAGGCAGGGTTTGAAATCTCTATCATTTTCCCTTCGTATTCCAAAGATCCAGAACTGGGCTGATGCACACCTGATAGCATTTTAATCAACGTAGATTTACCCGCTCCATTTTCTCCAACTAATGCATGAATCTCCCCTTTATTCAATTCTAGTGATACATGATTCACTACTGTAACACCCTTAAATGATTTGCTCACATCCATACTTCGTAAAACAATATCCTCTCCCATAAGCATCACTCTTCCCTCTTATGAAACCGCTATCAAAATAGCTAGATTTGTATAACTACCGATATTTTTTCTTGAAAACGATTATAAACAAAGAAAAATAAATAGTCAATAAAAATATACAAAAATATGAACGAGAAAAAAATCACAAATCGGAAAAATTAAAAGTTTTTTTTACAAATTAATTCATATTTTTAATAGTTTTGCGGAATTATTTTATTTTTAATGGTGGATGTTGTCGATTTGAATATCCTATATTTATTTTCCCCTATCATTTATGCAGAAAATGACGATTATTAAATAGAAACAAAATTATAAATTGACAAAACCAACATAAACAAAGATGATGTAATTGCGAGAATTTAGGAGGGAGAATACAAATATGAAAATGGAATGGATCCATCCATCAGAGCAACTGGTCACGATAATGAATCGTATATATCGTTATGGGATGACCACCACTTCAGGAGGAAATCTGTCCATTCTAGACGATGACGGAGATATTTGGATAACTCCTGCAGGAATTGATAAAGGATCATTAACCCCTCGTGATATCGTAAGAGTTAAAGCAGATGGCACCCATGATGGAATTCATCAACCTTCTAGTGAATTACCTTTTCATGAACTTATATATAAAGCCAGACCTGACATTCGATCAATTATTCATGCCCATACTCCATCGTTAGTGACCTTCAGCATTTTAAGGAAAGTACCTAATCATCGTTTCCTCCCAGATTTAAGCGAAATCTGCGGTAAAGTCGGAATTGCAAAATACGCATTACCTGGAAGTCAACAATTAGGGAAAAATATTGCTGAAGTTTTTTCCCAAGGTTCAAATGCAGTTATACTTGAAAATCACGGAGTGGTAATAGGCTCGAATACAATTATAGAAACATTCAAAATTTTGGAGTTATTAGATCTCTCTGCGAAACTTGAAATAAACGCAAACCGGCTGGGACGAACCGTCATGCTGTCTGACCTACAACTTGAATTTTACCAAGCATTTAGTGTAGAAGAATTATTGGAATATCAACACTCGATAAAAAACAGCGAGGAACTTTACGCGCGGGAGGAACTCATCAAACTGATTCATCGATCCTACGACCAACGTCTATTTTCCAGTACACAGGGTACATTTTCTGAACGATTGGATAGTAGCTCGTTCCTGATAACCCCTCATGCAGTCGACCGTAAGACAATGCGATCAGAAGATCTTGTACGAATTGAAGGTGACAGGCGCGAATCAGGGAAATTTCCCAGCAGAGCAGTGAAATTGCATAAAGCCATTTATGATCAACATCCACATGTCAATTCCATTATTATTGCTCATCCGCCAAATATCACGGCATTCGCCATTACAAACACTGAATTTGAGTCAAGAACCATTCCTGAAAGCTATATACTGCTTAGAAACGTAAAAAAATTACCTTTCGGTGTCACTCAAGATCGGCCAGAAACGGTCGCACAACATTGCACCATAGAACAGCCCGTGGTACTTGTAAAAAATGACGGTGTCGTCGTGACAGCACAAAGTGCTTTGCAAGCTTTTGATCGTTTAGAAGTTATTGAGTATAACGCAGAAGCAATTATAGCATCTAAAGATATGGGAAATATTATTTCAATTAATAATGAACAAATCAAAGAAATAGAATTGGCTTTCTTTCATAATCAATAAGAATTCAAACGTTAATAGTTAAATTCTAAAAGTTAGGGGATACGGTGATGAAGGGCAAGGCAGTGGTTTTTCCTGATATGAATAAAGTGGAACTTCGTTTAGTTGATATACCTGAACCGTCAGAAGAGGATGTTGTCATTGATGTAGAATGCTCATGGATTAGCATTGGAACTGAGTCCTCCTATTTGAGAGGAGAAAGGATAGCTGGAGAACAACGATATATAGAGGGTGGACCATGGCCATTTCCTCATGTTCCTGGCTATCAAAAAGTCGGAATTGTAAAATCAATAGGCTCTAAAGTAAGTAAAGTAAGTGTTGGGGACCGAGTATTTGCCAGCGTGAGTAAAGTATCAAACATGTTTTTTGATGAAGCAGGCCATATTTCTCCAGCTGTCACCCATGAAAATCAAGTTTGGAAGCTACCGGGTGGGTCTATTGCTGAGGATTATGCGGGATTAGTATTAACGCAAGTGGGATACAATTGTGGAATGCGACCTGAATTTAATAGTGGGGATATGACGGTTGTCATAGGCGATGGATTAGTGGGACAATGGGCAGCTCAGACCTTGCTACACAGGGAAGGATCAGTTATCGTTTTAGGTCGTCACGATGAAAGATTGTCATTCTTGCCCAGTAATATAAAATCCTTTAATACGAAGAAAATACCATTGCCCGATATTTTGTCCCAGTTTGAAGCAATAAAAGTGGTGATAGATACTGTGGGTGATATGGAAACCGTGAGCATGTTACAGCCCAAAATGGCTCATAATAGCCATTTAGTATCTGCTGGGTTCCTGGGTGAAAAAGGATTAGTTGATATTCAAACATTGCGCGACCAGGAAATTACTTTACATACACCTTCAGGATGGCAGAAAGAAAGAATGGATCACACTTTATTGGGTATTAAAGAGGGATGGTTAAAGACCTCTACTCTTATTACTGACAGGTTCCCAATTGATAAAGTTGATGAAGCATGGCGTTATATTATTGAGACTAAATCTAATGTATTAGGTGTCTTATTGGAATGGTGAATTATTCATAAGGTAATTCACGTGAATAAAAATGGAGGGGATTGGAAAATGAAGTCAGTGTTATGTTATGGAGATTCAAATACATGGGGGTATTCCCCTACCACAAGATCACGATTACCCAAAAACGTGCGTTGGACAGGAATTTTACAAACAGAACTAGGTGCTGATTTTTATATTATTGAAGAAGGACTAAACGGAAGAACAACCGTCTGGGAGGATCCCGTCGAAAGAGTGATGAGCGGAAAAGATTACTTGCTTCCTTGCTTAAAATCTCATGCGCCTCTTGATTTTGTCGTCATCATGCTAGGTATAAATGATCTGAAAAAAAAATATGCACTATCTCCAAGAGATATTGCTCTAGGAGTTCGTCATTTGGTTTCAATTGTTGAATGTTCCTCCCTATACGGCCAAAATGATAAACCAAGAATTATTGTTTTAATCCCCCCTTCGATCAAAGAAATTGGAGAAGGTGCTTCCATGTTTGAAGGAGGAGAAGAAAAGTCCAAGACCTTATCAAATGAATTCATTAAAGAATTTCAACATGATGATATTCATTTAATAGATGCCAGTAAATTTTTAACTACAAGTGAAATAGATGGAATTCATTTAGATAAAGATGCACATCAATTATTAGGACATGAAGTAGCAATTAAAATATCCGAATGTAAGTGAACGCGTTCCAACCGACGATAGTGAATCCAGAACCACTTAGCCCCCCATCGGATGACAATCTGACCCACCCCAAAGACTACCAAACGTTAGAAGAGGGCGAAGCAGCAGAAGTCTCGAATTACAGGTGTCGATTTCATGAAATTACATGCTCTTTTGAGGTTTTATTTTTTGATTAATGAAAACGCGCAACGATTCGGCTAGAATGGCGAATAAAGGGAGTAGTAACAGAGAAAAAATAAAATAAGAAGGTGTAAACTTCAATAAGGCTTCCATCGCATCTTTGTTGGTAGGAAATAATGCTTCACTTCCTGCCCAAATCGCCACTGCCGTGAGATAAATCACTGAGCGTTTTGAGGTAACAAAAGAAATTTCCTGTAGCGATTTCACCATGCCATAATGAAATAATGATAATTTAAAAAAACCTGCAGTGATAATTCCCATGACGATGATGGTATCGAGACGTTCGATATACTTACCGATGCGTATACTGCGCACGATTTCAAGCACGGGATAAATTAAATTTTTGCTCGCATCCCCAAGTACTAAAATGATCATCAGTTCCCCCACCATGTGAATCGCAACGATGATCCCTCCAGCAAGTAGTAAATACTGGCTTAACCGCTTTTCATCCGGTATCACATCCACTAGCATCAACGACACCATCAATTCGATAGTATACGTAAAAATGGGACTAACAGATGCTTTCCATACGTCACTCCATGAATCAGGGGCAAGCGGGAAAAGCAATTTTATATCTAAATTCATCATGGCAAGAGGAATAACCACTAAAAGCCCGATAATAATCGGCAAAGAAAACTCAATCATTCTGGCGATAACTTGAATGTCGAGCCAAAGGACAAAAAACATAAGGACCAGCATGGGAAGACCCAAAAGATAGGCAGGAGTATTAGGAAATATCGCATCTCCCAAGAACATCATAACTTCCTTAAAAACAATACAGTCCGTCACATAGAACCAAAAGACCATCCATAAACCAAAAATCCACCCAACTTTTTTCCCGAATGCTTGCTGATACGCTTGATTTAATGTCTTCTTAGGAAAAATGCGGATGAAAATTTCCACAATACTTGCGGATACGATGACCCCAATGCTCATCAGTAACGCCGCAATCCAACCACTTCGTACAGTGTAGTTGGAGATCAGGGATGGAGTTCCTGTTAATGCAGTACCAAGATTGATGGTCACCATAAAAACAACATACTGAAACCATGTAAATTGGGGCATCTAAACACCCTTCTAAAATAGTTAATAAAGAACGCCTGATAACAGTTCAAATAGTACCCTCATCCATGTGTATGGGGCTAGAAGCTGCGGAATTTCCCATACCTCACTGACAACTAGAATGGTTGACATAAGAAGCAAAAAAAATTGAACAGACAAATCTCTCCAATGCTTCGCTCTTCCTTCTGTCACCATAAATAAAATACCAACCAACATGAGCAAGAAATAAAGGCCGAACACCCCTATTCACCTCAAATGCTATGAATTATTTTTTCATCCCTGACCTGATAAGGTGTATATGGTATTCACATTGAATATTGGCTTGAGAGAACACTTCACCCCAACTATTCTTAAGTGATTGATAAGTGCTGTGATGTTTTCGAAAGCACTCATCCGCTAAACCTAATCCGTCAATTTGTGAAGCTTGCAAAGATTGGATAAACTTATGCGACTTTTTATTGAATGCCTGATTCAACTCACGTTCTATATTGGCAAGCTTTTTAGGAGTTAATTGCATTTCATGAGAAAGTTCATCAATTTGCCCACTCCCCCTCACCTTGTAAACTGCGGTCAATTTACCGTTTCTCCATCTTGTAGTTAAGGTGACCCGCCCCCAAATAATTCGTCCATTGATCTTCTGGTGACTAGCATTAGTAACGGAAAAATTCAGATTATCAAGACGCCTTTCATGCATGAGGATCCAATAAGGCACGTCTTTTGAAGAAATCCAACGAACCATGTGTTGATTTTGAATCAGTCCCACCCCTGCCACCTCCGGTTCTTCTTCGGTGTCTAACTTCAAAGCGGCAATACCAAACGTTCCGGATGGAGAGTATTCTCCGCGCATGATATGAATCATATCGCTTGTCACCGTTCGCGATATTTTAGTTGTATTGTTAATGAGATCCCTAATGCCAAAAGCGTGAATCGCTTCAGAATTCAGATTTGCACTTAACATACTTTTAGCTGATGGTTGACACACTGCCATATAGATTGTTGGCCGGAAAAATCTGCCCCTCTCGAAGTAATCGAGAACCCCCGAAATATCTCGCTTTGCAAAATCAGCCCCCAACAACAACAAGGTAGTATGGGCTAAATATAA
This sequence comes from Bacillota bacterium, assembly GCA_021828865.1. Taxonomy (GTDB): domain Bacteria; phylum Bacillota; class Bacilli; order Alicyclobacillales; family SLC66; genus JAJZCL01. The sequence continues at coordinate 8,858 of JAJZCW010000007.1, forward strand.
TTCCTTGGGACTTCGGAACTGTATATTTTTCTCCGCCTCTTCAATTGATTTCCCTATCCCCTCCAACGTCAATGATTTTTGTTGCTTTCCCTTTGATTTGGAATAATCCGGAATCTCTGCCGTTACTCTGATTTCCCCTTTTCCGTGTTGATCAATCCCGATGACAAGCAAGGTATTGATACTATCAATTTCTTGGTAATCACAACCCGTTAGAAATAACGTCATCATCAATGTTAGGAGACAAGTAAAATTTCGTAGCCAATTCATTTAGTTTTTTTCAATTTTTCAAGATCAGGGCGAGGAAAACCAGCAATATCTTTCTGGTATCGATTTTCACTACTCCAAGACGGGCGGTAAAAAGCATAAGGAAAGACTTTTGCATGGAAAGGCGCGACAGGGGACATATAGGGTACACCAAACGATTTTAATGAAACTAAGTGTGCAACAAGCATTAACCCAACGATAATAACCCCATATAACCCATAGAGAAATGCAGATAACATAAAAGCAAATTGCAACACTCGGTTCGTATACGCCAGGGCATAAGAAGTAATGGTAAAGGAGGCGATTCCAGTAAAGGCCACCACGATGACAGCAGCCGGCGTCACGAGTCCTGCCTGTGTCGCTGCATCGCCAATGACCAACGTGCCGACAATACTAACGGATTGCCCAACAGTTTTCGGTAACCGTGTGCCTGCTTCTCGCATGGCCTCAAAAGCAATTTGCATGATAAATATCTCCAAAATTACAGAAAAAGGTAAATTTTGGTGCTGGATCTGTAAATTTAAAAGGAGAGGGGTAGGTAATAGATCCTGATTATAAGAAAGTAACGAAATATAGATGGAAGGCAATAACATCGATATCCAATACATTAAATGCCTCATCACCCTGAAAAATACGACGGCTTCATATCCGGTATAGTAATCTTCAATCGGATTAATAAAAGTGATAAATGTTGCAGGTGCAAGGAGTACAATCGTTGATCCGTTGACTAAAATTGCGAATTTGCCTTGTAGTAAACCGACCGCCACCCGATCTGGCCTCTCTGTCTCATCGATCGTTGGATAAGGTGAATAGGGATGGTCCTCCAAAATTTCTTTGACATAGTTGAACCCTAAAACACCTTCTAGCTGATAGGAAGAAAGCCGCTTTTTGACCTCATCTACTACTTCCTTTTCAATCACAGAATCCAAATAAAGTAGCGCGACCGAATTTTCCAGCATGGATCCAAGCGTCCTAATTTCCACCTTAAGGTGAGGCGATCGTACAAAATTTCGTATCGTAGCAATATTTTGTGATAACACATTCACAAACGACACTTGCGGTTCTTCAATGGTGGGTTCATTTTGTGGCGTTTCCAACGCTTTTGAAGGAAAATTAGAGACACTAATGGAAAATCCCTTACTATTCCCCTCCATAAAAAATACCAATTGTCCAGCTGCGATGGCCCTACTAGCCTCTTGATAAGTGGCGATGGCCTGATACATACCAGTTTGAAGGCTAATGAGTTCTGTATTCGTTCCACTGGACATCAATTGGTTTAAATTAGTATGAAGAATGATCTCCTGCACGCGCTTCTCATCTACGAGCCCATCCATCCAACACGCCACGATACCAAATTGAGTTTCAGTGGTACCATCCGTTAAAGGAGTAATCTTAAAATCGTCGCAATGATTCCATATGATTTGCATGGTCTCGATATTTTGATTGATCGAAGCCACCAATTCATCCTTATTCACTTGTTCCCAAAGTTCCTTCAAGATGGACGATTGCAATTTCTCCACAATTTTTCGTTTTTTTTTCATAACCATCAAATCACTTTCTAATTAAAGGTTTTAATAACGATATTATCCATCTAATATGTCCACACTATGCATGAGGAGGCGCGCATCTTGATTAAATGGCTCATCAAACGAAGCGTGAAGAAAAATGTGCTTCGACTACTCAAAACGGAATACGACCGCAGCCTCTGGGAAGGTATCGTAGGCATCCATCATCATGGCATCATGGAGATGATGGAAAATGAATATCGGTCTAACGCCCCTTTTGTACTCCAAAAGCCAATCGGACCCACCCAAAAATACCCGCATTTTGACGGGCTCCTGTTTAATCCTGCACAACTTTATAAGCGTCCACTCTATACAGACGAAAAGGTGGATTTATCGATTTCATTAGGAAAAAACGCAAAAAAACCATTAAAGATTTCAATACCCATTATGATTTCCGGAATGGCCTATGGAATCGCACTTTCGAAAGAGGTAACCCGTGCTATGGCAAAAGCATCGGGACAAGTAGGGATTGCCTATAACCCCGGACAAGGGGCGATACTTAAAGAGCATCGACAACTATCCCATCGCTTAATCGTCCAGATACACGGATCTTTTTGGGAGGCAGATACCGAGACACTGCGGCAAGCGGACGCAATTGAGATCAAAATAGGGCAAGGAGCCAATGGTGGCGCATGGGCACAGATACGCCCACAAGAACATAATGAATATGATCAAGAAGTCCTCACGGATCTGGGGTTGTTGAACCAAGCAAAGAATGAGCCCGTCGTCATTCCATCAAGTAGTGAAATGCTCACTCATTATGGCGGACTTCACCAGTTAATCAAGCGACTGCATCAAACCGCTCCTGGCATTCCTATTATCGTGAAATTGGCGGCTAGTCATTATTTAGAACAAGATATGGAAATTGCCATATCATCTGGAGCAGATATTTTGGCAATCGATGGCGCACAAGGGGGAACGCACGGATCCCCTTCCATACTGGTAAATGATTTTGGGTTGCCAACGCTAAGCGCACTAGTACGCGCTGTTCGCTTCCTTCGACAAAAAGGATGGAATCAAAAAATTGACCTGGTGATTTCAGGGGGATTACGCACTCCTGGCGATATCTTAAAAGCACTGGCACTGGGAGCTAATGCGGTCTATCTAGGGACAGCTGCGCTATACGCTGTGACACACGTACAACTGGCAAAAACACTCCCTTTTGATCCTCCTACCTCACTTACCTGGACGACAGGCAGATTGAAGGATCAATTTAACGAAGAAGAAGGAGCCACTTCACTACTGAATTTCTTGATTAGTTTCGCAGAAGAACTAAAATTCGGGATGCATGCATTAGGTAAAACATCCATTGAAGAATTATCTTTCGAAGATCTTGTCGCTTGGGATGCTGATGTTGCGCGGATCACAGGATTGCCTTTAATCTAGCCTGTGCATGAAAACACTACCGACATTTTGAATCTTTGCAAACGGTTTCACTTCTTCACGAAATCTAATATTTATTATTATTTCGTTCCCAAGTGAATCAAAATAAAAACTATATTATTTTTTAGAATTGCAAATATTGCCTATAAGTCGTATAAATATTTCATCGCAACATTAGTCTTTCTATTTTCTTTTTCTAAAAAAATCTCCATGTAAAATATTTCTCTCTTTCGCGTTGAATTGCAAAGGTGGCGCATTAAATTGGAAAACCCAGAACTCATTAATCGGCTCAGGCAACATGAGCACGTTGAGAATCCTGGTTTGGATAATCACGATCAGGCTTCCACAATAGAAGATTCCAGAGTTGAATATGCAACATCTGTAGGTGAAGATGAAAGGTACATTCAAATCATGCAAGCCGCTATTCGTGATATTGAAAATGTATTTGCTCAAGTGCGTGCTAAGCGTGGTATTCCGTTGGACAACATTGAACGCAACTTAGTCCCTGCACTTTCTGTTTTGGCAAAAAACATGAAACTTTCAAGCCTTATGATGCACCTTCAAAATAAGGATGATTATACACTTAGACACAGTATTGCCGTGGGTATTTTGTCTTTACTGCAAGGCGAATGGATGAAAATGGATGATCGCGATCAAAAATCTTTACTGATCAGTGGGTTGCTGCATGACATTGGAAAAGCAATGATGTCTGACGAAATTCTCAACAAACCCGAAAAACTGACTGATTATGAATTCAAATTAATGAAAAAACACACGGTATTTGGCTATCACCTATTAGAAGGCACAGTAGGCATTTCACACCGCCAAGCGCTTGTAGCACTGGAACATCACGAGCGGATAGACGGATCTGGATATCCACTTGGAATAAACGGAGATAAAATTACTCTATTTAGCAAAATTGTGGCGGTATCCGATGTGTATCACGCGATGTCAACTGTGCAAGTTTACCGCCATGCATCGCCGATTTATCAGGTATTATCAGAATTGCAACATGGGGAATTTGGGCAATTTGATCATCAAGTGATAGAAGTATTTATAAATAATATGATGGAGTCACTGATCGGTTGTTCAGTACAATTATCAACAGGACAAATAGGCGAAATTGTTTGGATTAATCCTGTCAATGCATTAAGACCAATGGTGAAGGTGGGAGAAGAGATTCTCGATTTGAGTGCAATAGGTTCCATCTATATTGCAGAACTGATTTAGAATGTTCCTCATATCCCTACCTTAACTTAAATTAATAGGTGGCTGAATCGGAAATGATAAACAATGATAGTTTACGCAAGATCAACCAAATAGTGCTTGACCATTCGGTTGAGGGAATTTTTATCATGGATAGCACCACTAGAATTTTATCGGTGAATACATCATTTTGCAAAATCTCAGGTTATGAAATGCAAGATCTCATTGGCCTCTCTCCAGATCACTTTTTATCTGATCAGCATGCGCAAGATTTTTATAATTCTATTTGGAAATCAATGGAATACAATGATGCTTGGACAGGACAAGTATGGAATAAACGAAGAACGGGCGAAGAATATCCAGCCTGGTTGACCATCCGCCAAATCCGAACCGATGGGATGTCAACATTTTATTTAGGCATGCTTTTTGATATTAGTTCACTAGAATATCTCCCCGGAGCTACACTGGTGATCAATGGTGAAGGAATGATTGTATACGCCAATCAAATCAGTGCAGAATTTTTTGGTGAAAAATCGGTGTCACAATTACTCGGAGCTGATCTTGTCAGCTTTATGGATCCGAAAACAAAAGAGATGACAAGAAAGCGAATTAGAAACGCGATCCACGGTAGTGCAAATGGCATCGTTGAGGGACAGTTGACCACAAAAGATGGGGTAATCCGCTATTATGAAGGCATAAGCTTTCCGATTATTTTCACTGGAACCAGATACATAGAAGTGGTTTTTAAGGATGTAACAGAACGTATTGAATCCCGAGAAGCGTTACATCAATTAGCTTATTACGATACCACCACTAAGTTGCCGAATCGAACATCACTGAGAGAGCAGATCATGCCCGTCATCCAGGAACTTTCACAACGTCCCGGGTCAAAAGTGGCAACCCTATTTATTGGTGTATCTGGACTTCTTTTTGTTAAAAATATGTATACCAACGCGATCGGAGAAAAATTGATCAAAGAAGTCGTAGAGCGGATTCAAAAAAACTTGCGAAATGAAGATTTACTTTATCGATACAGTGAACGGGATTTTATTGCAATCGTTACTTATCATAACGATATCAATGAATTAGTCAATACAATCGAACAAACGATTGAATACTTTCGCCAACCCTTTAATATTGAAGGAACAGAATATCGCGTGCATGTGAATATTGGGGTAAATGCACACATCGATCCCAATGGTTATATCAAAGCGCCTGCTAAAGAGGCGTATATGGCTTTTCTGCGTGCCAGAGAACGCGGTAAAAATACCTATATGATCACTTCTCCCAACTTAAATGCACAAGCTTATCGAAGATTTACATTGCAAAAGGATCTATATGGAGCGCTTGATCGAGGGGAAATGGAATTATATTATCAACCTCGCGTCGATCCCATTACCTATCAAATTTTAAGTGCAGAAGCACTCATCCGATGGAATCATCCTACTTTAGGTATGGTGTCACCGGGAGAATTTATTCCACTCGCCGAGGAATCAGATCTCATCATCGAACTTGGGGAATGGGTGCTGCGTACAGCTTGTCAACAAAATAAACATTGGCAGGATAGAGGGCTTTGTCACCTACCGATATCCGTCAATGTATCCGGAGAACAAATGATGAAAAGCGACTTCATCGAGAAAGTGAAAAGGATAATTGAGGAGACTGGAATTGGCGCAACGTGGATTGAAATTGAGGTGACTGAAAGTATATTTGTGATTGATCCCGAACAATTCCTTCATTCTATTTCAGAATTGCGGAAATTGGGATTAAATATTGCACTTGATGACTTTGGAACTGGCTATTCATCGTTGCAACGGTTAAAAGAGATAAAATGCAACATTGTAAAAGTCGATCAGTCATTCGTCCGACAAATGCATGAGCACCCAGAAGACATGATTATCGTAGAAACAGTAATCAAATTATCTCATTCGTTAGGCATGCACGTCGTAGCGGAAGGCGTTGAAACCATCCCACAGTTTCAGTTCTTAAAATCAAATTTTTGTGATGAAATTCAAGGTTATCTCTTTAGCAGACCAGTGCCACAAAAAGAGTTTGAGTCACTTATCACCAACGGAATCGATCTCCCTCTATAAAATTGCGTCTTTCTCTTGTTTTATCACATATATTATTTTTTTAGTATGTGGTCCTATTAACAATCTGCTAATATCAATCTTAAAAATAGTATAAGTTTTAGGAATGTCACTAGATTCCAAGATAGCATAATAATCTATCGATAAATGGAAATGAGGCAAAAAGGTGTCGAAGTTACGTTCCCAACTTTTTAAGAGTACAAGCGCCTGGAAGATGACCGTAAGTTATTTGCTCATTTCAATCGGTTATTTAGTGGTTACTTTCCGAATGATCAATCATACTCTCGATCGTTTGAGCTTTTTTCATCTGCTTAAAGATATTTTGCTAATCTTGGTTTCTGCCGCTTTATTTTATATTATTAACCATCGACACGAGCTTTCCATCGCCTCCGTTAATGAAAAACTTAGTATACAAGAAATCGAATTCAAGGAACTGTTTGAAAATGCCAGTGACGCGATTTTTTTATTTGAAGTACTGCCTGACGGGTCCCCGTCCCTATTCATTAATGTAAATCGAGCGGCTTGCCAGCAATTGGGTTATTCCAGAGATGAATTGTTAACCATGTCACCCATGGATATGGTCGATAATGCAGATTTGGAAATGATGAAAGATTATATAAGAAATATGCTCATTGGCGTTCCCATAATCAGAGAAAGTGTCCATGTTACCAAAGAGGGTCGGGTGATTCCTTGTGAATTAAGCACTCGCTATTTTTTATTTGGGAAAAAGCAAGTGGTGTTATCAATTGTACGCTACATCGCAGACCGGAAATGCATGGAGCAGCAACTGATAAGGTCAGAAAAGTTGGCTGTTGTAGGCGAATTGGCAGCTGGTGTCGCCCATGAAATACGGAACCCCTTAACTGCTATAAAAGGTTTTTTACAATTGCTGAAGGAAAAGGAAGGAAACGAACAGTATGCGTTGGTTGTTTTAGAGGAGGTGGAGCGAATTAATCAAATCGTGACAGATTTCCTGCTCTTAGCCAAGCCACAAGACATCAAATTGGCTCCCATTGATTTGCATCACACCTTGATCACCGTCCATGAATTGTTGAGAACCCAGTGCCTAATTAGTAATGTTCAGATTTATTATCAAGGGCATGCAGACAAATGGATCATCAACGGGAATGAGGATCACTTAATACAAGTAATGATCAACCTGCTGAATAATGCCATTGAAGCCATGCCAAATGGGGGAATGATCCAAGTTAACATTCTATCTTTAGAAGATAATATGATTAAAATTCAAATAGAAGATCAAGGAATTGGCATGACTCAAGAACGAATTAATAAATTAGGAGAACCTTTCTTTACCACGAAGGAAAAAGGAACAGGCTTAGGATTGACGGTTAGTAAGCGGATTGTCGAAGCACACCAAGGTCAGCTCTTATTTTCCAGCAAAGAAGGCAAAGGGACAACCGTGGATATTTTGCTACCTATCCCAACTTAATGAAATTCTTATTTCACATTAAAATCAACGATCATCAATTGCTATCTGCTACAAATAGGAGTACCATGAATGAGTATCAATTCACATCTCCCACAAAGCTTTGTTTATCCCCAGCGAAGATGCGATCCTTTGAAGAATGATCATCGACCCTCTTTCATTTCCTGAAATCATTTGATTTCCAGTCTATCTATTCCTATTACCCAAGGAGGTGCTGTTCCATTTGAGTGGATATTCTCATTCAAAAAAGCCGGCAAGTGAATATCAATATGCGGACACAGAAGTCTGGCAATGCCCCCACTGCGCTAGTTGGTCAAGAAAAGAATTTGTACTCATCGTTCCCCCTACCTGTTCTCAATGTCAACACACCATGATCCTTTCCACAAAACGAATTCGCGTCGATTAAATTTCTTACGGAGAATCAATTGATGGCTCAAACTCATGTGTTTTCTAAAGGTGAAGAAATTGCCAATTCCGTCACTCATGGCGTTGGTGCGATTATGAGTATTGTCGCATTAGTCGTTCTGATGATTTCTGCTTCTCTTGACCATAATGTATGGTATGCGATCAGCGTTGCATTATTTGGCTCTTCCATGTTCATTGTCTATCTCTCCTCCACGTTGGTGCATGCCCTACCCAAAGGAAAAGCAAAAGATGTGTTTGAGATTTTTGACCACGCCTCCATTTATTTGTTTATCGCAGGGACGTTCACCCCCATTTCCCTATTTTTAATTCGTGGTCGATTAGGATGGATTTTGCTTGGGATTGTGTGGGGACTCGCGATCGGAGGAGTTGTATTCAAGGCATTCCTTGCCAAAAAATTCATGTTCACCTCCACCCTGCTTTACGTTTTAATGGGTTGGTTGGTCGTGATTGGCTGGCATCAAATCACTTTACATTTTAACGGCAACGGGATTGCATTGTTGATGGCAGGAGGAATTTGTTACACGGTAGGCGCCATATTTTATGTATGGAGGGGGTTCCCATACCACCACGCAGTTTGGCACCTATTTGTCATCGCAGGGACAGTCCTCCAATATTTTAGTATTTTACTTTACATTTCGCCATAGACAATTGATCACATCGAAATTTTGACATAACAAGTATTTTATTGTATAGTGATAGTTTACGGAATAATGATTTTGATTGCAGGTGTTTCCTCATGTACCCATTCCCCATTCATTATTCGTGCGGTAATAGAATCAACAGGCACGGTCTTTGGAACCGTATGATCGCTTGAGAGGTAGGGCTGGCGATGTTTCTTTGCTGTATTCCTTGTTTAATAACCTGATGATCTCCATTTATGGTGGATATGTCGGGTTATTTTTTTATCTGCCATAACCAGCGAGTGGAGGGATAAATTGTAGGTTATTCCGCTTATACCGCCGCGGGATGGATGGAGTATGTTAGGCATTGCCTGGAGACATTACCCTATCTCAACTTTTGGCGATCCACTCATCGAATTGTTGGCAATGACCCTCCATTTCGGCAAGTCGGAAGTACGCCACCCATCCCAGTATATAGGCATTCGAGTTTTAAAATAGAACAAGATGCCGAATTGGCTCAAGTAAAACGTTTGGTCGAGATTGGAACAAACACTTTTTTAGAGCCTTCCAGTCAGACTCAACATGAGACGACTCATTGCAGATGAATAAAGTCCCCCTCCTCCCCCTGCAATCATAATTCCGATTTTAAAGATGTTCGGAAGAGATGTCTTCAACGAAATATTCAACGCGCCCTTTAATGGCGTCGCGAACTTCTCTGAACTTGTTCATCACTTTCTCTTCCGTTCCTGTTGCTCGAGCCGGATCCTCGAAACCCCAGTGTATTCGTTTCACGTGAGGAGGTGTAACTGGACATTTGTCATAGGCATCGCCACAGAGCGTGATCGCGTAGTCTGATTGATTAAGCATCTCGTTATCAATCAGGTCCGAAGTATGACTTGAAATATCCACGCCAGCCTCTTTCATCACCTGCACGGCCTTCGGATTGAGTCCATGCGCCTCAATCCCTCCACTGAGTACCGTAATTTTATCTCCAGCAAAGTGACGCGCCCATCCTTCGGCCATTTGCGAGCGGCATGAGTTTCCGGTACAGATAAAAAAGACAATCGGTTTTCTCACGTTATTCTCTCCCTCGTTCTTTTTTATTTCTCCTGCTTAAAGGCCAGCGACATGTAACCACTCTTATTTTGTCTAAAATCGTAGAGATGATAATAATCGCGACGAACGCGAGTGTTGCATCCCAAACAATTCGTGTCACCTCTACCACATCGTGAATGGTTACGACTCGAAATAAGAGGGTTAATACAGCCCCGCCAAGCGCACTCCAGCAATGGAGAGGCCTCGCGGTTGCCATATCATAAATATCAGGGTTACAAGAAAAATTCCTGCAGCCACATAAGCAATGATGTCGATCCCAATCTTCTTTTATAAATTACACTGAACTCGCAGCCCTTGTGATTTAAGCTCTTCAAGCTCTGCAGACACGTCGGGCAACAATTTGACAAGGTCTTTAAGGAGCGGAAAAGCAACTTCGTGGAGGGAATAGAAAACCCACTGCGCAGTTTTCCGCTCCTTGACCAGACCCGCTTGCTTCAATTTTCTAAGGTGCTGCGAAACGCCGGGCTGGGACATGTCTAAAATCGCCACGAGTTCGCAAACACAGAGTTCATCTTTGGCAAGCAGAGCCAACATGTGAAGACGGGTCTTATCCCCCATGGCCTTATATATTTCTGCCATACTTTCGAAGGAGTCCAATATGTCTTATTCACCTCCGAGTGGAACGTTTTATATAAAGCATCGGTTCGAGTGCCCTTATTTTCATAAGGAAAATCTCCTCAGTCCCGGTGAATTTCACGCACAGCATAATGGCCACGACTGGACTCCGTGTCTCGCACCTGAAATCTCAAAAGGAAAGGAGCCTTCCCGCTTATTCCAGCACCATCACTCGTCATCCATTTGTGTCATTCTCTCCAAACTCTCCATTCGATACTAGGCCCGGCCCGACCACGATGGCGGGCCTTATTCACCTTAGAACGTTAAAACGGTATATCCTTCCCGAGCGTAACGGGAGAAGGCATCACGAGCAAATTCCAGGTTAATGCTGTACTTGGTGGCGGGTTCCGTCAGTTTCCAGTTGTTCACTTGATTCGAGCAAGCGCCAACCATAAGACCCGCTTCCCTTAGTTCGGTCAAAGTCTTGTCTACTTCTGGTGGAACGGATTCGAGTAATTTTACGGCCCCCGTGAACAAGAAGACCTCCACGGCATCAATTTGATTTTCTTCCCTCGCGTCAAAAATCCGTTTGGCTACATGCATCCCCGACGTTACCTTATCCTTTTGATCCCATCCTGAGTTAATCACAATCGCAATTTTCCCACTCATCGTATCGTCTCCTTCGATGTTTCAATCATTTCCTTCGCGAATCGTTTCAAGAGCTCCGCGCCAATGATTTCATCGTCTTGCAAGGTCGCAACAGCAATGGTTCGGTTAGTGTTGCGTTTTTTCAATCGGTCAATGTGCCCCATTTGCAATTCCAAGCGCTTACCAAACAAGCGACTGGTCGCAGCCTCTTTGGGAAGTACTTGATTCACGATAATGCCTTGCGTGTAAATGTGGGTTCGTTCTAAATCCGCAATCGCTCGCTCCATTTCCGCAATTGGCGTCGATTCCGGCAACGTGACGAACAACATCCCCGTTTCATCTTGATCTTGCAACGTACGAATTGCTGTATTCATTCGAGCCAATTGAGCATCGTCCAAAGCCGCGGTTTCTGCCGTAAAGGCATCCTTATGCTCTAGCTCTTCTTCGTAATCCCAAGACAACTGCAGAAGGCGGACGGTGTGACCCGTCGGGGCCGTATCAAACACGGTCACATCAAACTCATCACTCAACACGTAGTCAAGAAATTCCTGAAAGACAGCCACTTCTTCTGTGCAGGGGGAATTCAGTTCTTCACTGACGCGTCCGACGGTCTCAGCGTCTTGAAACTGATATTCCAGCGAGTCCAGCACTTGATTACGGTAGGCGTCAAACGCCACCTTTGGGTCAATTCGAACCAGCCATAGATTCGAGCCGGAAATTTGACGTGGGACTGAGGTAACCGTTTCACCGAACACGTTCCCGATGTGAGCCGCGGGATCGGTGGTCACAAGCAACGTTTTGAAGCCTTGGTCCGCTGCAAACAACGCCGTTGTAGACGCGAGCATCGTTTTTCCCACGCCCCCTTTTCCAGCCAGGAAAATTCTCCGGCGCTTATCGCCCCGAGGCAGCAGTAGGTCGGCAGGGAGCTGATCATAGTTGAATGGCATGTTGTAAATCCCTCCCGACTTGCTCCAGCATCGCGATCCCTTTGACCTCATCTGCATAGAGAGGCATGTACCCAATCGAACCTACAAAGTGAGACCTCAGATCTTGAATAAACGGTTCTTGCTTCTGCCACCTGCGACTAGAATAGGGGTGAGTACGTTCGTCTTCCGGAATGACCCCGTTCACAATGGCGACCTGATTTGAAATCTCCAGTTTCTGTAGTTCACCCGCCGAACGCAGCATCTCATCCATCGGCAGTCGGGCGGGCTGTGTGACAAACACAAACGTGGTGGTTTCCGGGTCTTGCAGCGCGCGCACCGCGTTGTCATATTGTTCCTTGGATGCCGCAAGCGCATCCACACTGCCGATGCAGGTTTGCCCGCTTCCTTGCGCACTTTCCTCAATGTGTAAACTCCAACTGCTCGGCAATTCCAGCAAGCGTAGTGTGTGCCCTGTGGGTGCCGTATCAAACACCACCCATTCATAGTCAGGCTGATGCATACAAGCGATAAACTGGTCAAAGGTTGCGATTTCTTCCGTACAAGGCCCACTCATCTTTTCTTCCGCAGCCTGCACGAACTCTTCCGGAAATAACTCTCGAAGAGGAGCCAAGGCCCGGTCTTTATAGGTCTGTAGGGCTTGATTCGGGTTAATCTCCTGAATGAACAAATACGGAACGCCTTGAACCGCTCGGGCTTCGAGACCCACTTCTTGCCCAAACACGTCTCCTAAGTTCGAAGCCGGATCCGTGGTGACGAGCAGCGTCCTCGCACCTTGCTTCGCTAACATGACGGCCGTTGCGGAAGAAAGGGAAGTCTTTCCGACACCGCCTTTCCCGGAAAAGAAAAGATACTTGGTCATGATTAGGACTCCCTTGCTGCAAACAATTCGTCCATTTGCGGATAGCGACCCATGGATCGAATTTCCCCATCCACAGTGACTATCGGTAACACTGTCAAGCCTTGCTTCATCATGGTTTCATATACGCGTTTGTTCGAAGCGAACGCCGCCGAATCCCGGCTCATCATGTGACGAGCCACGGTGTGTCCGTCCGTCTTGAGCATCTCCACCATCTCACCTACGCGAATCAATTCCGGGTCAGGAGAGGTACCACACACCCCGGTAGAGCAACACATTTCTGGATCAAAAAAGTCAATTTTCACTCCCGATTCCTCCTCTTTCAAATATCCAAATTAGGAGCAACAGCTTCCCGAGCCACACCCGCATGACGAACCTGCCGTCACCACGTTCAGTTCCGTTTTCCCGGACCGGAACATGTCCTCCGCAAATTCATCCGCCTTCATCGTCGCGGTGAGTTTGACCTGACGAACCAGAGCAAGGACCTCTTGCAAATCTGCATTACTCGCCCCAATCTCTCTCGCTTTGGGTACGTGATAGTCCAAACAGGAAGTACATCCCACGGCCACAGCGGCCGCCACCTGGATTAGTTCCTTTGTGAGTTCATTCAACCCGAACCACCATCCTTGTAATATTATATAATAATATGCTTATATAATATACGGCACAAGTTGATTTTGCAAGACCCGTGTATTTGATAAGTTAGTTTTGAGCCACTTTTCGCTTGGTTGATCGAGCAAAAAGTGAGCCACCTGTTTTCCAATTCGATCCCTTCACGAGTATGCTTAAGTTGGCTACTAAAAGCAGAAAGTGAGGGAACAAAAAAGGATGATCCAAGTGGCTCAATTTCATCTTATCAGAATCCTCTTTGAAAGAGAAAACCTTTCTCAGCGGGAAATTGCCCGTAAACTAGGAGTTTCTCGCAATACCGTCAGCAAATATCTGCGTCAGAACACGCCTCCCACTGCCGCTCATCGGCGTATCGCCGGCTTCGCGATGAGTATGGATTTCAAGGCTCGCAATCGAACATTCGAAAAGTGGTGGCTTCACGGAAAGCAGTGAAAAAAGAAGTCTTTATCCCGCTGTCGTTTGCACTTGGGCAACAGTTTCAATTTGACTGGGGTGAGGCCGATGTTCGGATCAATGGCCAGGTCACGCGCATCTATCTTTTCTGCATGGAATTGTCGGCCAGTCGGAAAAAGTTTGTCTGGGCCTACCGCAATGAGCAGCAGGAATCATTTTTGGACGGATTCGTTCGTGGATTTGACTACTTTGGCGGGGTTCACGCGATCGGTCTGTTCGACAATCTGAAGAGTGCCGTTAAGAAAATACTGACGGGGCGTACTCGCGAGGAACAAGAGTCATTTATCGCGCTACAAGCCCACTATGTGTTTGAAGCTGAATTTAGTAATCCCAATCGGGGTAATGAAAAAGGTATAGTTGAGGGACTTGTCAGTTATGTGCGGCGGAATGCCTTGGCTCCCGTTCCGGAAGTGGTGAGCTTGGAGGAGGTCGACACGCAGATTCTGATCCCTTGGTGTGAGCAATCGGCCACTATTGATCGTGTACCGCAAACCACGGAGACCGTGGCACAAGTGTATGAGAGGGAACGTGCCATATTACATCCCTTGCCACCCCAACCGTTTGAAGCATGTCGGCTGCAGCCTGGAAAGGTGAGTAAGATTTCCACTGTGACGTTTGACACCAATCAGTATTCAGTGCCCAGTCAGTATGCCGGTCAAATCGTGTGGGTGAAAGGCTTCGTTGATCAGGTGATCATCGTGGCTCAAAACGAAGTGATCGCAGCGCATCAACGCAGTCGAAATCGGCAACATATGATATTGGAACTGGATCGTTATCTGGATGTGTTGCTCAAAAAACCAAGAGCAGTAGGGATGCACGGGTGATTCACAGCGATCAAGTACCGGACGTGTTTCGACGCGTCCACGCCAAAATGCGGGAACGGCAAGAGGCAGAAGGTGATCGCTTGTTCGTCCGCTTCCTTCTCTTACACCGGCAGGTGGGGATGGATCGTTTGCGCCAGGCATTGGAAGAGGCGGAGCGTATCCAAACGTATCATTTTGAAGGACTCAATGGATCCAGAACCAATTGACGAATCCCCGACCCTCTACGCCACTTCCCACCGAACAGGTGCCGAAAGATCTGACGAATTACGTGGTGCAACACTCCGATCTACAAATGTATAACCAATTGTCTGGTGGGAGGGAATGACCATGACGACCGATCTGCTACTGGCTCATCACCTGAAACAACTGCGGTTGCCGACGATCGCGAAACAGTACGCCTCTCTCGCCAGAGAAGCGGTGGAGCATGGATTATCCTATGAAGGCTACTTGTTGGCACTCGTAGAGCAGGAAACGGCGTCACGGGAAGAAAACCAGCGACAGCTACGCATGAGACATGCTACGTTCCCCGTGCCCAAAACCCTTGATACATTTGAATTTCACTATATTCCCTCATGGAAATTCGCTCCGCGAAGCTCGATCTTTTCAGAGTGCCCACGGTACAGGTTTTCCGCCAATTTGCGGGCCGTTTCAACACGGTGAAGACTGCCATTTTGCCGTCTTACTTCAAAGACTGCACGACCCGGTGCTCGCCCTTCGACGAGGTGGGCCAAATGGCGCATGTACGCCGGGTCCACCTGTACAACGCGGTCTTTCCCACCCTTGTCGCCCCAAAAAATTACACAATTTTGTTTGAAATCAATGTCTTGGGCCTGAATGAGCAGTGCAGCCGTAATGCGCGCCCCTGTCTCCATGCCAAATCGCGCCATCTCCGAAAATACGGTTGCATTGGGCGAGCGGCTCTTCGCCAAAAGCTCGACCATCCTTTGCGCTTGTTCCTGTGTGATGATTAGCCCCTTGTGCGCATCCACCAGTCGCCGAACCGCATCGATCTCCTTGGCACGCGCCAACATTTCATCTTTATTGATCATGCGGACACGCGTACGCATTTGCTCGCGTGCTAAATTTTGTAACTTTGAAAGTGCATGCACATACGTTTTGGCAGTCCCGGCAGCCAGTTCGCCCGATTGGAACCGTGTAAAGCAATGTTCCATGTACTCCCGACCGTGGGCACTACTAACAAACCGCAAGTCCGTGACTCCATGTTGCTAAAAAACGAACCGCGCAAACGCATCTGCAATTCGGGCGTAGTTATTGGTCGTGGCGTGCGAATGCGTGTGCGCCATATCAAGCCCGCGCCTGCAAACTGGTGGGGTGATCGCCTTTCGCGACCAACTTCGGGTGAACCAATGCCGAAGGTGTTGCGGAGTTCGGCCACTCCATGCTGAGTCTTGCGTGTTCGATTGGTGTTGCGTGGGTTCCGTCCGATCCGCCTGCGTGACGAGCCATTGGCATCCGTACACAGGTTGGTGTTTACGTCCGGGCGTTTTCTCACATGAACTGCTGATTGCTCACCGTACTTCGCGCGCCGGTATGTATCGCTCATCGCTTTGCATACCCATCGGTGTTACGCACGTTTTCGGTTTGCCCCCTGCTTCCAGGTGAGTCCTGCCTTCTGATCGGCCTTTCCGTTTTTGCGCCGATCCTGCATCTTCTTCTTTCCTGAATGATAATTGTGATGAACTGCCTTCGGCTGATGAATGGGCTCACCAACCGGCGCTCGACATCTGTCGGGGCCTGGTTGCGAAACCATGATTCCGCTTTGACAACGCAAAAAAGCGCTGTCCCGAGTTTCCCTATCTCACCGATTAGGTGGGAAGCAGGTTACTCGTTACACCGCTGTGCTGACCATACCTATTCCCGGAAGAACGGATATGGCGGGTGTTACGCGCTAGACAAGGTGTCTAATTCAATTGAAGCACGGATTTCCGATTCGTGGAATCCGGACGTAAAGTCGGATGCCCGATCGTAAAGCAATCTTTTCATCCGAATGTCCTTTCATTCATATACGTGCTATAATGTGTGATTAGAAGTGTGATAAAACGTGTGTTTGAAGCATATAATAAATGGCCAAATTGAGGAGAGGTTGTTGTGGCAGTCACTCATTAATTTCCCTTAAAATGGAAGGATGGGCTCATGGATAGAGACGAAAAGAATGTCCAAAGTATGGTGCAGACGTTGAATTTTCTGCGCAAAAATGTGCTGAATGTCAGTGACGTGGCTCGAACGAAAAAATTGACTGAGATTCTCAACTCCTTTGCCGGGACGAAGAGTGAAGAGATTTTTATTGTTCAAAACAGCAAAAGCAAAGATGCTCAAGGTGCGTTAATCGACATTGATTATCTGCTGGAATTGTTAAAGTACAAGGCCATGTTTGACGATAACCTTGAAGACACTGCGAATGAAATGCTAATTCAAACTATACAGCAGCGCAAAGGTTTAGTCGCTACAAAAACGCTTGGTGAGGTTGCGGATCAGTTTAACGTAAGCTGGGAGGAGATTACGGAAGCCAAAGGACGAGTGGAGATCGACTGATGTCAAACCCGATCGCACAGAATTTGAACTCTTACTTGGCTCAGTTTAATGTCTTGGTCAAGTTTCTTGATCCTGTTATTCACGACGATTTGCCCAACTACGATCGTGGGCAAGTCATAGATATTTTGACGGCAATTGTGAAACGATTTGAGGACAATGGAAATCCCCATCAGGTCGTCGAAAAGTGGAAACTTAAAGGCGACTTGTTCGGCTATTTTAAGATTCGGCTGAAAGCACAATGATCCGTATCGTTTACAAGGTCGAGGAATCGCCGGACCAAACTCTGGTCACGATTGTGGTAATAGGCCCGAAGAAGAACGAGGAAGCATACAAGACTGCCAAAAAACGCATTGCGAAGTTATCCGAATGATGGAACCTCCGCCTATTTGCATGTTGAGCGAAGCAAGATTCGGACCATAAAACTTGCGAAGCGCTTCAATTCGTCAGCCCCTGATTCGGCAGTCCGGAATTCCACAGACCCACCATTAATGAAACACGGATTTTCAGATCGTGCAAGTGGAAGCAGCATGGCCCTTTAGCCTTTGTGGGCAGCGGTCACCAGCGGATCGATCCGAAAACGGCGGAATGGATGGCATTAGAAAAAAAGATCAAGGAACTAGAATCCGCCAATGATATCTTGAAAAAGAGCACACCAAGCACAGCGTGAAAGAAATGTGCCAGGTGTTGCTGGTCAGCGAAGCAGGCTATTATTGTTGGCTGCGTACCCTAACCCGTCCGGATAAATATGATGATCTTTTGGCGAAGATCCGCCAGATTTGTGCAGAAAACAAAGACTACGGTGCATATCGCATCTACTTGGCCTTACCACTGTTCCACGGCTATACCGGGACCTATTACGTCATTCTGAAACTTTGCAAAACCCATCCGCTCATGCTGAAGAAGAAATACCATGCGAAGGGAATCACCAAGGCGGATCCCACTGCACAGGCCAGTGAAAACCTCATTCAACAGGATTTCAGTGCCGCTGCCCCCAATCAAAAGTGGTTGGGAGACATCACAGAAATCCCGACAGCAGATGGCAAGCTGTATCTCAACGCTGTCTTGGATTGTTATGATGGCGCCATTGTGGGGTTTAAGATGGCGAAGCCTATGAGGGCAGATCTCTGTGTCAATGCACGTTGGCCGCCGAGCAGCATCAAGCTTATGGGATGCGGTTTCATCGTGATCGAGACAGCCAATATACCAGTAAGGTGTATCGGGAAACGCTTGCCAGGTATGGGGCGGTGCAAAGTAGGCGTCATACCGGAAGATGCGATGATAACGCGAGAATGGGGTCCTTTTTTGCCACATTGAAGAAGGAATGCATTGACAAAGTGAAAACAGAAGCGTTGAAAATGGAGACGGTCAAAAGCATGGTGTTCCGATTCATCGAAGTTCACGATAACCGGAAACGGATTTACACCACGAACAGTAGTTATCCCCCTCTCATGAAACGCGATCAATATTACCGCAACCAGTTGTCACAGGTCATGTAAGGGCGGGTAGCTAAGGTCTTGCTCCCAAATTCTGTCGCAAGACCGTCTCCCATTTTGTTTAGGGACAAGTTCGTCAAGGTCAGGTCGTATTTGGGTTTAGAGTCCCGTGGGGAGTTTTTAGACGGAGGAACCGTTGATGTTGTTACCCCATTTGGTGACGAGAATGAGTAAAAAGCGGAATAGACTTGGATCTCGCTTCACTTCTTGATATTTCCCATTTTATAATGCTTCACCCGGAAACTTTACAGCGAGATCACGACATCATGACCTAAAACCTCAAAATACACCCTGAATTTTCGAATCACAATGCGAGAAATCCCTTTAAACTCACCATACTCCTCAGTATAATGCCGACTTACTGTTGAATTTGAGAGAACATCCTCTGTTTCCAGGATGAATTGAGCGATAAAGTCGAGCGTCTCATCCGGCGTGAAATGGGGGCTTCTAAAGGTAAACAATTTTAATCGAATAGGAGAAGGCCAGATGATTCGTCGAGTTGTCACTGAGCAAAATCCTTTGAGGATAAGGATTTCAGCAATTCTGACGTTGTCATGACGTCTCCTCGCTGGTATGCATTTCGACTGCCTTGAATTAACTCACCAAGCTGTGGGTCATCCTGCACTTCGGAAGCGATGGTTTCATTATCGTTGTGAAGCACAATCGTGACCTGGCCCTTTCCCGGAATGAAGACTTGGCACACAGAGTGCTCCTTGTCTAACTTTTCGATGCGCTCCATCAGTTCATGTGGGGTATGAATGATTTCCACAGCTCTGTGTCACCTCCTGAATTCCATGCATCCATTATACAGCGATGGGCCATCACCGTATACGTTCTCTGTTGATGTTCGGATTCAAAGCAACGACAGACGGGCAATCGCTCGTCTGTCGTTGTGTGGCAAAATGTCTCATCATAAAAGCTTGTGCATTGCAAACGGGGAGAACGTTTCATGTCGTTCGACAACCTCATGTCCCCACAAGCGGATGTACTTGTTGACCATGTCCATGCTGCGATGGCGCATAATCCGTCTCAAAATAAATGGATCGCAACCGTTTAGAATCCACATTCTATCAAATGTATGCCTGAATGTATGGGCGCTGTCCCGGACGTTTGTAATTCCAGCCCTCTTACCGTAATCTTAAATTACGTGCTCGATGGTCGAGCGGTTAAGGTGACTGCCCTTCAATTTAGTATTGCCCTCAATGACCATATCTATTTTCGAAATCGAAGCCACACACTTCACAAACTATCTGCCCATCGAGCCGAATTGTAAATAACTTAGCTTCTCTAATAACTGATTGGTCGCGCTTTCTAGATGGATAGATACGCAATTGCCGTTTCCCTTCCTGAACCTCTAGAGGCTCATTGGTAATATCAGAGAAGAACAAAGTTTCAAAGTCATCTGCAAATTCACCCGAATCCCATCCAAAAAAATAAAAAAGGCTCGCGGCCCGAAAGTCCGAAAACCCTTGCCCTGTCTTGTTTCTTACGACTTTTTTGGTGTCGAGAGCGGGACTTGAACCCGCACGGGTTTCCCCACACGCCCCTCAAACGTGCGCGTCTGCCAATTCCGCCATCCCGACATGAGAATGAATCAGCTTTATCAATATAGCAAATGAAATCACAGCATGTCAAGAAGCAACGCCCATACGTCCCCGACACCGCCTCGCGATGCCTGACGCCTCTACGCCTGCAACTTCCCTACACCGCCCTGCACCGCACTGCACCGCACTGCACCGCCCTGCCATGCACTAACCCTAATAAAAACGCTTGAAAATGCCCAACGTATACAATACTCGCATGACAAAGTGGCGAGTCTCCCTTACTGGGATGTCATAAGCCGTCACCTCACTGCCCGACCACACCTTGCTCGCCAGCCACTCATTAACCCGATTCGGCCCAGCATTGTACGCTGCAATAGCCTCAGGGAGATTACCATGATACATCGTCAACAAATACGACAAGTACCACGACCCCAAGCGAATGTTCAAATCCGGTCGCGCCAAATCCACCGACTTGATGCCCGGCATCTGGATCTTTTTTGCCACCCATTGCGCCGTTTCCGGCATCAGTTGCATCAGTCCAATGGCACCCGCATGCGAGACGTCATCCTCCCGAAAATGGCTCTCCACCCTCACCACCGCCGCCACAAGGAGCGGATTGACATGCATGACCAGCGCTTCCCGCTCAATCGCAGGATAATAGTGGATGGGGTACACCGCGCGCCAAAAAGACGGGACAAACAGCAAAATCATCACGCCAACCAGCAGCACCAACGCCGCTATCTGCTTAAATCCCATGACAATCACCAATGGGCGCAGCATTTTCACCACCTGACCGCTCCTTTCTGATCGCTCCTTTGCCATCCACTTACTCCTTGATTTCCACCTTCGTCACCACACTTCGATCGAACGTCCCATCCGGTCGCGCTCCTGCTTCCGCCAGCCTGCGCAGTTCCTCAAGCAGCGAAGAAGCTAGCCTTGACACCGACGACTCATCCCCAGTGTTATACACGATAATATCCGCCAGCTTTTTCTTTTCGTCCATCGAGAGTTGCGCATCAATCCGCCTTTGCGCCTCCTCAGACGAAAAACCGTTCCGCTTCATCAGCCGTTCCCGTTGCAGTTCCAGCGGCGCATAGATAAGAACCGACAAATCTGCCTCGCGATGCGTGTTGCCTTCAAATAGCAGCGGAATATCGAGAATCACGATGCGCTTCGCATCCTCGCGTACATATTCCCTGGCCTGCCCCCACGTGGATTGCCTCACGAGCGGATGGACGATTTGGTTCAGCACTTCCCTTTTTTGCGCGTCAGAAAAGATAATCTCCCCGAGCCTCGCCCGATCCAGCGTCCCATCCGGTTGCAGCACGCCTTCACCGAACGCCTCCACCACCTGACGCAGCCCTTCAGTCCCTGGCTCCACGACTTCCCGCGCCACGATGTCCGCATCCAAAATGAAAAGACCCAAATTCGCAAGCTCGCGCGAAAATGTGCTTTTCCCTGTCGCAATCCCGCCAGTTAACCCCACAATCACCGCTTCAATCCCCTTCCCCTGATGGCCGCTCCTCGAGGTGCCGGTTGGCAATGTAAACACACATGAGTGCCCCGTCCCGCCACGCGCCCTTTGACGATTGCCTTGCCACATTGCAGACACGGTTCCCCAGCGCGACCATACACACGGAGTGAAGTTTGGAAATTCCCCGGCTCCCCAAACCCGTTCACATACGACTTGACAGAACTCCCGCCTGCCTCCACCGCTTCCCCAATCACCTCGCGAATCAAATCGACAAGCCGCGCGACCTCTTTTCGCACTAATTTCCCTGCCAACCGCTCCGGATGCACACCCGCCCGAAACAACGCCTCATCCACATAGATGTTGCCAAGTCCCGCTATCACACGCTGATCAAGCAACACCGCCTTGATTGGCGCCTTCCGTCCTTTGATCGCCTGTAGCAGGTAATTCGCATGAAAGCCGTCCTCCAGCGGTTCCGGGCCAAGTGTATAAAGGCCCTCCAAACGGGAAAGCTCATTTTGCTTCACTAAATCCATCGTGCCAAATTGGCGCACGTCCCGGTAACGCAGTTCCTGTCCATTTTTCAGATAAAAAATAACGTGCGTGTGCGGCTCCACCGGTGTTCCCGACTCCGCAATGCCATATCGCCCCTCCATGCGTAAGTGCGAGACCAGCACCTCATCGTCATCCCACTCGATCAGCAAATACTTCCCCCGGCGTCCCACACGTTGCACCCGCTTGCCAGCCATTCGCTCACAAAATTCCGCGACATCAGGATAGCGGATGATCCGAGCGAGCCTGACCTCCACCCGCTCCACCGTCTGGCCTTTCAATAACACCTCAAGACTTTGCCGCACATGTTCTACCTCTGGAAGTTCCGGCATGGACCCTACTAGCTCCTTTTACTTTGCATCGTACCACGTGTCCCCTGCATGCAAGTCCACTTTGAGCGGAACAATCAGCGGCACCGCTTCCTGCATTTCCTTTTGCACCATCATCGATAGCTCGGCAAGCTCCGCCTTTGGCCCTTCAAAAATCAGTTCGTCGTGCACCTGCAACAGCATCCGACTCTCCCATTTTTCTTCCCGCAAGCGCCGCTGCACGTTCACCATCGCCAATTTGATCATGTCTGCTGCTGTGCCTTGGATTGGCGTATTCATCGCCGTCCGCTCCGCAAAACTCCGCTCATTGAAGTTGCGGCTGCGAATTTGTGGCAAATACCGCCTTCGCCCGAGCACCGTCTCCACATAGCCTCGTTCACGCGCAAGTTCCACCGTCTCCTCCATGTAGCGCTTGACTCCCGGAAACTTCGCGAAATACTGCTCAATAAACCTCGCTGCCTGCGCCCTGGAGATATTCAGGTTTTGCGCCAACCCATAGTCGCTGATGCCATAAATGATGCCAAAATTGACCGCCTTCGCCTGCCTGCGCATGAGCAATGTGACTTCTTCCGGCTTCACCTCAAACACATCGCTCGCCGTACGCGTGTGAATATCCATATCCGACAAAAAGGCATCCACCAGCGCCTGGTCCTGACAAAGGTGCGCCAGAATGCGAAGCTCCACCTGCGAATAGTCACCCGATAACATCTGCCAACCTTCCACTGAAGGCACAAACGCCTGCCGAAGTCTTCGCCCTTCTTCCATGCGAATGGGGATGTTCTGCAGATTCGGCTCTATACTCGATAGCCTTCCTGTTGCCGTCATCGCCTGACGAAAACTTGTGTGTACCCTAGACTCGGGCATCCTGACGACTTTCAATAACCCTTCCACGTAAGTCGATTGCAACTTCGCAAGTTGACGATAATCGAGGATGTGTTGTACAAATTCACTTTGTGGCGCCAGTTTTTCCAGCACATCAGCGCTCGTCGAATAGCCTGTCTTCGTCTTTTTGATCGGCGGGAGATTCATTTTATCAAAAAGGATTTCCCCCAGTTGCTTTGGCGAGTTGATGTTAAATTCAACTCCCGCAAGCAAATGGATTTCCTTCGTCAAGCGATCGATTTTCTCAGTAAATTCCTGCCCAATCGCCTGCAGGCTTGCCACATCAAGCCGTACGCCAAGCAGTTCCATCTCCGCCAGCACCTCGGTGAGCGGCCACTCCACCTGTTCATAAAGCGGAGTCAGCGTATACTCATCGAGCGCCGCGCGAAGTGGTGCCAATGCGCTGACGAGCTTTTGCGCCGCAGAAACTAAGGCGCCGGGCATCCCGGCATCCCTTTTTTCCAGGCTGACGCGATCTGCCTCGGAGAGAGGATCGTCAGGCAAGGATTTTTCCAACACCTCGACAAGCCCTGGTTCTCCTTCTGAGGCATGCACCAGATAGGTGGCGAGAAGCGAATCGAATACCCCTTTTTTCGGCACCCTTAGTCCCTCGTCCAGCCATCCGGATCGTTTTCCCGCTACCAATAATGCCTTAAAATCATAGACCACTTTCGTCACGCCATCTTGCTCCATTAATTCCGTCAGCGCAGCGCGCACAGAGTCTCCCGCTTTTCCAGCGGCCGCGCTCACCGAATCTTCAACTTTTCCCGAAGCCACGTCCGCAGAAAAATAAGCCGCATGTTCTGCCGTGGCGATAGCGATGCCGCGAATCTGCCCCTCCTGATAGCTGCCTTCGATGTCAAAAAGCATCCCTACCACGTCACCCGAGACGCTTTCCTTCCACCACAGAGACAACTCGTCAATCGCATGCATTTTCACCGCAGCCTCTGCCACTGTCGCATCTGTCACCACAGCCGCCGCTTCCTGCACTTGACCGGCTTTCGCTCCCCAAGGCTTCAAGCGCTCCGCCAGTGTACGAAACTCCAGTTCACGAAAGTAACTTTTTAACTCCTCTTCATCGTAGCCTTCGTAGTAGAGCGCTTCAGGTGTCAAAGGCAATTCCACGTCCCGCCTGATCGTGGCCAGCTTTTTGGATAACCTGGCCAGTTCCCCGTGTTCCCGCAGCCGTTCCTTTAATTTGTTGCCGTTCACCTCATCAATATGGGAGAGCACTTCTTCAAGCGTAGGAAATTGCTGCAATAGCTTGATTGCCGTTTTTTCCCCCACACCGGGCACGCCCGGAATATTGTCAGAACTGTCCCCCATCAATCCTTTCAAATCGATCATCTGCTCGGGAGTCAGCCCTTCATAACGCTCCGCCACCGCCACTTTATCGTAACGGGCGAGGTCAGTGATGCCTTTTTTGGTCATGTACACGATCACTCGGTCATCCACCAGTTGAAATAAATCCTTATCCCCAGAAATCAGCACTACTTCATCAAAATCCTGGCTGGCCTGTGTGGCCAGTGTACCAATGATGTCATCCGCTTCAATTAACTCACGTTCCAGCACGGCAATGCGAAAATGCGCGAGCAAGTCCCGCGCCATTTGAAATTGACCGACAAGCTCGTCCGGTGTCGCCTGGCGTTTCCCTTTATATTCACTATAAAATTCATGGCGAAACGTCACTTTTCCCTTATCAAACGCCACCGCCACATGCGTGGGTTGAAAATCATCGAGAAGCTTGACCACCATTTGGGCCATTCCATATACGGCATTGGTAAATTCGCCTTTTGAGGTGGACAAAAGCGGCACGCCATAAAAGGCTCTGTAGAGCACACTATTCCCGTCCATCAAGAGTAATTTCCGGCTCCCGGCCTTCGTAGATCCTTGATTTGCCTCCAGAAAAAACGCCACCTTTACACTCATTGCTTCCATTGTAGCACAGGACTAAAGTGGTCCATTCGTGATAGACTAAAAACATCCGAAATGATACGACACGCGTAAAGGAGTAGCAAACATGCCACATTCACTGGCTGCGGTTGGTCAGGCTTTGCCTTCCATGACCACCTGGGCAGAAAAATTCGGTTCCCACTTGCTTCTGGCCATCATCATTTATCTTGTGGCGATTATTATCATCAAAATCGGCAACCGCACGATTCACCACTTCCTAAGGATACGTATCAATTTGTCTGAGCGGCGACGCGACACCCTTCATTCTTTGCTCACCAACATCCTGAAATACACGGTCTATTTTGTCATGGTGCTCACGATCTTGCCGCTCTTTGGCATCAACATCGCAGCACTTCTCGCAGGCGCAGGAGTGGCAGGTCTTGCCATTGGTTTTGGCGCACAAAGCTTGATCTCCGACTTCTTTACTGGTTTTTTTATTTTATTTGAGGATCAATACGGGATGGGCGACTGGGTAGTGATCAATACGGTCACCGGAAAAGTCATTCAGGTGGGGCCCCGCGTCACGGCGATTCAGGTATGGACGGGGGAAATCGTATACTTTCGCAACGGTTCCATCAGCGAAGTGACCAATTATTCGAAGTCGCCATCGCTAGCAGTGATCACATTCAGCGTGGGCTACGACACAGAAGCGGAAACCGCGCTCGCCATCTTAAAAGAGGTGTTGGGAGAAGTACAAAATGAAGACCCCAACGCGCTTGGGGAAATCCAGATCCTTGGCGTCAATATGTTGAACGACTCCAACTACACGATTGAAGCGACGATGAAGTGCAAGCCGTACAGCCAATTTTCCGTCCAACGCTTGACGTACAAAAAACTACAGAAGCACTTCCTGGATCGCGGAATGAAGCCCCCATTTCACAGCATCGTCATGGTTCATCCAGAGACAAAAGAGCAGTAATGCAAATGCGGCATGTCCATTGAGAAATCAATCAACATGCCGCATTTTATCGTCTCACTTCGTTTTTCTATTACAGATTTTTGATCAACTGATCGCCAAATTCCGAGCACTTGACTTCTGTCGCGCCTTCCATCAGGCGGGCAAAGTCATAGGTGACGATTTTTTGGTTGATTGATTTTTGCAGTGAATTGACGATCAACTCAGCCGCTTCCAACCAGCCCATGTGTTCGAGCATCATGACGCCAGAGAGAATCACGGAGCCTGGGTTCACCTTGTCAAGGTTGGCATACTTCGGCGCGGTGCCGTGCGTAGCTTCGAATACCGCATGACCGGTTACGTAGTTGATATTGGCGCCAGGTGCGATGCCGATACCGCCCACTTGCGCGGCAAGCGCATCGGAAATATAGTCGCCGTTCAGGTTCATGGTCGCGATCACGTCGAATTCAGAAGGACGTGTCAGCACTTGTTGCAGGAAAATGTCTGCAATCGTGTCTTTCACGATGATCTTGCCTGCGGCAAGCGCATCGTGTTGTGCTTTATCCGCCGCTTCTGCGCCGTCTTTTGCCTTGATCGCATCGTACTGCGCCCAGGTAAAGGTATGATCGCCGAATTCTTTTTCCGCGAGTTCATAGCCCCAGTTTTTGAAGGCACCTTCTGTATATTTCATGATGTTGCCTTTATGAACAATCGTAACACTCTCACGCTTGTGCTTGATGGCGTATTCGATCGCAGCGCGAATCAGACGTTCTGTGCCATCTTTAGACACTGGCTTGATGCCAATACCAGATGTCTCTGGGAAGCGGATTTTCTTCACGCCCATCTCTTTTTGTAAAAACTCGATGATTTTCTTCGCTTCCGGAGACTCTGCCTGCCACTCGATACCGGCATAAATGTCTTCCGAGTTCTCACGGAAAATGACCATATCCACTTTAGTCGGATCCTTCACAGGGGAAGGCACTCCTTGAAAATAACGAACAGGACGCAAGCATACATACAGATCGAGTTCCTGGCGAAGCGCCACATTCAGGCTGCGAATGCCACCGCCAACTGGCGTCGTGAGTGGTCCTTTAATGCTGACCAGGTATTCGCGTAGTGCCGTGAGCGTATCTTCAGGCAACCATTCGCCAAACTTATTGAACGCTTTTTCCCCGGCGTAGACTTCAAACCACTCGATCTTGCGCTTACCGTTGTAAGCTTTCTCTACCGCAGCATCCAACACGCGCACGGATGCACGCCAAATGTCCGGGCCTGTTCCATCCCCTTCGATAAACGGAACAATCGGATGATCAGGCACATGCAACCCAGTGCTGCGCATTTCAATGGCTTCCCCACTTGTTGGCATGTCCAGTTTAGAGAATTTTGACATGTTTGCTATACTCCCTTTCTTCAACTGTTATAACGCATTGTACTTATGTCCGTACCTCCAAAACCCATCTGTTATCATACCACAGCATCCCGCAGTCAGCAAACAATTTTCCCATCCTATGAACCTATGTTTCATCTAGTGGACCACACTGTTACGCTGTGCCCGGTACACTGTTCGCATAAACAACACTACACTTGGCAGTACAATCAAGGCGCCGACCACCCACGGCAGGGTAATCGGGTTCGCAAAAATAAAATACGCCAAAATGGTCGCGCCAATCGGTTCCCCCACAATGCTCATCGAAATGACTGAAGCAGGAAGGTATTTTAGTAGCGTGTTGAAAATCGTATGTCCAAAAATGGTCGGAATGAGCGCAAGCAAAAAGAAGGCCCGCCAATCGCCCACCCCGTAATGAAGAAATGAGTCGTGATGAAGTACGCTGTAAATGGCCAGAATGACACTCGCGACGATATAGATGAGAAAATTATACTGTAGCGCCGGCACTTTGGGGCGCAGTCCCTGGCCTGCTAACATGTATAGCGCAGCAAATAACACGCCAACGACAGAGAGCACATCGCCGATACCTGCAGTACCTCCGCGAAGCAGGTCATGCCAACCGATCACCGCTGTTCCGACAAAGGCTAAAAAAGCAAACCCCCACGCCATCCACCCTACGCGTTCCCGCAAGAGAAGATGAGCGCCCACCAGGGCAAAGATAGGTTGTAATGCGATAAAAATCGTCGAACTGGCTACGGTCGTCGCAAATAACGATTGAATCCAAAAGATAAAATGGGTCGCAAGTAAGGCTCCGCTCAAAAAAAGCAAACCGCGATCCCGCCAAGTCAGTTCACGAACGGTTCGCAGCAGCCCCGGTATGGCAAATGGGGCCAGCATGATTGCCGTCATGAGCAGGCGGTACATCGCGGTGATGGACGCCGGGGCCGTCGTCATTTTAATAAAAATTGCGGCAAACGACACCCCGATCACGCCAATAGCGAGCACTCCATACGCCCATATGGGACGGTGTTCGCTCAATGGCCACTCTCCTCTGTCACGCTCTCGCCAAGTAGCAGTAGGTGTAACGCCGGGGCGTTCACCTTCAGGCGCAGTGGCCGAAGATCTGGGCGCGAGAACACATGCTCACTTTCCCCGTGTGCTAGTAATCGATGTTCTCCTTCACGGCGAACCTCGTAGGAAAATACTAACCGCAGTCCGTTGTAATCAAGCAGCCTTGTCTCAATATCCAACACATCATCATAGTAGCAGGACTGCAAGTAATGGCATTCCACCCGTAAGACCGGTAGAAACATCCCGCTTTTCTCCAATGACAAATAGGACATTCCTTGTTCGCGCAACCAATCGGTTCTTGCCACTTCAAACCATTCGATGTAATTGCCGTGCCATGCGACTCCCATCTGATCGGTTTCTTGATAGCGCACGACCACCCGTGAATGGGAAACGTGTGTGTTCAAATCCTCTCACTCCCAAAACTACAGAACTTGCGTACGGCCACGGTAGATGAATCCTCGTTCCGCATCCACCGTAATCTCTTCCCCGTCTGTCAGTTGCTTGAGTACGCCAAATGCCCCCACCACGACCGGGATGCCAAGCGACAATCCTACCACCGCTGCGTGCGAGGTGAGTCCCCCCTCCTCGGTGACAACGGCAGCCGCCTTCTCAAATGCGGCCATCACGTATTTGTCCGTCATCGACGTCACGAGCACATCACCCGGTTGGACTCTGGAAAGAATATCCTCGGTATTAGTCGACACAATGGCTCTCCCGACCACACTTTTCCCGCCAATGCCGATACCGCGCGCAATCACATCACCAATGGTATGGATCTTCAACATATTGGTGGTACCCGCTTCGCCCACCGGAACACCTGCCGTGATTACGACGAGGTCACCGCTTTTCACAAGTCCTGTCGATAATGCACCGTCAACAGCGGTGGATAACATTTCGTCGGTCGTCCTCGTGGTCTTAACGAGTGCCGAATACGTACCCCAAGTAAGTGACAACTGCCTCGCCACCCGTTCATGGGGCGTCACAGCAATGACCACACACTTCGGACGGTGCTTGGACACCATTTTGGCAGTAAATCCGCTTTCTGTCGAGGTGATGATCGCTTTCGCATCGAGTTCCTCTGCAATATTGCGGACCGCATCGCTGATCGCATCGGTTTGCGTACGCTCCACTAAGTTGGCATGGCGACCTGGCACTTCCTTGTTCAAAAGCGCTGATTCCGCTCGCAACGCAATTTGCGACATCGTGGACACTGCTTCGACAGGATATCTGCCAGCGGCTGTTTCCCCACTCAGCATGATCGCATCGGTCCCATCAAAAATCGCGTTTGCCACGTCCGTCGCTTCGGCACGAGTGGGCCGGGGATTGCGCTGCATGGAATCAAGCATCTGCGTAGCGGTGATGACCGGCTTGCCTGCCTGATTACACTTATTGATCAGTAGTTTCTGCACAATCGGTACTTCTTCGGTCGGAATTTCGACGCCGAGGTCACCTCTTGCCACCATCAGCCCATCCGCAACGGCAAGGATTTCTTCGATGCGATCCAATCCTTCCTGGGTCTCAATTTTCCCTATAATATTGATCTTTGCCTCTTCTTCTTCAAGAATTCGCCTGATTTCTAAAATATCTGCTGCTTTTCGCACAAAAGACGCCGCAATAAAATCTACCCCTTGCGCGATCCCAAAACGGATATCGGCAACGTCTTTTTCGGTGACTCCGGGAAGGCGAAGGGTGACCCCTGGCGCATTGATGCCTTTACGATTCTTAAGCATTCCGCCATTGGTCACTGTGCAATGGATTTCGTGGCCCACCACTTTTTCCACCCTCAGCCCGATCAGTCCATCATCAATGCGGATCGAGGACCCCGGATGCACGTCTTCCGGCAACCCTTCATAACTGATGGAAACTTTATCCTTAGTGCCAAGCACTTCATCTGTCGTCAGGATAATACTCTCGCCGTCCATGAGTTCCACGCCATCGTT
Source organism: Bacillota bacterium (assembly GCA_021828865.1). Classification (GTDB taxonomy): domain Bacteria; phylum Bacillota; class Bacilli; order Alicyclobacillales; family SLC66; genus JAJZCL01. The sequence continues at coordinate 39,958 of JAJZCW010000007.1, forward strand.
CTCAATCATACCCGTACGAATTTTTGGCCCTTTGATGTCCAGCATGATGCCGACTAGTTTGTTTTCAAGATGGGCCGCCTCTCTGATTCTTGTAATCATGGCACCATGATCCTCATGAGTACCATGAGAAAAATTCAACCTCGCTACGTCCATCCCTGCGCGGATGATGGCCCTTAATTTCTCCACAGAATCTGTCGACGGCCCCATCGTGCATACAATTTTTGTCTTTCGCATGCCACTATCACTCCCTCAATTAAATAGATAAAATAGAAGCCAACTCATAAATGGACAAATCTATTTTGCGTTTCATGGTTAGCGCCTCATCAATATCGATGGCAACGAGATCTTTGCCCTGAAGACCGATCACTTGACTGGTTTTGCCTTGACGCAACAAATCTACTGCATAGGCACCCATGCGTGAAGCAAGCGTCCGATCAAAAGCGCTGGGCGAGCCTCCCCTTTGCAAATGACCCAGTACGGTCACGCGCACTTCCCATCCTGTCGCCAGGCGGATTTGCTCACCTATTTTCATGCCTTTTGCCACCCCTTCCGCCACTAGGATGATACTGTGACGTTTCCCACGCTCTTGCCCCCGGCGCAACTTGTCAAGCACATTCTCCATATCAAATGGGGATTCAGGAATGAGGATCGATTCTGCACCACCAGCAATTCCTGCGATCACCGCGATATCTCCAGCATCCCTGCCCATTACTTCGACCACATACGTGCGTTCGTGCGAGGTCGCTGTGTCACGGATTTTGTCGATGGCGTCAATAACTGTATTCACCGCTGTATCAAAGCCTATCGTATAATCAGTGCCCGCTATGTCATTGTCTATAGTTCCCGGAATTCCAATCGTATGTACCCCAAGATGCGATAACTCCCTAGCTCCGCGAAATGAGCCGTCTCCGCCGATCACCACTAAGCCCTCGATACCGTGCTGGCGAAGGTTTTCGACCGCTTTTGCACGTCCTTCTGGCGTCTTAAATTCCTCGCTACGCGCGGTATACAATTTAGTCCCACCGCGCTGAATAATGTCCGCCACTGAACTTAGATCCATCACATTCATTTCACCGCGAATTAGCCCCGCATAACCGTGCAAAATCCCGTAAACCTCAAGACCGTGAAAAACGCCTTTTCTCACCACCGCACGAATGGCAGCGTTCATACCAGGCGCGTCACCGCCACTTGTTAACACTCCGATTCTTTGCACAGCATTGCCTTCGCCCATCCGACTCACCCTCCATCAGTATATCGATAGTAGTCGATCATTTTATCCACCTTGGACAAATAATGTCCCGCCAGGATAAAAACCAACGAACCGAGCTTTGACCTAATATTTCGCCAAAACTCGCTTCGTTCCTGCTTCATCAAGCTTACCGATTATCCTCTGAAAAAATGCCCATTTTGCGATACTTGTCATAGCGAAGAGCCGGAAGTTCATCGTAATGATACGTCATCAACTCTTGAAAAGAGCTGGCGACCAACTGCTTGACTGTCGCGATCATCTGAGCTGGATTGCGGTGCGCGCCACCAAAAGGCTCTTGGATGATTTCGTCGATAATGTGGAACCGGTACAGGTCCTGCGCGGTAATGCCCATGCTGTCAGCAGCTCTTTGGCCCAGTGTAGCGTCTTTCCACAAAATGGCCGCCGCAGATTCCGGAGCTATCACTGAGTACCAAGCATGTTCTAGCATCAACACTTTGTCTCCCACGCCAAGCCCCAGCGCTCCGCCGCTTCCGCCTTCTCCGGTAACGACGACGACAATAGGAATCTTCAGCGAAGCCATTTCAATTAGATTACGGGCAATCGCCTCACCTTGTCCCCGCTCTTCCGCCCCCGGTCCAGGGTAGGCACCTGCCGTATCGATAAAACAAAGCAGTGGACGGCGGAATTTTTCCGCTTGCTTCATGAGTCGCAACGCTTTGCGGTATCCTTCTGGATGGGCCATGCCAAAGTTGCGGTAAAGATTGTCTTTGGTGCCTTTGCCTTTTTGTGTACCCACCACCGTGATGGGGTACCCGTCAAAGCGTGCGATTCCCCCAACGACCGCTGGATCGTCGCGAAAATTGCGATCCCCGTGCATCTCCACAAAATCATCACTGATGCCAAGAATATAATCGAGCGTGGTGGGGCGATCCGGGTGACGCGCAATTTGCACCTTTTGCCATGGCGTTAACTCTTTATAAATCGTCTCGGCAAGCAACTGCGCTTTGTTTTCGAGAGTGGCAACTTCCGTGCTCATATCAATGCCTTTTTCTTCTGTGAATTTCTTCAGCTCTTCAATTTTGTCGCGGAGTTCAATCAGGGGTTTTTCAAACGGTAGATCGACAGCCATTACAGACTTCCTCCCTGTGCGTGTAGTGACAGCACTGTGGCAAGCAACGGCTTCAAGTCTTTGCGATGCACCACCTGATCCAACATCCCGTGTTCCAGCACAAATTCCGCCGTCTGGAATTCATCCGGTAATTTTTGCCGGATCATTGGTTCGATAACCCGACGTCCGGCAAAGCCAATGATGGCACCAGGTTCAGACAAATTCAGGTCTCCCTGCATGGCAAAGCTCGCCGTCACCCCACCCGTTGTAGGATTGGTCAACACCGAGATATACAATAGGCGTTTTTCTGCCAACCTCGCAAGCGCCGCAGACACTTTCGCCATCTGCATCAAGGAAAAAACCCCTTCCTGCATCCGCGCGCCTCCGGACACGGAGAAAATGATCATTGGACAATTCAACTCCATCGCCTGTTCCACTGCGCGAGTCAATTTCTCCCCGACTACCGATCCCATGCTACCCATGATAAAATTCGCATCCATCACAGCCACGACCACCGGGTACCCGGCAATCGTCCCCGAACCAGTGAGAACCCCTTCCTTCATACCGGTAGATTCTTGTACTTTTTCGAGTTTTTCCAAATAACCCGGAAATTCAAGTGGGTTCTCCGTACGAATACGATCGTTAAACGCCTGGAATGATCCTTCATCGAGCGTCACCTGAATACGCTCTTCTGCCGTCATGGTAAAGTGATAGGCACAATGCGGACATGTTTTTAAATGCTTCTCCAGTTCTTTAGAGAGTAGAATTTCTCCGCATCGTTTGCACTTGTTCATCAGCCCTTCGGGAACTTTGTCCCTTGAGGAGGGATGAGGGGTGATGGTCGCATAACGCTTCTTTTTGGGAAACAGATCCTTTAGCACTCAGACACCTCAAATTTTTTCCATATCAAAACATTGAAGTCGGACTTTCACAATCAGGACCATCTTAACATGCGATATCATGCACGGCAACAAAGGGCTATTCCCGCACGCTCGTAAGTTGACGCGTGTGTTCAGCCACTTGTCCCGGCTTCACCCTAATTCTTGCCACACCACTTTCCATCGCCGCCATGGCCACCGCTTCCGCCACATTCGGTGCCACACGCGGATCAAATGGCTTTGGTATGACGTACTCAGAATTCAATTCTTCCTCTGTCACAAGGCTTGCAATTGCTTTTGCCGCAGCAATCTTCATTGGCTCATTGATGGTAGTCGCACGAGTATCGAGCGCTCCCCTAAAAATTCCCGGGAACGCAAGCACATTGTTCACCTGATTGGGGTAATCCGAACGGCCGGTGCCAATCACCCTCGCTCCAGCCGCCATCGCTTTTTCTGGCAAAATTTCTGGGTCCGGATTGGCCATAGCGAGTATGATCGGGTCTGGCGCCATGGACTTGACCATTTCTTCCGTTACGGTATTAGCCACAGATACGCCGATAAACACATCTGCACCGACGATCACTTCTTGAAGTGGTCCCCTGACGCTTTCTCGGTTGGTGTTCTTGGCAATCCAATCTTTCAGTGGGTTCATATGGTCCCTGCCTTCGTAGATGGCCCCTTTGGTATCACACATGATGACAGAATGGACGCCGGAGGAAAGTAGCAGTTTCACGGTAGCAATGCCCGCCGCCCCTGCGCCGCTGACGACTACGCGGATGTCTTGAAGACTTTTGCCCACCACTTTGACCGCGTTCATCAAAGCCGCTAGGGATACAATCGCCGTCCCGTGCTGGTCATCGTGTAAAACGGGGATGTTCAACTCCTGCTTCAACCGCTCTTCTATTTCAAAGCAAGCCGGCGCTGCGATATCCTCGAGATTGATGCCACCAAATGTTGGCGCTACCATTTTTACAAAATCAATGACTCGTTCCACTTCGGTCGCATCAATGCAAAGCGGCCAAGCATCGACTCCTGCAAAAGACTTGAATAGGACTGCTTTGCCTTCCATCACTGGTAATCCGGCTTCTGCTCCAATGTTACCAAGGCCGAGAACCGCAGTACCGTTAGAAACCACTGCCACCAGATTGCCTTTGGCTGTATAATCGTAAACAAGATCGACATGTTGGTGGATTTCTTTACAAGGTTCTGCCACCCCAGGAGAGTAGGCTAAACTAAGGTCATAGGCTGTCGCCACCTGAACCTTTGGCGTCATCGTGATTTTACCCTGGTTGTCTTTATGTAACTTCAGTGCTTCTTCGCGCATGGTCATGTTTATCAAATCCTTCCGCTGACATCCGTATTCCACCATTATAGCACTCATGCTTCATTGACGAACAATGAATCGATCATATAGATCTGACATTTTCATCCCCTACAATAGATTCCAATTTTTTCATTAATTCTACGTTAACCCTCACCAACACTTTGTCAAGTAAACGTTTTTTCCCATTCTCATATACTAGAATCACCTGCGAGGCACCAGGATGGGCGATAAGTACTTTTCTGATTGCCTGCATACGACTGCGGTTCCTCTCCACTTCCGGTATTACTTTAATAAAAAGACGTTCCACCTCCTTTTCACTTGAGCCCTCAGGCTCACCTTTCGCCAGCCCACTTGCAATGGCAACCCCGGTAGCAAACCAGCGTTCTCCTTGCCCTTTCTCCACTCTCGCTTCGACACGAATCGCATCACCGATTTCAGGCAATTCGACCAGCGTGCGAAACACCGTGGGGAACACCACCAATTCTTGACACTCTGTTCCGTCTTCGATCGTCAAAAATGCCATCGGTTCCCCACGTTTCGTTTGTATTTGCCGAAAGCCCTGCACTTTGCCAATTAATTGAACCATTTTTCCTGAATGAATCAGCAATTCCTGCCGTACCAGTTCTTTGATATCGTATAACGACTCCAGTCCAACCTGCGTTTGCAAGGCATTCACCTCTGCAAACGGATCGCTCGACACCACAAAACCGATCAACTCTTTCTCCCATGTCTCTATTTGTGACGGAGTGTCAGGCACCTCGATCCTATTTGGAACAGATGTCGGCTGCGAAGCCAGTTGTTGAAACGACAGTTGGCTCGCTGACGTTTTTTTCCCCTGACGAGGCGCGTCCTTTTTAAGGAACTCCAGCATGTTGGATCTTGATTGACCTAAAAAGTCAAAGGCCCCTGCCATCACCAGGCTTTCCAGCACGCGTTTGCTGACCACACGACTTTCGAGCCTGGCAAAGGTCGCTTCCAGCCCTTGAAACACACCGTTCGCTTTCCGCTCCGCCAAAATGTGATCGACCGCGGCAACCCCTACATTTTTGATCGCAAATAGCCCTAGGCGAATGCCAATCGTGCCGTTTGTCACCTCTGGCACACACTCTGCCTCGCTAAACCGCAGATCAGGAGGCAGCACCGGGATCTGCCGACGACGACAATCTTCTGCATACTGCGCGAGTTTATCCGGGCGGGACACGCTCTCCGTCATCAGCGCCGCCATGTATTCCGCACGGTAATTGGCCTTCAGATGCGCCGTCTTTAATGCCAGCATGGCGTAGGCGGCAGCATGAGAACGATTAAACCCATAATCGGCAAATCGCTCGATCAAATGGTACACCTTCTTCGCCACATCATCGGAATAGCCGTTCTTCAGACACCCTTCGACAAAACTCGCTTTGGTCTCTTCTAAAATTTCTTTTTTCTTCTTGCCAATCGCCCTGCGCAAAACGTCCGCTTGCCCCAGAGAAAAACCAGCGAGTAGCGAGGCGATCTGCATGATTTGTTCCTGATACACAAGGATGCCGTATGTGGAACGTAGGATGGGCGAAAGCTCCGGCACTTCGTAACGGATGGGAATATCCCCACGGCGGGCTTTCAGAAACGATGAGATTTGTTCCATCGGACCAGGGCGATACAGCGACACCACCGCGATCAGGTCCTCAAGAGAGTTAGGTTTCATCTCCCTCAGCACCTGTTTGACTCCCACCGATTCAAGCTGAAAGCAGCCATCCGTGTCACCATGACCCAGAAGTGATTCCGTGGCGTGATCAAAAAGCTCCTCACCTAAAATGACGTTTTTCCCCCGCACAAGGCTTACATAACGCAACGCGCGATCGCATATGGTCAGCGTTCGGAGTCCCAAAAAATCCATTTTCAAGAGCCCTGCTTCTTCTACCTCTTCCATGCTGTATTGCGTGACGGGAATCGACTCCTGACCTTGCATCATGGGAACGAGGCGGGCTATCGGTTCACGACTAATGACCACACCCGCCGCATGCACCGACGCGTGTCGAGGCAGGCCCTCAATCCCCAGCGCCAATTCAAAAAGACGCTGAAGTGCAGGCGATCCCTCCACCAATTGGCGAAGTTCACGGTCCTCCTGCAGCGATTGCGTCAATGTCACTCCAGGTCCGCCGGGGATTCTGCGCACCGCTTTTTCCACCAACGCCGATGGTGTTTTTAATACCCTCGCGACATCACGAACCGCAGCGCGGGCAGCGAGCGTTCCTAGCGTGCCGATTTGTGCCACGTGATCGCGACCGTATTTGTGCGCCACGTATTCAATGACCTCATAGCGCTTTTCCGCTTCAAAATCGATGTCAATATCGGGCCACGTCACCCGTTCCGGGTTCAAAAAACGCTCAAAGAGCAAGCCGTAACGCACCGGGTCGACATCCGTGATCCGAAGCGAATATGCGACAATACTGCCTGCTGCAGACCCCCTACCAGGTCCGGTGGAGATCCCTTTTTCGTGAGCAAACCGCATGAAATCCCAAACGATGAGAAAGTATCCAGAAAACCCAAGCGAGGTAATGACGTCGAGTTCGTGTTCCAGGCGCTTGGCGTAGGTCTCGTCCACATGAGTCACTCGCTTTGGCAACCCTTCTCGTGCCAGACGCCGCAACTCCTCGTCTTCCGTCCGTCCTTGTGGCAAGGGAAAAAGCGGCATCCTCCTCTCGCCAAACGGCCACTCAAAGGCACAGCGATTCGCTATTTCACAAGTCGCCGCGAGCGCTTCCGGATACTCGTGAAAAAGCCGCTTCATCTCCCCCACGCTGCGAAAATGAAAACTTGCACCAGTTTCGCGAAATGCCGCCGCCTCTTCCAGCGTCACACCACGATCAATGCCCGCCAACACATCGAGCAGGCGCAGATCCCTTTCCCGAACATGCCGGATCTCCGTGGTGGCTACATAAGGGATTTTCAGTTCATTTGCAAGACTCACCAGCCATTCGAGCCGCTTTGCATCTTCTTTTAGCCCTTGAGAACTCAGTTCCAGATACACCCTGTCTGCGCCAAACCAGTCCCTTAGCGTTTGCAAGTAGCGAATGGCAGGTTGCTTGTCTTTCGTTTGCATGGCACTTCGGATAGGACCCGCACGGTCTCCCACCAGACAAAGGAGTCCATTTGCATGCTGCTGAACCTCTGCCCACGTGTTGCCGTAAATTTCATGATGACTGTTTAACCCTGCAAGCGTGGCCAGTTTGGTCAGATGCGAATACCCTTCAAACGACTCGGCATACAGCGTGATTTCTGCATAATCCGTCGAGAATCCCCTTTTACGTTCGTGAAACGCCCGCACGGCACTGCCTAAAACTGGTTGTATCCCTGCACTTCGAAGCGTCTTCCAATTGGCAAGTCCTCCGTAAAAACCGTTTTGGTCTGCCACGCCAAGGGCTGTCATCCCTTCTGCTTGTGCTATTTTGACAATATCGCCAAGGCGTGCCGCGCTATAGAGCAGGCTGTATTCCGTACAAACCCTCAGATGCACCAACTCGCTCATGCCTCGTCACGCTCCTCCGTCTTGCAAAGCAACAACGCCACTTCCACTTCCGTTCCTCCATCGCTAGGGCACCTTACGATCAGTTGGCCACTCGCCTTTTCGATGATTTCCCTGCAGATGGCAAGGCCAAGTCCAGCCCCACCTTCACTGCGGCTACGCGCCTTGTCCGCCCGGTAAAAACGCTCTGTCACATAAGGCAAATCTTCCGCTGGAATCCCTTCACCCGAATCCTTGACCATCAGATGTATTCGATCATTGACAAGTGAAGCAAGCACTGCGATTTTTTTTCCGGAAGGCGTGTATTTGCGAGAATTGTCGAGAAGTGCGCGAAGCACTTGTTCTAGTTGGAGGGACTCGATACAGGCTATCGCTTCTTTTGCATCGCCCAGATCAATGGTCCACTTAAACTGAGGATAGAGCTGCACCCACTTACCAGTCACGCTCTCCACCACTGACCCAATGTGCGCATGGCGGGGGCCGCTTCCCTCCTCCTGCTCCATCGCAGCAAGCGAAAGCATCTGACCGGTCATCAACCGTAAGTGGTGAATTTCCTCCTCAATCGCTGCGACCGCTTCACGGCGCAACGCCTCGTCCTCCCACCCCCACCGCCGAAGCAGGTTGACATAACCTTCAAGGACAGAAAGCGGCGTCCTCAGTTCATGAGACGCATCGGCGACAAACTGACGTTCCCGCAAAAAGGCGGAAGCCAGCCGATCCAGCATCTCATTGAAGGTTTGACCTAGTTCAGAAAGCTCGTCTCTGCGCTTTGGCACCTCAATCCTGGAACTGAGATCACCTGGCGTAATCGATCGGGCCGTAGCAATGAGCTCCCGGATCGGTTGTAAAGAGTACCGCGCGAGAAAATAACTCGCCACTGCGGCAATTGCAAGCCCCCCGAGGGACCCGGTGAGAAGGAGATAAAAAACGAAGGCAATACTGCGATCGAGTAATTCGACATTTTCCAACCATTGCAGTGTCACCACGGTATGTCGCAAGCGCACACTTGCGCTCGCCAAAAGCACCCGCTGCTCGTGCTGCTGATACAGGAACACGCTATTTCCAAGCTGTACCTTTTGCCCTTGCCCTTGTGGCAACCATTTGGGGAGAAAATTGACAGAGGTAGCCGTCAACACTTGTTGATTAGCGCCGAGCAACCTCACCATCTGCTTGGGGTCAGGCACGGCATGGTTGACCGTGGCCACTGCAACTGACAGACTATCGCCCTGAATTTTACGCTCCATATCATAGAGACGGCTGAGTAATACCTGTTTTTCATTTTGAATATTGACATTTTCAAATTCGAGATACACGAATGCATTGAACATCGCAAAAATAGCCGCAACAACTAGCGTGGATAGCGCGACAAAGCGCCAGGTGATCGTTAGTTTCATGATTGTCTGAGCACATAGCCAACGCCGCGGATCGTGTGAATAAGCGACTCGCCAAATGGCTCGTCCACCTTCATCCGCAAGTACCTGATATAGACATCCACCACGTTGGTTTCCCCCTCAAAGTGATACCCCCACACCTGCCTCAAAATCGCGTCTCTTGTTAGCACCTTGTCCGCATTTTTCATGAGATAGTGAAGGAGATCAAATTCCCTCGTCGTCAGTTCTAGCGGCATCTCTTTGCGAAGCACCCTTCGCTCATCCGGTATCAGTTCCAAATCGGCGTATTTCAGGCGTATGTGATTGCCGTTTCTTCGCAGCGCCGCTCGAACGCGCGCGAGCAATTCCTCCGTCTCAAACGGCTTAGTGACATAATCGTCCGCCCCCGCATCAAGCCCCGCCACTTTATCTCCCACACGATCTCTGGCCGTCAGGATGATGATGGGCGTGGATTTGATCTTACGAAGGTGTTTGCATATGTCAAGCCCGTTCATGCCGGGCAACATCAAATCGAGCAGCACCAGATCAAAATCATTTTCTAGTGCCAATTCCAGTCCACGGTCTCCGCTGTATTCGACTGTTACCTGATACCCCTCATGACGGAGTTCGAGCTCGATGATGCGGGCAATCTTCCGTTCATCCTCCACCACCAGAACTGCCTTCTCATTCCCCGCTTCCACGCCTTTTCGCCCCCTAGCGCTCCAGCACCTGAATGGTTACCAGGCATTTGCCCACGAGTTCCTGTCCACGAAAAAGCTCCACATCCACTTTCCCGACTTTACGGCCAAAATCCACCACGCGAGCCTTGGCTTCCAAGTGCTGTTCAATTTGCACAGGCTTCAAAAAATAAAGGGTAGCATTTTCCAACATCATATTGGCATCGCGAACCTTACGAAGCGCCTGAATAGCTGCTTCTGACACCACCGTCATAAACGCGCCTGCAGAAAGCCCGCCGTGATTCGTTGACATCTGCGGCGTGATTTCACCCGCCACCACGACAGTCTTGTCCTCAGATTCCACAGAAAAACGCGACAGCACGATATCCTCAATCGTATCTGCCAGTTGAGGCTGTTTTTGATTGTATTGCAGCGCCTTGATCACGTCCTGTCGGCTAATGACGCCAACCAGTCGCTTAAATTCAACCACCGGCAACAGTTCAAGTCCTTCCCACACCATCATATGCGCGGCAGAGGCAACAGAGGTCTTGGCATTCACTGAAATCGGCTGCTTCGTCATCAATCGTTCAATACTTTCATCAAACCCCTGCCCATACACATCTTTCGCCGTAATGACACCGACGAGCTTCCCATCCTCCTGTAGCACCGGAAAGCGAGAATGCCCCGTCTCATCGACCAGTTCACGGTAATCCCTCACCAATTGGTGCGTGTAAAGCACACTGGGCGGTTGAGGACTAAGCAGATCTTCCACCAGTAAAATATCTTTTTTGATGAGTCTGTCGTAAATGGCACGGTTGATGAGTGATGCCACAGAAAACGTATCATAGGCAGAGGAGATGATGGGAAGTTCCAGGCGATCCGCCAGTTCAATCACATCCGGCGTAGTAGAGAAACCTCCAGTCACCAGCACTGCGGCACCGTGCTCAAGCGATGCCATGTGCACTGCCTCTCGATTGCCTACGATAACTAATGACCCGGGATCGATGTATTTCAGCATCGCTTCAATTTTCATCGCACCAATCACAAATTTATGAAGGGTTTTATGTAGACCCCCTCTTCCGCCCACCACGGTTCCATCGACAATGTTGACCACTTCGGCATACGTCAACCTGTCAATATCCCGTCTTTGCTTCTTTTCAATGCGAACTGTACCAACCCGCTCAATCGTGGTGACTAACCCCTGGCCTTCCGCTTCCTTGATGGCCCGATAAGCTGTTCCTTCACTGACGGCAAGTTGTTTCGCTACCTGACGCACAGATATTTTGTCTCCCACAGGCAATTCTTCTATGTGTTGCAAGATCAAATCATGCTTTGTAGTCATTTTGCTCCCCACTTTCAAATGCATAGACCTATTATACAACAGCATAGCAAAAAAAGCCTGCCTACCAGGCAAGCTGTGTTACTTATCCCGTTTCTCAGTTTCTCAGCCCGTCACAACACAATAGCCTTGGCAGAGGCTTGTCTACGCGTGTAATCCGTCAGCGCCACGGTGATCTCGTATCGCAAAAGCGGTGTAATCAGATAAATCCCGCGGAAGTGCTCCATCGCCGCCTCGATCAATTCTTTGGCGATGGCGATGCCCTCTTCCCGCGCGCGCGCGCCTTCGTACTGCGCCATTCTCCCACGCGTCTCATCAGTTAGCGTGATGCCTGGTACTTCATTGTGCAAAAATTCCGCATTGCGTTTGCTGACAAGCGGCATGATGCCGACAAAAATCGGCACATCAAGGTGCTTGGTCGCTTCTTTCAACTTGCCAAAAAAGTTCGGGTCGTAAATGGGTTGCGTCATGATAAAATCCGCGCCCGCTTCCACTTTTCGCTCCAATCGTCGAATGGCCTTGTCAAAATGCAACACGTGCGGATTGAAAGCCGCACCCACGACAAAATGCGACCGTTCTGTTAGTGGTTTGCCAGAAAAAGCGATGCCTTCGTTCAATTGCTTGACCATGCGGATCATTTCCAGCGAATTCACTTCAAATACCGAGGTGGAACCAGGCAAATCACCAAAGCGCGATGGATCTCCCGTCACCAGAAGAACCTGGCGAATATCGAGGGCATGCAGCCCCATCAGGTGGGACTGTTGGCCTATCAAATTGCGATCGCGAGCCGAAATATGCAAGAGCGGCTCAATACCCCTTTGCTTCATCAGCGCACCAAGTGCCAAGTTGCTCATTCTCGTGATCGCGAGGGAGTTGTCAGCAAGCGTGATCGCATCCGCGCCCGCTTTGTGCAGCGCTTCGGCCCCCTCCATGAACTTGTTTTTGGACAAGTCTTTCGGAGGATCGAGCTCGACAATAATCGTGTAGTCAGTTTTTACTTTTTCATGAATCAACGGATAGGATGACGGTTCTGTATCTGGTCTCGCGGCGATGGGTTCGCGGCGACTCGTGACGCTGATTCTCTCTTTTTTTACTTGATGCCAATCGATTGGTGCCAAATGTCCTACCGCGCGCGCCATTTCCCGAATGTGTTCAGGAGTTGTGCCGCAGCAACCCCCGAGAATGCGCACCCCGAGTGCATGCAATTCGTGCGCCATCGCACCAAAGTAAGCAGGTTCTGAAGGATAATCGTACTTGCCGTCTGTGATCGAAAGAAGGCCGGCATTGGGGTACACGGACAACACCGCATCCTCCGGGATCGGGGACTTGGCAAGCGCACGCCGCATATCATTGGGACCAAAGCGGCAATTCAGTCCGACCACGCTCGCCCCTTGTTCCCGCAGTCGTAAAAACGCCTCACCAAGCGGTGTGCCGTCACGGGTGACCTCAAGGTCGATCAGCGACAATTGCGCCATCACGGGAAGTGTGGTCAATGCACGCGCCACCTGCAAAGCAAGTGACAATTCCTCCAGATCTAGAAACGTTTCAAGCAAAATCGCATCCGGCTCTTCTTCGAGCAGCGCGCTCATTTGTTCTCGATAAATTTCGACTGCTTCGCTCGCAGGCAGCACTTGTCTGCGAACCCCTCTTATCGATCCGACAGTTCCCGTTATGTACGCATCTTTTCCCACAGAGGAGCGAGCTAGACGGACAGCGGCGCGATTGATCTCCCGCACTTCATTTTCGAGTCCATAGCGTGCAAGTCCCAAGCGATTGGCGCCAAATGTGTTGGTCTCGATCAATCTGGCACCCGCTTCGTAATAGGAACGGTGAATGCCAGCCACCACATCGTCTTTGGTCAGGTTGAACTCCTCGTAGCACTGCCCCACGGGAGCTCCCAACCGATAAATTTGCGTGGCCATCGCTCCATCGCCAATTAACATCCTTGACTTGACATGCGTCAGTAAATCTTCGCGCACTCCCTCCATAGCCGCCTTCCTCCCAATCTATAAAAACACCGTAAACGCCATTTTAATTGACAATACTATGGCGATCAATATAAATAAAGGCCTAATATAAGGAACTCCTTTGGAAATAGCCAATTTGGACCCGACTCTCGCGCCGATCATCATGGCCACCCCCATTGGGAGTCCCACCAGATAGACCACTTTGCCCCGAATCGCAAATAAGAGGAGCGCCGCCAGATTGCTCGAAAAATTCAACACCCTGCCGTTGCCCGCCGCTAAGCGAAAGTCAAACTGGAAAATCGTTAAAAAGGCGAATAACAAAAAAGACCCGGTGCCAGGACCGACAAACCCGTCATAAAACCCAAGCGCAAAGGCAAGAGGTAGCGCGATCCAAAGTGTTCCTGCCGTGACACCGCGAAACCGGTTGTGCTGGCCCATATTTTTTTTAATCAAGGTAATGATAGTAATAAACACAATGACAATCAGGATGATGAGTTCCAAATACCGTTCATTCACGTGCAGCACCGTGTTCGCGCCAAGCCATGCCCCGACAAACGTAAACGGAAACATCCAGGCGAGGAGTTTTTTATCTAACCAGCCCGAACGAAAATACGTCCACGAACTGGTTGAGGAAGCGAAGGTTCCCGCCAGTTTATTAGTGCCAAGCGCAAAATAGGGAGGCAAGCCGGCCCATAGCAGAGAAGGAAGCGTAATGACGCCTCCGCCACCCACCACAGAGTCAAAAAATCCGGCGATAAAGCCTCCCAACATCAAAATAACCAGTCCTATCCACGTCACATGCAATGTTGGCTTCGATCCTTTCCCTTAGAGGGCGATGTCACCCTGCGCCTTGATGTCCTTCCCATTAGGTTGCGCGGGGATCGAAAGCGGTTCTGCTATCAGCATCCATTCACCGTCTTTTAATTGTAGCGTGACCGATTCAGCCTTCACAAATGGTGCCCACAATTCATTGAGGGAGAGCACAATTTGATGCTCGATGACCGCGATTCCTTTGGGAAGACTCCCGGCCAACTTTTGCAGCACCTTCTGGATCAGGAGCCTTGGCACCTTTACTCCTTTGGATACCTCCAGGGAAAACACAAACACGCCAGGCGCCAGTTCTGCCTCTTTGCGAAGTAGCACATCCAAGCGCACAAAGGGGGTCTTCAAACTGGCAAGCAACCCAGTGCTGTGCAGATGCACGTGTTCCAATGCATACCCATCAGGCAACCAATCCTTTGCGGCCTGCTCGATATTGTCCTGTGTCAGCGTGACCGCCACTTTATGAATTTTCATCCTACACCTCTTACATATTGGCTAGTTTGGTGCGTATCTCCTGAAGTTCGCTGATGTTGGCCTCAATTTTGTCCTTTTGTTCCAAAATGAGCTTTAAATTATCTTGCAAGCTTACCAGACTCTTGTCAATCTCATCGATCATACTCGATAATTCGTCCGCTCCGACCGTCTCCAGTCCAGAGAGCACTTTGTATAATTTCAGCCCGGATAGCGCAGCAGAAGTGGCAATGTTCGATGCAGCAAAGGCAAAACCGGGAGCTGCCGCCCTTACCCCTGCACTGCTCATACTGGCAAGCCAGCTTACCGCACGGCTGGCGGGGTTACCGCGACGCTGCAAAAACAGTTGCAAGTCCTCTTCTTTTACCAGGTATTTGCCGGTAGAATCATCGGCTTTTAATTGTCCTGTGCGAATCCATCTGCGCACTGTCTCTTCCGAAACGTTCAACCGATAAGCAATTTCATATGTGGTAAAAAACATCTCGCACACACCCCATCACACGTATTTTTTACTATTATACTACATAACGTGTGTGTTGTGTGTGCATATGCACATTATTTTATGTGTGTTTGTGTAGGAACGGCTACTAGTGCCACTTTACCATGACCTGTAAGCTCTATTTTCTCTGCATCTCCGTATAACCACGTGCGAAATGGCATCTGGGTATCCAGTGAACCTAGTGGACGAACATCTCCCTCGAGCGCGATGATCACGAGTGAAAAACCCTGCCGCAATTGATTTTCCCATTGTCCTTCCACTATCATCCCGGCAAATTCAAAATACGGCTGGCGATCATAGAGGACCGCCCCCGTGACTGGTTCCATCAGCCACTCAGTGAGGGCATCCGGCACTCCACACTCTGCGGATTCTACCTGTTGTGGAAAAGAGCTGGCTAGGACGCCGTCATCCACGTGCAGTTGCCGCGGTTTCCCATTTTCTAAGCGATCATAATCATAGAGCCGATAGGTCAGATCGGAAGCCTGCTGTACTTCAAGCACGATGAGTCCCGCCCCAAGTGCATGAACCGTCCCAGGTGGCACTGGGTAAAACTCATCGGGGTGAACCTCCAAATAGCGCAGTCCCGATGTGATCTTGCCGTTTTCAATTGCTTGCTTCATCTCCTCGCGAGTGGCAAAGTGGTGCCCATAGCAGATTTTTGCCCCCTCCTTTGCTTCGAGGATGAGCCAACCTTCTGTTTTCCCGCGGTCGCCTTTTTCTGCTGCCAACTGGTCGTCTGGGTGCACCTGCACGGACAAGTCCGCATTCGCGTGTAGTACCTTGATAAGCACCGGGAACCACCGGTTCGGGTCATTTTCTCCGGTGATGGGACGGCCCTCAACGTCAATGGTTCTTCCTGACGGATGGTCAGAGAGCAACCACGCTTCGCCAATCAATTGATCATCCGGCGCTTTAGGAAACCACTCGCGAAGTTTCGTGCCTCCCCATACCCTTGGTTTGACCTGTGGATAAAATTCCCTCATTATGCGTCACCCTTCAAGTAAGGCGCAATCCTTGAGGAAAATGCCTGATGAAGCGCCTTTAGCGCATGCTCTGCATCTTGCCAATCAGCCCCTTTTGCCCCCAGGTAGACTTTTAACTTCGGTTCTGTCCCGGATGGCCGAACCGCTAGCCAGGAACCACCCTGATAGAAGTACTTGACGACATCCGCCTCCGGCAACGTCAGCGTGGTTTGCTCGCCGGACGTCACGTCCCTTCGGGTAAGTGTGAGGTAATCCTCCACGGCCACGAGGGGTAATTCGCCAATTTCAATCGGTGTGGCATGCAATTCACTCATGAATTGTTGCATCTGCATAAGCCCGCTTTGTCCTGCAAATGTAAACCCAAGCAATTGATCACGGAAATATCCGTATTTCTCAAAAAGCGCATCGCGCGCAGCTACCAAGTCGCCGTAACGTTGCTTGCGATTCGCGGCCATACTCGCTAAGAGCACCGTGGCCTGCACCGCGTCCTTATCCCTGACAAAAGGAAGTGCGAGATAGCCGACACTCTCCTCATACCCAAAGACAAACTGTGCGTTTCCCTCTTCTTCATAGGTGTGAATCCGGTCACCAATGTACTTGAACCCCGTTAATACCCGTTCCGTCACCACGCCAAAAGGCTTCGCCACTTCCTCGCCAAAGTTGGACGTGACGATCGTGGTGACCACCCTACCATTTTCAGGCAGGCTACCTCTTTTTTGTAGCATTTCGAGGTAAAAATCAAGCGCCAGCGCCCCCACTTCATTCCCCGTCAGAAGCACATACTCGCCGTGATGGTTTCGCGTCATCACCCCTACCCGGTCCGTATCCGGGTCCGTTGCAAAAATCACGTCCGCCTTTGCGTCTAATGCGACTTTCACCGCCAGGTCATAGGCCGACTCTTCTTCCGGATTGGGTGACCTGGTAAAGCGAAAATTTGGATCCAACCGCATTTGTTCAGGCACCGTGAGCACCTCTGCAAACCCCGCGCGATGCAGGGCTTCCGGCACCACTTCCGCCCCTGTACCGTGAAGCGGCGTGTAGACCACCTTCAGCGATGATTTTTCCTCATCACTCGCAAGAGAGTAGAGAGAGGTAATCTCGCGATAATACGCTTCTTCAATCGCATCGTCTGTTTCCGTTACCATTTTTCTGAATTGCGGATCCTCCGTACTTACAAATGGCACAGCAAACACATCTGTCTCTTCCTGCATCAGCCTGACAATGGTATCCGCATCCTCTGAAAGGATCTGCCCCCCGTCTGCGCCGTACACCTTATATCCGTTGTATTCAGGAGGATTGTGGCTGGCAGTAACCATCACGCCTGCGCCGCACTGAAGGTGTCGCACAGCAAACGACAAAAACGGAGTAGGCCTGGGATGTCGATACAATATAACCTCAACGTCAAAAGCCGCCGCCACTTGTGCGACCGCCTCCGCGAATTCCCGCGACTGATGGCGACCATCATAGCCAATTGCCAGTTTGCGTTTATCAGGGTGTTTTTCCATGAGCCATTTGACCACCCCGTAAGTAGCTAGCCTGACCGTATGTACGTTCATGCGATTGATACCCACGCCAAGCTTGGCTCGCATCCCACCAGTACCAAATTCCAAATCCCTGGAAAACCTCTCCTGCAACTCCTCGTGTTTTGCTTCGCGCGTGAGTGCCTCCAGTTCCCGCAACAAAAACGAATCCAAACGTTCATCCTCTAGCCAGGATTGCCAAACTTGCTCTGTATCCAACTTGTTGAACCCCTTCCTACCAAACATTCAAGAGTGAATTCTATTCAAATAACGGGGGAGCCTGAAAAGGGAAGGCCTTTTCTAGCGCCGAGGCGACCTGAATCAGGATGTCTTCCCGCCCCGAGCCTGCTACCAACTGCACGGCAAGCGGAAGCCCTTTTTTGGATAAACCACAAGGAATGGACATCGCAGGCAAGCCCGTCAGATTAAAAGGACTCGTAAAGCGATTCAGGTGCGGGCGAATGAGGTACTTAGACCCTGCCATCTCAATTTCCCGGTCACCGATCGGAGTGGCCGGAAACCCAATCACCGGTGCGACAAAAAAGTCGATATCGTCAAACCATTTGCTGATCCTTCTCGTCAACCTGCGCCGTGCCTGAAGGGCATTCGCATAGTCCGCGCCGCGCACTTCTTTCCCGTTAAGAAGTCTTGCCCGCACGTCTTCTCCATACGGCAATTCAGGATCTGCCAGCCACTTTTCATGCAATGCGTACGTTTCGCTCGATATGATCGTGTACTGAATCCCCGGCGCTTCTTGCAGCAAGGGTTCCTCTATCCGTTTTAAGCGCACTCCCGATTCTTCAATCACTCGCAACACATCGTGGATCTTCTCCGCTACTTCTGGATCGAGTTGCTGCATAAAAAATGCTTCTTCAATTCCCGCCGTCATCCCCTGTATTGACTTCCCTACGGCTTCCCGGTAAGGGACTGTCGCAAACGGCACACTGTGGGGATCTTCCGGATCATAGCCCGCCAAGACCTCCAACATCCACGCGATATCTCTGACCGATCTTGCCATTGGCCCCACATGATCAAGCGAAAAAGCGAGTGGCATGACCCCTCTTACGCTGACGAGACCATAGGAGGGTTTCAATCCAAAAACCCCTGTCATGGCAGAAGGGATGCGAATCGATCCGCCAGTATCCGTGCCAATCGAAGCAGGCGTCAAATCCGCTGCTACCGCTGCGCCGCTTCCGCCGCTTGATCCACCGGAAATTCTCGCCACGTCCCATGGATTGTGGACTGCGCCAAAGTGTGGATTCTCAGAGGTGGTACCATAAGCAAACTCATGCATATTCAACTTTCCCAGCAAAATAGCACCTTGCTCTTTTACTTTTTGCCAAACTGTCGCATCCTCATCAGGCACTCTGTCCGAAGTGATTTTGGCTGCTGCGGTAGTCGGCACATGAGCGGTGTCGACCAAATCCTTGATTGCTAATGGCAGCCCTTCCCAAGGTCGACCATTCCCCTTTGCTAGCCGCTCGTCAGCAAGTTTTGCTGCGCTTTTTGCCTCTTCGTGTGTCACTGTGAGGAACGCGTTTAACATGGGGTCCAACGCTTCAATCCGCGCTAAATAAAATTCGATAATTTCTGATGCACTCACATCTCTTGCTTTTAGTTTCGTTATCCAATCCGTCAGATCACGCACTTGTCTCCACCGCCTCTCACAGGCTGTAACAAAGTGCGATCATCTGCATCGCACTTTCATTATCTATATTGTAACATGCCAATTCTATTAAGGCTTACTGGCTTTCCCATCAGAATGAGTTATTGTATGCTATTACATATCATTTCGAAAAATAGGTGATGTTTTGAAAATTAATAAAATAAATTCATACTTATTGCGCAACGTCGCATTGACCATGCTTCTTACCACCCCGCTTCTCGCAACTGGTCTTGAAACTGCCTATGCGCATACGGTCCCTTCAAGCGCGATCACTCTCTATCAAGCCGGGCTTTCGATCAAATCTACCAACCCACAAAAGGCACTAGCCGATTTTAAAAAGGCAGCAAATATTGCCCCCTTTTGGGAATCCCCCGTCTATCAGATTGGTGTAGTACTGGCCCATCAAAGCTTCAAGCTGGCACTGCCATGGTATTTGAAGGCACTACAAATCAATCCGAAAGACAATTCCGTATGGAACATGATCGGCTGGGGTTATTACCAGGAAAAATCATTTACCAAAGCAATGGCCGCTTTTCAACACCAGTTGCATCTTAGTCCCCACAATCCTTATGCCATTTGGGGTCTCGCCAATTGCTACGGCAACAGTCAGGTTAGGTCGTTCGCCAAGGCGAGACAATATCTCCTTTCCCTGCTTCACACGAGCGAAAGCACATCGGCGCAAAAAATGTTGAAAAACCTCCCTCCTAATGCTGTCGATGCCACCTATCAAGCATCGCGGTCGATTTCCTATGAAGACGTGATCGCCATGGCGCTTTCCTATCGCATTGGCATCTCCACGTCAGGTACATCAACCTTGCATGCACAAAACGGCAAAGGGCCAAGCGCCGATGTCGCGCCATACATCAGCTATGCTACTGCTCACGGTTTGCTCAGCAACCTCAGCATTCCGTCCTACCAAGCACCTGCCACGCGACTTTTTATGGCGCAATTTTTGGCCAATCTATATGGAATCAATCAATTTGACTACTTGCGGCCATTTCCGCTAACAGATATGTCAACTGTCCCTGTCAATGACCAGATGGTGGTCAACAGCATGCTGGCGATGGGTTTAATGACCGAAGCAGGGAACCAACAATTCCAACCCAACGCCACCATGACCCGCGCTAACTTTGCGAGCATGGTAAACCGGGATAACCTGATCATGAAAAATCCGCCCGGACCAAGTAAGTGGCTGACTCCACCTGCTCCAGCGAAAAAGCCGGCCCAACTCATTTTCTTTCGCACGGGAACGCCTGACATCCCAACCCAAGAATATGATTTTAGCCAGCACATCGGCCAGATCAGCGGAATCGCTTTTACCGATTTTCCTTTTATCGCCGATACTACTCCCACCGTACAAACCATAAGGAGCAAGATCGACAATACACAATTCATCTTTACGCCGCAATCTGCAGGATCTGACGTTCCGAATGAAATCACCATGGTCGCCACCGATGGCATGAGCCCCTATATGGTACTCTCCAATTTTAATTACAATACCGATACCTCCAACCCACAGATTGTCGACAAGTATCTGAGCGATCCTGTGCAAAGTCTGGCGCTCGCAAGCGAAGTCGTACAAGTAGCAAAAGCAGAACAAATGACTGGCATCGCCGTTGATTACGAAAACATTTTGCCTACAGATAAGCATGCGCTCGTCAATTTTGTTCAAAATCTGAAACAGGATTTATCCGGTACCAGCATCAAATTGATGGTTTGCCTTCCCGAACAGCAGACGGACAACGCTCAATCAGCTTATGACTACAAAAAACTCGGTAGTATTGCAGATCTTGTGATGTTAATTACTTATGATGAACACACACTTGGCAGTCAGCCTGGGCCAATTGCCAATTTCTCCAATGTGCAGCGCACCGTTCAATACGCAGTTCAAAACATCCCAGCCAATAAAATACTGCTTGGCCTTGCTGATTATGGTTACGACTGGTCTGGGGGATCGGGTCAACAAATCGACATGGCCACTGCCTATTCACTTGCTGCGCAGTATCACGCCACGATAAAATGGGATCCTGTCACCGCGAGTTCCTCCTTCACGTATACTGACACTTCAGGCACATCACACATTGTCTATTTTGAGAGTGGCAAAAGCATTTCTGCACTTGCCAAGTTGGTGCCTACCTTCGGACTTGCTGGCTATGCAGCATGGTACTTAGGAGCTGAAAACTCAAGCTTCTGGAATGCCCTTTCTCCATTTTTGCCACTATCCAAATAGTTTTTTGACAATAAAAACGCACGGCAGTACCATCCCTACCGTGCGTTTTTATTGATTTATTTTATATCGTCCACTTATTGATCCAATTCAAATGCTTCGTGCACTTTCTCAAGTCCCGCTTGCAAAAAGTCGTTGTCGATCACACAGGACACTTTGATCTCCGAGGTGCTGACCATTTTCACATGCGCCCCTGAAGACTCAAGCGCAGTAAACATTTTTGCCGCCACGCCAGGATTGCTGATCATTCCAGCACCCACAATCGATATTTTGGCGAGCCCTTTTTCATGGAATACACCCTTGTGCTTGGTTTCTTCCATCATTCCTTCACATACTTCGATGGCGCGATCCACGTCCCCTTCCATCACAGTAAAAGAGACATCCACTTCGCCTTCTCTCACGACACTTTGCACAATCACATCCACGTTCACCTGCTCTTTAGCCAGCGCACTGAAAATGTGCGACAATTGCGGGGTTTCTAGCGGGATGCCAAGGAGCGCGATGCGCGCCACCTCTTTTTCAAACGCAACTCCTGTCACCACGCGTTCACTTTCCATTGTTTTCATCTCAGTAATCACCGTTCCTTCATTTTGGCTGAACGTCGAGCGCACTACTAGCGCCACACCGTGCTTCTTTGCGGTTTCGACCGCGCGCGGATGGAGCACTTGAGAGCCTAGATTCGCCAGTTCCAGCATTTCTTCATAACTGATGCGATCCAGCCTGCGCGCCCCCTTGATAAAGCGAGGATCAGCGGTATAGACGCCCTCTACATCCGTATAGATTTCGCACAAATCTGCTTGAATGGCAGCGGCTACGGCTACTGCGGTGGTATCGGAACCACCACGACCAAGCGTGGTAATCGCCCCGTCTGCAATCCCCTGAAATCCTGCGATGACAGGAATACCACCCCGCTTCATCCAATCAAGCAGCGATTCTGTGTGGATTTCACTGATCCGCGCCGCACCGTGTACTGCCTCTGTCTGGATCCCTGCCTGCCACCCTGTAAAAGAAGCGGCTTTCAGTCCCCGTTTGATCAGCGCCATCGAAAGAAGCGCGATGGTCACCTGCTCCCCCGTCGACAACAACACGTCCATTTCCCTGCGGTCAGGATCGCTGCTAATCGCATTTGCGAGTTCCACTAATTCGTCTGTGGTGTGTCCCATTGCGGAAACCACTACTGCAACCTGATGCCCATTTGCATATGTTTTCGCCACACGGTCTGCCACTTTTTCAATGCGTTCCGCCGAACCCACTGAAGTTCCTCCGTATTTTTGTACCATCACTGCCATGAAGCCACTCCCAATCTCTGCTTAGCTGTATCGATATGCATAACATCCTATCATAAATTCCAAAATAACTTGGATCACTGATCCTCGCGCTCTTCATGCGTCCGTGCAGCTTGTTGTGCGAACGCTTCCAATTTCGCCAACTCCTCATCAATATCCGCGTGCAGGTCGACGAGTGCTTCTTTTTGCCTAGCTTCCTGCTTGAGCGCTTCAAGCGCTTCCGCTTTTGACGATTCCAGCGCGTGCTTTGCTTTTTCCAGCGCTAATCTGCCGGATGCTGATGCAAGCCGAGCCTCTGCATCCCTGCGTTCCATTTTGTAGTCGTCGATTTGCTCGCGAAGCGATTCAAGCGCCTCCTGCAGGTCCCTCAGCTTCCCTTCATAGATTGCCGATTGTTCCTGCAGGCTTTTAGCCTTGCTCACATATCGGTTGCGTTTGACTAATCGATCACGAGCCTTCTCCTCATCGCCCTGTTCAAGCGCTTCTCCCGCCTGCTCATAGGCTTTCTCCGCCTCTTCACGGACGCGTTTTTCGTCTTCCCTGATCTCTTGCAGCGCGTATTCTAATTCACCTGCGAGGCGTTTGACTTCTCCCGCCTTCACCAGCATTTCTTTTACTATCAGTGAGGGATCATCTATTTCGGATTTCTTTGCGTCATTCACATAACTTTCTGCTATTTTCGATGCCCGCTTGAAGATTCCCACTGTGCTTCGCTCCCTAGTCGTTCAGTGATAAAATCAATTGCGGCGTCTGAATGGTGTGATCCTGAGAAACGGAAATTACCGATGTCCCAATCGCAAAAAACTCGATAACGTGACTGCCCCAACCATGGCTTTTTTCATGCAACTGTACGCCGACAATCCCTTCTGCATGAACCGCATGCGCCTCCATTTGCATTCTCTCCATCGCTAGTTCCCGGGCGTCATAAAGGGCCTGCGTAAAATTCGGCATCTCGACGTTTTGGCCAACGCTTCTCATAAATTGACGCAGCGACTGATGGGCCACGTGATACACGCAACTACCCATCACGAGTGATAGCGGTCGATATCCAGCCTTCAACAGCGTCCAGAAATCCTGTCCCGATAAATCACTGGTAAACGGCATTCCGTTTTGTAAACGATAATCTTTGCTGCGATCTCTTGCCGCTACCGCAGTGCCGATCGCAATAAATTCAGCCAAATCCGCGCCCCAATCATACCGACCGACTTCTAACCTTACTCCGACCACGCCGTGTGCACCAAGCGCTTTAGCCTCTTCTTCCATTCTCGACATGGCCAATTCCCGTGCGTGGTACATGGCTTGGCTTAACACTTTCATCTCCTCGTTATTTTTCCAATTCGCCTGCTGGTAACCGATATGATAAATGGAGCTTCCCACCACCATGCCGATCGGTTCAAACCCCGATTCGCGAACCAACAGAAATTCATTCACTGACAGGTCACTAGTAAATACGCCATCCGGATGGTTTTGGCTACGCAAACCCTCCAATCGTTCCAGTGCATGTTGAGGTAAATCGCGAAATTCAGCGTCTGACATTACCTGACCCCCTTGTCTTTTTCACGCAAATCGATTACAGATCTCACACTTCCCAGCATACTTTCATAGGATTTTTGACGGCTGACTGCTGTTCCAAACATGACAAATTCGAGGATGTGATCCTCCACTTCCTCCTGTTCACCACTGTTCGTGGGAATCGACCCCGGATGCGCTTCCACGCGAAATGTAAAATCCACACCAACCACGCCGTCTGCGCCCATTCGCACCACGTCCTCGCGAAGTCGCTTTTGGGCATAGTGGCGAACATCGTATACGCCATTTGTAAAGTGCTGCATTTCCTGATTGTAAAAGCTGGTTTGATTCCACTTGTCAGCGTAAGTAGTAGCTAGGTAATAATAAGAAGCCCCGACCGCGAGCCCCATGGGAAACGAACCTGCTGAAAGCAACCGCAACAGGTCTTCTCCCGTTACCGAGCAAATGAGGGGAGCTTGAACTGGTTTAATCCCTTCCACTCGAATCGCTGTGCCCATGCAAACAAATTCCATCGTGCCCTCTACAGACTCGAATTCATTATGTAACAGTCGAACATCCACCACTGCATTGGCGCCAAGCTGAACTGCCTCCTGGCGCATGCGTTCCATGGCAAGGCTGCGGGCATCATACAGAGCTTGTGTGGTCTCACGAATTTCAAAAGATGATCTCATTGCGCCAAATCCGCTGTTAAATCCGTAATTAGGGTAATTGCTAAAGCTCTGGAAATTCCCGCGCTGTGTATTCACCCATCCAATGTGATAAACAGAAGACCCCATCACTTGACCGATGGGAACGAGTGATAGCTTGCGCAAAGATAACCACTCCGCAACAGACAAGGTACTTGTCCAAGGCAATTCACCAGCCGATTGGGCAGACGCAAATTCTTCTCTTGTCGACTGCTCCCTGATGGGAACACCAGTTAACCCCATCGGATCACCTTGATTGGACCGCTTGGAGCCAAAGGAAAACCTGAACATTCGCTCCCCCCTCAAAATACCTGCTTACGTCAAAGAAGAAAGTCCTCCATGGACTTTCTCATCGACTGATTGGCACGCGCCACTTCACTTAACACTTGTGAAAGATTTTCCAGCCACTCCTGCATTCCCACCGCTTTGCGGGACAGCACCACGCCGCGAACAGATTTGGCGACTCGCGGGATAAATCTGTCGTTTTCAAACGTTAGGGTGAACGACTGGTCGTCAAGGATAACTTCCATTTCCTTAATGGCCTGTGCTTTGGAAAACCATTTGTGTTCCCTTTTAATGCGTACCAGATCAGGAATAGACTTTTCGAGCCGCTCGGCAAGCGCCTCCACATAGGCTTTTTCATCCTCATGGGAATGGCGCCATGATGCTGCACTCAGATCAAAAGAGAACTCACTCACTGCGCATGTCACCTTCTATAGCAATCTAACCCACTATATTCCTTATATACGATGAATGATTAAAATGGTTTACCATTTTTTTCTGATGGGTTGATGGGATTCTCTGTGTTGGCGGATCTTCTTCTGCGCACGCAAATAAAGAATGGCACCCTCTGTATTCTCCCAGGATTCCATGAATACTGCTACATAACGAATGGCTTCCGATTCGGTTCCCGGCACAAAATGTTTGGGAAAGTTTCTCGGCATGATACGAAACTTCAATAGATAGTCAAGGACATAGGGATTCCTGTTCTTGGCCTGAATAAACGCTGACCTGCTTGACGGTGAATCGCCAAAAAGGACGTAGGAGGCTAGCACTTTCGCATAAAGCATGATTGTAGACCCCTCATCCTCAAAGTCTTCAATCAATTGCAGTACTTCTTCCATTCGTTCAAGATCCAAGAGTGCTTTGAGCAAAACAAACCGCAACCCTTGCTGATCAATTTGGTTTAACACCAGCGATTCCTTAAGAATGTCTACAGATTTTTCGTATTCCTCAAGCTCCCATAACACCTGGGCCAAACTGGATCTTACATGTAAATAAGCATGGGTTTGTTTGTGGTTCCAAAACTGGCCTTTCCACGTCTCCTTTTTATCTCCAAAAAGGCGATCTCCCGCTTCGACACCTTTTTCCAGATAGTTTCTTGCCTCTTCATCATTGTCCGTCTGCTGAGCGAGAAACAACCATGCTTCTACGCAGTCCTCCGACAATGCAATGGCTTCTTTGGCGATGGCAATCCGCCTTTCGTGATCCTCTTCCTGGCTGGCACTTTGCACCAAATAAATGGCTTGACTTAATTTAGACTTCTCAGTCATTACTTATAAACACTCCTCAAAACTGGTTCAACACGAAATCTTGATCAAAATAGTATAGGCTATACCTCTTCTCGACATCATACTCCAATTCCTGCATCATCAACCATATTTAAAAATTCTACTTTTCCTTCCGATTTGCATTCGCACGAGTACCTAGAGCTAGCACATTCAAGCGAGTGTTCAACCGCTCCTTTCGGTGAACTTTTTGCTCACCCTGCACCCCAAGCGCAAACCACAAATTAGAGGCCATCACAAGGAGGGCAAAAAACAGCCAAGCAAGCTTAAACACCCCATGCCACCCAATGATGTTTTCCCTCAACTTCGGCGCGGCAAACGCCACAATGGCCACGACTACAAAAAAGTACAGAACATTTACGCTTGGACGTTTTTGTTTGACTGGACGAAACAATCTATTTTCCCCCTCCATACACACTTTTTATCAATTCATATGCGCAGAAAAAAGGGACAAGAACGAATAAGCTCCGTGTTAATTGGCAGACTAACTGAGGAATAAAGGTATCTATTGTAAAGGAGGACGATATCCATTGGAAATGAATCGACAAAATGCATCGGCTGATTTAAACGACGATTCCATACATGCAGTGCTTGATGATTTCAGCGCCTGGAAAGAGTTTCTAGGCACACAGGTGGACCGGGCACAAAACGCAGGAATGAGCGACAAGCAAATTGATGATGTGGCATTTCGGATGGGGACTTTTCTGGCAGATAAAGTGGACCCTAAAAATTTTCAGCAACGCCTTCTGAAACAGATGTGGGATGTGAGTTCCAAAGAAGATCAGCGTGCGCTGGCAAGAATCCTGGTCAATCTCGTCGACAGACCGAGTACCAGTTCTGCCAATCCGGTTCACTAACCATGATAAAGGCGTGTCAACAGTAACTATTGACACGCCTTTTACTTTATTTAATGAAAATTTTCAGATCGTCACTGACTCCCCTGGTTTGATCGGATACCCTTTGATGCCTGATGCCTCAAGATTCTTTACAAAGCCATCGACATCCTGGGCAATGAGAGGGAACGTATCATAGTGAATGGGCACGATGGCTTTAGCCTTCACCCACTCTGCCGCGGTCAGCGCGTCTTCAGGCCCCATCGTGAAGTTGTCCCCAATTGGCAACAACGCCAGATCGATGTTGTTCCTCTCCCCAATCACTTTCATGTCGCCAAAAAGTCCTGTATCTCCTGCGTGATACACCGTTTTGCCCTCCGCCGTAAACAGGATTCCCGCCGGATTGCCGCCATACATCAGCCCATTTTCTGTTTCGATACCTGAACCATGAAAAGCCAGCGTCAGCTTGACCTTGCCAAATTCAAATTCATGCGAACCACCAAGGTGCAAGGGATGTACCTCCACCCCTTGCGAGGAAAGCCACGCCGCCAGTTCAAAAATGGTGACAATTTTCGCGCCGGTGC
Organism: Bacillota bacterium; assembly: GCA_021828865.1. Lineage (GTDB taxonomy): Bacteria > Bacillota > Bacilli > Alicyclobacillales > SLC66 > JAJZCL01. Next base: position 68,011 of record JAJZCW010000007.1, read on the forward strand.
GCTTTGCGATGGCTACTGCGTCCCCCACATGATCTGAATGTGCATGGGTGATCAAAATGGCATCCGCCTTCACCTCGTCCGCATTAGCCGCTGCGGTCGGGTTCCCCGTCAAAAATGGATCAATGAGAATATGGTAATCTCCTGTTTCAATGGCTGTTGCCGCATGTCCCAAGTAAGTAATTTTCAAATCCAATCACTCCCTGTATCATTTGGTTACACTTCAAGCCCATCTGATAATGATTCCGGCAAAAGTGAGACATTCAACAACATTGTTTGGGCTGATATCTTTATCAGTATACCTAAAGATGACCTGGACTGCCATGCACAACAAAAACCCCAACCTGAGTATTAGCGCGTTGCATAGCAATCTGTCATAATAGATAAAACTGCAATTTGCACAGCCTGACTGGAGGTTTTGAATTTCATGCAAGACCATATTGCTGATTTTTCCCCCATCGACGAACTCACCGTCAACACCATTCGCACGCTTTCCATCGATGGCATTGAAGCAGCCAACTCCGGACACCCCGGATTACCGATGGGTGCCGCTCCTATGGCGTACGTTCTTTTTTCGAGGTTCATACATCATCAACCCAAAAATCCATCATGGTTTAACAGAGATCGCTTTATTTTGTCTGCCGGGCATGGTTCCATGCTCCTATACAGCTTGTTGCACCTATTTTCCTACGACCTTCCACTTGAGGAACTGAAGCGATTTCGGCAATGGGACAGCAAAACCCCCGGTCACCCTGAATACGGCCACACTCCAGGTGTAGAAATGACCACTGGACCGCTCGGGCAGGGGATCGCCAGTGCGGTAGGCATGGCCATGGCCGAGCAATATCTAGCCGCGCGCTATAATCGGCCTGATTTTCCTATCATCGACCACTACACCTATACGCTTGTCGGTGATGGCGATTTGATGGAGGGTATTTCCTACGAGGCGGCATCGTTCGCAGGCCACCAACAACTGGACAAATTGATTGTGCTTTATGACTCCAATGATATTTCTCTCGATGGCCCCACCACCCGCGCCTTTACGGAAAATGTCGAACTTCGCTTCAAGGCAGCCGGATGGCACTACGAAAAAGTAGAAGACGGCAACAACCTAGAAGAGATTGCAGATGCAATTGCGCGGGCAAAGAAAGTTACCGGGCAACCGAAAATCATCGAAGTGCGGACGACGATCGGTTATGGCAGCCCTGGCAAACAAGGAACGTCGAAAGCACATGGCTCTCCGCTTGGTAAAGAGGAAGCGAGCCTTGCAAAAACCACTTACGGTTGGCAGCATGAAGAACATTTTTACGTGCCGGAAGAAGTCAGGACTCACTTGTCTTCTATCGTAAACCAACTGACTGAAGAAGAAGCAAAATGGAACGAAATGGTCGATCGCTACATCCACACCTTTAGCGAAGAGGGCAGAGAATTTGCCGATGTGCTGAGCGGCGCGCTCCCATCCGCATGGGATCAGGATTTGCCGCATTATCTAGAGAGCGATAAAGAACTCGCAACCAGACAGGCGTCTGGACAATCGATCAATGCGATTGCCAAGCACATCCCTAATTTTCTGGGCGGATCCGCAGACCTGGCTTCCTCAAATGAAACCACCATTCAGGGCGAAGGCATATTCGATCCTCAAAATCGCGCGGGGAAAAACCTATGGTTTGGCGTACGAGAACATGCCATGGGAGCCATGTTAAACGGCATGGCGGCGCACGGCGGCGTACATGTTTACGGTGGTACCTTTATGGTATTCTCCGATTATCTAAGACCATCCATCCGGTTGGCTTCCTTGATGAAACTCCCTGTGGTGTATGTATTGACACATGACAGCATCGGCGTAGGAGAAGACGGTCCGACTCATCAACCGGTGGAGCATTTGGCCGCACTTCGTGCCATTCCCAATTTGGTCACGATTCGTCCTGCTGATGCCAACGAAACCGCTGCTGCATGGCACTATGCCATGTCCCACCGCGACCGTCCCGTTGCGTTAGCACTGACTAGGCAAAAACTCCCGATACTTCCTGCCACCGACTCAACCGCTATGGATGGCGTTAGAAAAGGTGGTTACATCCTGGCGAAAGAAGCGAAGGATCATATTGATGCCATCCTGGTCGCCACTGGTTCTGAAGTGTCGCTCGCGCTTGACGCTAAGCGTCAGCTTGAAGAAGAAGGCTATTCCATTCGGCTTGTCAGCATTCCCTCGTTTCGCCTGTTTGACGAACAGGATGAATCCTACCAATCGCTTGTGCTTCCAAAAGCCGTCAAAGCAAGGGTGGGCGTGGAAATGGCGGTCTCATATGGCTGGCACCACTACATCGGCGATCATGGCATCATGGTGGGGATCGACCATTTCGGCGCATCAGCACCTGCAGGCGATCTAATGAAGCAGTTTGGCTTTACGACGACACACGTTGTCGAGACAGTGAAAAAAAGTATGGAAAGGAGCGCACAGGCGTGACTAAGCTAAAAGACCTAGCAGCACTCGGGCAAAGCCCGTGGCTGGATTACATTCGCAGAGATCTTCTGCAAACAGGTGAACTAGCGGAACTTGTGGACAAAGGCATCCGCGGCGTCACCTCGAACCCCACGATCTTTGAGAACGCGATTGGCAAGAGCGACCTCTACCAGGAAGACATCAAGCACCTTGCCCATCAGGGAAGTGACAAGTTGCAAATATACGAAGAACTAGCGGTGGAAGACATCAAGCGCGCAGCAGATATCCTTCGTTCGGTGTATGTGCAATCTGATGAGACAGACGGCTTTGTCAGCCTCGAAGTTCCTCCTGACCTATGTGACGACTATGAGAACACCGTGCTTGAAGCAAAGCGGCTTTGGGCAAAAATAGAACAGCCCAATTTGATGATAAAAGTCCCTGCAACGGAAGCGGGAATCAAAGCCATTACGGATCTGATCGCGGATGGCATCTCCGTCAACGCGACACTTATGTTTACTAGGCAGGATTACCTAGATGTGGCGGAAGCGTACATCAAAGGACTTGAATTACGCCATGAAAAAAAATTACCCCTTGATACAGTGGCTTCAGTGGCCAGTATCTTTGTCAGCCGCATGGACAGCGCTGTAGAATCGATGCTGGAAGGCGATGCAAAAGAGTCACTACTTGGTAAGGTGGCGGTCGCCAATGCCAGGCAGATCTACAGGGAATATCTGAATCTGTTTCAAAGTGGACGGTTTCTGCGCTTGAAAGAAGCAGGCGCACGCCCGCAACGACCGCTGTTTGCCTCTACTGGCACCAAAAATCCGCAACTTTCCGATGTTTTGTACGTAGACCAACTAATTGGACCCGATACGGTGAACACGATGCCACCTGCGACAATGAATGCCTTTATGGATCATGGCACTGCGAAACGCACTGTCGACCAGTTTTCCCGGGAAGACGATCAGGTCATGCGAGCGTGCATGGATGCGGGACTCGATATAGAGGAAATCGGTGCGGATTTAAAACAAAAAGGGTTACAGCAATTCATCGACTCATTCACCAGCTTGTTAAACACAGTCGAGAAAAGACGGCTTGAGGCACTCGGTATGTAGGTTGACTGAAAAGCTTACCGGCAGGTGCCGATTGCGGCACCTGCTTTTTTCATGTAACGATTCCTCGCTTTGTTTCGTCTAAATTTGTGAAGACAAAAAAGGAAGATTATAAAAATGACCCATAGACGAACTGGCGTGATAGCCTCCCTGTTGCTGATCTCATCGCTTGTCACTAGTCAAGCCACTGCTTCAGCCTCTACTGCCATCCCTAAACTGCAGCTACAACCGCAGCAATTTAAGGGACTCGGTGATATTGCACTGCTCATTGGCAACGATGGCATCAGTGGAAGCAACTTGTTTACATTACTCAATTTCCATCAATCTACTCGCTCTTATTTTGTGCAAAGCCACGTCATTGCGGCGTCTTTTTCAGGGGATGGACTATGGATGTCCACTTCGGTCATCCAAAACAACCAAATCCAAAACTTTTTGGTCAGCTCCAATGGTAAAGCGAAAACCAACCTGGGATCCGCGCTATACGCAGGGACGTTTGTTCCCCATGGACATACTTACTATTACAGTACAATGAGAGGAAAGTTCTACCAAGTCACTCCTCCTGCCAATCCGGTAGAAATTCCGATCAAGTTACCGCCAAATAGTCGAATCACAGGGATTTCCTTCTTTAACCAACAACAGGCGCTGCTATCCCTCACCTTAAACGACAACCATTACACTGAGGACTATGATCAAATCGCCATCTGGAATGTTGGTTCAACTTCCCTATCGCCCCTCATCAAAAGCACCCCACCTAATGGACTGATACTGGGGCCTTGGCTTAACCAAACGGCATTTTTTTATTGGTATGATCCATACCATTCTGCCTCGATTGCAGCCGATGGTTTGCCTCTTTATGTTTACCAAAATGGCAAATCCACGCTGGTCTCCCACACATATGCCAGTGCGAATTCCGTCTTACCTGTGAACGGGAAAAGTGCTATTATTTGGCAAAACTACAGTCGCTCTTATTTCCTAGGCGATCAAGAATCACTCATTTTTTGGCCCCATCGCTCGATGAAGGTACCAACCCCAAAATTAGCAATGTTTCCAGCGCTAAACCCGAGTCACACCCAAATGGCGGTTGTTCTTGGCAAAAAGCAACCTGTCAATCAACTCGCAAGCGGAACCGCCATCAATCGTTGGTTTTCCAGTCTGCAATTGGGCACTATTTCTTTACCTAGCCATTCACTGAACATATTAAAAAATGCAGGGACCGGAGTGATGAGTCCTGCATTTGATGCTTCTGGCAAACGAATCGTTTACGCTCTGACCAATCAGGCAGCCTGGATTAACGCGAACGGTCAAGGGACTAAACACGTCTTCGCCAGTGTCATCCCCTCCTCAGCACAAAACGAACTGCAAATTGTCTCCTATTTGCCATAGAAAAAACCCCCGCAAGGCAAGACTAAATTCCTGCGTGCGGGGGTTTTGTTGTGGATGGTTAAGCCGCTTTGCTATTCTTTTGAACCGCTGAATTGTTACCGAAACGGCTGAAAATCGCATAGAGGATCATCGCGACCACAAAACTCACATAGTAGGAAATATCGCCAATTTGTGGATAGGCTTTTGCGATGGGCCCGATCAAAAGTGACTGGTTAAAGAATGGATAAGAAGCAATGATCGCAATAATAAACGCGTATACCCCCGCTTTTACTTTACCGCTACCTTCATAGAACTGATCCACTTCATCCCGCCGGCGCCTGTACATCATGTAGTCAGTAACAACGATTGCGAGCCACGGGCTGATCCAATACGCAAGAAGCAACAAGAAGTTGCTGTAATTTTCATAGTAACCGCTGGTTCCTCCAAGGTAGGAGAGGATTCCACCGAGCACGCCGATGATGAGCGCAGCAATCCACCGTTTAGGCGCAATTGCCCGCATCCACTTGACGTCAATCGCTAGCAGCGACAATGAACCGGAATAGATGTTGAGTACATTGGCAGTAACCGTACCGAGCATGATCGCAATCATGGTCACCACCACAATCGGATGGGGCATGAGACCCGATACTAAATCGGTAGGTTTGCTGATGTTGGGGTTGACTGTGGCGAGTCCTGCGCCGAGCAGTTCCAGCCAAACTGCAGGGATAAAGTTACCAAAGAAGGCAAAGCTGAACGCTTTTTTGTTCGGAGTATCTTTTGGCAAGTAACGACTGTAATCCGAACTGAAGGTCAGCCATCCCATCATATAGGACAAGGTGGTACCAATGGTCAGGATAATGGAACCTGCCGTGCCACTGAATAAAAATGCTTTAGTATTTTCAACGACATCAAAGTGAATATGGCTCAGGGCATAGAGCGTTGTGATAATAAAAATGACAGCTAAGAAGATTGCCGCAATCTTTTCAACAAAGTGAATCAAATTGTGTCCATAAATGCTGACCACAGCCTGGATGGCCACCATGATGATCAAATCAGGCACAAAACCAATGGGAAGAAGCCATTGTAGCGCATAAACTCCTAGGACCGTATTGACCGCATACCAGCCGACACCGGCAATGAAGTTGAATAGAGATGGAATAAAATTCCCGTAAAATCCGAACGCTGCGCGAGATTGAATGAGTTGCGGAATCCCCCAGCGATAGCCAAATGTAGTTAAGAGGCCAATAAAAAATGCACCCAGTGCAGTTCCGATGATAATCGAGATGGCTGCTTGAGTCATATTTAAACCAAACAGTCCCACGGATAAGACGCCAAGCGTGAGTGTTGCAAATTCCAGGTTGGCGCTGAACCAGAGCGTGAAAATGTTCCGCGGTTTACCGTGTCTTTCTTTTACGGAGATCGGGTCAATGCCGTGAGGTTCAACGTGCAGTACCTCATCACCATAAAATTCAGTCGATTGCGCCTCCATAGTAACCTCCCTGTCACAGTAGAATTACTATTACTATGCCCGATGTCCGCTATAGAGTCAAGATAAATTACGAACGTTTTAATATATTATTGTATAAATGTTCGGTTTTTTGGCTATTCTTTGATTTCATCCAGCATTCGCTTCACATCTTCAAGTTCTAGGCGCAATCTGCGTTGGCGTTGCAACAATATCACCACATAGACAAACGTCCCGATCCACACCACCGCTGCTGCGGAAAACAGATAACCCAACATGATCAAGATCCTACCCTTTCGTCATACTTTGCCAGCGCATTTCTTGCCAGCTCACGAAGATCGCTCAATTCATCCCGGTCTTTCGCCATCATCGTACTGATCCAAAGGATGACCGAATAAAGGCCAAGAAATACCAGGAAACTGAACAGCAGCGTGAACACCATAATGGGAGGCATGTTGAATCCCTGCGCGGTGATCACGTTAGGATGAATGCCCCGCCACCACGTCACCGACTGATGAATGATGGGAATGTCAATAGCTGCGATAAATCCATAGACAGAAGCCACTTTCGCTGCCCGTTCACGATCTGCAATGGAGGCACGAAGCAAAATGTACGCAAGGTACAAGAACCACAAGATCAGCGTGGTGGTAAGTGTAGGATCCCACGTCCACCAGGTATTCCATACCGCATCTCCCCAAATCGAGCCGGAAATCAGCACAAAGGTAGTGTACACGACCCCAATCTCCGCAGAGACGCGCGCCAATTGATCCCAAATCCACTTTTTTCTCACCAAATAAATCAGACCGAGTAGCGCTGTGACACCAAATGCAGTAAAGGCCACGACCGCACTCGCCACATGAAAATACATGATGCGAACGACATTGCCCATCTGCGCCTCAGGAGGCGAAGCGATGAAATCCATATACTGGCTAATAATCATGCCTATGCCAAGAAGCGCGACCAGTGTCCATTGCCATTTTTTCATTCCTTACACCTCCGCAATGAAATCATACAATAAACCAGGCAACACAAGAAACAATATGTCATACGCAGCAATCACTGCCCACCAGACGCCTTTGCCCCAATTGCCCTGAAGCATCGAAGAAGTCACTTCAACGACGCCAAGCAATAGCGGCACGCTGAGTGGGAAAATCATGATGGGCACAAGTATTTCCCGCAAGCTGCTTGTCAAGGCAAGGCTCGTCAGTAATGCTCCTACCGCCACAAACCCAAGCGTCCCCATCAGCAGCACGAGAATGATGGGCCCCCACGCCAACTGGATCGAAGTACCGAGCACCACGCTGTATAGTGGCACCAGCACCACTTCCATGACCACTACGAAGAGCAGGTGGCTCATCACACGGGCATAAAAAAGGACGCTCCTGTCCGTTGGCACCATGGTCGCACCGTAAATGGCGCCGTCCCATCGCTCTTTATCATCCTGCCGATTCAAGCTGAAAAGTCCTGCCATCATAATTAGCAGCCACAAAAGCCCTGCATCGGCAAAATGCGTCATGTTACTGCTCCCATAGAGTACGAGCCCCATCAGAAACACTAGTAACAACGCAAATGACAACGAAGAGATGAAAAGCTGTTTGGTGCGCCATTCGATTCGCAGGTCTTTGCCCACCATCGACCATAACACTCGCCAAAAAATCACTGTGAATCTCCTTCAATCAGCCTTCCTTGAGCTAATTTCACCGTTCTAACCGGCAATTCCCGAAATGCGTTCGCCTCATGGCTCACGAGCAGAATCCCTGCTCCTGCCTTTTGCAAGTTCTCGAGCCAAAAAGTCAAGAGTTGGCTACTCGCCGCATCGAGTCCATCATAAGGCTCGTCCAAAAACAGTACCTCCGGCTGATGTAAAAAAGTCCGCGCAATCGCCAACCGTTGTTTCATGCCTTTTGAAAACGCTTTAACGAGGACATGCTTGTCGCGATGCAACCTGACTTGTTCGAGCCCATCATGCACTTGCTTGCGTGCGTCTTTCAGTCCATAGATTTTTGCATAGTAAAGTAGGTTTTCCTCAGCCGTTAGTTCTCCATATAAAAAAGATTCATCAAGCAAGACACCAATTCGGGAGCGAAGCCTTGAACTGGGTCGGTTACCAAACCAAAGTACCGTCCCCTTACCAGGAGTGCTCATGCCAGCCGCCACCTTGATGAGCGTGGTCTTGCCGCTGCCGTTTCGCCCCACCATCCAAACAATTTCGCCTGCATCGATGGTCAAATCGGCCCCGTTCAACACGGACCGATGGCCTAAACTTTTTTGTACTCCAACCAGTTCTAACAGATGGTTCATGGTTGTTGCTCATTTCTCATTATCGATTCCACCTGAATAACGCGTTGTTTCAGTCGTTCACGCCGATGCTTATAATCCTGTTCCTGAAGTTCACCACTCGCATAGGCCATCTCCAGATCTGCCCAGTGTTCCATTAATTCAGACTTTTGTTTGCCAAGTGCTGAGGCTGAAAACTGCTTGCGTCTCCCACCTTGTCTGATTGAAATGATGCCGATGATCAGAACCAGTGCTACCAACAGCAAATTGCCAATAGCCTCCAAGTCCGCTACGCGTGGCCCGTACGAATTTAGCACGGGAATATTCGGAAGTGGAGGCGCCTGTCTGCCATTCGCGGTGGGAAGGAGCGCCACCGAGACAGTCCAAGAGGAATTAGCGGGAATCGCCAACCGGGCAAACTGACGGAACGCCTGGTTCCCTGACATGATCGATTGCGAGTCCGTCTGAAATCCTCCTTGCGAGGATACCGTAAGCGCCCCCTCCGGGATGACGAAAAATAGTTGTCTTACAGGCATTGGTTCCTTCCACGTCAGTTCCGTCCCATTTTGATTGAGCGGCGCGCCAAATTCCACGGCAAGCGTAGTTACACCATTCGCCTTGGCAGTAAATCGAAGTGCGCCCGATTTTGCGAGGCTGATCTGCTTCACTGAGCCAGCCACCACATGCGGATTTTGCGCACCTGTCGGCAACTGATACAAGGTGGGATACGCATGTCCATTATTCTGGACCGTGACGGTCGCAAGCACCTGCAAGGTGCCACCGCTTTTTGAGGGTACTGCCAACACCTGTTCATTTGATATATAAAGGGCATTGCCATTCTCTGTCTGTGCTAGCGCAGGAGTTGCCAATAAGATCACTGGCAACAAAGTGACGAAAAGCATGGCCCACTGTTTCCACTTTTTCATGGTGTAGCCTCACGCCTCCTTGCCAGAATCCCTTGTAATTCAATTTCGACTGCCTGCTCCAGGTCATGACCGGATAGACTGGTATCCTGCAGCTTTTTAACGGTTACTAATTTTTCACTGCGAAGCGCCCTGTACTCCGCTTCAGTGATTTTTCCCATGTGCCAGTCATACTCCAGATCGCGTAAATCTTTATAGAGCAAATCCTTCTCTTCTTCACTCACGTCTTCGCTCTCAGTCAGTCGACGTCTTCGCTCAGGCCATAATCCGATGAGTGTTCCCACGATGTAAAGATAGCCACCGTACCAGATAAAACTGACAAGTGGATTGATATGGATTTCAAACAAAGCCTGTCCAGTATTGTAATCCGCACCGTCTAACACCGCATATAAATCAGTAAAAGAAGTACTATACAGACCAATATTAGTGGAAGGGGAATCTCCATTTTCAAAAAAGGATACACTTGGTTGAAGCACGCCAAATAAATGTCCAGTACGGGCATTCGTGACAAGAAGTGATCCGATCAGCAGCACCTGTCCAGGTTGATGGGAGGTATTGAGTCCGTGATACTCGAAATCGTAATTGCCAAGCCTCACAGTTTGACCCGGCTTCAGACTGATCGTCTGCTGCTTGGCATAACCGCCTGAACCTGCAAAGCCAATCACCATGACGAGCACCGCAATGTGAACAATGTACCCGCCGTAACGCCTGCGATTTTTTGCGACGAGCCGCCAAAGGGAAATGCCAAACCCTTCTTTAGTAATCTCACTTCGTGCCTGTACCCCTGCCAAAAACTCTTGCAAAATGACGACGAGCACAAAAAATGCAACGACCAGCGTGAAATAGGACAGCGCCCCTTGGTAGGCAAAAATCCGCAAAATCACACCTAAAATCAAGGCTGCAAGCGCCGGCAAACGCAGCAGTTTCAATGTTTTTGAAAGGCTGGCCTTGCGCCAGGCAAGCACTGGCCCAACCCCCATCCAGAGGATCAAGACTACACTGATCGGGAGCACCACCGCATTGTAAAATGATCCGCTCACCATCATGGAATTACCGGTAACCGCCTCCGAAACAAGCGGAAATACCGTGCCCCAAAACACCGCAAACAAGATACCGATAAATAACACATTGTTGAATAAAAAACCGCTTTCCTTTGAAACGGCCGACTCGAATCTGGTACTGCTGCGAAGCACCGGGGCATGCCAAGTGATCAACCCTACGGCCAGCACGAACATGATACCGACAAAGGTGAGAAAAACCGTCCCCATTTCCCCATTTGCAAAAGCGTGAATCGACCATAGCAGCCCGCCTCGGGTAAGCGCGGTGCCAAAGAGGGTCAACAGGTACGTCAGGCTAATCAATATGACATTCCAGAACTTGAACATATTTTTACGCTCTTGAATGATCGCAGAGTGCAAAAAGGCGGTGGCCGCCAGCCACGGCATCAGCGCCGCGTTTTCAATCGGATCCCACGACCAGTATCCGCCCCACCCCAGTTCCTCATACGACCAATGTGCACCGTAAATAATGCCACAACTGAGAAACAGCCATGAGATCAGCGTCCATTTGCGAGTAGCACGAAGCCATGCGGCATCGGATTTTTTTAGGATGAGCGCCGCCATTCCATAAGCAAAAGGAACGAGGAACCCGACATAACCAAGATACAGGTTGACCGGATGAACGGTCATTCCGGGATTTTGCAAAAGTGCATTAAGCCCATTTCCGTTGATTGGTGGATGAGGAAGTGTCACAAAGGGACTTGCAAAGAAATTCAGAACGATGACAAAAAAGAAAATGACAAATGACATGATGGCAGAAACAACGGGCAACAACTTTTCGCTGCCTTCATGACGGGTAAATCGCACTACCAGCGCATAAAGGCTGGTGATGAGCAGCCAAAAAAGAAGTGATCCTGCATTGCCTCCCCAGAACGCGGCAATCCGATAAACCAGTTCCAACCCTCTACTCGTATAGTCTGCTACATAGGCATAATGAAAATTCAATGTGATGAGCAGTGTCAGCAAACACAAAGAAGCGACGAGCGTCAGCACAAATTGAAGCACGGTGCCGAGTTTCGCCAGCACGCTTAATTTCAAATTGTCATGCCTACGCGCAGACAGGATGGAGGCGATAAAAGCGTAGGGAACCACAACAAGCAGCAGGTACAACGCGCCCTGCCCAAGCGTACCGATCAAAGTCACCCCTCCTGCAATCATTTCTATATGAGAAGACCCCAGTTATTAGTTTTTCGCCGTATATTTGGATGGACATTTAATCAGGAGATTCGTTGCTTTTAGCATCCCGTTTGGTTCCATGGTACCAGTTACAATTACTGGCCAGCCATTCGCAAAATCACTTGGTCGCAGTCCATGATAGGCTACGGTTAGCGATGGCGCCCCTGTTTGATCCTGGATGGCAAATTGCAGGTATTGCGTGGATGAATTCCATACCACGCTGTTCGGGGTGATTTTACCGCTCACGGTCAGCGCTTTCCCGGACTTGGGGTGTCCCTGCAACGTCTGATTGACAGTCAGGTAATAGCTCGATGCCTTCGCCACTCCCATCACCACTAACCCAACGATTACCAGTGCCACCAGCACAAAGGCAGACCACAGTTTGACACGAGTACTCAACACTGATCACCACTTTTCGTCAAATAATCAACACTCACAGATACTGACGCCACTCTTTTTCTTCAAGCAGGGAAGAATCCTCTTCTTCCACATCCTCAATCCCTTGAATAAGTGGCCGATGAAGACTTTTTTGATAGGCAAAAAGACCACCAAGTCCAATTGCAAGTATCGCCCCAAGAATCGGCAGCACCCATGCCCATGCACCAAATCCTTTTGCCGGTGGATTGGCAAGCACCGTGGGACCATAATCTGTTTCGAGTTGAGAAAGAATCTGTTGGTTGCTTAATCCTTTATTCAGCATCACTGCAATCTGACGTTTGATCGTCCATGCTGCGGGAACGTTTGAGCTCGCCACTGTCTGGGTGGTCGTATCTCCTGGCGCATGAAGTTGCGATTCGATCGCAATCAACCGCTCTTCGGGCGAGCTGCTTTGATTCGCACCTACCATACCGGAAAAATGCAAAACCAGCACCACGATCACCAGGATCAGGCCGGCAATTAGTACCGTCAGCCAGACATTTTTACGCTCACTATACAACCTGACACCTCCCCCAAGATACGTCAGTATCGAATATTATACCTCATCCGGGTTGTTGCGCATGTGACTGTTTGGAGACAATCAAGCAAAATTCGATATAATAGAACATAGATCTGGTAATGAAAGGAGTGACCTTCTTCACGATGTACCAGGGTTTAACATCCATACTGTCAGAAGACCAGCTCACTATCAATGCTTCCGTTCGTGAACAGCACAGCCATGATGAATCGTATCACACGCCCCATCTTCCCGATGTCGTGGTCTTTCCACAATCGAAGGAAGAAGTTGCTAAAATTTTGCAATATGCTTCAACCCACAAGCTACCGGTAGTACCTTTTGCAGTGGGAAGCAGTTTGGAAGGTCACGCTATCCCGATTCGCGGCGGCATCAGCTTGGATATGATGAGAATGAACCGAATACTTGAAATTCGCCCGGACGATTTTTTAGTGCATGTAGAGCCTGGTGTCACCAGGGAAGAATTAAACGAAGCGTTAAAAAAATACGGCCTGTTTTTCCCCGTGGATCCAGGTGCCAACGCATCGATCGGCGGAATGGTGGCGACCAATGCCAGCGGCACCACCACCGTCAAGTATGGCGCGATGAAAGAACAGGTGCGTAAACTCGAAGTGGTCCTTGCAAACGGAGAGATCATCGATACCGGGAGTCTTGCGATCAAATCCTCCTCAGGCTACCACCTGACCGAACTTTTTATCGGTTCAGAAGGGACGCTTGGCGTCATCACAGGAATTTGGCTGCGCGTGTACGGCATTCCGGAATCCATGGTTGCGGCGAGAGCCACGTTCCCTACCATCGAGCAGTGCGTGGCAACGACCACCGCCATCATGGGAGCAGGCATCCCTGTGGCGAGAATGGAACTCGTCGACCCCGCTGCCATGCGGGGAGTCAATTTTTATAAGAAAACTTCCTATCCTGAGGTTCCCACCGTCTTTTTTGAATTTCACGGCAGCAAGGAGAGCCTGGAGCAGGACATGGAACGAGTGAAAGAAATTGCAAACGATGAAGGTTGCAGCACGTTTGATGTGGAAAAAAGCGAAGAAGAGAGGCGCCGTCTCTGGGACGCAAGGCACGTGGCCGCGACCGCTTTTTTATCTCAGTATCCAGGCAAAAAGCAGATCGTGACGGACGTTTGCCTGCCTCTTTCCGAGCTCCCAGGAGCCGTCAAAAAAGCGCACGAGTGGCTCGAAGAATTGGATCTCCCCGGTGGCATCGTGGGCCATGTAGGTGATGGGAATTTTCACACGATCCTGGCGATTGACCCGGACAACCAGGAAGACATGCAAAAAGCAGAAGATTTCAACGAAAAACTGGTTGGGGATGCCCTTAAGCGCGGCGGCACCTGCACCGGAGAGCACGGCGTGGGGCTCGGCAAGATGAAGTACCAGGCAGAGGAACATGGAAGCGCCTTATTGATCATGAGAGCCATCAAGACGTTACTTGATCCCTACGATATCATGAACCCCGGCAAACTGATCGACCAATAATACAGAACATGCCAGCATAGAGGCACCCTCATTGGTTCAGCTTATGAACAGGAGGTGCATGCGAATGCCTGGCGCTGTCAAATGCAACGTCGAAGAGTGTGTGTACAATGAGTCTCTTCACTGTTCAGCCGATTCGATATTGATCAAAAGCATCGGCAACGATGTGGTCGGAACTACACGCGGCACCATCTGTGACACCTTCTCCTATCGCGCACCCGGAGAAGGTCAGAAACCTTAGTGCTATTACTGGTTATCGCCCCGCCGACAATCCGGCGGGGCCAATACCTTACGTCAAAAAGCGGCGATTCACTTTTTTCCCATCACAAGTAAAAAGCACTGGTCGACCTTCAAGTACTGTTTCGAGGTGAACGTTTCTCCCCCACAGCTTTTGCACATGTGGCAGGGTTTTTTCCGTATATTTCGTATCAAGTTCAATGCCTTCAAATGCGTGCCAAAGGTATAATTCCCCGGAAAGTTGATCCTGATCCGTTTTCACGTAGATCACGGGATAACCGCCGTTCGTGCGCGATTGCCAGAGAAGGTCGCGTATTTTTTCGTGATCCTTTTCGACAACCCGCCACTCGTTCCCCACTTTTTGATACAAATACAGATCCAGTTCTTCGACAAGTTCTTTGGTCAGGTAGTTGCGTAAAAATGAAGAGTCAGATTCGCTCGCTCGCACATCAAAAATCTTGTCGACACCAAACCGCCGCTCAAGGTCCTCCCATATTTTTAATCCCACGTAATACGGATTGATCGTCGTCTTTGAGGGTAAAACGACTCCTGCGTGCATGCTGGCAAAGTCGAGATATTCCTCATCTGCGAGTTCTACTTCCCGCATGATTCGCAGGTGCCAGTATGTTGCCCAGCCATCGTTCGCCTACTGACAGGTGGGCCAAGCGTGTTATGCTAAGCAAAAATGGGTAAGGAAGTGAAGTCATGCGCTTTGCAAATGACGTGGTGATCGTGACAGGCGGCGCGCAGGGCATCGGCCTTGCGATCAGTACCGCTTTCCTTGGCGAGGGTGCGCGAGTGGTGGTAGCGGACATCGATGAGGCAGCCGGGCAAGAGGCATTAGCCTATCTGAAAACGATCAGTCCTCAGGTGACCTATGTTCATACGGATGTGGCAAAAGAGGAGGAAGTGAGGTCGCTGGTAGACTTTACGCTCAAAAACTTCGATCGCATCGATGTGCTCATCAACAACGCGGGAATCGGCGACAACCGCTCCCTTTTTGACCGACCGATGGAAGCCTGGGACCGGGTGATGGCCGTCAACTTGCGCGGCTCCTACATGATGGTAAAGTACGCTGGTCAAGCACTAATCGAGAGCGGCCACGGTGCCATTATTTCCCTTGCTTCTACTAGGGCACTCATGTCTGAGGCAGACACAGAACCCTACTCCGCCTCAAAAGGTGGTATTCTGGCACTCACTCATTCGCTCGCGGTAAGCCTTGGTCCCGCCGTTCGCGTGAACGCCATCAGTCCGGGATGGATTGAAGTGGGCGATTACCAGAAAGCCGCGAAAAAAGTATCGCCTCAACATCGCCCGGAAGACTTGAGTCAGCACCCAGTGGGGCGAGTGGGAACACCGGAAGACATCGCGAATGCCTGCTTGTTTCTCGCCTCCAAAGAAGCAGGGTTTATCACCGGCCAAAATGTGGTCATTGATGGTGGCATGACGATCAAGATGATCTACGAGCCTTGAATTGACGAATTTTTTAGCTTGATCCGAAGCTTGTCTCCCTCTTGCGTCACACTTTCAATAAAATGGTGGAGCCATTCGCGAAGGACAGGTACAGGTAATGCGGCAAGCGACGAGGTGACGTCTTTAGCCGCTACCTGCGCCAAAGCCGTAGCAGCATCGCGACCTTCGGTAAACTTCCGCCATGCAGCTTGCTCCTCTTGCCACTTCTCTTTTTTAGCCTGAATCATTCTTCGCGCCGCTTGCCACTCTTCATTGCCTAGTGCACCAGACAAAAAGGCGTCCGTCAGCCGCGCTTCTTGCATAGCTAGCGCTTGGAAGCGCTGTTTTTGTTTTTTGGGCTGTGATTCGGTGCGCTGCTTCCACGTCACCTTTGCCTTTTTTGTCTCCCAGTTGTCAAATAGCTCAACGATGGCACTTAAAAAAGCAGCTTCCAGTGTGTCCGCAGGGATTGCTGCACTCTTGCAATTTCCTTTCGTTCTCGCGCCTGCGCAGCGGTAGACGCGTTGACGGTTGCGTCCGCCGGAATACCCTGCGTACATGCGGTGGCTACAAACCGGACAATGAAGGAATCCGGAGAGCAGGTGCCTGTTTTGTGCGGTGATTTTGATGGAACGAGGTGGCGAGGATTGCTTCTGCGCCTGTTCAAATACCGTACGCTCGATCAGCGCCGGATGAGCATTTGTTGCGATGATCGGAGAACTCCCTTTGCGGTTCCAGATAGCCGTGCCGATGTAGGCAGGATTCATAAGGATTTTTTTGATCATGTTACTCGACCAACCCTTTTTTTCCCTCGATGCCACCCCTTCTTCATTTAACTGTTTCGCAATTTGAAAAAAACCCAATTGATCTTCTGTGTATAAGGAAAAAATGCGCCGCACCACCTCCGCCTCCTGCGGCAATTCCACGAGTGCCTTCTCTGCCAACTGGTAGCCATAAGGTGGTTTTGCCAGCCATTTCCCTGATTTTGCGGCATGCGTCATGTTATCGACCACGCGCTCCCGTATGCGCTCTCGTTCAAATTCCGCCACGGCGCCGAGCACCTGAAGCGTCAGCCTTCCAGAAGGGGTGGCGGTATCAAAAGCTTCGCTCGTCGACACCAGCGACACCCCGCGCCGCTCCAATAGATCGATCAGGGAGAGCAGGTCGAGGAGGCGCCGACTCAAGCGATCGAGTTTAGTGACAAGCAATCGGGAAAATGACAATCGCTCCAAATCCATCAAGAAGCGTTCAAGTGCAGGCCGGTGCAGGTTTTTCCCTGAGTATCCGTCATCTATGTAAAGATGCACCCCTTCTTGATCCCACCCTTGCGAGGCGCAATAAGAGGTGAGTCGGACCTGTTGTTCTTCGAGCGATATACCTTCATGCGCCTGCTCATCCGTCGATACCCGGCAATAGAGTGCGATACTTTTTGTCTCCATCATGATAAAGAGATATGTTCGTCGCGCGATTCATAGAATGCAAGAAAAAGGGGGGGACGACTTGGAGGTCGAGTGGGTGGTAGAACGAGGTGGAAATCCCTTGATATTTAGTACGCTTGATCAATTGCCGATCACGATGCAGGATGCCATCAAGGAGTCACTCACGGTACAAAAGCAGCAACTGCAGGAACTGGCGGTCAGGCAACTGCTCCGCACTCAAGTAGGAGAAGAGATCAGTGCACAGGCCATCGTCACATTTGATTTTTGATCCATCAGTTACTTTCCATGTTTCAATTCATTTGTGTAGCCAAACCTGAAATCCGATGCCATTATTTTTCCCTGTGATCACTGAATGTGATGTTTACTATGCACCTTCTTCGCCACGCTTTTTAAATCCGGTCATTGGAACCGATTATTAAACTTTAACTAACAAATGATATTCCCGATAAAATCTGAATAAATACATTTAAATACATATAAGTTTAAGTGGATTTATGGTGCGGATTATCAATGTCATAATCTACGCATTCTATTATACAAAGTAGCTCTTGATATTCCCAGATATTTAGCGGCTTTAGATTTGTTTCCATTAAACATGGCGATCGCTTCAAAAAGTCGAGAGGATTCAGAACTATGGGGTTGATGGCCTGATAATGATAGGACAGGTATCTGAGGAACGTTTGTAACTGTATTTGATGGCTTTAATTTGAGGTAATCTGGTAGATTTTCAGCTGTAATTTCTCCGTTGATTGAAAGAGCTATCATTCGTTCAATAATATTTCTTAGTTCACGAATGTTTCCCGGAAAATCATACTGTAGCAATGTATCGATCATACCTGAATCCATCCCTCGAATTGGCTTCTTATAAGTATCTGAGAACTCCTTTAAAAAAGCATAAACCAAGTCAGGGATATCCTCTTTCCTCTCACGTAGAGGAGGTAAAGTGATGTCAATAATATTCAATCGATAAAACAAATCAGTTCGAAAACGCCCTTCTATTATCATATTTTCTAACGGTTGATTGGTGGCTGCAATTATGCGAACATCGACTTTACGGAGTTTTGAGCTTCCCACGCGATAAAATGTATGTTCTTGTAACAATCTGAGTATTTTAGCTTGCATATCCATCGGCAAGTCACCAATTTCATCGAGAAAAAGCGTGCCACCTGTAGCCATTTCAATTTTCCCGATAGTCCCGCCTTTTCTCGCTCCAGTAAAAGCTCCTTCTTCATATCCAAAAAACTCACTTTCAAATAATGCTTCAGGTATTGCAGCGCAATTCACTGCTACAAATGGCTTATTTTTCCGATGACTAGCCTGGTGAATAGATAATGCGAATAATTCTTTCCCTGTTCCTGTTTCCCCTCTTAAAAGTACGGTGGCATCAGAGCTGGCGATGTGATTGGCAGTTTCTATAATGTGAAACATTTTATCACTATGGGTAATAATGTTCGCAAACGGGTCTTCTTCTTGAACATTCTCAAGCTCTTTCATTCGGTTTGAAAGTTCCATCCATTTTTTATTTGCTTGAACAAGACTGGTAATGTCAGCGTCTGCAGATATTGCGCCTATAATTTTACCATTTTCGTACACAGGTTTTGCATTGATAACAATAAATTTAGCCGGCAAAGGTTCGTGTTGTAATCCAACCGCCTCGTAACTTTGCAAAGCCCGCAAACACCATAAGTCATTTGTATGAAAAAAAGAAGATAATTGATGGCCAATCGTTTCGGTATTGGATAATCCGTAGATGTTTTCCGCTGCTGAATTCCAACTAATAACAGTTCCTTTATCGTTGACAATGCTGATTCCCTCATCAACAACATCAAGCATTGTATGAAAAATAACATGAAGTTTTTCAAATAACATTCGATAAAAGTCATTAACTCTATATAAATAAGCGGGTTGATTATGATCTAATGTCAATACGTAGGGCGTGTTACATTCTGGAATTGCGCGTTGTACCGCCAATCCTAAAATATCGTCGTGTATTGTATTGATATTGATAAAATTTTTACGCAAATCGGCCTCATTCAAAAATATATCGCTTAAATCTTCTCGCTCTGCCAATTTCCAAGATCTAATTGTTTCATCATATACAATAACGAATCTTGCAGTGCTTCTGGGTATCTCAATTTGTAAGGTTTCTGATGTGAAATTGGGTAATTGCACAAAACTCATTTCTTTCATGCTTAACACCCCCGCTGTTTAAATAAAATAGACACTGTCTAAACACATTGTAAAGCAAATTATACATTATTCAGATAGTTACGAAATCATTTTTTTGCGACTGGTTTCATTTTTGTTAAAATCAATTCAATAAGATTTTGTCTATACAGAATTTTCGAAAAAAATACTATGGCATGCTTCTTGCTTAAAATATAGATAAGCAATGATTCCATAGGTGAGGAGGATGAGATGAAAGACGCATTTTTATCAATTCAAAATGTAACGAAGCGATTTGGTTCTTTTGAGGCAATTAGTAATTTTAATTTAAACATACAAGAAGGGGAATTCCTTACCATACTTGGTCCTAGCGGTTCAGGTAAAACCACTCTTCTCAAACTGATCGTCGGATTTGAATATCCGGATCAGGGGCAAATTCACATTGCAAACGACGATATCACATTTAAGCCGACTCACAAACGAAACATTGGCATGGTATTTCAGAATTATGCGCTATTTCCACATATGACAGCTTTTGAGAATATTGCTTTTCCGTTAAGAAGACGAAAGTATTCAAGAGATGAGATTCGGAAAAAAGTACTTGATATCTTGGAACTCGTTCGATTAAGCGGTTTTGAAAATCGACGTCCCAATCAATTATCCGGCGGGCAACGCCAAAGAATTGCATTAGCAAGGGCACTAGTCTTTGAGCCTAGAATTCTATTGCTTGATGAACCATTAGGTGCATTAGATAAAAACCTTCGGATTCAAATGCAATTAGAGATTAAGCGCTTACAAAGAGAGCTTGGCATTACGACGATTAATGTCACACATGACCAAGAAGAAGCGCTAAACATGTCAACAAGGGTTTGCTTATTAAAAGATGGAAAAATTGAACAGGTGGGAGACCCCAAAGAAATGTATATTCACCCATCCAATTTGTTTGTTGCAACGTTTATCGGGGAGACAAATGTTCTCGACGGCACCGTGGAGGAAATTCATAATAATGGGAATGTTAGCATTCGTACATCTACGGGTGAAACGTTGGTTGGCATCATGGAAAATCCTCTTGTTGTCGGCGATAAAGTAAATATTTGCATTAGACCTGAAAACTTTGTTCAAGAAGAGAAAGAACCAAACGTATTAAGATTTACCATTTCTGAACTTCTTTACAAAGGGAATACCACATTAGCGAAAGTCATCTCCGAAAGAGGGTTGGAATTGCAGATTCAGCTTTCGAGTAAGCATTCTGAACGACATGACTTAAATCATGAAATCAGTGTTTCTATAGCTCCAAACGATCTAAACATATTTAAAAAGGGGGAAATATCATGAAAAAGATAACAAAAGGGAGCATTACAGCAGTTGGCCTCGCAGGACTTTTGATAGTAACAGGATTTGGGGCATTACCTACAAAAGCTAGCGCTCAAAAGGCAAGCAAAAATCTTGTGGTTGTAAGTTGGGGAGGTACGTTCCAAGATACGCAGCAACAGGCATTTTTCACACCATTTCAAAAATCGACAGGAATTAATGTACAGGTTGAGAACCCAGTTAACTTAGCAAAACTTAAAAGCATGGAAATGAATGGCCATGTGCAATGGGATGTATTGGATTTATTAGGGACGGATGTTCCGGTTGCAGCTTCTCAAGGACTGCTTGCACCAATTAATTATAATATCGTGAAAAAGAACCAATTTTTAAAAGGTGCAGCTGGAAAGTATGGAGTTGTAGAAGATTATTATTCAACCGTATTAGGCTGGAATCCCTCGAGTATTAAAGGAACACCAAAATCATGGGCTGACTTTTTCAATCTCAAAAAATTCCCTGGAGAAAGAGGGCTTGAGCAGTCCCCTGTGGGAACTTTGGAAATAGCATTACTTGCTGATGGAGTAAAACCGAAGAACCTGTATCCTTTAAATGTGAATCGAGCTTTGAAAAAATTAAGCACACTTAAAGGCAATATTCAGTGGTGGTCTCAAGGCGCTCAACCAGTACAAGATCTCATTAGTGGTCAAGTGGTGATGTCTTCTGTCTGGAATGGTCGCATTGCTGCAGCGATTAACGAAGGCGGTACACTTAAATACACATACAATCAAGGGCTCTTAAATAATGAAGATTGGGTAGTTGCAAAAAATGCGCCAGATATCCAAAATGCAATGAAATTTATTCAGTTTGCATCAAATGCACAACCATTGTCTGTGCTGGCAAAAGGGACTCAATATGGGCCCGCGAACATTAAAGCCTTAGATTTATTAAGCCCAAGTTTTGCAAAAACCTTACCCACTAGTAAGATGAACTATTCCAAACAAGTAGTGATCAATGTGAACTGGTGGGCGAAAAACTTTAATAGGGTGAATGCTCAGTTTCAGGCTTGGCTATTAAAACAGTAATTATTCACTTATTAATTCCTCATTAAGACTAGCTGCCAATGAAAGAGTTTAGATTCATTGGCAGCTAGGATTCTAATTTATCCTTTTGAGGTGATGGTGCTTGGAGTCTACCGTAAGGCAACCTAACTTAAAAGTCTCTAGAAGAATAAGGTCGGATTTCAATAGAAAAAAAAGGAACTTTCTAAATTACCTTCTGATATTGCCGATATTTTTGTACATGGTTATCTTATTTGTGATCCCTCTGATAATTATCTTGGCTGTTAGTTTTTTCGATCCAACATTTACATTGAAGAACTATGCTGCATTTTTTTCCGTGCCAGCTTATTTAATTATATTGAAGAACACGTTTGTGGTCTCTATTGAAGTGACGATTTTGTGTCTTATCTTGGCATACCCCGTATCGTATGTGCTAGCTTCAGTGAAAGGAAATCTTCGTTCTATTTTATTGTTGTTTGTCTTAGTTCCGTTTTGGATGAGTTTTATTATTCGGTCCTTTACCTGGATAGTGATTTTGCAAAGACAAGGTGTTGTGAATTCGATATTGATGGGACTTCACATTATACAGTCACCACTGCAATTGGTCGGCAATCAAATTGGCGTCATCATTGGCATGGTTCATGTATTACTTCCATTTATGATTTTACCGCTCTTTAATAGTATAGCCTCTATCGATCCTGATCTTACCAAAGCAGCTCAGAGTTTAGGATGTCGTTCATTTACCAACTTTTTAAAAATTATGTTGCCGCTCTCTATTCCCGGTATCGTCACGGGTTCATTACTGGTGTTCATTATTGCGCTTGGATATTACATTACCCCTCAGTTGCTTGGTGGAAGTTCGAGCACCATGATTTCCCAACTTATTGTGACAGAAATTGGCCAACAGTTAAATTGGGGATTTGGTTCTGCCATTGCCGTTGTTCTATTAGTTTGTGTCTCGATTGTGTTGGTTGTTTTCAATCGGTTTTTATCTGCAGATAAAGTAACTTTCACTATATAAAAGAGGGGTTCAGATGAAGTATATCGTCTATGTTGTGGCTGGAATCATTTTGCTCTACTTAGTCTTTCCCATCTTTATCATCATTCCAATGGCCTTTAATTCTAGCCCATTTCTAATTTTTCCACCGCATGGATTTAGTACTCAGTGGTTTACTCAAGTGATACAGGATCCTAATTGGGTCAATGGTTTTAAGAATAGCGTCATTGTGGCAGTTTCTACCACTATCATCTCCGTTATACTTGGAACCAGCGCAGCATTTGGGCTCATCAATGTTAACCCCAAAATACGGGGTATGGTGTTTGGGTTTTTAATGCTTCCCATTGTGGTTCCGCTGGTGATTATTGCAATTGCTTTGTATAACGTGTTTAGTGATCTGGGTTTAGTGGGAACTTATGCTGCATTAATTATGTCACATACCATCATTGCAGTGCCCTATGTGATATCAACAACGCTCAGTTCGTTGCGGAGCTTTGATATCAATTTAGAAAATGCCGCATTGAGTCTTGGGGCTAATCGTTTTCAATCTTTTTTTCGGATTACTTTTCCGATCATCTTTCCAGGGGTTCTTTCTGGTGCCATTTTTGCATTCATGACTTCTTTTGATGAAATAGTGATTGCGCAATTCATTGCGGGAGTAAACACGCAAACTCTGCCCATCGTGATGTGGAATAACATTCAAATGGAGATTACACCCAATATCGCAGCGGTTGCTGCCATTATCATCGTTTTTACCACTGCTATTTTACTTTCCATTACGGCCTATCAATTCTTTAAAAATCGCTTATTTAAAGGAGATTTAGTTCAATGAACTCTAACATTTACAGTGTGGTCGATATGCATACCATGGGAGAGCCCACTCGTATTGTGACATCAGGTCTCCCATATATTCCTGGAAATACGATGATAGAAAAAAGGGATTACATGCAGAATCATTATGATCATGTGCGTAAGCTGTTAATGAATGAACCTCGTGGGCATGAAAACATGTTTGGCGCAGTACTTGTTGCTCCGACAAACCAAAATGCAGATTATGGTGTTATATTTATGGACCATGGAAGTTATTTGGCCATGTGCATACACGGCAGTATAGGTGTTGCGACTGCTGCTGCAAAGTTGGGTTGGTCATCAAAAGATACTATTTTATTAGATACACCTGCTGGACTTGTAACTTGTAAAGTGACGAAGGATTCTAGTGGTAATGTTAAAAAAGTTTACCTCAATAATGTGCCTTCATTTTTCGTAAAAACTGGCTCCATCACGTTAGAGGATAAGATCATATCTTACAAAATTGCGTTTGGCGGTAATTTTTTTGCTTTAATAGACATTCACTCTTTAGGGATAGAATTGGATAAGAAAAATGCTACTCAATTATCGAAATTAGGTGTGAAAATTCGAGATCTGATCAACCGCCAAGATTTGGTGGTTCATCCTGAATTGCCGAATATTCGAGGAGTTGATCTAGTTGAATTTTACGACATTTCCAATCATGCAAACGTAGTGGTATTTGGAAATGGGCAAATTGACCGCTCACCTTGTGGTACCGGAACCAGTGCACAACTTTCTGCTCTTTTTAAGGAAGGGGCAATTAAAATAGAAGAAGAATTTCCTTATAGAAGTATAATAGGTACGGAATTTGTAGGGAAAATACTTTCAACGACAACAGTAGGTGAATACAACGCGATCATACCGCAAATCGGAGGCGAAGCCTGGGTGACCTCGCTGAGCCAAATGGTTTTGGAATACAACGATCCATTGGAAACTGGGTTCAGTCTGCCTTCATAGACAAAATCGAGTGAGAGGGGGTGACTAGCCCCCGACCTCTCGCACCACCGTACGTTCGGTTCAAATTCTTCGCCATCATGTCCACGAACCCATTCGATTGTACCAGTGCCTTTACCGTGCATCGATTTTTCTTCTCTGCAAGCCGGAAATACGCTCCACCCCATCAAATATGTAATAAATTATCTGTTGGTAGTTTTATATTCGGAAATCTATTACGTACTCGGTGGCTTGTTTTCATCATCGTATTCTTATAAATCCTAATCACTAACATCAATTCAAATGCGAAGAAGAAGTATTTTTTCTAAATAGCCACTCGATCCCGCTTGCCCCCACCATGATAAGCGCGGCAAAAAGCGCTGCATACCCGAGTCCGATCCAGGATTTGAGCCACAAGAAAAGCGGTGCGCCAATCGCAAAACCCAAGATAAATGATGCATTAAAAAGCGCATTGACCACACCCCTAACCTCTTCCGGCGCTTCTTCTGCTATCACCCAGGTAAAAATCGTCTCTAGCACGCCCGAGCCAAGCCCCCATAGCAGCGATACGAGTAGCAATGAGATAAGATCGCGGGCAAAGGCAAGCCAAAGCGTGGCGACCGCAAGAATCAACGCCGCAAATACCGCATAGTAGAGCGCGTGGTGAGTGCCTGCTCGACGGACCAACCAGGCGTTGATCAGCACCCAGCTTACGCCGAGCGGCAAAAACAACAGTCCGCCCCAAAATCCTCCTGTGTGATGAGTGAGCGCAAGTGGAAGCAGCGCCGACACGCCAAAGTACACCATCGCAAAAAGCACGTTGGAGATGAGTGTGGCAAAGAGCAATCGGTGCCTTAAGATCTCCGCCAATCCGCGCGCATAGTCCTTCATTTCGATGCGAGTGTTTGCACTTTGTTTGGGTTCGATCCAAAAGGCCGCAAACGAGGCGACAAAGCCGACTGCATAGAGCATGAACACGCCAATCCAGGAGATACTGTCGACGACCCCACTAAAAAACGGCAATATGGCCTCCGCCACAGCAATCGCAGTGCTAATCCATGTCAGCGCCATGCGCCTTTTGTCCCCAACCGTATATTCATCGCCAATGATACTTAAGACAGTCGGCATGATGCCAGCACTCCCCATCCCCATCAGCGCACGTCCTACTAGAATGACGCCTTGCGAGTGAGTGACTAGCGGAAAAATGCCACCGATGGAAAAAAGGCTTAACCCCACGACGAGTATCCATTTTCTACCTAAGCGATCAGAAATGACTCCAAGTATTGGTGTCACGACGAGATAAGCGATGGAATACACGGAAATCATGAGTCCGATAAACGAGAGGGGAACATGAAGGTGGTGCGAAATATCTTTTGCGGCAGGAAATAATACAGAGTTGGGCAACATCGCGACGATCGCCGCAAAAATGAGGACGCGAAGCAACCCTTTTTCACGCAGTGCCAAATGATTCACCTCAGACTATGATCATAGCATATTTCCTCTCATAGAGTCTTCAGTAGCCAAACGATGGCCACCCTTCGTTCATGATTTTGGTCTCGAGTTGCGGCCAAAAATAAAGCATTTCCTCGCGAATGACTGTGAGAACATCACGTTGCCAATCTGTTAATACCGGACTGTGATGGATGAGGTAAAAAAGCAGGTCTTTCTCCCACGCTTCTTTTTGGGGGAAGCGGGAAGAGGCGTGGCCACTTCCCTTTTCTTGGTGCAAATATTTGTCTAGCGCGAACAGATCGTCGAAGCGTCCCTCCGACTTTGCTGACTGTTTCTCTTGGTGCTCTTTGTCTTTTTCTTTTATGGCGCGTTTCCGACTCGCGGTGAGCGATGCATCCACATGCTCCTGGATGGCCAGTGCCGCATCGAGAAAGCCCTCCACCTCTTCTTTGCCGTATTGCATTTCGTATTCATGAAAACGTTCGCTGCTCGCCGACATGCGATTGACGACATCGCGCGGAGTCGCCGCAAATAGGGCATTGTTTTTGAAAAAATCACAATGGGCGAGAACATGAGCAGAGACCATCAGGTTTTGCACAAACGTATTGCTGTCGAGCAAAAACGCGTAACAAGGGTCTGCGTTGATCACCAGTTCGTAAATTTTGCTCAGCCCGAGATCGTAATCCATTTTCATCCGATAGTACGCTTTAGCGAACCCTCACGAAAGTGAAAACGATGCTTGTCCAAGGATGTAACCATTATTCAATCGGCTGTTCAGTATGTACCTGCCCCGTACTGGAAAAATTGTTCGTACGAGACAGCTGTGGTACCAGGTTAATTAGATCGCGTTCATTTCTAGCGTCAATGATGATGGTGATGGTGTTTGTGGTGGTGATTGCAATGGTGATGATGATGTTTGCTATCGGCAATCACGATCAATTTTTGCCCCGGTTTCAATATGATGGTCACAGGGCGATGATGGTGTTTTTTCATGACCTTTTCACCCCCATCCGTTGAATCCTGCCATATCTTATGTTGGAAAAATCGGAGAGCAACGGACGGATGATGGATATGGCGGCCTATGCTGGAAAGTGATCCGAAAACGATACCTTGAATCCAGTTGGATCTCCAAGCGGTGAGGTATACTCTACAAATTCCAGACGGAAATTGGCGAGATCGTCAGGTACTGGCGGCACCACGACGAATTGATACGTTTGGTGATCCTGGCTTCCGCCACCTCCATTGTTCCTGGTGTCATACCCATCCATCTTCAACTCCAAAAACCGATGGTGCCTATGCGGTTGGTGCTCCTCCCATCCCAGCGGTTGATAGTCTACATTCAGGTAAATGACACTTGCGTTGTCATATTGCCGGATAAAAGTTACCGTGTACATGTCGCCGTCTCTCTCCACCGCCTTCAACACAGGCACCTGTTTAAGAAAAACAGAAGGTTCCACGCGCGGACGATAAAATTCCTCATTTCTAAGTTGGCCGAATAGCGACTTCAAAAAGTCTTCGTACAATACAAATTTGGCAGCCCAATCAGAGATTTTTTCAAATGGAGGATAGCCGGGATTATTCAGGGAGAGATCTTTTCGCGCTTTGATTAGCGAGCAAAGTTGTTCGTCAATTTCGACAATGCGCTCATCATAATGATCAGTCGGGCGGGTATAAGGCATTCTTTTCACAAAATATCCCTCGCTTCACTCTTTACTTTGTCCAGTCTTCAAGGCGTGCTTGATCATACCCCATTCATTTCAGCCATACAGATAGGATGACGAGCGTACAACTCATTCATGGCTCGCCATATTTTCCCTTTCCATTCCTATTTTAGCACTAATCTCACTCTTTTGCAGATTGTCATCTTTATGAAGTATCGCTAACAGGCATTGCCGGATGATTTCGCGAAACGCATGCTCATCGAGTTTTTCGGCTTCCACTTTTCATCACCTCACTTGGAAGCACCCTATGCCTATTAGTGCTTGTCCTAACACCGCAAAAAAGAGGTAATGCCCATGTGGACCGCCCTTTATGCCCGCGTGTCAACGGATGAGCAGGCGCAGCAAGGGTATTCTATTGAGAGCCAAAAAGAGCGCCTGAAAGCCTACTGCCTTTCCCAAGGCTACACGCAATACGAGTTTTATATTGATGATGGGTATACTGGCACAAAACTGGACCGTCCCGCCATGAATCGTCTGCTTGCCGACATTCAAGCACACCTAGTCCACTCCGTGGTGGTTTACCGGCTTGATCGTTTAGGTCGAAGACAAAAAGACGTACTCTACCTGCTTGAAGACGTGTTCGAACCATTTGGCGTCACCTTCAAGAGTGCCACGGAGCCATTTGACACCTCCACTCCTTTTGGCAGGGCTATGCTTGGCGTACTCGCGGTTTTCGCGCAACTCGAGCGGGACACCATCGTCGAGCGCACCAGTTTAGGCCGGCAACAGCGAATTCGCGCCGGCAAGTGGCCGGGAGGACGCGTCCCTTTTGGCTATACTTGGTTAGCAGATAGTGAGTCCTTGCAACCGCGGCCGGATCAGGCTGTAATCATTCAAGAGATCTATGCGAAATTTTTACAAGGGCAAACACTGTCCGAGATCAGCCGTTGGGTGAGTCACCGCAGCGCAGACCGCAAGTGGACCCATTCGGCCATTCGCGACCTCTTAATGCGACCGCTTTACGCGGGATTCGTCGCCACCCAGGAGGGCAACGTCAAAGGCCTTCACGAAGCGATCATCGAGCCACGCCTATGGGAACTGGCACAATTAGAATTTTCCCGGCGAAAAAAAGGGACTGCCGCTCGCGGCGCTTATCTGCTGAGTGGCCTTCTGGAATGCGGAATCTGCGGCGGTCCGGTGATTCATTTTCCCTATCGCATCCGGCAAAATGGGCATGTCTACACGTACGAATACTACGGTTGCCAGGCCCAACACAGTCGTGAGAAAGGACAGCATTCATCTTGTACACTCGGATTCCGACGACAAGAAGCACTCGAAGCACAGGTGATCGAGCAACTTTTGCAGCTGACATTCCCTGATGTAGCAATCCAGCGCGAATTGGAATCACTAATATGGCCAAGAGCTTCAAGGGAACTCGTTATACAAATAACTAGCCGCTTACAAGCCGTAAAAGCTAAGCGCTCGCGCTGGTTTTCGGCATTTGAAGAAGGCATCATCAGCGCAGGCCAACTCGCTACTTACCTCAGCCCTCTTGAAACAGAACAAAAAGCACTAGAACAGCAACTTTCCGATCAAGAGACGCCTGATCGAACACACCGTCCAGTGCCGATTTTACCCTCACATCTGATTCAAGCCGCCTGGCCTCACATGAATCCTGCAGAAAAGCGAACCATTCTGCACCTTGCCATCAAAAAAATCATCCTATACAAGGGATCCGATTTACATATTGATTGGAACGTTACTGACTAAAGTGCCAAGAGCAGTTCCGGGTGCTCGATGATCTCTTTGAACCTGCGCATAAAATACCCCACAGGCTCACCATCAATCACCCGGTGGTCAAAACTTAGAGAAAAGCCCATCAGATGCCGGATCACCACTTGGTCGTCCTCCAGCACCACCGGCTTTTTGGCGATGCGGTGCACGCCGAGAATCGCCACTTCCGGATAGTTGACAATGGGTGTGGCAAACCATGCGCCGCTTCCCCCGGTGCTGCTGATCGTAAACGTGCCGTGGCTCATCTGCTCCATCGTCAGTTTGCGCTCGCGTGCGAGTACTGCCAGTTGCTCCATTTCGCGTGCGATGTCAAACACGGACTTTTGATCCGCATGATGGATGACCGGAACCAGTAACCCATCAGGCGTAGCGGTGGCAATGCCCACGTTGATCGACTTCTTGAAGATGATTTCCATCGCCTCGTCATCGACAGACGCATTGAAAATCGGGTGTTCGCGCAGCACATGCGTCACCGCCTTCACGATAAAAGGCAGATAGGTCAGCTTGAAACCCTGTGCGCTTGCAAACGGCATCAGCCGTTCCCTTACTTCCACGAGGCGCGTGGCATCGAGCTCGTCCATCGCCGTGGCTTGAGGTGCCGTGTACATCGAGCGCACCATGTTTTCATAGATGCGGCGACGAAGCCCTCGAATCGGCTGTCGTGGCTCTTCTTGATCCGCAAATTGCGGATGCGCTGCCACATCAGCAACCGGCCTTGTCGCTGTGCTTCTTGCCACTTGACCTTGCTCATGACTGATAGTAGTAACCGCTGGTGCGGTGGTACTTCTGGGTGTTGGTGACAAATGCTGCACTTGATCGTTACGAGCAGCGTTTTTCGCGTAGGCTTCCACATCGGCCCTAGAAATGTGCCCGCGCGGATCACTCGGCGTCACCTTTTCCAGATCCACATGTAATTCTCTCGCTAACTTGCGCACTGCAGGAGCCGCAAGGACTTTTTTCCCTGATGCGACAGGCGCCTGCGGTTGCTGATCGCTAGTCACCTGCCGGTTGTCCACTAAAGGCATCACCGAATCCTTCGCCGCTTCAATCGACGAACTAGTTTCAGCCGATGTTTCTAGCTTAATCAGCACGTCTCCCACTTTGATCATCGCACCGATGTCGCCGCCAAGCGCCAGCACCTTTCCACCAACTGGTGTGGATAATTCAGCAGCCGCCTTGTCTGTCTGCACCTCTACAATAGGCTGGTCCTGCGTGATCTCGTCTCCTACTGCCACCAACCACTGCAGGATCTCTGCCTCGTGTAGCCCTTCCCCAATGTCAGGAAGCCGAAATTCATAAGCCAATGACCATTTCCCCCTTACCGATAAGAAAGCATTTCCTGAATCGCTGCCGTAATGCGTGTGGCGTTCGGTAGCCAGTCGTCTTCCACCGAAAATGCCGGATAAGGCGTATCAAAACCCGTCACTCGAAGAATCGGCGCTAGCAGCGAAAACATGCATTTTTCACTGATGATCGCCGCCACTTCCGCTCCTGCGCCACCAGATTTGACCGCTTCGTGTACGATCATCGCGCGACCCGTTTTTTCCACCGACTTCACGATGGCCTCTTCATCCATCGGCACGATCGTCCGCAAGTCGATGACCTCGATCGATCCTCCGTGCTTGTCCTGCCACGCTTTTGCAGCCGCCGTTGCGACAGGTGCAGCCGCCCCCCAGGTGATGAGCGTCAGGTCTTCGCCCTCCTGCACCACCTTGGCCTTGCCAATCTCCACCGTATACGAATCTTCTGGCACTTCTTCCTTAAACGCCCGGTAGAGCTTCATCGGCTCCAAAAACAACACCGGATCCGGATCGCGAATCGCCGCGATCAAAAGCCCTTTGGCATCGTAGGGAGAACTTGGCATCACCACTTTGATCCCCGGCGAATGGAGAAAAAGCCCCTCCAGACTATCCGAATGCAGTTCTGGCGTCCTCACTCCGCCGCCATAAGGCGAACGCACGACCATCGGCAAATGGATCCTTCCAGCCGTACGCAGACGCATCCGCGCCGCCTGGGAAGCGAGTTGATCCATTGTTTCATAGATAAATCCCAAAAATTGAATCTCCGCGACAGGACGCAATCCGCGCGCCGCAAGCCCTACCGATGCGCCAATAATCGCCGACTCCGCAAGTGGCGTATCGATCACCCGACGTTCGCCAAACCTCGCCTGCAACCCGTCCGTTGCGCGAAATACGCCTCCCGCGTGACCCACGTCCTCACCAAGAATCAGCACGCGCTCATCATGCTCCAATTCCCCGGCGAGTGCCTGATTGATTGCTTCGATCATGTTGATCACCGCCACTCAGCGCACCTCCTTTTTCGCCACTGCCGCTTTTTGTTCACGCAGGCGAGGGGTGAGTGACTCGTACACGTAGTCAAACGATTCTTCCAGCGTCCCTTTCGGCTTCCCTTCCGCCGCTTTTACCACTTGCTCGATCTGTTCCGCCGCCTCTTGTAATAGCGCTGCTTCTTTCCCATCGTCCCATAACTTTTCATTCAGCAAATACCGCTTGAACCGCACAATGGGGTCTTTTTGCTTCCAGTCTTCCAGTTCTTGCGCCGACCTGTAACGAGTCGGATCATCTGACGTCGTATGCGGTCCCATCCGAAACGTCACCGCCTCGATGATCGAAGGCCCCTCGCCCGCTCTTGCCCGCGCCACGGCCTCTTGCGTCACCTGGTATACAGCAAGGACATCATTGCCATCCACCTGAATACCAGGGATTCCGTAAGCCAGCCCCTTTTGCGCGAGTGTCTGACTTCCTGATTGGCGGGTTCGCGGCATGCTGATCGCCCATTGATTGTTTTGAATCAAATAGATCGCCGGAAGCTTCCACACCGATGCAAAATTCAGCGATTCGTGGAAGTCTCCCTGCGAAGTGGCCCCATCGCCCAAATAACAAAGACTGACGAGCTTATCCCCCAAATAGTGCGAGGCCAGCGCACTGCCCATGGCCTGCGTGGTTTGCCCGGCGATGATGATTTGCACAGGAAATGCATTCACGCCTTCAGGCAACCTCGCCCCGTGAACGTGCCCCATGGTATATAAAAGGCTGTTCTCAAGCGGAATTCCGTGCACCCAAAGTGCAGGTACCTCGCGATAACTGGGGAACACCCAGTCGCTTTTTTCGAGGGCAAAAGCGCTACCCACCTGCGCCGCCTCCTGCCCGCTAAATGGAGCATACGTCCCCACACGCCCCTGGCGCTGCAGCCTTACCACCCGCTCATCGTAGGCTCGTGCAATCACCATATACCGATACATGTCAATTAATTGCGCCGATGTCAGGTTTGGCGCTTCACCGACCAAATCGCCTGCTTCATTTAGTATCTGCACCTGTGAAACGGTCAGATCCTCTGGTTTGATCCACATTGCCAAACTCTCCTTATGTAATAAGAAAATTCAACATAACGATACTTTTTCGACAACTCCGTCAGGAATCCTGTTCTGCAAACAAGCAGAGAACGCTTAACAGCCTTTTTTAAGAAAAAATGTGGCCTATTTTCTCGTTCGTGCGCAGCTAGCGCCGCCACTGCCCGATTCATTGTGGAGCCTATGCCCGCCCCATTAATCATCCTTTACGATACCACGGAGCACCATTTTCATAAATGCTTCCGCTACATCTCTATCATTCATTGCTCCATCCGGGCGAAACCACTGGTAACTCCAGTTCGTCATGCCAAGAAGGCCGAATGCGACGATTTTTACATTCAAATCAGACTGAAACTCTCCTGCTTCCACGCCTTTTTGGAGCAACCTCTCGAGATTTTCGCGAAACAGCGTGCGCTTCGGAATAATTTCCGCCAAACGCTCCTCACTGAGGTGCCTGATTTCCCTGAAAAACACCCTCGCGCTCGCGCCAAGCTGTTCAATGACATGAACTTGCATGTATACCATGTCAAAAAGTTTCTGGCGATAGTGGCTCGTAGAGTCTTCCAGAATCTCCGTCTGTCTTTGTAGCATGTCGTCGATATAGCGTTTATGAATGTCCATCAGCATTTCTTCTTTGCTGGTGAAGTAATAGTAAAACGTGCCTTTCGTCACGCCAATTGCATCGCAGATGTCCTGTATTGACGTCTCGCTGAACCCTTTTTTCTCAAAAAGCTGAATGCTTACGGCCGTTAGTTTTTCCTTCATCGCTACTCCCTGCATCACACGTCTTGATTGGCTTGTTCGCGAAGTGCCCTGCGCAGCACTTTCCCCACACTAGTCTTTGGTAATTCCTCACGAAACTCTACTAATTTCGGCACCTTGTATGGCGCCAAGTTCTTTTTACAAAAAGCAATGATATCTTCCTCCGTGGCAGTCACCCCATCTTTTAAGACAATGTAGGCCTTCACCGTTTCACCGCGATACTCATCACGAACGCCGATGACCGCCGCCTCTTTCACTGCAGGGTGATCATACATCACTTCTTCTATTTCCCGCGGATAAATATTATAACCGCCAGCAATGATCATGTCTTTTTTGCGATCCACGATATAGACATACCCGTCCTCGTCCATCTGCGCAATGTCGCCAGTATAAAGCCAACCGTCACGAAGTGTACGAGACGTCTCTTCCGGCAGATTCCAATAACCTTTCATCACCTGTGGCCCGCGAATGATCAGTTCTCCACGTTCGCCGACTGGCATTTCGCGCTCTCCTGTCAATTCATCGACAATCCGGTACGAGGTAGAAGGAAGGCCAATCCCCACACTCCCTGGCTTTCGCTCTGCAAAAGGCGGATTGCAGTGAGTGGTGGGAGACGCTTCGGATAACCCATAGCCTTCAAGCAACATGGCGCCAGTTTTTTGCTCGAACACTTTCAATAGA
Source organism: Bacillota bacterium (assembly GCA_021828865.1). Lineage (GTDB taxonomy): Bacteria > Bacillota > Bacilli > Alicyclobacillales > SLC66 > JAJZCL01. The sequence goes on from JAJZCW010000007.1 coordinate 102,416, forward strand.
TTCACAGGCATCGGCGCGCTACCACTATTACATATGCGGATCGAATCGACACCATAAGATTCCACATTTGGAAAGTGACTGAGAGCTACATAAATCGTGGGTACACCGGGGAATATCGTCGGCTTTTCACGCTGAATGGTCTGCAGCACTTCCTGAATATCAAAACGCGGCAATAAAATCAGTGAGCCACCAGTGTAAATGCTCAAATTCATGCAGGAGGTCATGCCAAACACATGAAATAGCGGAATAACCGCAAGCGTCCTCTCTTCTCCAAGCCTGGTTTCTTCCTTAAAAAATTCATAACTTTGTAGGATGTTGGCCAATAGATTGTAATGAGTCAACATCGCGCCCTTTGAGCGCCCCGTAGTACCTCCCGTATACTGGAGAACCGCCACTTCTTCCTTAGGATCGATCAAAACCGGTCGAGGAGACTTCAGCATCCCTTTTTGCAAGAAAGCATCAAAAGAGAGGGCGGAAGTACCAGTTTCCACACTGGGTAGTAACGATACCGTGATGATGAGCCGCACAGCGCTATCTGATTGTATGGCTTTCACCCTATCGTGAATAGCATCCAGCACAATGATGCCTTTTGCACCTGAGTCTTTCAGAATAAATAAGAGTTCTCGTTCGACGAGCATCGGGTTGATCTGTGTTACAATGCCTCCAGCCATCAGGATTCCATAATAGGCAATGACAAATTGAGGGCAATTCGGCAACATGATGGCAAAGCGGTCGCCTTGTTTCAATCCGTTAGCCTGAAGGGCAGAGGCAAATGCGCGCACCGCACCAAAGAGTTGCCGATAAGACATGGTTCGCCCGTAAAAAGTGAGTGCCACGTGTTCCGGATACGTTCTGACAGCCAACTCCAGCATTTCCGGAAGTGTCTGACTTTGCACTACCACTTCCTTTACGATGTGTTCTGGATAGTTGATAAATCCATTGCTGATTCCCACTTTTTTCGCCCCCCAGATCCTTTTGTCACATAGCGGAACTCCCGCCATCCACAGTCAACACCGTTCCCGTCACATAATCCGAAGCCTTTGACGCCAAAAACACCGCTGCCCCTTTAAGGTCATCCATCGTTCCAAATCTTCCGAGCGGCGTCGAAGCAAGTAGCATCTCTTTATTCCTTTCCATCAGTGCGATTGCCATTTTGGTCGGGAAAAATCCTGGCGCAATCGCGTTCACATTAATTCCATAACGCCCCCATTTGACTGCCAGATCCTTAGTAAATGTAATCACTGCGCCTTTGCTGGTATTGTAGCCAATGGCATCCATCGCACGCGGGTCCACTCCACCAAACCCTGCAATCGAGGCGATGTTGATGATTTTCCCGCCTTTACCCTGCTCGATCATGACTCTACCCACCGCCTGGCTCATCAAAAAAGTGCCCGTGACATTCACATCGATCACCTTTTTCCATGCTTCGAGCGGCATCTCAGCAGCCGGTGCCCCCCAGGTGGCACCGCTGTTATTAACGAGGATGTCAATACCCCCGAACTCCTCCAAAGCGGCATTGACCACCTGGGATACATCGTCTGAATTCGAAATGTCACAGGCAAGCGCAAGGGCCTTGATGCCAAGTCCGGATAGCCTCCTCGCTACTTCATTACATGCCGCCAGATTGCGCGAGCAAATCACCAAATTGGCACCCGCTTCTGCATAAGCGGTAACAATCTGTTCACCAAGTCCCCGTCCGCCACCTGTGACGATGGCAGTTTTCCCTGAAAGATCAAATAATTCCTTTATGTGCATGCAATGCTCCCACCAAACTGTCTCTTCATTATACTAACCGGTTGGTATGTCGTTGCCCCAATTATAGAGTACAGTTCCGCACTACGCAACGATAATTGTCGAGTCATTTTTTCACTAAAATGATGCTTCTCCTTACCGAATGACCAGTGTGAAAAACGTGTGGGCATCCCCTGATAAGCACCAAACGTATAAAGAATATCCGCAGGAACGAGTTCAAACCTCATTTCAAAAAAATCCAGTCCATAGGACTGGGCCATTTGCATCACATTTTCCAACGACTGCTCAAATTTCTCTAATTCACCTTTTTGCATCACTCCACCCCCACTCGAAATTCTCCATTTTTTGAAAAAAATAATCGAAGTGCCGAGTAAACATCGCTTTTTTCCCGGATCACAGTCTGTCGAAAGCGTGGGTGATGCAAATGGCGAAATGTGCTCATGAGTGTGGAGGTTCGGTTATACTGGTATCGCTGTTTACTATCTGCAAATCCCTCGTCGACACCTGATAATATTGCAAGGCTTCTGCCACGAGCGATTGGGTACCAGCGACGATCACTAATCCGGCATCTCCTGCCGAGACTTCTGCGGCACGAAGCGCATCTGCAAGGTCCCCACACACATTCGTTGGCACCAGTTCGTGAGCCGCATTCTCCAGTTCCCGTAAATCAAAGACGAGGTGCGGATTTTGCGCCTGTGTCACCCATATTTCCTCAACTTCAGGAGCCATTTCGCAAATGACACCAAATCCATCCTTATCTACCGGAACACCTACCACCAACACTTTTTTTATAAAAGGAAAAAGCTTCACTACCTCTCGCAAATACGCGGCGCTATCGCGGTTGATCGCGCCGTCAATGATCACCTGTGGAGTACGCTTCAAGTGCTGCAGTCTGCCAGGCCATGTCATACACTTGAATGCAGACTTCACCAACCGTTCATCGAGTGCTTGTCCCATCCATTCCTCTACTGCCACAATTGCCACACTTGCGTTTTCCGCCTGATTCCTTCCTAAAAGCGGCACCTCTATCTGGCGATAACGAGCTCGTTTGGTCATCAAGTCCAAGAGAGTGCCGTCAAGCCGCACTTCCACTTTCCCCAGGGAAAAATCACGTTCTAGCGCGTATAGTCTCACCGCTTGACGTTCCGCTTCCTTTTCTAGTTCAGCAAGTGCGATCTCCCCCTGCTTGGCCGTCACCGCCGCCTTCATCCCGGATTCGATGATCGCCGCTTTATTCCATGCGATGTCTTTAAGTTCCGGTCCAAGCAGTTCCCGGTGCTCCAGTTGAATCGGGGTAATGACGGCAAATTCCCCTGCTAGCTGATTCACGTCATCAAAGCGAGCGCCGCGACCCAGCTCAAACACGTTCACATCCGTTCCCTGATCCTTAAAATAAAGAGCCGCCACGCATGCCACGAGACCCACGGGACCAAAATATTCACGAGGATTCATTGCGCCTTGAATCGATTCGATCCAAGGATACAGGTAGACTTGCCACTTCAGCCATTCATCTTCAGCAATTGCCGCACCGTTAATTCTGATCCGCTCCGTAAAGTCCACTAGATGAGGACTAGTAAAAAGGCCCACCTTCAAACCTTGCGCTTCAAGCAACCTCGCAATCAATCGAGAGGTGGATCCTTTCCCTTTGCTTCCCGTCACTTTGATGTTGTGTTGGTCCCGATCAGGTGCTCCCACACTATCCAATAATTTTCTCGTAAATTGTGGCGTACGCGTCTCTTTGTCATAATGCCCAAGGCGATAGGGTTGCGCCTGATTGTAGCTTTGAAACAAATAGCCGATCGCATCGTGAAACGATTCAAACAAACTCACTTACCCCTTTATCCATGTTTCTTCATATTTTTCGTGGTGAACTTACTGGAGGGGTTGGTGAGCGGATGATCGGGTTTAGCAAAATAAGCATCAATCACCTGTTGCGCCATCGGCGCCGCTGCACGAAATCCTTCCCCGGTGACATTCGGAATCACCGCTGCTACGGCAATTTCCGGATGATTGTAAGGAGCATATCCCACGAACACCGAGTTGTTCCGCCCCGGATTTCCTGATTCTGCCGTACCTGTTTTCCCTGCCACATTTACTTTATCATTACCAAAATAATAGGTGGCTGTGCCAAGCGTTCCGTGTGTGGCTAGTTCCAATGACTGTTGAATGATCTTTAGGTAATTTTCCGGCACAGGCACCTTATCGACTAGGTGAGGCTTGTAGATTTTGACCACTTTACCTTGTGACGTCGTGACCTCATGCACCAGTTGTGGCTGGTAGCGATAGCCACCGTTGGCGATCGCTGCAATGTAAGTAGCAAGGCCGATCGTCGAGTATGCCTCTTCCTGTCCAATCGCCGCAGCAGGCAGATCATATAGTGTAGGCGGATTGGCGTAAGTAACATACCCTGGCATTTCCCCCGGTAAATCCACCCCTGTTAAGGAGGTGAGACCAAATTTTTTCCCTAAATCATTGATCTGATTAAGCGCTTGCACGCGTCCCCCGGTCAACCAGGCGCTGATGTTGCTGGGCGGATTATTAGTATTGAAGTGACCCATATTCAATCCTACCTGATAAAAATACGTGTCGTCAGAGACCTCAATCGCTTCTTTTAAGCCCACCCATCCGAATCCCCCAAGGTTCCAGTTATGCATGAAATACGTCCCAATTTGCAGACCGCCTCGGTCAAGCACTTGCAAATTTGGCGTCATCTCATGATGGATAAGTGCAGCCATCGCCGTCAACATTTTCTCTGTGGATCCCGGCATATAAAGCCCGGAAATAGCGCGGTTAAATCCTGCGTTGTTTGTCAGGTACTGCTGGTAATGTTGATTGGAAATCCCGCCAATCCACCACTCGGGATTATACGTGGGATAACTTGCCATGGCGAGCACGGCTCCTGTATGCACATTCAGGACGACGATCGTGCCAGAATGCACATTGGTTTCCCCTACACCACGCAAAAAATTGATCCGTTGCACCAGCGCTTGCTCCGCCACTTTTTGGAGTGGCCCGTCAAGATTCAGGACCAGGTTGTTGCCCGCTTTGGCTGGCACACTCACAATTCCTTGATTTAACGGTATTCCCGCAGGAGAAACGGGTATTTTTTCTTCCCCATATTGCCCTCTTAGCACACTTTGATAAGACTGTTCCAAACCCGACAGCCCGACGAGCGCATCTTTGGGATACCCCTGCGCCTGATACTGATTCCATTCACTCGCGGGTATCGGCCCAATAAAGCCGATTTCATGCGCCCCCAATTCACCAAGTGGATAGACCCGTTGCGGCACGGTCATCATCAATACTCCGGGCAAATTATCCCGATGCTCCGCAATGAACGCCATCTCCCTGGGAGTAGCTTGGTTCACCAACGTCACCGTGGGCTGCATTTGGTTTTGGTTTAGCATCATGTTTTCTAAAGTTTTTGCTTTCATTCCAAGGACAGGAGCTAGTTCCCGCGCTACTTTCGGCGCAGAATAAGAGTCGTTGGGATATCTGATATAGAGTATTTGATAGACGGGAACATCAGCGGCAAGCACATCCCCCTCCCGGTCAAAAATCCAACCGCGGGATCCTGGGATCGGCAACGAGCTGAAGTTTTGTACGGCCACATCTGACTGAAACTGCTGCGCTTCCGTAATTTGCAAATAACCTAGCCGCACGATCAGGGACGATGTCGCCAGGGCAGCGGCAAAAAAAAGCAGCTGTATGCGCTTGACTGTTTTAGGCTGCAGTTTGCCGCGTGGATTTATTTCTTTCATTTTTTATACACCACTCTACAAATCAATTCGAAGTCTATTTTAACGGATGAACCTGAAGTCGTCATGATTTTTTATTGAGGATACATTTAGCGCCAAAAGGAACGCGCTCACCCGCTCGTCCTGGGATTTATCTCCATTGTGTAGCCAGGTTCTACGCTCATCCTCGCTCCATAATAGCAAATCCGAATGCACACGTAAGTCAATTTTTAAATTTTTCCTTTTCGTCAACCCAATCTCCCCTAATGTTGAATGAACTTGTCACGCTTCCCATACACATAGAGTGCAAAACTGCCAAGGAGGAAAACCTTTTGCCAAATCCGCTCAAAGCCGCCATTTATCTACGAAAATCCCGTGCTGATATGGAGGCGGAGGCCCGCGGTGAGGGAGAAACGCTTTCCCGCCACAAACGGGTGTTACTTCAATTGGCCAGTGATTATCATTATCTTGTATGTGAAATCTATCAAGAAATAGTATCCGGCGATCAACTCGCCCAGCGCCCTCAGGCGCAACTGATGCTGCAGGCGGTCTCGGAGGGCAGTTTTCATGCGGTACTCTGCATGGATCTTGATCGTCTCGGAAGGGGCAATCTGATTGATCAAGGCATCATTCAACAAGTGTTCAAGTCATCCGGCACGCTCGTGGTAACGCCTCGCAAAATCTATAACCTGCGTGACGAATGGGATGAAGAATGGTCGGAATTTGAAGCTTTTTTTGCTCGCAGGGAACTAAAAATGATCACCAGGCGCTTGCAACGTGGACGACGTTACAGCGCAGCAGAAGGCAAAAGCATCAGTCAGCGCCCACCTTATGGTTACTTTCGTAACGAACACCTAAAACTGGAGCCTAATCCGACCACTGCACCCATCGTAAAGCAAATTTTTGAATGGGCGAATTGCGGAATCAGCCTAAGAGAAATCGCCCGGAGGCTAAACGCAAATGCCATCCCCTCCCCAAAAGGAGGAGCGTGGGGCGCCTCGACCATCGCCTTTATCTTGCAGAACCATGCATATACAGGCACCATTGTCTGGGGAAAAAATCGATATCTGAAAAGAGGCGCCAAGTATCTCAAGGAACATGTGCCTGAAGAGTTATGGATCAAAAAAGAGCATGCGCACCCTGCACTAATCGCGAAAGAAGATTTTACAGCATTTACGCCAAGTCCGACTTCGGATGTGCCTATATTCCAAAACACCCACCATGAGCTTGCTTCGCTGATCCTTTGTTATCACTGCCATCGACCGATGCAATTCAGAAAATCTTACGGAAAAAGACAGGATCGCTTGCTCTGCACCACCCCTCTTTGCCCTTGCAAAAGCATCGCCTATCCGTTACTGCAACAAAAACTGTATGAGACCATCCTTCACTTATATGAGTTTGCGAAAGATGACCCCCTCATTGCGGGCGCTGATCTTACTCTTTTTACTGCGCTAACCATGTCCTCACCGCCATCTTGGCAACGACAAGCATTGATACAAGTGGTGGATCGCATCACTTATCGTAGGGACCGGGATTGGCCAGATGATCATCCGGTACAGTTAGAAATTTGGTTGAAATTTTAACGCATTTTATTCAAAATATTCGCTTGTGAAATGATTGACAATCTTTTTGCTTATGATAGTATTTCCGTAATGATAGTTTTGTAATAAGCACTTATCGTTACGCGGCGGGCACCTTTATGATAAAGGCGTTTGTCGCGTTTTTCACGCGCCAATTTATGGATATTTTTTGTGGGTGCTGTACAGCGATACTGATTGATCTCTCCATACCCAAAGACATTGCACTCCTCCATTAACTCATTCACCAGTTGTACGCATCGTTCATTATCAGAGGTGAGATTGTCACCGTCTGAAAAGTGAAAAGGATACACATTGTAGCGATCCGGTGGATATTCAGTGTGCACCAGATCGAGCGCCATCTGATAGGCGGATGAACAGATCGTTCCACCGCTCTCCCCTTTGCTGAAAAATTCGGCTTCGCTGACCCTTTTGGCTTCCGTATGATGAGCAATGAATTCCATCTTCACATTCTGGTACTTGCTGCGCAGGAACCGTACCATCCAAAAGAAAAAAGTCCGGGCAATATACTTCTCAAACGTCCCCATTGAACCGGAGGTATCCATCATCGCGATCACCACAGCCTGTGACTCTGGTTTTACCATGTCTTCCCACGTTTTGTAGCGCAAATCATCCAAGTGAATGGAAGTGTTTGTGGGTTTCCCGGAAAGCGCGTTGCGTTTCATCGCCTCCAGCAATGTTCGTTTTTTTTCGATATTGCCTTGTAACCCGGTCTTTCGCACATCCTTAAAATCGACAGCAGGCGAGGTGACAAGATCCGGCGATTTTTCTTCCAGATTCGGCAATTCAAAATCGGCAAACATCACTTCGGCGATTTCATCAATCGACACGCCAACTTCATAATAGTCGATTCCCGGTCTATCCCCGGCGCCACTTGCGGCATCAGCCTGATTGCCCTTGTCTTTGCCAAGAACGTCACCTACCTTGGAATTCCCCTGTCCCTGGCCCGCGTGATCACTTTTATCAAAGTGATAGCGAAAATGGTATTCCTCTAACGATCGGATCGGAATTTTCATGATGTTTTTCCCATCCGTCATGATGAGCCCTTCTTCACTGATGATGTCCGGCAGGTTTTGCCTGATGGCTTCTCTCACTTTTTCCTGGTGCCTTGCCTGATCCTGCTGACCCTTACGATGAAGCGACCAATCATCCTGGCTGAGTGAAAAGCGAGGCGTTGCCACGTTGCTCCCCTCCTTTAGCGGTTCAGCAAACTGCCTGTATATTGCAAAAGTTCATTTGCGCAAACGGCACAATAACCATGCTCATCCATCAACCGTTTGCTCACTTCATTGAGTTTTTTCAATTGATTTTGATCCGGAGTCTTGGTAGAAGTCGTAATCTTGACGACATCCTTGAGATCAGCAAACAGTTTTTTCTCGATCGCTTCTTTCAGACGTTCGTGGGATTGATAATCAAACCGCTTTCCGCGCCTGGCATAGGTGGAGATGCGAATCAATATTTCCTCGCGAAATGCCCGTTTGGCGTTTTCCGAGATGCCGATCTGCTCTTCAATGGAACGCATCAGTCTTTCATCCGGATCGATTTCATCCCCTGTGATAGGATCTTTGAGTTTATTCCAGTTTCTCTTTCCCACTCACCCGGTAGACAAACGCAAGCACCTCTGCCACCACCGCATAGAGTTCCCTCGGAATCACATGATCCACTTCCAACTTCATTAAGGCATCCGCCAGTTCCTGATTTTCGTATACGCTCACCTGGGACTCCTTGGCGATGCGGATGATCGCGTCTGCCACTGCTCCGGCGCCTTTTGCTACTACGCGCGGCGCCAGGTCGCTTTGTTTCTCATACTGAAGCGCCACCGCTTTTTTGGACTCCATTTCACAATTCTCCTTTCGTCTCCGTCAATTTCCCAACTGAAAATTGGCTCATGTCCCACCCCAACAACTGAAGAGAGGTTTTGGCGACTAACTGATACGCCGATAAGTCCTCGCGCAACTGTTCATCATCCGTTCGAATATGCAGGGATAATGCGGCCGACGAAAAAATAAAGTGCAGCTCCATTGGTTTTTCATCTAGCTTAATTTTGATAAGTAAGTGTTGAGCATGCTGTCCATCGGCACTCATTACGTGTTGGCGTTCCGCTTCAAAGTAAACAGCCTGACGCCTTTCCTCAAACACCTGTATTGGCGGATAAAAAAGGCCGCCTCCCACTATCGGCAATGATGGGCTTTGTACAGCCACTTGCAACTTTTCCGCTATCGCCATGCGTTTCACCTTTTCCGGCACTTTGGGGTCATTAACATGCTGCTCCTCTAGATAGGAGAGCGGCAATAACATTCCAGGGGTCATCCAATTGGCTACCGGTATCTCCTGCCCTTGTAGCGCAGACTCTTGAAGTAACGGTTGAAGTGTTTGCCACAACGTTTGCACCATTTTTTGAGTGAGTTCTCCATTGCCATTTGCCGCAGTTGTCTCTTGTTGCTGCATGCCTTGCGCTACTGTCGATTGCTCTTCATTCAAAGTTTGCACAATAAACCTGCGCCATCCCCATTCTGTCTGCATTTTTTGCGGACTAGAGGAAAATTCAAGTGGCACCTGCGCCCCGAACTGTTCAAGGGTTGATCCATCCCGTGATACAGGGGTGGCGGGTTTCGCCCGTTCAGCGCCTTTCGTCAGATTTTGCCTGTCTGCGGCTCGACGACTGTTCGCATCATTTAAGCGTTCAACAGCCTTCGGATCGGATACCCCGGAAACCGGCCTGATCTCCTTATTCACGCCTTCGTCTTCCCTTCTTTTTTGTTAATTGTTTTTCTTCTAGTAAAAAGGATTCCTGCATGATCTGCAAGATCACTCGCTGCAACCGTTCCCTCAATGCAGAAGAGGCGGCAGATGAATTCACCCACTCGTTTTGCAATTCATCTTCATTTAATTGAAACCATTCTCCGTTCAAGATCACTTCCGCTTGTTCCGGTCTCTCCGACTGGTCCTTATTTTGCGTTGACAATTTTGCTTCCCCCTATCCATTCTGCTTTCATGCATATTCCCGAAGTCTTTTCGTTATGGATGATAGGAGTGACCTATCTGATTCGAAGGGGGAGTGGAGATGCCAAATGTCATGCAAATCGCCATTTATTTGCGCAAGTCAAGAAAAGATGTGGAAGCAGAACGAGAAGCGGCAAGGCGAGGAGACGAGTACGATACACTCGCCAAACACCGAACGGAACTCCTGGCATATGCGAAGCGAGAAGGACACTTGGTGAAAGACATTTTTGAAGAGGTGGTCTCAGGTGAATTTATCCAGGAGAGGCCTGCTATGCAAACCCTTTTGCAACATGTAAAAGACCTCACTTACGATGCAGTGCTCGTGGCTGACTTGGATCGGCTGGGCAGAGGAGACAAACGCGATCAGGGGTGGATTGAGAAAATTTTCAAAGACTCCTATACCCTCATTTTGACGCCATTTGAATCGCACGACCTGAACCAAGAACTGGGCGAATTTACAGTGGAGGTAAAAAGCTTTCTCGCGCGAATGGAGTACAAGCAAATCAAAAAACGCCTACAGGCTGGCCGCAGACGATCCGTTCTTGAAGGGAAGGAGTTGAGTCAAAAACCGCCATTTGGCTATGTAAAAGACGCCTCCCTTCATTTATTAATAGATCCCCAACAGGCACAGGTCGTTCAGCAGATTTTTGACTGGTATCTGGCAGGTCTTGGGCATGCGCGCATTGCCGAGAAACTGACCGCATCGGGAATTCCCTCTCCCTCAGGTAAATCCGTATGGTCGCGTGTCACCATTGGCAAGATACTCGCGAACCCGAAATACAAAGGCGATCAAGTGTTTCGAAGGACTCGCTGGATCAAGCAGGAAGACGGGACCTATAGAACCCGAAAAGCGCGTGCCACCGAAGAAGTCTATGAAAAAAAAGCGGCTCACGACCCCATCATTGCTATTGAAAAGTGGGATCTCGCGCAACAATTGCTGGCATCAAGAAGACCCCTCCGCACCACCAGTCGCAGACACTTGATCAATCCGTTTGCAGGGCTTCTTATCTGCCGAATCTGCGGCAAAGCGCTGCAAGCCAATTTGCCCAAAAACAGACCCGGTCCTTACTTGTCCTGCCCCACTCCGAAATGTCCGCAGCGCATGATTGCCTTGCACAAGGTGGAGAGCGCCGTAAACCCGCACATTCAAAGGATTTTGACCTCCTTCCCCATTAACAAAGTGATCGGCGATCGCTTTACGCTTCGATCCGATATCCCAGTGAACACCGCGTGGGACTTATTTGAACGCTCCACGATAGCGCAAAAAAACCGCATATTGAAAACTTTCATCCAAAAAATCTCGTATCTTCGTCCAATGGAACGGAAAGGAGAGAGGAGGTTTTTACTCGATATCACCTTGCAAAATGGAGGTTAATTTCAAAAGTACGGGTTTGCGTCACTGACACTTTTGCCAGTTACAATAGGCTTCCACATGGTCAAGGTAATTTTCAAGCAAGGTCTTTGCAGATTCTTCGTAGGCGTATACAAATGCCTTTTGCACTTCTTTTTTGGCGAGTTCATCGTATTCCTTGCGGGCGGCGGCAACGAAATTCAACAGCCGCTCCCGGTCCTCCATGCTGATGGAGGCGTGCTGATCTAGTCCGTCTTTAATCGCCCGCAACACGTCGAGCGCATTGATGCAGGTGGTGTCCTGGCGGATAAGGGCGCTCGAAATCCGGTTGATCACGTAGCGCGGATCGATCCCGGACATCCCTTCATCTGGTGCTTCTGTCCGAAGTTCCCGGATGTCCTTGTCCTTAAACCCTTCCACAGTGCGGCCATCATAGAGGAAGAGCTTTTTCATGAGATCCATGCCCTGCTTTTTGCTATCCTTCAATCTGGTCAACACGGAAAAAACAGCGGCGGTCCACAAGGCGTGCGGCGCGATATGCACATCGGAGATGTCAGACTGCCCGATCAGCTTTTGGTATATTTTCACTTCTTCGGATACTTTCAAGTTGTACGGCACCGGCATCACAATCATGCGCGACTGCAGCGCTTCGTTACGCTTGTTGCTGACAAAGTTGCGGTACTCAGTCTCGTTCGTGTGCGCGATAATCATTTCATCGGCAGAAATCAAGGCGAACCGCCCTGCCTTGAAGTTCCCTTCTTGAGTGAGTGAGAGTAGGTGCCAAAGAAACTTCTCATCGCACTTCAACATCTCCTGAAACTCCATGAGTCCGCGATTGGCCTTGTTGAGTTCGCCATCGAATCGATAGGCCCGCGGGTCGCTCTCTGAGCCGTATTCCGAAATGGTGGAAAAGTCAATGCTCCCTGTCAGATCGGCAATGTCCTGCGACTTCGGATCAGACGGGCTGAACGTGCCGATGCCGACCCGTTCATTTTCGGAAAGCAGCACCCGTTCCACGACGACCTTCTCTATTTTCCCGTCATACTCCGTTTGTAGGCGCATGCGGCAACTAGGGCAGAGGTTCCCTTCGATGCGTATCCCCAGAGATTCCTCTACCTCCGCACGTAGTTCTTGAGGAATCAGGTGAAGCGGTTCCCCATGCACTATGTGATTACACTCTTTTAGGATACTTTCATTTTGGCGCGAATTGCATATCTTTAGCTTCATACCACCTACTTGTAAGTTCGATCAGAGATAATTCATGTACCTCATTATCCCCGAAAATAAGGTATTTTATCTCCTTTCTTTCTATTAAATTTCTATCAACCCCGATCGAAATTGTAGCTTTGTTGTAGCTGACTATTCACCTATCATTTATTGTCCGCTATTGTTCAAATATTCCATAAAATACACTATTATTAATGTCATAAATTACGGTATATTTAGTATGCATATTCCGAAAAACGAGGTGTAATGATGAACCGATGTGCGAAGTGCAACCTGCCTGAAATAGCAGCCACGACTTACGGACAATTTGTTAGTTTCCTTTATGACTTGTACATGGCCGTTAAAACGAGTAAAGGAACTGAAGACGCAACTGAACTTTTCCTCGCGGAAATCGAGATTGAATTTCTCTTGAAAGAAATTATGGATATGGACCGTTTAGATGATGCGACATAATTCAATGGTTAACTTTCATTCGATTATGGCTGCAATAATAAACAGAATGGAGCAAGTAATAAAGAATGCACCTGCGATGATTCGGATCATCTGTGTAGAAGATCCAGACTTATTAGTTTCAGTGACATTCAATCGAATCATCCCAAGTCTACGCTAACGTTGAAAGGTATTGCTCATCTTTAGGGTATGTGACACGCAGCAGATACGCATAAACGAATCACCGCTATTCGAATGGCATGTAGGCTCTTTTACCCCTTCCCTGCCGTATACTCCTGATGGTCATTCCATATCTGATTGAACTCCGCTTCCCACGCTTTCGCCATGGTGGGATCTCGCAGCACCAGGAGCACTTCGTCATTTCGCGTGCTGGCCGACTCACTGTAATTGTACGATCCAGTCGTGACGATCTGATTGTCGATGATACTCACTTTCATGTGCATGAGCCCACTATGTGTGTTCTCCATAATCGGAATATGATACTTGGCGAGGTACGCCAGCTCCCGCTGCGTCAACGATACCGTAGTCGGTCAGCGAGTAAATCGCGATGTCGAGTGTGTGCTTGGCTTGTGCGTAGGTGGTTTCGAGCAACTGATCTGGATGCTGGCCAGCCCGGGTGAATGCCCACTGTGTGGTGATCTGGGAGTAGGTTGAGAAGGTTAGGAAGAGATCTGTTAAGAAGAGACTCAGATCGTAGATCTTTCCTAAAAAATAAAAAAAACACGCGACAATTGTATCGCGCCTAATTGGGTTGCTATTTTAATCATCTAGTTAAAAGCACTAAACGAGAAACATGATTACCAACTGAATTCGTTGTTTGTCTAAAGTCGCTATAAACTCGGTGGAGATCATTATTCGTTATTTTAACGTACCTCATTGAAACCACTTGTTGAGTTTCCGTAGATGCACTTGATTTTAGCTTGAAATCACCCAAGGCTTTCCAAATGGTTTCATTAGACAATTCAGCAAAATTGCCGATCAGAGAGATATAGCCTAAAGGAATTGCTATGATAGATATTAAAAATTTAAAAATCCACCTAAAATCAGCAAATTCTTTCGCTTTGAAAACGAAGACAGGTAGCATTAAAGGTATGAGTATTAGGGACAAAAAAAAGACCGGGAATAATATTAATGCCAACACCCACATTTCAAACGTAAATCCTTCTTGGATGCACCGAATTAAATAACCAACCAAATTGCCCACTGCGATTATTATTAACATCGCAATAATAGCATTGTGGATTGTCATAATTTAGGCACCTCCGTCAGAAGTCGTAGCGTTTGCAACAAATAATTTGGCAAGATACGCTTCGATAATAATCGTAAAAGGAAAAACAATCATTGGAATAATGAATAGAGCATAGTCCCATTTTAAATTATTGATAAATGGAATTCGAACTTGATTTGCAAACCCCATTTTAAGATTATGTAAATTCAAAGTTATAATACCGAACGCGCCAGCAATTGCGGATAAAAGATAAACTATCGAAAAGATAGTGCCAACAATACCAAGAGTCGCCCTCGGACCATCTTCTGAATCTAAATACAGAACTGCGTATTCGTAAACTGATGTCAAAGATGCGATCGCCAAAGTTTCATAAAAGCCCCTTAAATCATATGGTCTTAATGCCACTATAAACCATGTTACAAATACAATACCTGTACGAAAAAACGATCTAAGAGTTCGATGCTTCGGGGGTGGATTACTTTTGTCAGATACCATATACAATACCTCTTTTTAATGAATATATCCATTACTTTCATTCGTATATATTCCACATATATCGGTATTTTTGAGGTTTATTATACAATATTTAGCTCCAAAAATGCAAAATCAGGTAAAATAGCAGAATTAAATGTTGTAAATGTTTATTCACCAATCATCCTCCTCATCTGGCACCGTTCTCATCCCCTCCTCCGTCTCCAGCATCAACCGACCGTTCGCGATCACCGGTACGCCCTTGACCCCCGTATCCACACGCTCTCCGAACAACGTGATCCGGACTCGTTGCCGTTGCTCAATCGCTTCGCAGATGATTTAACATATCTCATCCGTACTCAGTTAGTTCGGACTACTTCCGCGGTGAGCCTAAGTCGCCAAGGCGATCCATTAGGTGCCGGTGCTCTGGCAAGATCAGTCTCATGGCCTAGAAAATGTTCCCTAAACGTATGTTCGATTAATCTACTTGATTTGACGCAAGTTGATTGAAATCTATATCCAGAGCCTTTAATAGCCGTACAGCTGTAAAGTTGTACTTAAGCTGTTTTTTACCAGACTCCACAGCATAAATGTAACTAAATGAAACCTGGGATATCTTTGATAATTCCTTTACCGACATTTGCTTATGCAAGCGTTGCGACCGAACCAACTCATTCAGGCTCAAACTCAGCACCTCCATACGCATTATGAACAGTAGCTTAGTGAGTTGTCGATAACGGATAGGAGAGTTTTAGACTATCTGCTGATTTTACTTTTTTGGCACGGGCATAACTCGTTCAGCCCCAACTGCTAAATAGTAAGAAGTAACAATACGTTCAATTTTCGCAATGTTTTCTATGCCTTTGGGATCCATATGCGAAGTTAAATTATTCTTTATCTTAGATAGAGTGTCTACCACACTGTGGAACTCTGTCTGTATATTTTGATCAATCGCCATATACATTCATTTCCCCCCATTAAATATTTAACAGATAACCATCCTTATTATTTACGATTTTTAACTCTGTTGTAAATTGTGCACTTGAGTATAATAACATGGCTATTAGCCGAGCCTCATAATATGAACCTTGACGTATAATATTTGGACAATAAATCATACTATTTCTAATTGCTCTTTATTATCGATCCGAACGAAAAAAAGCCCCCACCCCGTGATGGAGTGAGGGCTTTCGTTTATCTATGGCTTACGCTTGTGGCGATGCCGATTGTGCTGGCTCAGGGGATGGTGTTAGTGCTAATGGCGAGAGGGATAGAAGCGATGGCTTTACTTGGCTTCTGATTCGCCACCGCTTGCTCGATCATGCTGCTGATCAGCGCATCGACATCACCAAAAGTCCAATCTTACTATTCCTGTCGAAAGAGGATTACATCCCACTCAGAAGCCAGTTACGCTTTTTGAGTATCTCATTAAGACATATACACAAGAAGGTGAGATCGTCCTGGATAATTGCATGGGATCCGGAACCACAGCTGTCGCAGCGACAATGAGTAATCGGCACTGGATCGGGTTTGAAACATCGCCGAAATATTTTGAAGTGGCAAACAAACGGCTGGAATTCATCCAGCTGGGCTATGATTTGACCGATTATCAGTTGAACAAGTCAAGTCGTCACTTGTAGTTGGTCAAACCTGATTTGAGTCACCCCCCCTAACGAGTGCTCGCGAACGGTTAAAGATTAACTCTTTTACTTTCGAATTTACCTTCTATAACAACAGACCGAACTTCGAAATCCTCAACGAGATAGACAACATCGGTTACCCTATAATATCCCGGCTCTCCGGATATCTGGATACATTCATTGATGCCAGGCACATTATCCGTTATGAAATCGGTTCTAACATCAATTCCATCGCGTTTTCCGTTCAAGATAACTTTCATATCATACTTCTCCTTTTAAAATTGTTTTATGAAAGGAAACATTTTCGTTCGCAAGAATAAACATCTTCAATTTAAGACAAATACTGAGCCGTATTAAATATGCAATTAATGCTAAGAATTTCACCAACATTCTACCAAAAAACACCTTGACAAGACCAAATCCATCGGCGATTGAAATAAAAGTGCTATAAATCTTAAACAATAGAGAATATGTGTTACACCTTAGTCTAATTTGCTTTCTAACTCCCGAAGTCGTTCTAAGAAGGCGGCCATTCCATCCTTTTCGCTCAAATCCCATTCGAGATAGTAGATCCGCTGTTCGCTTTCGTATATGTCGTACAGGCCCTGCTTTAGTTCCTTGTGTTCGTCATAATCCGGGTCGCCCACTCGCCCATAGACTTCCACTATCACAGGCCGATCCAATCCAATTAATACAAAATCGGGGCGCAATCCACCTAAATCTTCCATTATGCGTAGTGGTTTTTGAACTTCAAAACGGGTTTTTGATAAAACGGCATATGCTCTCATTTCAATCTCTGATTCCACCCACATAGCATCCGGATCAGTCAATAACACCACAAATGGTTTATGCGTTAAGCGCCAATCCTCATTTCTCCATTGCGCTCGTACGCTGATTAACCTGTTTACCGTTTTCGAGTCAATTTTTTTGGCAAGTTCAGGAGGGGCCGATACGGACCATATCGTGTTTATCCCGCGTATATTAATCTGCATTTCACCAAATGCTGTCGTGTCAACACCTTCAAAGAGCCCAACAAGAATCTTTCTGTCACCATCTCTGTGCTGAGTTATGGATTTATGTGGAACGAATGAAATGTTTTTGATGCTTTGCTCGTTAGCTAGAACCCGATCATTTAACATCTCGCGCCACATTCCATGGATAATATCACGCCTGTTAATGTGCGTTTGACCGTTTTTGCGATTAGAAAGAGCAAACTCTCTACCGATTAGATACCATTCGCGAATCAATCCTCCGAATTCAGCTTTTGCTCTACGCGAATGACTTGCCGACATTTCATCAGATTCCTCGTAGATTTTTCGTCCAGGCTTAGTCTGCTCTACGTCTGATGAAACCGTATCTATTGGTTCGCCGTTCTGCTCTCGAATACCACCGGCAAACGGGTTTATCGAGACATCAACTACCGATTCTCCTGCAGAGTTTAAACGAAATTGTACCGCGCTCTTGGTGTAAACTGCCTTGGCCTTCTTAAATGGGTCATCCAACACGTGTTTTGGACAATCCGGAGAATGCTTTCCCGAACTTTTCGGATTCGTTGCTAAATAATATCGATGAGACCCAATAGGTTTTTCAACAATATGCATATTAACTTCTTGATTGTCATTCCGGCAGCAACAAACTATATGAACAGGTCTTTGCGGTTCAGCATATTTCACCAGCGCCTCCTTATTCCATACCTTTTTTCCACGTGCTCCGAAAGCAGTTAATTCGTCATAATCACCTTTTAGCGTCTCGTTATCATATTCGTAACGGATTAAAACCATTTTAAACACCCCCGTCCTAACCGCGTATTATCATGATACAGAAACCATAATTTCGTTTACATTACGCACGCGAATAGGCTGAAGCTTTGCATATTGTCGGAGAACATCTCTATAAAGGTTCCCCTGGTATTTTGCGATTTCAATTGTAATAGCTACTGCATACTCAAGAGGGGCATCTTTTGTGGTATTTCGGTTCATTGCGTGCAATGTTAAAAATGGATTATGCAGAGATTTCAATTCTTTAGTAATTGTCTTCTTCACCACAGTGTCCCATTTTAGGAACTGTGATCTCAATTCGGATTCGGACGGCTTCTTTGCACTATCGGTCTTTGGCAGGGATGATTGAGTCCACCCAGAAGCGACCAAGTTTGCAACCTTTTCGGGTTCATTGCGAATGTTCAGTGAAACTGTTTTTTCTTTACCATCTACTTTTTTGGTAAATTCATATTTTTCGTCATGTGGATAAAAAACGTCGTCAACACAGGACAATGTGTATTCATCGGTGTTTAACGAGTTGACATCAGTCAGTAAAGCGATTGTCCACGTAATGCGGGCGCGAGCATTGTAATTTGATACAATTGGTACGGGAATTGGTAATTTTGCGAAATGTTTCGGATGCAGGGTACTACGGAACAGAACAGTCACTTGGTGCTCGTTGGATGATTTAAGTACGTCGTCCAATGATTCCGTAAACATTCCGTACCCAAATTCGGCATCTCTGGTCCCGGCTGGGTGTTGGGCGGTATGAATCAAAAGACAACGCGCTAGTAATGGATTCATGTCGTCACATCGACCGAGCAATTCAGCGGCTTTTCCAGCAACAAGCGGAGAAGAAAAGCTTGTCCCCATAGTAAGTGCCTTTTGTCCAGAATCGCCAATCACATGGAAAGGTCTCTGCGAATCTCCGCCGAACGCCACAATATCAGGTTTCACTTTACATCCTTCTCGCCCTATTCCAATAGATGAGTATTCTGCCCTAACGGGACGCGAGGAACTGTCATAGCTAAAGGAACCTACCCCCAACCCATTCACTAGATCAGATGGTGCTTGGACGCGGTTCAAAGGGGTAGGCAAATCTCCGTCATTCCCAACAGCCACATTGAACAATACCTTTTCGGACTTAGCCAACTTATCTAAAGCAAATGTAAATCGCGATACATGGTCATCTAAGATGGGCCCTCTGGGGCCAAAAGATATGTTATAAACTTTAATTTCGGGTTTTGTAGGAACGGTCTCTTCAATGAGATCAATTGATTCGTATAAATCATAGTCCATTGAATCTGATGGTGGTAACGCTCGGAAGCTTTCTACAGTTACTGTCGGTATAGGAAGAGAGTCCTTTTCAGAATAGTCATTTAGTTTCCCGTATAGCAATACACCAGCTACAGCGGTACCATGTTCGACAAGATCCTTTAACTCAGGCGTTGGCAAACTGACACTTTGGCTAGCGACGCCTTTCAGCAGTTCATGATCAATATTTATGCCACCATCAAACATCCCTACAATAACTTTAGATTTAGAAGAAAGTCGTGGAGCCGATGGCGCTTTGATATTACCGATGTTTCTTATTCTAGGAAATTCATTGAATTGCAAAGGATGAGCCGTGCGAAGCGGGTTGAATTGTGCCACTTCCGATAGAATTGATCTTTCCACCTTAACGCTAATGAATGTCGGACCGTCGGCATAAGATTTGGCATTTATAGTTTCGGGGTTAACTCCACATCTATTCAATAGGTTTTTTAGTTTTCGAATGGATTCCGATGTATATTCGGCAAATGGGTGTAAAACGAGTTCCACTCTGCCCTCGATCCAATCATCACTAAATCCAAGGATCAATTCATTCGAATCGAGGAACGTAAGAGAATCGATTTGCCGAACATCTTCAATCCACGCCTTAGAGACCTTAGATTCCGGAGCATCTAGGCGCGCCTCTAAGCCATTTAAGCCTTCATTTGTGGCCCTTAAGAAAATCAATTTCGAAATTGCCTGAATATCCCCTTTCCCCTTCTTATCGGGTTTCATTGTATTCCAGCTGCGTGAACCAATATCCTTTAACCCGGAAAGATTTGTGATGGTTTGCGGATAGTAAGATTTAGCTAAAAATTCAGGAAGGATGCGCAAACATAAAACAAGTTCATTCATTCTATAGTCAGGAGATATATTTCGTGCAGTTTCTTTGATTGTGCGAATATCCGTTTTTAGTTTTAGGCGTACTTGTTCGTATGTAAATCTATAATCTTTATTATTTGGCCCACCTGACTTTTCAACAGGCTCAATGTATTCCTCGCCATTGCCGAGTATCCAATAGGATTCCTTTTCGTTCATACCGATTCCCCCTTCATGTGGTGGCTGACTGTAGCCGGAGTTATCCCTAACCAATCAGCCAAGTCTTTTTGCGTGATCTTTTTCCCTAGAGTTCTTTTAGCAGACCTAATGAATATCCCATTAAATTTATGTGCATCAGGCAATGAGGACTTTAGTTCCACAATGGAAGCTTGGACGATATTCTCAGAATCGATAATGACTCTTCGAGCGATCCGATCACACAATGAAGTCAAATCCGCTCCGCTTAAGTTCTCGGTGACTTCAGCCATCACGCTCAAAATATCTTCATCAATCAACTCTCCGATAGCACGTCTCAATATATTTAGCCTAGCAGATGAATCGGGAAACCCAATCTCTAAAACATGATCAAATCTTCTCCAAATCGCCTTGTCAAGAAGTTCTGGATGATTTGTTGCGGCAATCACCAAAGAATCTACAGGCCAATTTTCAAGTTCTTTTAAAAGTACGTTGACAATCCTCTTGAGTTCTCCTAGATCAGATTCGTCGTCCCTGCGTTTTGCAACGGCATCAAATTCATCAAGCAAAAGGACTGCTTTATTACTACGCACATATTCGAACACTCTTTTAATATTTTGCCCCGTTTTGCCTAAATAGCTGGATACCACAGAGGCCAAGTCCAACGTCACCAAAGGAAGATGAAGGCGACAGGATATATATTGTGATAAGTATGTTTTTCCAACGCCAGGAGGTCCAACCAACAATAGATTTGTTGATGGCCTTAATCCGTGCGCAATCAGATCCTCCATTTTTGAACGCTCTCGAAAAAAACGCTCGATTTGTTCGTGTAAGTTTTGCCCAAAAATCGGCGGATGCATATCCTCATCAAATTCTTCAATATTGACTAACTCTAGTCGAGATTCATTATCCAGTGGGGCTGAATCTAGTCCTGCAGACCGCGCCACGGAAGCGCCTACTCCATCATAGGCGAGGATTTTTGCTAGTTCATCGGCAACAGACGGATTAGAAACCTTCAATTGCCTAATTATCGTTAACGTTGCTGATTGAATAATTCTCGCGTTACCAGACAATGCACCCCGCAGGAGTTTAGGCAACGAGTTTTCAACACCCAATTAGAACACCTTCCATATGAGATAAATAATCTAACTTCGTTTATTATATTAAATTCAGCAAAATTTATCAATAAATTAGATAACCTCACTATTCAATTCATTTATCTAATTTATTTCGATGCTGACAATACCATTCCGCGCATTTTAAGCATTGTGCATAGCCCGATACAAAGAAGATCTGCTGATCTTTGTGATTTCGCAGATTTCATCAACTGTCATTTTGGTCTGTCCTCTACTTTCAAATAGCTTTAGGGCATGCTGCAATCCTTTATGACTCGCACCGTACGTTTTAGGTCTTCCCTTGTAAATACCGCGTTCCTTCGCGGCCGCTATTCCTTCAAGCTGTCGCTCCTTAATCATGTCGGCCTCGAACTCCGCGATCCCGGCTAAAACCGTGATCATTAACTTGCCAATCGGGGTCGATGTGTTAACTACGTCTCCCCCCATATTGAGCACAACCAGGGAGACACCCTTTTTGTTCAAAGTATCAATCGTTGAAAGGGCATCTTTCGTGCTACGTGCGAATCGATCGAGTTTGGTCACCACAATAGCGTCATCCCTCATGACGGTTTCCAATAGTTTTTGGAATTGATGGCGCTGTAAAGTGCGACCGCTCACCTTTTCTCGAAAGATTTTCTCGCAGCCGTACTCTTTCAACGCCTGCACTTGCGTGTCGAGCGGCTGACTGGCGGAGCTGACACGACTGTACCCATAAATCACCATAACCACCCCAACTCCAGCATTGTTTTTGAACCATGTATATGACACGTAAGGAAGCCTTGAAAAATCAGCCTTTTAAAATTGCGCCAAGAGGGTAAACCCTATTGAGACAAACAAAACCAAATTGTTTTATCCTCACTATAACACGTATTATTTATACGTGTTATAGTGTTGTTGTCGGGAGGCGATCATGTGAATCGATATACGTCAAAGTAGATCATAAAACTCCTCGAACAAGACGGCTGGCAATTGGTCAGCCAAAAGGGAAGTCACAAACAATTCCGTCACCCGACAAAACTCGGAAAGGTCCAAGTGCCCGATCATGGGACACAAACCTTAGAACCAAAGACAGCAAGTTCTATCCTAAAACAAGCAGGACCAAAATGAGTCCATAGAAAGGAGCAGGGTGATGGATAAATATATTTTTCCCTCTTTGTTTGATCCAGCGGAGGACGGAAATACCGGATATACTGTCACATTTCCCGATTTGCCTGGATGCATTACTGAAGGGGACACAGTTGAATCATCCATGTCAATGGCGCGCGAAGCCTTAGAGCTTTGGTTGTGGGATGCTGAACAACATGGCGAATCAATCCCTGCCCCGTCTTTACCTCAGAACATCGACGTTCCAAAAGGTACGTTTATTGTGTTCATCACAGCGTGGATGGATGACGTCCGGGATGAGATGGCGAATAAGGCTATCAAAAAAACGCTCACAATTCCGAAGTGGTTAAACGACGAAGCAGAACGTCACCACATGAATTTCTCTCAAGTGCTTCAAATCGCCTTAAAAGAACGATTGGGGATTGCGGTTGGCGACAAATTCGATCAGTCGACAGACAACGAAATACACAAAAATTCAAACTAAACTTACTCTTCAAGTCGGGCAGCAATAAGCTTCTTCAAAATAAAGGTTCTTCGGATTTTAGGGTTGAATACCACTAAATTTCACCCAACTCCAACATGTGGGTCAAGGTTGAAATATCGACACCCAGCAAGATTGGTTTGTCGTCACTTTCGAAAGTCCATCCAGCATTCACACGCATAATCGAGTCGTAAAGCACTTCGCTATCAAGGAATTTGCGCTTTGGATAGGCAGGCTTTTTCGTTTTTGCCACGCCTTCCGTGAACAAAATCTTTGCTCGTAGCGCCTCGAAAGAATATCCTCTTCCCAATCGATACATCGCACGGATTAGGCCGTTTAACGCCTCTGTATAGGCGTTGGTAATGGGATGATCGAAATAGGCGAAGATCTCTGTCTCCCAGTGATCCATCGCCTTGAGCAAGGGGTCAAAGGCGAGACGCAAGGTATCAGGGATTTGTTCTCGCCACTCCTGATACTTCTTGATCGCTGAGTCTCGTTTTTTGCAATCCCAAATGGAGTAGAATGTCTCTTTTAAGCGATAAGCATCACCTAACGTCTCGTAATTTTTTGTCCAGGTCTCAAGAATGAGTTGTTCTTGGACAGTCAGATCGTGCTCACGCTTGAGCAGAATAAAGCGGTCATGGAGCAATCCTCTACGTTGTTTTGGCGATAATTCAGCCCGAATTTCCTTGCGAACGGATTCCAGAACATCGTTCGCCATTCGAACGACATGGAATTTATCGATGATAATCACAGCGTGTGGGATCACGGCTTGTACCGATTCCTTATAAGGCTTCCACATATCCATCGTGACATATTGAATCCGCTTGCGATCGCGCAATTGTTGAAGGTATCGAACCACAGTTTCCTTATTGCGATTCGGCAGTAAATCGACGACGGTACGGTCTTCGATGTTGGTAATCACACAACGGGGTTTGATGATATGAATTTCGTCAATACCAAGCCAGTTTGGGGTCTCAAACTGGACCTCTTTTTCCATCTTGTTTACATAGTCCCGGAAGATGTTCCGGATCGTCTTTTCATCCAGCCCCACGTCTTCCGCGATGCTGACAAACGTACGTTTGAGGCTTTGTTTCTCGATATACCTGACCAAACGTTTCGTGGCGTTCCGCTTTTCGTCAATGGTATGATCCAACCGCTCTAAAAACGTTTGCTGGCACTCTCGACATTGATACCGTTGACGATGTACGAGGAGGCCGATGCGCTTGCCGTGAAAAGGCAGATCCATAAAAAGCTGTTCTCGTTTGCCGTAACGGTACAAATTAGAGACGCAACCGCAGTGCGGGCATGCGGAAGGCGTCTCAATAGTCTCCAGTTCAATTTGACGGTCGAATTCTGTCTCTTTGTTTGACAGTATCCGAAAATGAGGAAGGTCGAGTAGATTCATACCATTGAGTCCCATAGGCTATTTGACCAAAATATCTGCCCAATCATTTCGATCCTTGAAATCAAGGCGAAACTCTTCTAAGGCATTTCCAATTTTCTCAAGCAATAATAACCGCCCTTCTTCACCAATTAAACTAAGGACTTGCTCCATGAAGACGTCCACATGAAGCAAATAAATATTCTGACCGCTGGAAAATTCCCTTTGGGCCCGCTGAATCACCTCATCGCTTTCGACAATCGGTTCAGACCGAATGAGAAACAACAATTCTTTGACGCGAGCCACTCGCGTCGTTGCAATCTTATCCTCAAGAAGCTGTAAGGTAACTGTTCGATCCTTCACCTCGACAGCCAAAACAGTTTGTCCATCTTTACGACAATCAATATCTGCGGGGCGACCTCCAGAAGCGTCAGAAGCATTGACCACCGCGCTCAACACTTCGTCATACATCTCCCATAACTCGCCAATCGTTCTGAATAGTGCGACACAAACCGCTTGAAGTCTGCCTCCGCCGGTTCTTGGTTCCAAAAACTCGTGAAGCATGTCTAATGTATTTTCTAAGCTTATTCGTTGCGGAATTGAATATGTAATGGTTTGTTCCTGTTGGATTCTTCTGATTTCCAATAAAATCTGCAAAAAAACACGTTTTGAAAATTCATCATCACCACACTCTTGCACTCGATCGAGAACCAAGCAAAGCTGATCCCAGCCGTCTTTATCTTTTTGTGCGTTACGATGAGCATGACTGACTTCGGGTACTCTTAACGGATTGTTTACATAGGGTTCTGGCGATCCGCCCAATGGCTCCCCTTGCTCTCGCTCAAAAGGAACGATTACCTTATGACATAGAGAGCGGGCGTCAAAACGACCGTCCACTTCGCTTCTCTTTTGGAGACATATTGCGTTAGCTTTTGGATTCACGATTTTTGCCAAAAGTTGAGTTGGCAAAACGTATCGGTAACTTCGCGTATTGCTTCGCAATAGATTGGAGATTGCAGAAGCCAACGAAGGCTCTGAATCAGTCCCTAAATCAACCAGTTCGACTTCTTTCCAAAAGAGAGCAAGAACATTCCTTGCCTCCTCTACATTTATAACAATTTCTTCTCCCATTAACTCAACTCCAGCTATAGTTCGTAATTAACCCATAGTGATTCTTGGCGCTCTCCCTTTACGGAATGGCATATACTCGGATCGGCATCAATACGTCTCCAATCGCCATAAAGTTCATCCATTAAATCGCAACGATAGCCCGAAATTGCCACTCTGCCTTGGACGTCACGCAATACTTCGGCAAGGCGGACATGTTCATTGTCATTCATTTCAAAGCTATAAGCCTTGCTGTCTCCACGCGATTCATGTGGATACGGAGGATCGCAATAGAACAAGGTATCAGGGCTGTCGTAAGCTTGAATGACATCAATGGCCGGACGATGATCAATTTGAACACGAATCAACCGCGCCGCAATTTCTACCAAATCTTGCGGGCTTCCTAGCCAACGAGAAACGGCTCCACCCATTCCTCTTCTGCTTGTATTTCGACACGTGGCCCATCGACCCGGAGAAGCTGTTTGCGCCAATCCTGTCCTGGCCTGTCTCGCACGAATATAGAACCTTCTGGCTCGCTCAAGATTTGATAGTCCATCGACAGGCTCTTGGATCGCTATGACGAATTCTTCGCGGCTAAACGGAGTCAATCCAATTGCTTCAATCAATTCATCGCGCTGATCGCGAAGGACACGGAAGAAATTGACCACTTCGCCATCCAAATCGTTATATGTTTCTACAGGCGAAGGATCGCGGTTAATCAAGACGGCGGCAGACCCGCCAAAAGGTTCGCAAAAGTGATTGGTTTCAGGTAATAAGGGGAGTAACCATGACAGATGGCTGTATTTACCACCATACCAACCAAAAGCAATCTTCTTCTTGTTTTTTCGGATTGGTCGTATACCCGCTTCTTCAAGTACAGCATTCAAGAACAATGAAGATGTTTCCGCCATTTCCAACACCCCTTCCATCTAAACTGTAACCTATATCGCGATATCTATCAACACGAAAATCCGATTTAATGAAATAG
Organism: Bacillota bacterium; assembly: GCA_021828865.1. Taxonomy (GTDB): domain Bacteria; phylum Bacillota; class Bacilli; order Alicyclobacillales; family SLC66; genus JAJZCL01. The sequence goes on from JAJZCW010000007.1 coordinate 129,134, forward strand.
AGACAAACGTATCTTTCAACCCTAAAATCCGAAGAGCCAAAATAAATAGATGGGATCAACGATGAAAGGCCAAATAACACCGGATGGCCTTTCATCAATCCATATAATTCGAACCTCAGCGCATTTTTCGTTATCTGTGTAAATTTTCTGCATCTATCCAAAATCCCTCGCCGATTTCCAGAAGAATTCTTATACTTGTCCCGTATTTGCCCTCTTATACCTCCAATCCCACGCCCGCCATTTCATACGTTACTTGATCGCCGGCTTCACACTTTGGTTGGGGTATCACTCGTATTCTATACCTCCCTCATTTTTTACCGCGCCCCGCCGATCAGCGTGGGTGACAGTCATTTAAGAAGACTCCTATGCTCATTTTCCTATTTCTCGTCTTGCTGATTGCATCCAAGGTTGTGATTTTTCATCCTCAACTGTTGGTCGCGTCAGAGGATCATTGGAAAAGAAGTCTTCCTGTTGGTTCAAGAATGATGTTTTTACTGCTTCCTGAATTGCGTCCCTAATGGTAACTTGGAGACTCTCTAATTTTTGAGTAGTAACGTTCTGCACTTCCTCCTGGATCGCCGTTTCAATTTTCGGTATTAACCCCTCAATTTCTGCTTTTACAATCGTGCGCACTTCGTCGGCGGCCGATTTGTCGTCACCAAGATGGACAGGAATATCCGACAGAACAGTCTCCATAAATGCAGACTCGATTTGGAGTGCCTTCTTTATCAATTGACGTGCCCACTGGCCTGTTGCAGTGGGCGGTAGCATACTAATGACGTCCTGATCGCTTTCATAAATCGGGACGTAGAGCATTTTCACTTTATTTGGTTTATCTGCATCCAAATTCTTCTGGCCCCCAATAATTTTTGATGCGTGATCTGATTCTCTCCGTGATTTCCCGAATAATTTCCATTTCAATTCCGAAAACCACCGACATTTTCTGATGGATCAATACGATTCAAGCTGATCATAGGCAATTTTCCGCGAATAACTCATTGTGTAAAACGGTGATTTTGAAAATATCAGTATTTTCCCGAAGCATCTTTACTCGGTATCCGTAGTTTTCCGAATACAGTTGAATAACTTTCTGATAAAAACTAAAAGATCAGAAAGTTCCCGATATTTTACGAACATCTTTTCAAAGCCTTGCCCTTTTAACGGAAATTCTCTGAAAAACATTGATGAAACGACAACAGGCATATTTGCTATAAATCATATTGTCGTAAATTTCCGAAAATAAATAAACTCCCTCCTCTCAATATGAAAGGAAGGAGTGGGAAGAAAAACGATCTGTTAAAATCGGAAATTATACGAATTTACCATTAACAAACGCTGTCGCTCCGCATTCTTCATAAGCCAACGGTGCGATATTAAGATACTCAGCAGCGCCTGGATCTTCATGATAACCAAGTTGTGAAATGCGAATTCCCATTGTATAGAGATAACTTTCGGGATCAGCTGCCAATCGATTTATGAAGTCAACAACAGTTGATCCACTTTTCACTAATACAAATGGGACTCCGTTACGGTCATGACCAACATGCTTCACTTCGAGTTGATTGATAAGATTAAGTTTATCTTGTCGTTCAAGGTCTGACATAAAATCCATTCTCTCATTTTTCAAATTTCCAATTATACCATATTCTGATGCTAGAATATCATGCTTGGATAAACCTTTCGAGACCCCAAAAACAGCTTTTTTTTATTGATTGATAAAGTCTCTTCGAAATATCCGTCATATCCGTCAAATTCTAAAAAAGCCTAATAATACAGCAATTTTTAGCAATCTAAATATCCGTCAAGATATCCGTCAAGAATCCGTCATATCCGTCAACTCCAATTGGAAATTTTCATACCCAAAAACGCCAATGCGGCCTACCTCTTGGTGTGGTATATTCGACTTCAAATCCGTGATCGATAAGCCATGTTTTAGCCCTCACTAGTGACTTACCTAACCTTTGTACGGACCAAACTGATGAGTCAAGACCCAGATCATTTATCAGGTCTGTAGCATTGCCGGACCATTCCCTCTCTTCGTTAACCATTTCAATTAAAGCCTGTAATACTTTAGATTCCTCGATCGTTGGGACATAACTATTTTTTTCAGAATTCAGGTCTACTTGTTCAGATTCTTTAATTCCCGTGTGTGCCATAGCATTAATATCCTCCGGCGCAAATTGTTGCCACCATTCGTCGTATTCATCGAACTCACGGTCCACTATTTCAACAGGTCGCCCATCTCGTGCGGAGAGTTCCAATGCCTTATCCATCGCCCATTGCTGCGCCCGCCACATCTCACCTCCCTCTTTTTTATCGTTATAATTGGCGATCTTGCCATTCGGCAAATAGATCACAGGAGGATCGGAGCGCACCTTGAAACTGAACGGCTTCTTGTCAATCTTCGTCATAACCGCTACATCATTGTCAGGTAAACCCTGCAATGTAGGCTTGTCAAACGCGTTATTCATCATGCTACTCATTGCGCCTGCGGATTTTGGACCAAGCGTACAGGTCATGAATGTACCCATATTTTCCGTGATGGCATCGAGTAGCTTCCCGTTGAATTGTTCAGGAAATTGCGTGATCAACACGAGACTGAGACCGAATTTGCGATCTTCTGCGATGACCTTTTCGAGAATTGGAATCTGCGCCAAGTGAGCCTCATCGATCATTAATACATGCGGCTTGGATATGTCCTGCGGACGCTGTTTGGCAGTGGCGTGATATTGCGTGACTAACTGCCCCATCGCCATTTTCATACCGACTTCACTCAGATTGAGCGCGTTAATGAGTACAATGTGTCCGTCATCCATCCATTGGCGGATTTTAAGTGACCACCCCGTTTGGCCAAAGATCCTTCGCATTGATGTGGCATTTAGCAATGGCCTTAATCGGTTGTTCATCGCCGTAAGGTCACTACTTGATACGTCAGCCCCCTCCGTGCGCCAAAACAGTTTGAGCATGGGATGACGAAATGTTAGTGACTCTCGAAACGCCGGGTACATGTAGATGTAGTTGATTCCAAACACCGTATGGACACGGGAGCGATCTGTCAAAAGCGTGGCAAGTCCGTTATCCATGAGTTTCTCGGTTTTCCCTAGTGTGCCGCTTGATCCATACGTACTCATGATCATATCGACGATGTTCTGCGATACTTCGGTAATATCGTCGTCTTCACTACAATGCAGGAGATTCAGCCCGACTGGATACTTTGATTCCGGACGCATGTCGAGAAAGTGAACCTTTTCCCACGGAATGATTGCGCCTTGCTGTTCCATGTACAGCAGACGATTCATAATGACCGTCAACGCCGAACCATTCGGGTCGATGTAGGAAAATCCCGGATAACGACCAGGATCAGTCACCCAATCGTCGAGCAGGGATTGGATGGCCTGAGCCGCGGTTGACGTTTTCCCCGCACCAGTTTTGCCGGATAAGAAACCGTGTTTCAAAAATTGTTCTGTCGGTATCTTCACTAGTCGATCGGCTTTCGTTGGATGAATCAACCGTCCAATCGCAACGCCCGTAGTCAGTTCGTCATCGCCAAGTGTCCGCTCTCCTGGTTTCATATGCGTCACTGAACGCAACATCTGATCCGTTGTCATATCTGGCAGCGCTACAAGGACGGCCAACTCCTCTTCACGCCATAGCGCCTCTGGACTATTTTTCTTCCCGCGTGCGTGTCTGTCCTCGTCTGCCAGGCGGAAACGATGACGGTTTTTTAGCTGCGAATTTAACTCATTGAAAATCGTTTGCGTGTGATTTTGTTGTTGACTGCCAATTTTAATTGTCACCCGAAAATAATTGGTGCTTTCGGTCATCAAGTCTGCAATGCGTTTGGCCTGATCCTTTTCCTCCACGCTCAGTTCACGCTTGGCAGGTTGACCGCCTGTTTTTTTTGTAACTGGTTTAGCACCAAAACCCAGAATTTCCTTCCATGCATCAGCGGCATCACCAAGCGTCGAACTAGACTTACCTTTCCCGCTGCTTTTCCCACAATCTCGCAACGCGGTCTTAAATTCGTGATCGGGACGTTGTTCAAAAACAATTTCTAAATATGTTTCCGCTTCTAGCGCGTCCAGAACCGCTTCTAGTCGCCCTTTCTCATTGAGTACGCCACCTAATTCACCCACGCGGTGAACCAATCGTTCGGCAAAGATCGGTGGTGCTGCGCTATCTTGCAAATCCGTGTTGGGCAAACGCTGGTCTAATGCCCTGCGCAAGTCATCCACTGATCGATAGCCAGCGTAAATGTGTAGCTGGCTGTTTTTGTCTTTCAAAAACCGAAAGCGAATTTCTCCTCCTAAGCCGCCGAGCTTGGACGGCAACTTATCTGCGACGTTTTTCTGCCCCGCAAACGGGATGATGCGTACCCATTCGATCATGCCATCTTGCGTAGCAGGTGGCTTGGACTTTCGAGTCATCCAGTCAGGCTTTGTTTGGATCTCACCTAGTTTGAATTTGCTGAAATCAGGTCTCGTTTGCACTTCGGAAACCCGTTGCTTAATCCCATCAGCCAACTTGGAGAGAGTTGATTTTGACTTTGGCCCATCGGGTTCAGACTGGGATTTGCGAAGCGGTGGTGGTGTGTTGGACATAAAAAAGCCCCCTTCACGAGAAGAGGACAGAGTGGGAACAAATTTGTTATCACCAATTTCTCTTTTTTCATGAATAAGTAATCGTCGCTGGTGACCAAGCTGTACCTGTGAACTGTTCGTTAGTGTACGCTGGTTCCGTGGTGTAGACGGGAATGGTCTCGGTGGTATAAGTTGTGTAATCCTCGGCTGTTACCAATTCATTAGCTGGAAAACATGTCCAACTCGATGTATATTGTGCATAGATACCCCAGGGCGATTGAGCAGCATTATTAGAATCACAATAAAAGCCCCCTATCGATGTCAAAGTGGTTGAAGCACCAGTTGGGCAACTACCAGTGCTTGTGGTAGTTTCTTCACATGTGCCACTACCCGATACCACCGTTTCCGTCGTCGTTCCCGTTTGTACCTGTTGGGATCCTGTTTGTACTTCTTGATAGTAGGTGTAAGTGTAATAATGTCCTCCAGTAACCGTAACAGACGAACTTTGAGAGAGCGTACTTGCTTGAACGGGAACAAGATTTAACATACTAGCAAGTATTACCCCCCCCCCCCGTTAATAATACTCTCATCTTA
>JAJZCW010000030.1 GCA_021828865.1 Bacillota bacterium
GATCTCCGTCAATGAGACACTACTCGTCAACTATTTGTTAGAAACGACAGAGGATCCGAAGTTGCGGGCATCGCTGATTAATCAGCAACTTGATACGATGACGGGCACCATCTATCGGCAGACGATGTTTGCGGAGTTTGAGTGGAGGGCGCATCGTATGGTCGAGGAAGGCCACGCCTTAACGCACGATTCACTCTCTGAACTCTACGGCACCATCAATGCAGAATACCATGGCCCCGCGTTTGTTACAGATGAGCGTTCCCCCGCGGAGTGGTCGAGGATTCCTCATTTTTACCGTTCATTCTACGTCTTCCAATACGCGACAGGCATGAGCGCGGCACTAGCGTTCGCAGAGCGCATACGTAGTGGCGGCCCGGATGCGGTGGAGAAATACCTCGGATTTTTACGCAGCGGCGCTAAAGATTATCCGCTAGAAGTGCTGAAAGAAGCGGGTGTGGATATGACGGACCCATCTGTGGTGACGCAGGGACTGAAGATTTATGGAGAATTGCTGGCGGAATTTGAGAAGCTATTAGCCTAAGTATTTCTGAATAAAATCCGTAAAAAGTTGCAACACCTTGGCGGAGGAGTGTCTATTCTCGTACAGTTGCTGGGCGAGGTTCAGATAGACCTCCGCTTCCTTGTCGAGAATAAAAGCGATTCGGTCCGGGTGGGAGATGCGGCGCCATTGGGATATCTCCTCCGCAATGTTATCTACAGCATTTGCAGTGGATGAGGTTTCGGGATAGCGCATGGTGTCATCGATCGAAGAAGCATCCATATCCAACAGACGGTACATCGAAATCGAAAGCGCCTCTGCAATTTGGTAGACAAGATCGACAGAGGGGCTTTTTCGCGCACCGTTTTCCAAGGCGGAAAGGTGGCTGACGGATAGCCCTGAACGCGTGGACAATTCTTCGAGGGACCAACCTCGTTCTTTGCGGAATTGACGAAGCTTTTCGCCGTTAAAATAGTGAGTAGTTGGCATGGACGCACCTCATACGTAATTTTGGTGCCATTATATGCTTTTTTACACAATTGTGTAAAGTGAGTTCGGTAAGGAATAACTAATTTGCGTTTGGCTCGTATATCGCTACAATCTTCTAGTAGATGAGTTTGAGGAAGGACATCCGGATGAACAGAAAAGAAAGCGGTTATCGTTGGGCGGTATTCGGCGCTGTCCTGTTTGTTTATGTGACGTTGGTTAGTCAAAGAACATCGCCAGGATTGATAACGGACCAACTAATGAAAACTTTTCACGTGTCCGCTTCAAGCATTGGATGGATGAGCAGTATTCAATTTTTGGCTTATGCCGGGTTTCAAATTCCTGTTGGGTTATTATCCGATCGCTATGGGCCCAACCGTTTTTTGATCGTGGGAACATTCATTGCTGGATTGGGAACGCTCCTCACCGGATTTGCGCCCAATGAATGGATGTTGCTGGCGGCACGATTTTTAGATGGCATGGGCGATGCGACGATCTTTATCAATTTCGTACTGATTCTTAGTAAGTGGTTTAACGGAAATGAGTTTGTAAAATTATTAGGGTTCGTCGGATTAGGCGCAGGGTTCGGTTCGCTATTTGCAACGATTCCTTTGTCTGCTTGGATTTCGGAAACAGGATGGAGAAATCCTTTTGTCACTATTGGCATCCTCCTTGTCGTATTCGCTGTTGTTCTTTACGTGGTCCTTGTTGCGAAGCCAAGAAAACAGTTCGCTGACGAGATAGAAAATCACGTTTCCACCAAGAGAAGGGAATCCATCGGGACCAGGATTGGTCGAATGGTTATCACTCGTCAGGCTTGGGCGACATTTTTATGTCACTTTGGTCTGGTGGGAACCTATATCGGGTTTATTGGTTCATGGGGAGTTCCTTATGGCATTCATGTGTATGGATTGTCCCGATTTGCTGCTAGTCAACTGATTATGTACGGGCTTTTTGGTGCTATGATCGGCGGGCCACTCATTAGTTGGATTGCCAGTCGATTGGCATCAGTTAAAAAAATCTATACGTTGATTCACGTGCTTGTGGTACTTAGTTGGATGGGGTGGTTTATGTTAGGGACGAGACCGCCGTTCGTGTTGGTCGTCATCTTGCTATTTCTTATCGGCTTTGGAAATGGCGCAAGTTCTTTAACTTTTGTGGTGGTGAGAAAGTCGTTTCGAACGGAAGAAGTGGGTTCTGTTTCTGGCTTTGCCAATATGGGCGGATTCAGCAGCGCTATCTTACTGCCCATTGTTTTTGGTAGTGTTCTTGATGAATTTTCTGCTCATACGATCAATTTAGGGTATCATTTTGGATTTATTATTCCGATTGTTTTTACATTGATGGGTCTTCTCGGAAGTCTTTTAATTAATGAAAAGATGGTTGCTGAGTCATTGCTGACTTAGTGGTGCTAATGATAATAGGAAGTTGCTCGGTAGAAATAACGGCAGAAACGTCAATGGATTATCATGTGCGCAAGAATGGATTCCCCGTGCTCACGATGAGTCCAGGTTAAGAATTCGAATCTATAAACCGCTTGTTGCAAAGGCAAAGGTTGCGATTCCCGGAGTTTTGTGGATGCACGGCGGGGGATATGCCATGGGCAACCCAGAGATGAGTGTTGCAACCTATAAGAGACTCATCGCTCAAAGTGACTGTGTCATTATCGCGCCTGATTACCGATTGTCAATTGAGACTCCCTATCCTGCCGCTTTGCAGGATTGTTACGATGCGCTGCTATGGATGAAAGAACATGCAAAAGAACATAGAAATAAGTGGGCTTGGAAATTGTATCTTGGTGGTTTAGAGGGAAAAAATATTCCTGTCTATGCTGCACCCGCTAGGGCAACTGATTTTACCAATCTACCGCCAGCAGTTACTTTTGTTGGTGATATCGAGCCATTTCGGGATGAGACAGTCGAGTACGTTGAAAATCTACGGCAAGCTGGAGTGTCAGTGGACTTTGAGATATACAAAGGCTGTTATCATGGGTTCGACATCGCTTGCCCCACAGCTGAGGTCAGCATAAAGGCAACAACGTTTTTCCTTCAATCATTCAAATATGCGGTTGACCACTACTTTGCAGAGCAAACCCGCTAAATAATGAGAACTTTAGTAGCACATGCCGTACTCAGCGTGTGCTATTTGGTTGATAAAGGGAAATGCCCCCACCTAACATTCAAAATTAAGCCACATTCTTTACACAACATTTACAATAGGCAGTCGAAACCACTTGATTACATTGCTAAAATTTTAAGTGGTCTAATAATCCGGATTTATCAGGAGGCTTTTTTGTGCAATCGCAGCAAGGCATTCTAGAGGTTCTTGAGGAAACTCCGCTACAGAAATTCCATTGGAAGACAATGTTTGTTGCTGGGATGGGTTTTTTCACCGATGCGTATGACTTGTTTATTATTGGTGTGGTGACCACTCTGCTAGGTACACAGTGGAATCTCTCCAAAGCAGAAATTGGTTTATTAAATGCCACATCGCTGATAGCGGCGGCATTGGGTGCTGTCATCTTTGGTCGATTGGCGGACCGGTTTGGTCGCAAAAAACTTTATGGGCTGGAAGTTGCGATTTTAACAGTAGGTGCATTATTATCCGCCACCTCGCAGAATTTTGAGCAATTATTAATTTGGCGTTTTATTGTCGGAATGGGCATTGGTGGAGACTACTCCACTAGCGCAACGATCATGAGTGAATTTTCCAATCGTAAGAATCGTGGTCGATTGGTGACCACCGTTTTTTCGATGCAAGGATTCGGCTTATTGGTAGGACCACTGGTGGCATCAGCCTTGTTGTGGTCTGGCATTTCCCATGATGTGGTGTGGCGGATCATGTTGGCGATAGGCGCGATTCCAGCGGCTGCTGTGATTTATCTGCGCCGCAAAATTCAAGAGACTCCTCGATTTTTGGTCGAAGTCAAACAAGATGCTGCATCGGCGGCTAACGTGGTTTCGGAACTCGTGCATCAAGATGTTACAGAGAAAAACGAGGTTAGCAGCACTCCCTTCTTAAAGCAGTCTTCGTTTTGGTTCCGTCTATTAGGAACTGCGGGATCCTGGTTTTTCCTCGATATCGCGTTTTATGGCAACAGTATCTCTTCCACGTTGATTTTGCATTCGATCGCTCCGAATGCTTCCTTAATCCATGCCACGCTGTTGTCTGCGGCTATTTTCCTGATTTTCGCTTTACCGGGGTATTGGATCTCTGCATTTAGTGTGGACCGGATTGGCAGGAAAAAAATACAGTTCTTTGGCTTTTTGGTGATGACGCTATCGTTTGCTTGTATTGCATGGATTCCGAACCTAACCGCCTATGTGATGCCGTTTGTGATCATTTATGGAATCAGTTACTTTTTCACTGAATTTGGACCCAATACGACAACTTTTGTCGTTCCTGCCGAAGTCTTCCCAACGGAAATACGCGCGTTTGCTAACGGAATTTCCGCTGGGGCAGGTAAAATTGGAGCATTTTTGGGGGCTTTGGTCGTTCCCATTTTGTTGGCTCATTTTTCACTGCCGGGAACGGAAGGTATCATGGCGATTGTATCGGTTTTGGGCATGCTTACCACGTTGCTAATCCCGGAATTCAAGGAACGCTCGCTTTCCGATCAAACTTCCATGTCAGGAAGCGACAATGCCGCGCATAGCAAGAACGTTCACTTATTTGTATAACCTGATGCCACAACGATAAGTAAAATGGATAGATTAAAGCTAAAAAACGACATGCCATCAAAGGCATGTCGTTCGCGTTATTTAGGCTCATGATAAGGTTACTACTTGCCATGGATACTGTTGATCAATAGGCTCTTGCAAACCAAACCGTGTGTTTTGCAGGCTTTCCACAATTCACGCAGGTATCCATATGTTCTGGAGGGGAAAACGGGATGTTGCGGCTCGTTGCCCCTGTCACTTCTTTGACTTTCGCTTCGCAGGCGTCATCTCCACACCAACCTGCAAGTGCAAAGCCATGTTCGGTTCTCACGATGGTTTCAAGCTCTTCGATGTTGTTCGCGGAACGCGACCGATCATTCTTGAAGGCAACGGCGCGGTCATACATGTTTTGCTGGATCTCGTTAAGCAGTTCCGCTACTTTTTTCGCAGCTAAATCGATGGGAGCAGTGAGCTTCTCTCCTGTATCTCTTCGCACTATCGTCACTTGCTCAGCATCGAGGTCTCTTGGCCCGAGTTCCAAGCGAACAGGGATTCCCCTCATCTCGTACTCGTTGAATTTCCAACCAGGACTGTAATCCTCACGATCATCCATTTTGACCCGGATATTCGCGTTTCGCAACGCCGATACCAAATCTTGCGCCGCAGGCAATACACGGTCTCTTGTTTTCTGCGGGCCAATGGGAATGACCATCACCTGGATGGGGGCGATTTTTGGCGGCAATTGAAGGCCACGGTCATCCCCGTGCACCATGATCAGTGCGCCAAGAATACGGGTGCTCATCCCCCACGAGGTGGTATGCACGTATTTTCGTTCGTTATCCTTGTCCAGAAATTGAATGTTAAAACTCTCAGCGAAATTTTCACCTAAATAATGGGAAGTTCCAGCTTGCAGCGCGCGGCCATCTTTCATCATCGCCTCAATCGAATAAGTGGCAACTGCGCCTGGGAATTTCTCGGAAGGTGTTTTTTGTCCTTTGATCACCGGAATGCTGAGTACCGATTCGACAAATTCCGTATAGACGTCCAACATCTTCATGGTTTCCTCGACGGCTTCCTCTTTTGTAGCATGAGCGGTGTGACCCTCCTGCCACAAAAATTCGCTGGTTCGCAAGAAAGGCAGTGTCCGCTTCTCCCACCTCACCACGTTGGCCCATTGGTTAATGAGCACAGGCAGGTCGCGATAAGACTGAATCCACTGGCTGTACATGTAACCGATGACCGTCTCGGAGGTCGGACGAACGGCAAGTCGCTCCTCGAGTTTTTCCCCGCCTACTTCGGTCACCCAGGGAAGCTCTGGATTGAATCCTTCTACGTGCTCTTTTTCCTTCTCAAAAAAGCTTTCCGGAATGAATAATGGAAAATAGGCATTACGATGACCGGTTTCCTTGAAACGGCGGTCCAGTTCATGTTGAATCGCTTCCCAGAGTTCATAACCGTCCGGTTTAAACACGATACATCCTCGCACTGGTGCGTAGTCCATCAAATCCGCCTTGGTGATCGTGTCAATATACCAACGTGAAAAATCTTCACTCTGTGGCGTGATGGCCCTGACAAACTCCTTTTCTTGCGCCACGCTAATCCCCCTACTTTTCTCCAAAAATCTGTACATGTACTGCATTATACACGAAGACTAGAAAGATGATAAAAAACAATCAAAACACGCCCTTGTTCCCGAAGGTATGCATGTTGTACAGGAGTCGGGTGCATCGATAATTCCTCATACGGTATCCATTCAGCATACGGAAGTTTTTTTGCGGCCTGGATGGAGGCGTTGTTGGTGGTCGCAATCATTCCATAAAATCCTCTGATGGATGGGGGCATTCTCGCAAATACCAACTCCTTTGCAAGTTTTTGCAGACCATACCCACGAAAAGGAGGCGCGATATAAGTGCCGATCCACCCTGCATCCCCATCGAATCCATGAAAAGATAACGTGATTACGCCTACCGTCTCCCAGGATCCCTTTATCATCACGCGAATCGAGTAGGCATTATCCGGCTGCTCGTCCCGATCCATCAGCAGTGAAGCGTATTCCTGCAACGCAGCAGAACGATTGGCATAAGGCCACTCTTGAATTCTCCACTTATCGTTACTGGACTCTTTGTAAGTGAATTGACACAAGTCAACGAGATGGTGGCAATCCTCTTCTCGATAAGGGCCAATATCCACGGTGAGGCTATCAAAATGATAGGATTTTTTCAAAAAATCGCCTTCCTAAATTACTCTAATGAGGAAATTAATTATACAATAAGAAAAAAGGAGGCGTACTTCTTCATGAATCGACAAGATCTCGCTGTGCGTGTGCGGGACGCGCGCCTGAAATCTGGATTATCCGTCAAAGAATTGGCACTGAAGGCAAGTGTTTCGGCCAGTTATATCTATGCAATAGAATCAGGTGCAAGAGGCACTCACATCGATAAATTGAGCCGGATAGCAAAGGCGCTCGGTATCACCTTGCAAGAGCTTTGGCCAGAAATAAACTCCCAATAACTATTATAACCATTCACTTTCTATTGAAAATGCACCCACTACTCCGTTATCATTTTTAAGTGTCATTCAATAGCCCATGATATATACTTGTAAAGTGTAAGAGTTTCGATTATAGTTCCCCAACGGTTATACGATGGGGAATGGTTTCATGTGAAGCGTTTACATTATTCGCAGAATAATTCATGTTGAAGGGTGGACCTAATGTGGCGGGAGTAGTGGAACGTGAAATTAGAGAAGGTGTGTTATACCTGTGGATCAATCGTCCTGAAGTGTTAAACGCGATTAATCCTCAGGTGTTGAAAACTTTGTTGGACGGGTTCCTAAGTGCAAGGGATGATTCAAACGTTCGTGCTGTCGTCATCTCAGGACGAGGCAGAGGTTTTTGTTCGGGCCAGGAACTCAACCCAGAAATCCTGAAAGGCAGTGTTCAAGTTAGGGAAATGGTGCTGGAGATGTATAATCCGGTAATTGAAGCGATGAAAAACCTGCAGAAGCCCATATTGGCAAGCATTAACGGTGTGGCGGCAGGGGCAGGATTGAGTGTGGCGATGGCCGCCGATTTAAGGATTGCTGCTGACAATTCCAATTTTTCTGTCGCCTTCAGCAAAATTGGACTAGCTCCTGATAGTGGCGCCAGTTATTATCTGCCGCGACTTGTCGGTTTGTCAAAAGCGATGGAATGGGCGCTGCTTGGCACAGCCATCGATGCTGCCACTGCGCTTCAAACGGGGCTCGTCAATTTTGTGGTGGAAGCGGACAAGCTAATTGAAAAAACACATGAATTAGCGATGCGTCTTGCGAGCGGTCCAACCGTTGCGCTGGGGCTGACCAAACGCGCGCTCTATGAAGGCGTATCAGGAGCATTGGCTGATGCATTGGAACGGGAAGCGCTTTATCAACAACTGGCCTCCGAATCACAAGATTTTAAAGAAGGCATAACAGCATTTCAGCAAAAACGGGCACCTTTATACCAAGGCAAATAAATACCTGCCGATCGTCTGGTCCTCAATCATTGCAAGGACCGAGGATTCATGAGTACAATGAATGGGGTGAACACGCCCTTAATGGGCATGCAGAAAGGGCGGTTATTAGATTGCAACTGGATAAATTGCGTGATCGCTCTGTCGATCAGTTGTTTGAGGCTATGTTAAAACTGGAGACATTAGAAGAGTGCTATCTTTTTTTTGACGATTTGTGTACCGTGGGAGAAGTACAATCGCTGGCTCAGAGGCTTGAAGTGGCTCGTATGCTGAAAAGCGGCCAAACTTACAGCCACATCGAAGCAGAAACAGGTGCCAGTACCGCTACTATCAGCCGTGTCAAGCGTTGCTTGAATTATGGATCCGATGGCTATCATTTAGTATTGGATAGGTTAGCGAAGTAAAAAACCACTTGTCAAACAAAGGCTTGCCAAGCGGTTTTGGTGCGGGACAAATTTAGTTTATTGGCTAACATTCGAGAGCGTGGACGAGAAAGGTTCGTTTTTAAATAAAGCGCCAATTTTGGTTAAATATCGAATATTGCTTGCTTCTTTTGCCATGTAGGCCATTTTACCGTACATTCTATATGATTTTAGTACTTTTCCAACGGCATCTTTTCTGCCTAAGGAGGCTACTGATCCGACAATATGTGGGATAAATGCCGCTTTGGTCCCGCCTTTGATGTCATGATAGAGATATTTGCCTGTAGCAATTCCCATTTGCCATGCCAACTGCGCAGTGGGAGGGAGTGGTCTATTGTTTTCTCCGATGACTAACGCGCAATCCCCTATCATATAGACTTTGGGGGTGTTAGGTGATTGTAAAAATTGGTTGATTATTGCCCTTCCTCGGGGATCAGTGTTAAAACCGGCATCGATGACCAGTTGGTTACCTCGAACGCCGCCTGTCCAAATCATCGTCTCCGTATTAATGGATTCACCATTTCGTAAGTGGACGATGCTGTCTTCCACTTTTACGATGGGTTGACCGGTGAGAAACTTTACGCCACGTGACTCCAAACTTCGCTGTGCCACTTCGACTAGTTGCTGATCAAATCCGGGTAAAATTCCAGGTGCTGCTTCTATGTTGTAAAGCTCAATCCTGGAAACATCAATGCCTGCGTCCGCTGCATACTTTGGCAATGCATCTGCCAATTCACCGACTAACTCAATTCCACTAAATCCAGCTCCACCTATGACGAAACGCAATAATTCAGGTCGTTGCTCATAGGGAAAGCGTGCAAAACAAGACTCTATGTGTGTGCGGATTAGGCGGGCTTGATTGACTGATTTAAGCGTATAGGCGTGTTCTTTAAGCCCTGGAATATTAAAATACTCAGTGTCGCTTCCGAGTGCGACTACGAGATAGTCATAAGCTAATGACTTGTTGTTTTCAAGTAAGACGAGGTTGTTTTTGGTGTCAATTGTCTGTACTATGCCCTTTACCAGTGTGATGTCTTTTCCATTTATAATGGAAGGTAAAGAAATGCGTATTGATCTGTCACTTCTAGCTCCTGCGGCTGACTCATGCAATTGAGTAATCAATTGATGGTAAAAGTGTTTGTTGACTAACGTAATCGACGCATCATCAGCGCTTAAGAGTTTGCGGGCTTGTAGTGCGCAGAGCAGTCCAGCATAACCGGCGCCTAAGATCACGATGCTAGGTTGCATTACTCATCCCTTCTTTTATTTATTATTATATTATATTTATTACAACTAATAATAAGACTTGTAGGTTATTTGTCAACGAGTAGATATTTGACGTGTGGCAGGTGAAGGTGATATAGTACCCATTGTCATCGGAATGTAGCTCAGCTTGGTAGAGCGCACGGTTCGGGACCGTGAGGTCGCAGGTTCGAATCCTGTCATTCCGACCATTTGTAATATTGATATACAAAAGCTGCCGTTTTGGCAGATTTTTTGTTTTTATCAGGGATGCAGTTAAATTGATTGCGATTTTTTTGCCTACATATTACTTTGATTAGAGACAATATCAGTGGAAAGGGGGCCTTTCCCAAATGAATACAATTGGAATGACACCAATTGTTGGTGTCATCATGGGCAGCGAATCAGATTTTGATACCATGAAGCAGGCAATCGACATTCTGCAGGAATTTCAAGTGCCGTTTGAGGCTGAGATCGTCTCTGCTCACCGAACACCAGACAAACTTTACAAATATGCACAATCAGCTCGCGAACGGGGATTGAAAGTGATTATTGCTGGGGCGGGAGGAGCCGCACACTTGCCGGGGATGGTAGCTTCCATGACCACATTGCCGGTCATTGGCGTGCCAGTGATGTCTAGAGCGCTAAACGGTCTGGACAGTCTGCTCTCTATCGTGCAAATGCCTGGTGGAGTACCAGTCGCCACGGTGGCGATTGGCAGTTCAGGAGCCAAAAATGCAGGGTTGCTCGCTGTCTCCATTTTATCTATCGTAGATGAAAAACTGGCGCAACAGTTAAGCGACTATCGAGATCATCAGACGATGCTTGTGTTAAAACAGTCGTTGCCACTAAACGGCCGGGATGTTTCTTCGAGATAGGATGTGTGTAAGATTGACAAGGCGAAAGCTTGGGATCCTTGGTGCTGGACAACTGGCACAGATGACCTGTTTGGCTGGTCAGAAACTCGGCTATGAAATGCACGTCTTCGCAAATAGCGAAATGGAACCGGCAGCGCTAGTGGCGGACAAGGTTTGGCGTGGCGAGTGGACAGATACAGATTTAGTGATTGAGTTTGCGAAAACAGTCAATGCGTTCGCGTACGACACGGAACATTTGCCAATCTCTTCTGTCAATATCGCCTCGAACTATTCGCAGGCGTTCCCCCATCCGGAACTGCTCTTTGCGACACAAAACCGCATACGCGAGCGCGAATTGCTGCAATCATTTCACGTCCCAATGCCTAAGGTCGCTTTTATCAGGAATAATGCAGATATCATGAAGGTTGTCGATTTTGGCTATCCTGCAGTGCTGAAAACCGCAGAGCAAGGATATGACGGCAAGGGCCAGATAAAAGTCGAGGCATTCGACCAGTTGACTGGTGCCTGGGAACAACTAGGAAATGTGCCGTGTGTGCTCGAAGAGTGGATCCATTTCACTAAAGAAATGTCCGTATTGGTCGCAAGGGGCATTCAAGGAGATTCACAGGTTTATCCAGTCGTAGATAATGATCATGTGAACCATATTTTACATCAATCTTCCATCCCATCTACGCTTTTGCAAAGCGTGCAGGAAGAGGCGGAACGAATCGCTCGCCACATTGCGGAGAGTGTCAGCTTAACGGGGCTTTTAGCCGTGGAAATGTTCTATACTGCAGAAGGGAAAGTATGGGTGAATGAGCTGGCACCAAGGCCGCATAATTCCGGACACCTTACACAACTCTCGGCGAAAACGAGTCAGTTTGAGCAGTTGGTGTTGGCTATGGCAGGTGAATCGCTTGGAGCGGTAGATACGCGCCCTGCAGTGATGTTAAATTTGCTCGGGGACTTGTTTATGGGCGAGCACGCAAGCAGGGATTACCTGAAACACGGATTCATCTACCCGACAGATGCGGAGACGAATGTATTTTTTTATGGGAAAAAAGAGGCGAGACCAGGTCGCAAAATGGGTCACCTCATCGCTGTGGCAGATACACGACAGGAAGCGAAGGCAAAAGCGGAAAAACTGTATCAGGAGTATGAACGCGCCAATCACTGAACGTCAGGGGGGGATAGGCATGACTGTACTCGAAGCATATGAAGTGCTCAGGGAAGCGCTCACTGATGATGTCATGAAAAGCGAACGGCTGCGTGTCTACCAGTTGGTGATGCGCAAAACGCGGGAATTGCATTCCGCTTTGGGTGTACCAGATTTACTCGACGCGCCTCATGTCGAAGAAAAATTGGTGTTATTCCAGGAATTTCATCATGTTCCGGGAAATCATCTGTGGCAGGCGATGCAGTTTGTGTTTCGTGTGGCCCGTGATGGTGGCGATGAACAGGATGCAGAGCAGAAAAATGAATACATACAATTGATCTATCGTACGCTTTTTACTTCACCACTTCACAAACAACCGCGAATTCCGGATAACTGGTGGGCAACGCCACTCGGGCTTGCCTGCAAAGTGGTGGATAAGGGCATTGAAAGTTGCATGGATTTGATTGAACAATTAGCGCAAGAAGGGTAGGAGAAAGCGGTGGCGGTGGAGAAAAGTGAGACCGAAACCTTGCTGGAAGGGTTAAATAAGGAACAACGGGAGGCCGTTCAGACCACGGACGGGCCTCTTTTGGTGATCGCCGGCGCGGGTAGCGGCAAAACCAGCGTGCTGACAAGACGCATCGCGTATCTACTTGGAGAAAAAAAAGTGGCGCCATGGAGCGTCCTTGCCATCACCTTCACCAACAAAGCGGCAAAGGAAATGCGCGAACGGGTGGCTCGGCTTGTCGGCGATGTGGCAGAAGATATGTGGGTGTCGACGTTTCATTCGATGTGCGTGCGGATATTACGAAGAGAAATAGAACCGCTTGGTTACTCCAATCACTTTACCATTCTCGATGCGGCAGATCAGCAAACGGCAGTCAAACAGGTGGCTGCCGAAATGAACCTCGATGAAAAGAAGTATGATCACCGCATGTTGGCAGGCGCGGTCAGCCATTTTAAAAACCAGCTTGTTCATACTGACCGGGCGATGAAGATGGCTGGCAATAAGCATGAGCAAGTGGTCGCGCAGGTCTATGCTAATTATCAAAAGAAACTCAAGGCGATCAACAGTCTGGATTTTGATGACTTGATTATGAAAACCGTCGAACTGTTTGAGACTTTTCCTCAGGTGCTAGATTTTTATCAGAAAAAATTTCAATACGTGCTCGTCGATGAGTATCAGGATACCAACCACAGCCAGTATCGCCTAGTAAAAATGCTTGCTGAACGACATCAAAACCTCTGCGTGGTGGGCGATTCTGACCAGTCGATCTATCGCTGGAGAGGGGCCGATATTGGCAACATCCTATCTTTTGAGCGGGATTATCCGACTGCCAAAGTGGTAAAACTAGAGCAGAATTACCGCTCCACAAAGAAAGTGTTGCAGGCTGCAAACGGCGTCATTTCAAAGAACCTGGAGCGTCCTGAAAAGGTGCTATGGACGGAAAACGATGAAGGTTTGCCGATTCGCTATTTTCGTGCCTATGATGAGCAGGAAGAAGCAAGGTTTCTAACGGATGAAGTATATCGTCGAAAGCATGAAGACCATCTCCCTTATCACGATGTGGCGGTACTTTACCGCACCAATGCGCAGTCACGGATGATTGAAGAATTGTGTATCAAATCTGGCATTCCCTATCACATTTATGGCGGGCTTAAATTCTATGAGCGAAGGGAAATTAAGGACCTGCTGGCGTACCTACGTCTCATTGCTAACCCATCTGACGATATCTCGTTTACGCGCATCGTCAACGTGCCCAAGCGGGGAATCGGCGATGGCACCATTGCAAGACTTGCTGAGCATGCCCAACAAATGTCGATTTCGCTGTTTGAGGCGGCCCAGGACGCTGGCCATCTGGGACTTGCCGCGCGTTATGTCGATCCGCTTGAAGCGTTTACGAGTCTCATCCGGCAATTGTCTGCGATGCAGGAATTTATGAATGTGACGGAACTGACGCAGGAAGTTTTGGAGCGAAGCGGGTATCGATCCATGCTCTTGAAAGAAGGTTCTATTGAAGCCCAAACCCGGCTTGAAAACGTGGAGGAGTTGCTTTCTGTCACCAAAGATTATGATCAGCGCAACGAAACGGGGAGCTTGCTTGGCTTTCTGACGGACGTAGCGCTTATTGCTGATGCCGACCAAGAAAAAGGGTCACAAGAGGGCATCACGCTGATGACTTTGCATAGTGCAAAAGGGCTTGAATTTCCCGTTGTCTTTTTGGTGGGGCTCGAGGAGGGCATTTTCCCTCATTCACGCGCAGCAGTTGATGTAGCGGAGATGGAAGAAGAGCGCCGCCTGTGTTATGTCGGTATCACGAGGGCGATGCGCGAGCTTTACATCACGAATGCCCTCACCAGAACCATATACGGACAGACAAAGAGTAATCCTCCCTCTCGGTTTTTGACGGAGATTCCACCGGATCTTATTCTAGAAGTGACGCATAAACGCGTGGGGGCCGCAAAATCACTTCGCCCGATTGGCGCAACTGAGGAAAAACGAGAGCACATCCCCAGCCATTTTGGCAATGTGGAAGAGAATTGGGAGCCTGGTAACCAGGTGGAGCACCGCAAGTGGGGAATTGGCACGGTGACTGGCATGAGCGGGGAAGGAGAAAATCTGGAACTTCTGATTGTTTTCCCTGATCCGATAGGAGAGAAAAAACTTCTCGTCAAATACGCTCCCATACAGAAGGTGAATGAAAGCCATGAGTGATGTGCTTGTTCACATCCATGAGTTAAGGGATAGGATTCGTGACCTCGACTATCATTACCATGTGTTGGATCAGCCGCTTGTCAGCGATAAAGAGTATGACCGACTGTTTCGAGAATTAGTGCAGCTTGAAAAAGAACATCCCGAATCGGTAACGCAGGATTCCCCTACACAGCGCGTGGGGGGAGTGATCCTTGAAGGGTTTCAGAAAGTGACTCACCAAATGCCGATGCTATCGCTTGCGAACGCGTTCTCGGAGCAGGACCTGCTCGATTTTGACAAGCGCGTCAAAGAATTAACGGGAGTAGCGCCAACGTACGTTTGTGAGTTGAAAATTGATGGACTTGCCACGTCATTGGTATACGAGGACGGAATATTGGTGCGCGGTGCTACGCGCGGTGATGGCGTGACTGGAGAAGACATCACCGAGGGACTCAAAACAGTCAGGGCGATACCGCTCCGGCTTCGCGAACCTCTTACTCTTGAGGTAAGAGGGGAGTCGTACATGCCGCGTCAGGCTTTTGAACGCCTAAACAGTGAACGACAAAGTGCGGGTGAACCGCTATTTGCCAATCCTCGCAACGCGGCGTCAGGTTCGCTTCGGCAACTGGACAGCACACTTGTGGCCAAAAGGCAGCTGTCATTTTTTGCGTATACACTGGCATCCCCGGAAGGACTTGTAGGATCGCAGCGGGAGGCGCTGGTGCGCATGGCCGAAATGGGCTTTCCTGTGAATCCAAAATGGAGACAGTGCTCGTCGATTGCCGAGGTGATGGATTATATCCGTTGGGCCGAATCGGTACGAGCCACGCTTGGATATGATATTGATGGCGCCGTGATCAAGGTGAATGATTTTTCATTACATAAGGTGTTGGGGACGACCGCCAAAAGTCCTCGCTTCGCCATTGCCTTTAAGTTTGCAGCAGAGCAAGCCGAGTCGCGCATTCTCATGATTGAATTGAATGTGGGCAGAACAGGTGCTGTGGCACCGACGGCTGTTATTGAACCTGTGCCGCTCGCGGGGACAACCGTGAGTCGGGCAACGCTTCACAATGAGGATTTTATCCGCGAAAAAGACATTCGCATTGGCGATTTGGTGATCGTCCAAAAAGCGGGAGATATCATTCCTGAAATCGTCAGCGTGGTGACGGCCGCTAGAACGGGTAAGGAAGAAGTGTTTGTGATGCCTGAGCGGTGCCCGGCTTGTGATGCGAAACTCGTTCGCATTGAAGGTGAAGTAGCGCTAAGGTGCATCAACGAGTCATGTCCCGCCAAAAGGGTGGAGCAGTTGATTCATTTTGTTTCCCGCGGCGCCATGAATGTAGATGGCCTAGGGGAAGCGCTGGTAGAGACGCTTTTTGAGGCAGGCTTGATTCAAGAGATTCCTGATTTTTACTACTTGACGAAAGAGCAACTGATGGGGCTTGAACGGATGGGGGAAAAATCTGCCTCCAACGTGCTTGATGCACTGGAGGAAAGCAAGAAGCAGCCGTTTGAAAGATTGCTTTTTGGTCTAGGCATCCGTCATGTGGGGGAAAAAGCAGCGCAAATGCTCTCTAGACACTTTCAGCACCTGGATCGTCTCAAAGAAGCAACGCTCGCAGATTTGCTTGAAGTGAACGATGTCGGACCGAAGATGGCGGAGAGCATCATGCACTTTTTCTCAGATAGCGCCAATCAACGCATGGTAGAACAATTGAGAACCATCGGGCTCCGATTTGACACAGATCTGTCAAAAATAGAAACTGCTGAATTTCCATTTTCAGGCAAGGTGGTAGTCTTGACAGGGACATTAGCGGCATTGACCCGTCAGGACGCGCAAGACCGCATCGTAGCACAGGGAGGCAAGGTTAGCTCTAGTGTCAGCAAAAAAACCCACTACGTAGTGGCAGGAGAAAGTGCCGGATCCAAGCTGGAAAAAGCGGAACAAATTCTCAGGGAAACCCCAGACGTGCCGCTGCGGATTTTGAGTGAAGAAGAATTCCTGAAAATGCTGGAAGCTTCCCGGAGTGAGTGATTCTTTTGATTACCTGCCGCGGATAAATTCATTGACGTTTTGCTTATAACGACGCTTGATTCGAACAAACTGATAACGTGTACTGTATCGTCCTGCGAAAAAAGCGGCAGGTATCAGGATAATGGCGCCGGTCAGCCAAAAGTTCATCTATTCATCAACTCCTGTGCGTGTTAAGAAGTATTCGTCTTGTTGAAGATATGCTTTTGTCAGGATGCTTAGAATGCTATCGTGCAATAAGCCCAAATGATTTTAGTCAATTACGCAAGGAATTATCGGAAAAATGCCATTTTCGCTTGTCTTTGAATCTGTTATACTAACAGCGGTCTGTTGAACAAGGGGAGGCACTCATCGTAATGCGGTACTTGTTGGCCGTGATTATTAGTTTTACGTTTGTTTATTTTACTGTCCCGTACGTGCAAAAATTAGCATTGAAGACAGGTTTTGTTGACATTCCTAATCAACGGAAGATTCATACCGACCCTATCCCGCTTTTGGGCGGTCTTTCGATCTATTTGGGGTTTGTCATCACAGGATCGATTTTTGCCAATCATTCTCCTGAATTCTGGGGTATATTGCTTGGCGGTTTGCTGATTTTTATCATTGGAATCATTGATGATTTTTATAAAACAAGACATAAAGAATTAGCGGCATGGCCGAAATTTATCGTGCAGATCATTGCCGCCTCCATCCTTCCATTGTTTGGTGTTAGCATTCAGGGCATTAATATTCCATTTGTTCACGAGTCTTTTGTGGTTTTCCCCATCTGGCTTCGCGTATTTGCTACCGTGGTATGGGTGGTTGGCATTACCAACATGATGAATTTTCTTGACGGGGTAGATGGGCTTGCTGCGGGGATAGCGGCAATTTCAGGAACCACCCTGTTTTTTATTGCCCTGTTGAAAGGGCACAGCGCCATGGCACTTTTGTCCATCACACTAATCGGTAGCGCGCTTGGCTTTTTGCGTCACAACTTTCATCCGGCAAGAATCTTTATGGGAGATGCTGGCGCGACATTCCTTGGTTTTGTCCTTGCCTCCATTGCAGTGGGAGGCGCCTTCAAGTCTGCCACGCTGATCTCCGTCCTCATCCCGGTACTCGCATTAGGAGTGCCGATCATGGATGCTTTCTATGTGATTATCCGAAGAATGAAGGAAAGACGCCCTATTTATGTGGCAGACAAGGGTCATACTTTTCACTACTTGATGAGATCTGGATTAAGTCAAAAACAGACTGTGACGTTCTTGTATCTGCTTGGTATCTGTTTTTCTCTGGTATCGATCGTCATTTTGCTCGTACAAAAGTAAATGAAACGTTGAATGAGATGAAGTGTGGTAGGGTGGTTGAAGACGATGACTTCGACTGCCCTGTTTGGCATTTATGTTATAATCCAAAAATAATAACTTTGCGGAGGTAATATTAATGAGCCTTTCAAAAAAAGACGTGGAGTATGTGGCTGCGCTCGCCAGGCTTCATGTGAGCGAAGAAGAGAAAGAATCGCTCTCCCATGAACTTAGCCGCATTCTCGAACATGCCAGTGAACTGCAGAAATTGGACCTCGATGGGGTAGAACCGACAAGCCATGTGGGAGTGACGCAAACGGTCATTCGAAAAGACGAACCTCGCGAATCCATGCCGCCAGAATTGGTGTTGCAGAATGCGCCTGATGCGGAAGACGATCAATTCAAAGTACCAGCGGTAATGGAGGGATAACAGCGTGGTGGAATTAGGGATAGGTATTCGACAATTACATGATGCGTTACAAAGAAGGGAACTGACAGCAACTGATCTGGCGGAAGACAGCATTGCCCGTATCCGCGAGTGGGACAAGGATGTACAAGCATTCTTAAAGGTGACGGAAGACGATGCGCGTCAACGCGCGAAAGTGTTGTCGGGACAGGCACCACAAGGCCTGCTTGAGGGTATCCCATTCGCGCTCAAGGACAATATGACCACACGCGGAGTGGAGACGACTTGTGGCAGTAAAATATTATCAGGATACATACCGCCGTACTCTGCGGCCGTCACAGAAAAGCTAGAGGCGCAGGGAGGCAATTTGGTTGGCAAATTGAACATGGACGAATTTGCGATGGGGTCTTCGACCGAAAATTCGGGTTATTTTCCTACTAGGAATCCGTGGGATTTAACCGTGGTTCCCGGGGGCTCGAGTGGCGGGTCTGCGGCAGCAGTGGCTGCCGGAATGGTGGCATTCGCACTTGGCTCTGATACGGGAGGATCAATCCGACAACCTGCCTCATACTGCGGCGTGGTAGGACTAAAGCCTACTTATGGGCGGGTGTCGCGATATGGATTAGTCTCCTATGCCTCATCGCTCGATCAAATAGGACCGATCACCAATACAGTGGAGGATGCTGCAATCGTTCTTCAAGCCATCGCAGGGCATGACCAACGGGATTCTACTTCTGTCCGTCTTGAAGTGCCTGATTTTGTGAGTGCATTATCAGGCGATATTCGCGGGCTGAAAATCGGACTACCTAAAGAGTACTTAGATCTTGGCATGGATGAAAGCATGAGGGCTGTGTTTGATACAGCGGTGAACCAACTTCGCGCACTTGGTGCGAGCATCCACGAAGTGACCCTTCCGCATACGGCCTATGCGTTATCTGCCTATTACCTGATTGCTCCAGCGGAAGCCTCGTCCAATTTGGCCCGCTATGATGGGGTTCGTTATGGGTTTCGTGCAAAGGACGCCGATAACCTTCTTGATATGTACAATAAGACTCGCAGCCAGGGGTTTGGTACAGAAGTCAAGCGCCGTATCTTGATCGGTACCTATGCCTTATCATCTGGTTACTATGATGCCTATTACAAGCGCGCCCAACAGGTGCGGACGTTGATTCGTCGAGACTTTGAGGAGGCTTTTGAAGAAGTGGACCTTATTATATCCCCTACCGCACCAACAACGGCATTTAAGCTTGGGGAAAAAACGAGTGACCCGCTGACCATGTATTTGAGCGATATTTACACGATTCCTGTCAACCTGGCAGGACTCCCGGCCATCAGTGTGCCGTGCGGTTTTATCTCTGGCCTCCCTGCAGGATTACAGATGATCGGAAAAATGTTCGATGAGGCCACGGTACTACGTGCGGCACATGCCTATGAAAAGGCGACCGATTGGACAAGCAGACGTCCGCAAATTGCAAAAGGGGGACGGGCATAGATGGATTTTGAAACCGTCATCGGACTAGAAATTCATGTGGAATTAGCCACAAAAACTAAGATTTTCTGCAATTGTAAAAACGAATTTGGCGCTCCTCCTAATACGCATGTTTGTCCTGTCTGCATGGGGAGTCCCGGTGTTCTTCCAGTGCTCAACGAAGAGGCACTGCGCCTTGGTATCCGCGCTGCGCTCGCACTTCACTGCGAGGTCAGACAAAGCAGCAAGTTTGACCGCAAAAATTACTTTTACCCGGATAATCCTAAGGCGTATCAAATTTCTCAATATGATGAACCTATTGGTGAACATGGCTACGTGGAAATTGTAGTAGGTGAGGAAAATAGACGGATTGGAATCACGCGAGTACACCTAGAGGAAGATGCGGGCAAACTCAACCACAGCGCGTATGGCGATTCGTCTTATGTCGACTTTAATCGAGCCGGAGTGCCGCTCATTGAAATCGTTTCTGAACCGGATATCAGGTCGGCAGAAGAGGCGAGGTTGTTTCTTGAGGAATTGAAGGCGATCATGCAGTATTGCCTGATTTCTGATTGTAAAATGGAAGAGGGATCGCTTCGCTGTGATGCCAACATTTCTCTTCGACCTTTTGGACAAGAGAAGTTTGGAACCAAGACGGAAATCAAGAACATGAATAGTTTTCGCAATGTCCAACGGGGTCTTGAATACGAGCGTTCTCGTCAGGAAAAAATCCTGCGTGGCGGTGATGCAGTGGAGCAGCAAACGCTGCGTTGGGACGAGACAACAGCCGCGACCATTTTAATGAGATCAAAGGAAGATGCGCATGATTATCGGTATTTCCCTGATCCGGATCTGCCGAGGATCTTGCTAACGGGAGCTTATATTGAGGATAGATTGAAGGAAATTCCGGAGTTGCCAACGGATAAGCGCAACCGGTTTGAAAAGGAATATGGGATACCTGGTTATGATGCGGGGGTTTTGACCGCTTCAAGGGCACTCTCTGAGTATTTTGATGAGACTGCGAAACACGTGAAGGACCCGAAGGTGGCGAGCAATATCATCATGGGTGATGTGCTCGGTTATTTGAAAACGGCGGAAAAAGAAATTGACGAGTTACCGATGACGCCTGCCCATTTAGTGGAACTCGTCGGTCTCATGGAAAATGGAACGATTTCCTCGAAAATTGCGAAAAATGTCTTAAAGGACATGATGGAGTCGGGAAAAGCGCCAAAAGTCATCATCGAGGAGCAGGGACTGGTTCAAATCTCTGACGAGGGGCAATTAAAAGCCATTGCGGAGCGTGTGATCGCTGCTAACCCTAAATCTGTTGAGGACTATAGGTCTGGCAAGGAAAAAGCGATCGGTGCGCTGGTGGGCCAAGTGATGAAAGAAACAAAGGGAAAAGCCAATCCGCAAATGGTGAATCAAATCATCATTGATCTGATCAATCAAGCTTGAGGAGAGGGAGAAAGCGGGTGAGGCCAAGAATCCGCGTCATTTACAATCCAACAGCAGGTAAAGAGGTAATGAAAGCGAAGCTTCATTATGTGCTGGACGTACTGGAACAGTCTGGACTAGAAGCTTCCACTTTTGCCACGAAGGGTGCCGGAGATGCGACCGCTGCGGCTGAATTTGCTGCAGATGAGGGATTTGACTATGTGGCAGCCTGTGGTGGGGATGGGACGATCAACGAAGTGGTCAATGGCCTCGCGCGAAAGGCGAAGCGACCGGTTCTTGGCATCATTCCGGCAGGGACAACTAATGATCTTGCGCGTGCGCTAGGGATTCCTTTACAAATTGAAGAAGCGGCAAAAACCATTGCCGAGCGCCATCAGATCCCATTTGATTTGGGGCAAATTGGAAGTAATCGATATTTTGTCAATATTGCCGCCTGCGGCAGACTGACGGAAATCACTTACGATGTGCCGAGCAAAATGAAGACCATGCTTGGTTATATGGCTTATTATGTAAAAGGACTAGAACTACTACCAAGGCTTAGGCCTATTCATTTACGTGTGGAGTCGGAGAATCAGCATTATGATGGCAAGGTGATGTTGTGCCTCATTACCAATTCGCGGCATGTGGCGGGTTTTCATGATGTGGCGCCAAAAGCGATGGTAAATGATGGGCTGTTTGATGTCATTTTGGTTAAGCGGACCAACCTTGGCGAACTCATCCGTTTGGTCGGCGCAGCGCTTCGTGGAGAGCACCTCGAGGATGAGCGAGTGGTTTATTTTCAGGCAAGAGAACTGCACTTATCTTCAAAAGAACCAGTGGAATTAAACATCGACGGGGAATATGGCGGTAGATTGCCTCACAATGTGCAAGTGAGGGCCAGTCATTTGTCCGTCATTGTGCCAAGTTGAGAAAAAGAGAAGTGACAAGGAGAAGGTAAATCATGAGCAGTCAATCTCAACGAACCGGACCGTCAATAGTGCCGCTTGAAATCGGTCAACAAATCGAAATGACAGCGGTGCGCACCGGGTTTCAAGGGGAAGGCGTGGCGAGGTTTGAGGGATTTGCTGTTTTTGTCGATGGGCTGATGCCTGGTGAAAAAGCACTCGTAAAGGTCAAAGAGATCAAGCACAGATTTGCGAGGGCAGAAATCATTCAACTTCTGACCAAATCGCATGAGCGGGTCGAACCGCGGTGTCCTGCGTTCGATGTGTGCGGAGGATGCCAGGTGCAGCACATGACGTATGAGGCACAAACCATATGGAAGCGTCAGTTGGTGGTAGATGCGCTTGAGCGTATCGGTCATTTTGATGCGGAATTTGCAAGCAACATCGTTGAACCAGTGAAGCCGATGGAGACGCCGTGGCGCTATCGCAATAAAGTCAGCTTGATGGCAGCTCCAAAGGGGAAGGGGTTTATCGCAGGGTTTGTAGAAGAAGGAACGCATGAACCCGTCGCGCTGTCAGAGTGTTTCATTCGTCCTGAAATGCAAGATGAGATGGTAAAAGCACTTGTGGCAATTTTGCGGCGTTTTCATGTGGAAGCGTTTGATGAGAAAACAGGAAATGGCCAAGTGCGACAAATCCGCATTCGCAGCACGAAACACGGAGACACCATGGTAGTGATAGCGTCTGTGAAACCACTTAAAGACGGACCTGCAATCGCAAAGGCGCTGGCGGAAACCCTTTTTACTTCGGGACGTGTGGTCAGTGTGGTGGAAGAGGTCATACGTTTCCTCAAAAAAGGTCGACGATCGTCAGAAATTGCGCATGAGCATGTGCTCTTTGGCACTTCCGAATTAGTGGAAACGATATTGGGGCTGGACTTTTATGTATCGGCTCAGTCCTTTTTGCAAGTCAATCCGTTGCAGACGGCAGTGCTTTATCAGACGGCACTGGAAATGGCCGATCTCATCGGACAAGAAACAGTGGTGGATCTTTATGCGGGGATTGGCACACTCTCCTTGGTGGCGGCTAAACATTCAGGCAAGGTCATCGGCGTGGAAAATGTGCCTGATGCGGTGAAGGATGCTAAGCGGAACAGTAAGCGAAACGGGGTGCAGAATGCAGAATTTTACTTAGGCCCCGCGGAGAAAGTCTTGCCCAACTTGGTGCAAGAGGGATTAACTGCTGATGTGGTAATGCTTGATCCCCCAAGAGCAGGATGCAAACCGGAAGTGATTGACGCCATGATAGGGACTGGAGCAAACCGAATCGTCTATGTTTCCTGCAATCCTTCCACGTTAGCGAGAGACCTGGCGTTACTTGTGTCGCACGGATATACACTGCAACGCGTGGTTCCGGTTGATCTTTTCCCTCAAACTTATCATCTGGAATGTGTGGCGCTTCTTAGGAAATAGGTGTACCCATCAAATCCAAACTCTTTCGCATAAAGAAAAACAGGCCCACCACATCGGTAGACCTGCTCTTCCTAATTCCTAATAACGAATAACTATGGATTCTTGTCATCCCCATTATCTTGACTCTCATTAGTCGACATTAGTTCAGTTGGAGTATAAACTGAAATACCCAATTTCATAAAATCCTTAACGTTTACGCTTAATATTGAGGGAGACATCATCGCTTTCGCGTGTTCTGCAATGTAGGCATCCGCATAATCAACACCTTTTTTTGCATATTGATTTAATGCTTTTTCGACTACATCTTTTTCTTCCATCTCTACCCCTTTCATATTAATAAAAGAAATCAATAATGTAGCAACATCTGTTTTTTTTATATTGAAATTTTTTCCCATTAGGACATATACACATTCTCCAATCACAACAGGCGTCACTTTTAGTGTATACATCCCAGCATTTGACTGGTCTATCAGTATTTTTACCGAAGGGGTAAAGTCACGATTGGCTCTAAGAAAGTAGATAATGATGTTTGTGTCAATCCAAACGATGTCGACTGCCCCCATGATTATTCGCTCCTTGTTTGATGGGGCAAATTGTTGCGAATTGTTTCTTCTGCAATATTCCTTCTCTCCTCATTGAGGTCAAGAACGAAATGACCATCATCTTCTGGTTGGTTTAAAATTCCAAATAATTCGTCCGCTGTGAGTAATCGAACAGGTTCTAGCCTTACCGTCCCATTTTCCAAGATAAACCGAACTTGGTCTCCTTCTCTAATGTTTAATTTGGTCCGTATCTCAATCGGAATCGTCACTTGCCCTTTACTTGATAGTTTTGCCAATTCCTCAATAGATTCTATGTTATTGGTTAGAAAAGATTCCTTTATCATCTGGCTCTCTTCCTCTCCGTTAGGTGTTTGATTCGATTTTTTCACGAAAATTCCCCTCTCATTTTATTCCGATTTCATTCGATTGTAAAGATGATCCAATAATGCTTACCAAATAATATATTCTTACTTGCCAAAGTATATGCATGTCATATGGAGGTTAGAGGTTAGGGGATAGGGAGATAGGAAATAGGGAGAGAAAAGGATTAACGATAAAGGAAAAAATGCGCGCGGCTATACCTGATTTTTCACGATTTGACGCGGTTATTCGAAGATAACTGGTCTTGCCTGACTCCTGATTCCTGCAAAAAAATGCAACTTTAATCGTCCAAAACAATAAAGTTCAATCACCCATATATAGAGTTTAATAAAGGATAAATGGGAAAGCGGCGTGAGACTTTATTGTTTGTGGAATAATATGTGAGCGTTTATTATACCGATACATAAGTTGTAATTCCTTATAATGTAGAGGTACTTTTAAGGTTCAATCAACCCTTTCGATGTCACGCGAGATAACTCTTGTAAAATTTTAACGTTTAATTCAGGCGAAAGGATGGATTCTCCCTTTTCTAAACTTGTCATCAGGTGAAATAGTTGCTCTACATGCAAATATTTAAGCAAATAACCAGATGCCCCGATTTTGATGGCCTCAAATAACGACTCTTCCT
Organism: Bacillota bacterium; assembly: GCA_021828865.1. Classification (GTDB taxonomy): domain Bacteria; phylum Bacillota; class Bacilli; order Alicyclobacillales; family SLC66; genus JAJZCL01. The sequence goes on from JAJZCW010000030.1 coordinate 25,062, forward strand.
CTTCCGAAGAGGTCAGCATCACAATTTTGCAATCGCTTCGTTGCCATTTAAGGCTGTAGCTACCACTTTATAACCTTGTTCCGCTAAGAGGTGTTGAAACAGATCCAGAAACAGCTGATGGTCATCTGCGATGAGTACTTTCATCATGTCCGTGTCCTCTTCCTTAGGGTTAATTCATTGGTTTATATAAAAATAGTCCTTTTATTGGTTAATGATTGCACTTTTTTATCCAAAAACTGTACTTATGGACATTGCCAATTTAAGCATGTGCTCTTTACAATGATAATAGTTATGACTATCTCTCTATTCTGAAAACTTATAAAAACAGGGGAGTCTCTATAGATGCAATCACAATATGAGAGCGTATTTGATCATATTTCTGAAGCCTATATGATGATATCGGAAAAATCGGACATGCTCGACATCAACCAAGCATTTTGTAGCATGTTGGGCTATGAAAAAGAGGAGTTAATCAACCGCTCTGTCTTTGATTTGATAGATGTAAAGGAATGGGAGTCGATGATGAAGGGCTCTCGTAAAATCATCTTCAAAAAAAAATCCGGTGAACTTTGTGATTGTGATGTGAAGGTGAGCCCGCTCCCTTTTATTGCTGGGCTCGGGAATCCAGTCGTATTAATCATAAAAGAAAACACCCAGCGCCACCAATTAGACGAATTGCAAAAGCATATCGACGAAATTATTGATTTTCTTCCAGATGCCACTATGATCACGGATCACAATGGGAAAATCGTATTTTGGAACCGAGCGATAGAAGAAATGACTGGAATTTCGGCTGCAGCGATGATTGGCAAGGGAGACTATGAGTACTCCCTACCATTTTATGGCGAGCGCAGGCCACTACTTGTTGATTTGGTGCAAATGCCTAACGATGAGATAGAGGGCAAATACAAAAATATACGAAAAGATAAGCACACCATCACAGCACAAGTGGAGATCCCTAATCTAAGGGGGAAAAGACGATTTCTTTGGGTAACAGCGGCATCCATCTTCAATGAAGATAACAAAGTAATCGGATTTATTGAATCGATTCGAGACATCACTGAATATAAGCTGTTGGAAGAAGAAAAAATGAATCAAAATGAACAAGAATTGGCAGATATCATTAATTTTTTGCCTGACCCCACTTTAATTATTGATACTGAAGGGAAAGTAACATTTTGGAATCATGCGATGGAAAAAATGTCAGGGATCAAATCGGAAGACATCGTAGGAAAGGGAGATTATGAATATTCTCTGCCATTTTTCGGGGAACGACAACCTGTTCTTGCGAATTTAGTATTGAATCCGGAAACGGAAGTGGTTGAGCGATTCGGGGTGAATTTAAGAAAAGGAGAGAGTATTTCCGTTGAAGCATGGGCGCCTTTACTGCATGGCGAAGGACGGCATCTTTTTACGACTGCTGCACCGCTCTATAATTCGAGTGGTGAAATCATTGGGGCTATTGAATCTATTCGAGATATCACAGAGCAAAAAAATGCCGAAAATTCAATGAAAGAAAACGAGTTTCGCTACAGACAGATGATTGAAAATTTACCGGTAGGCATTCAGGTATTTGATAAGAACGGCATTCAGGAAATAGCTAATCATGCCATTGAAAAGATCTATCACATCTCTGCCAAAGACATTGTGGGTAAACGAAATATTCTCAAAGATTCTCAAGTGATACGCACAGGGGCGATTTCCTACATTCAAAGGGCACTGCAGGGAGAATCATTTATAGGGTTGGAACATCCAGTGGATCTCAGTGAAACATTTGGTTCTGGAACAGTCATTTGGTTTAGGTCACAATACATTCCGATTAAAAATCTATCTGGCGAAGTGGTGGGCTTTGCGGCTGCTAACGAAGATATCACAGAGTTAAAGCAGTATCAACAGCATCTCGAAGAAATGGTGCAGGAACGGACAACAGCGCTGGTAGAGAGTGAAGAAAATTTACGCACTATGTTTGAGGATTCCTATGATGCGATGATGATGATGGATGAAAACGGCTTTTTCGATTGCAATCAACGCACACTGGAGATATTGGAAATAGATAGCAAAGAAGAGTGCATGAGCTACGGGCCAGTCGATTTTTCTCCAGAATATCAGCCAGACGGACGAGAATCGAGACTGGTGTTGCAGGAATATATAGAGCAAGCCTATGAAACTGGATTTGTCAATTTTGAATGGATAAGCAGACGCCATCGAAGTAAAGAAAATTTTGATTCAGACGTTCTTTTGTCCCGCATCAACCTGCACGGGAAATCAGTGATCCAGGCCACTGTGCGGGATATTACTGAACGTAAACGGATGGAAAATGAACTGCGTCAGGCCAAAGAAGACGCAGAGGCGGCCACGAGGGCCAAGAGCGACTTTTTAGCGAATATGAGTCACGAAATTCGTACCCCGATGAACGCCATCATTGGCATGACTTACCTCGCCCTCCAGACAGAACTTACCCCCAAACAACAAGATTACCTCGGAAAAATCCAGTTTTCTGCACAGTCGCTCCTTGGCATCATCAACGATATCCTCGACTTCTCGAAGATCGAGGCGGGCAAGCTCGACATGGAAGTGATCAATTTTGACCTTGATGAGACACTGACTGGTCTGTCGGACCTCCTCAGCATGAAGGCGTATCAAAAAGGCATTGAGCTATTATTCCATTACACTTCGGATATTCCGCAAAAGTTAAAAGGGGATCCGCTGAGGTTGGGACAGATTCTCACCAATCTGACTAACAACGCGGTCAAGTTTACGGAACAGGGCGAAATTGTGGTGAAAATCGAACTGCTGCACAAAGATGAGCAAAAGGTGAGGTTGCAGTTTTCGGTGAAAGACACGGGGATTGGCATGACGAAAGAGCAGCAGGGCCGACTGTTCCAGGCGTTTACCCAGGCGGATACCTCGACAACGCGCAAATATGGGGGCACAGGACTGGGACTGGCCATTAGTGCGCGGCTCGTCGCGATGATGGGCGGCGAGATTGGGGTGGAGAGCGAGCCGGGTCAAGGCAGTACGTTCTATTTCACAGCGGAGTTTGGGCTCAACCATGACGTGGAGGATCGGAAGCACAAGTGGCATCGCCTAGCGAGCAAGTCGATGAAAGTGATGGTGATCGATGATAATGCGGTGGCGGTGGAGATTCTTTTGCAGATGCTCGAATCGCTACGGTGCGAGGCGGTGGGAGTGGAAAGCGGAGAGAAGGGACTGGCGCTACTAGAACAGGCGGCGCAAAGTGAGCCGTTTGATCTGGTGTTACTCGACTGGCAGATGCCGGAGATGGATGGGATAGAGGTCGCGCGGCAGATTCGGGCAAGGGGATTTGTGCATGAGCCGGAACTCATCATGATATCGGCGTACGATATGACGGAACTGGCGGATGAGATCGAGCACATCGGGATTGAAAAACGCTTGACTAAACCGGTGACGGAGTCGCAGTTGTTTGATGCGATGATGGAAGTGGTAGGGGTGGATAAGGAATCGCCGATGCAACGAACGATTCATCGCGAAGTGGCTGTTACGATGAAGGATTATGCTGAGACACTACAGGGGTCGCACTTGCTCTTGGTGGAAGACAACGAGATCAACCAGCAGGTGGCGATGGAAATACTAGGGCAGGCAGGGATAACGGTTGACATTGCGGGGAATGGGGTCCAGGCGATCGCGGCGCTGGAAGAACACACGTATGATGCGGTGCTGATGGATATTCAGATGCCGGTGATGGATGGGTACGAGGCGACGAGGCGGATTCGGGTCGATGGGCGATTCAAGGTGTTGCCGATCATCGCAATGACGGCAAATGCAATGAGTGGGGATCGGGAGAAGAGCTTAGAAGCCGGGATGAATGACTATGTGACCAAGCCGATTAATCCGGGACAGATGTTTGCCACGTTAGTGAAGTGGGTGACGGTACCGGAAGAGCGGAGAAGTAGTGAACGATCGTTTGCATCAGAGGATTTGCAAAGGGCAGGACTGATGGGTGGGGGAACCACAGGATCAAGCGAAGAACAGCCGTGGCCGGAGCTACCGGGGATCGTGCTGGAAGATGGATTGACCAGAGTGGGGAACAACCGGACGCTGTATCGGAAGCTGTTGAGACAGTTTCGCTCGGGGAACGAGGAGACGGTGGCAAAGATAGGGGAGGCGATGGAAGCGGGGGACTTGCAGACAGCAGCGAGGCTGGCGCACACGGTGAAGGGAGTGGCGGCGAACCTGGGGGCAGATAAGCTGGCAGGATCGGGAGCTGAACTGGAGAGTGCATTCAAGCAAGGGAAGCTGGAGGGGATTGAGGAGTTGATCACTGCGTTGGCGAGGGAGCTTGGCGAGGTGATGGAAGGGATTGCAGCGTTCGAGGCAGCGCTGGCGACCCCGGAAGCAGTGGTGGCATCAACTGGGGGAGAGGCGATGGATGTCGAGATGGTGCGCGAGCAACTGGGGCAACTAGCGGAGATGCTGGAGCATGGGATGGTAGATTCGATGGAGCAGATCGAGAAACTCGACCGGCAGTTTGCGGATCATGAGGTGGGGCAGAGGTGGGAGCGGTTGAAGCAGCAGGTGGAGCAGTTTGACATGGACAGTGCGCTTATGGAGCTACAGGGAATTGCAGCAATACTAAATATTACAATAAAAATGGAGTGAGTTCCAGGCTATCACTTTGGGGGATGGAGATGCAATCTAATGAGTATGGGTAGCAATGGTAACTGGTTGTCAAGGATATTTGTGGCACCTCCTGAACGATACAAATTCGATTTTGAACAGGAAGTTTATCATGGAAATATTGGTAGATTTATTAAAATGTCAGCTTATGTGGCACTTTTCGAAGCAGGAGGTTCTTTTGTCTATTTTCATATCCATCAACCACTAAATGGGATGATGTCTGCTTTTATTTCCTTCTTGATGGCCATTGTTTGTTTTGTCTATCTATTTTTAAAAAAAATACGGCCTTCCCTAATAACCCCTATATTTGTATTTATGGAAAATACAGTAATAATCAGTTCGTTACTTATTGGTTTTGTTTTGATGATCTTCGACCATGCTGGAGGATTTGCGTTTGAGATTTATCTAATCACTCCTTTGTTAGTGGCGAATGTATTTAGTATCAAGCCGCGAACCTCTCTTATTATTTATTTTTTAACTAGTGTTCTCGTGATAGCGGAACTATATATCATATTGGGAAATCAAGTGAGTACATACCGAGTAGTAACGATTGTATTTGTTAATATTTTCTCTGCCGTCATTGCCAATATTGAATATCGTAATCGGTTACAAGAATATCTGACTAGGCAGAGCATCAGCGAACAGGCCAAAGAGTTATTGCATACGCAACAGGAACGAGAACAAGCAGAACAGATCTTGGAGGAATCTAGAAAGCAGCTTGAACAAATTATCAACTTTTTACCGGATGCCGTGTTAATGGTCAATATGGATGGAATAGTGACCGTTTGGAATCAGGCAATGGAGGAGATGACGGGTATTTCCGCTAAGGAGATGATTGGAAAAGGGAACTATGAGCATGCCATTCCTTTTTACGGTGAGCGGCGTCCGATTATGGTTGATTTGGTGATCTCCGCTAATGAGGAGCAACAAAAAAAATACCTTAAATTTCAACAAAGAAGTCACGGGATTTTAGCAGAGACTTGGGTGCCGGTATTGCGAGGGGAAAAAAGGTATCTCTATATCATTGCTACTCCGCTCTATGATGTGCATGGCCATCTAATCGGCGCGATTGAATCGATTCGGGATATCACGGACCGGAAGGAAATGGAGACTGAATTGCTAGACGCAATGGAAGAGGCCGAAGCAGCCACACGAGCGAAGAGTGATTTTCTCGCCAATATGAGTCACGAGATCCGCACCCCGATGAATGCGATCATCGGCATGTCCTATTTGGCCTTACAAACAGAACTTACCCCTAAACAGCAAGATTACCTCGAGAAAATTCAATCTTCTTCTCAGACACTCCTTGGCATCATCAACGATATCCTGGATTTCTCTAAGATCGAAGCCGGCAAAATGGACATGGAAGCGGTGGAATTTAATATTGACGAAACGATGAATAACCTGGCGAGCATGCTGGGGGTAAAAGCGTATCAAAAGGGACTGGAATTACTGTTTGAGTATACCTCGGATATTCCAAGACGATTGAAGGGAGATCCATTACGGCTTGGGCAAGTTTTGATCAACCTGACGAATAACGCCCTCAAATTTACCGAACACGGGGAAATCGTCGTGAAGATTGAACGAGTACGTCAGGATGAGCAAAAGGTAAGGTTGCAGTTTTCGGTGAAAGACACAGGGATAGGCATGACGAGAGAGCAGCAGAGCCGACTGTTCCAGGCATTCACACAAGCGGATGCATCGACAACGCGCAAATACGGGGGGACAGGACTTGGGCTGGCGATTAGCGCACGGCTCGTGGGGATGATGGGCGGCGAGATTTGGGTGGAGAGCGAACCGGGGGAAGGTAGCACTTTTTTCTTCACGGCCGTGTTTGAGGTGGTGGAGACAGAAAAACCTGCGGATGCGCTCGCCCGTCTAGGGAAACAAGGGTTGCAAGTGCTGGTGATCGACGACAACGATACGGCGATGGAAATACTCATGGCCATGCTGGATTCCCTTCGTTTTCAAGCGGTGGGAGTGCGAAGCGGAGCGGAGGGATTGGCGGCACTGGAAGGGGCGCAGGAAACGCCGTTTGATCTGGTGTTGCTGGATTGGCAGATGCCGGGGATGGACGGGATAGAGACCGCACGGCGGATTCGAGAATTGGCGTTGGCGCGGCAACCGGAGATCATCATGGTCTCCGCGTATGATCTCGCGGAGATGGAGGAAGAGACGAGCCGGCTGGGGATCGAAAAGCACCTGGTGAAGCCGGTGACAGAGTCGCAGTTGTTTGATGCGGTGATGGAAGTGGTGGGGGTAGAGGAAGGCGCTCGCTTAGCTGTATCCTCCCATGCGGAAGC
>JAJZCW010000031.1 GCA_021828865.1 Bacillota bacterium
AGGGTACCGACTTACATCGAAATTTTAATCGAAGCTATAGTTGTTATTTTTCTGTTTTTCATTGCATATGAGTTTCATTCCCCAGCAACGTTTTTAGCGGATATAGTGTTGTCTTTATTATTGCTAGTGTCATATATTGAGCTGTGAGTTTGAATGGAAATAGTCTTTAGCCAATGCAGTATTGAAGAATCCGTGCATCAAAATGGCGCTGGCGATCAACGTGATTGTCGTAATCACAATAAATCCGAATGGCGGATTGGGTTTGTAGTATTTCCAAAAAAACTCAAACGGAAAAAGGAATACGAGACTTTCAGCAACGCTTAGCATATAAAAAAATGCTGCTATAAAGAAAAAGGCGAATCCTAGAATGTTTAATAAAAATGCAAATTCCAGAGAGCTGTGAAGCCACACTGAAATACTAGCATGACGTGCAAAATTAATCGCATAAGGGTCGGTGGGGGATAGTGAGAATAAGGCTGAAATAATGAGTAATAATCCAACAATTTGATTGATGATCGCTGTCTTTTTCAAGATGTTTAAGGTTGTTTTTTTCATGGCCCACCAATACAAAAGTGAGGTGATTAAGTAAACCAATGACGCGGCTAATAAGATAACTGATTGAAAAAAGTTATAGTGAATCGAAACAAATCGCTCAATTAAGAAAGTAGCGACTAAAATTAAAATAAGTAAAACAGGAAATGGAATTTTACCAATAGTCATTGAGCCTTTTCTTCCGGGATTATTGTGACGAGGCTGATTCTGAATGACCTGGTTGATAATAATGATATATGTATTGGATATGTTGGGGTCATTTGGAATAGTTGATGCCTTTACTGAAATTATAAGTCCGATAACTCCCACTATGGGACCAATTATGGTGAAGACATCAGCTAATATTGTTAAAGTATCCACATCAGAGCTTCTTTCTACATAATTTGAAATATATAACTATAGCAATACCACAATAAGGAAGGGAAATCAAATGCATCTAAATATATATCAAATCCGCGAAGAAAAAGGATTGTCGCAAATCGAATTAGCCAAACGTAGTGGCGTTTCCCAAGCGTTTATCAGTCAGATCGAAAAGGGTGAAAAGGTGCCGACTGTTTTTATTGCGAAGAAATTAGCAACCGCATTGGACATAACGGTGGATGAAATGATAGTGGTGTGAGATCCGAGGTGTCGAGAAGGACTTGACCGTGGAATTTTGGAAGGAAGTTCAACTTACTTGCAGAATATGTTGGCAAGGAGGTGATCAAGTGAGTAGTCCACTCGAAGCTTATGGTCAATCCGTTGCGCGTATTCGCGTAAAAGTATTCACTGCTGATAACGGGATTGAATTAGAAAACGAAGTGAATGAGTTCATAAAAGACATGCGTGCCAATTTGATTGTGGATATCAAATATGCTGCTGATATGCCGGAAGCTGGGGTTATACTTTATTCAGCGATGGTCATTTATCAAATAAACGAGAAATAAACACAGGGTGCTTTAGTTGTTGAATTTGATTGCAGATAAGCAAATTTCCCGCCCCTGCCTCCTCTTTCGAGAGGGGGCTTTTTCATGGGCATTTTCACGCTGCCAATCACGTACCTTGGTGGTCTGCTGTTCGCGCTGTTTGTCATCATCCAGTTCACGGCGGGAAATTTTGCGTTCGACCAGATGTGGACCAATCAGGCATTGGAGAACTCAACGAGCGCTGGTATGACGCAAGTGGCCGGGTACACTCAAATGATCCATTACGATCACCGGTGGTAGTATCATGCTTGAGCATCCGTAAATCAGCACGTGGATACCGACTTGGGCGAAGCAATGGGTTAACAATGGTGGTGAGGGCGTAGTTAGTTCTGAAAGCTCTACGGTGACGTGGAATAACTGAAAATTTCCCACGGCCTCCTTCTTTCATAGGAAGGGGGCTTTTATTTTTGCTGACACAATATTGAAGCGTTTTAGGCGTCGATAACGGTGAGACAGGAAATGACTGAAAAAATTAAGTCGACCCAGTGTCAGGATGCTCCGAATGTTCACGTCGTTTAATTTCGGCGTCTAAGATCTTGATTAACACCATTAAAGAATTTTGTCTGCGCGAATTGTACCGATATGCGGTCACTACCGCTAAAACAAAAATGGAAATTAAAGAAGCAAAAGAAGTTAGCGAGGCGGCTTTTGGTTGTGACTGGGCCTCAAGATTAAACATGAAACTGAAAATCGAGATCACGAATGCGTAGTAAGCGATTTGCGGGGTTTTAGTGGCAATTAACGATTGATAACGAATGAGATAGGCTCTGAGTTCACCTGTCTCAAATGAATTGGTGTCTTGAATCTGTACAGCAATATTATAAATGATTTCTGATGCCTTAAGATCCCATGTTCCGAAATTAAATTTAGCCATTGGATTTGTTGTATCAAAATCATTGTCAGGATCGTCGTCAAACTCGTCATCGGCATAACGGATATCCGCGTTTTTTCGAAGTTTTTTATAAAATTGATTCAGAGGGGAATGAACCGGTAGGAATGAGTATAGGAAGAAAAATACTATTAAAATTGCTACAAACAGAATCTCGAATGTCTTCAATGTTCATTTTCCTTTTCATCAGAGCCGTTGAGTTAGGAAGAATGCTATTTTGGATTTACTGGGTTTTAATCAATAAGTTAAAAATTCCTCTCCTCTTGATGTATAGCATATTTGTAGTTCTACGCCTAAAAAGTTGGGAATTGCTTGATGTTAACCATCTAATCGACACTAAGAATGTGTTTGGATATGCATTTGTAGAAAGATGGGCGCTCATTCTTTTGCTCGGAAGTTTTCTTGTTTGGCAAATTACAATATCGAAATCGAATGCCATTTGGACCAATTCAAGGATCTGCAGAAAGTTGAACCGAGAGATTTTCTTTCGTGGAGATCCTGAACTTCTTTCAAGACAGATTAGAAAAAATCGCCATGAGTGAGGAGGGGGTGTTTGTCATTGGAAAGTGAAAATGATCCCGTTTATGTTTGCGATGATTGTGGGGACCAATATCGCTCTCCTTTGTTCCCTTGGGAAAGCAACTATAAAACTATGTATATGTGCTCCAAATGCTTTGAAAAGAGGATTCAAGAAAAACAAAAAAACAAATTAAAATGGTGACAAAAAATATCTAGAAAACAACGCTAGTCCTTTGCGGGGATCCAGAGATAGCAATAGTGGGTTTGGAAAAATGGAAGTTCGTAAACTAGCTATTCAAATCGAGATAGAGTCCGTACAATGGTGTAAAAACGATTAACTCGCGGGTGACATGAAGATGCCACCTCGCCCTTCTGGTAGATTTTAAATTGTCGGACTAAAGTCACAGGGGGGAAACGAGATGGCTAAATTCATGGTTTAACAACGGTGGTAAGGGCGTAGTTAGTTCTGAAAGCTCTACGGTGAATTGGAATAGTTGAAAATTTCCCACGGCCTCCTTCTCTTTTGAGAGGAGGTTTATTCATGGGAATTTTCACATTACCAATCGCTTACCTTGGTGGTCTTCTGTTCGCGCTGTTTTTGATCATTCAGTTCACTGTGGGAAATTTAGCGTTTGACCAGATGTGGACCAATCAGGCACTGGAGAATTCGACGGGTGCTGGAATGACGCAAGTAGCTGGGGATCACTCTAATCATCCCTTTTTGCCTTCCAGCGCACAGGTGCTCAATGTGGTGGATGCCGAAAACGTGGCCAATACCGTATGGAATATGCAGAATCAATCCTGGACGCCTACTGGCCAACCGATTACTGCCACGTTTACGCCATCAGCCGTGAATCCAACAACTCCACCAGGACAATTCGACACCCTTACTGGAACAGCCCAAGTGACATTTCAGGAGGACGCTGTCAATCATTTTATCGACCATTTCGACCAGCAGGCCAACGCGAGCTTCGGTGGTACAATCACTGATACCGTCTCATCGACATTGCCGGCACCAATACAATGAAAATTTCCCACCGTTCCCTTCTTTTATGAGAGAGGGGCTTTTTAATGAGCAAATCTAGATGGAAACTCTTTATCAAAGATGAACAAGGGGCTTTTGGTGGTTTTATACCGGATCTCATAACAGGGCTTATAGCTGCTTACGGATTGTCGATTATGGTGGGTGTGTTCGTAACATTGTTAAAAGCTTTTGCGGCGAGTGTAGTCTTGATCAACTTTGGACATGCGTACTCTCTTAATCAATATGGGATTGATCCCAATACCGGCACGCCTTATGCACAGGAAGCAGCAGCGGCATTTAGTAACATCTTGCCAGTCTCTAATTCGACGTCAGATGTGGCGAGTATCCCGCCGTCGATTGGGCAGGCAACACAACCGGGGCAGTTGATCTTGTACATCGGGGCGGATCCAAGCAACGGAGGATTTGATGAGCTAACCGTGGATTATGCACTGCAGCTCCCCATCTCGATTCCAACATGGAACGGGTCGGCGTGGACTTCGATGTCGCCGCAGCCGATTCAGCTTTATTTTAATCTCGATTTCTACCAGGAGTGGTAGTTGGCTAGTGTCGGAGGAGGTGTTTCCGATGCAATAAAGCGATCGCGCTTTTTGCGGATTGTGCGCAAAAACAATCTGCTCCAAACTTTTCCCACCCTGCCTCTCCTAATCGAGGGGTTATTTTATTCGAGGAGGCGAGTTCGTGGGGCAGTGGGCCGTTTTGGCGATTTCAGTGTTAAATGCGGTCGCGGCGTATTTTATTTACGACACCTGGAAAGGGAGGATTAGACCATTATTATGGCAGCGTTTCTCCGATGACATAAGTCAGGGTGCGGACGCCGAGGGCACCCAAGGCGGGAACAAATAACCACCATGAGTATGACGATGCGGGATGAATGCTCGATGAATCGGTTAGCAAGGCGATCGTATAATACACCCACAACAAGCAGAACTAAACATGAGCCAACCTAGAACATAGGAACCGCCACTTTCTAAATCTGCCTGAACTCGAAATCTCCATTTTGGGAAAGGCCAGGTTATCAACACCCAGCCTACCCACGCAATAGAAAGGACGATACCAATGACATTCGCGAAGAAGATCAACATTTCCGCTAAGTGCAGCCAGTCCTGCGACAACATTACCTAGTGTCGAACAACAGGGAACGACTGAAATCGTTTGAATGGTTTTGGATCGAATGCGCGAAAAAGCAGCAGCGAGAAAAGCGGTACTAACATCTTGATTCCTTGTCCCGATAACTTGTTAAAGCTATCGAGCTATTTTGTTGCTTGATCAACGGGCACTATTTCTATCACGACCTTTAGGAGGATTACTCGTGAGTGATGTCATAGTTATCGCCTTCTCGATAAACATCGTTGCTTTTGTTTATCTTGCAGCAACGATTTCATCTTTCCTAGAATTTTATCAGGCGAATCGCGAGAAATGGCATGCGCGAATGAAAAATTAATTCTCCAAATAGTTGCGTTCCGCCTACAAAAGGAAGTTTGCAAACATGTCACAAATAAGCGGTTTATTCATGTGCGTTTTCACTTTTCCGGCCAGTTACTTTGATTGTTCCGCGGTTGTTTTGTTTCTCATCATCCAATTCACGGGAAAGAACTACGGTGATTTGGAATCATCGAGAATTTCCCACGCCTCCTTCTCTAAATGAGAGGAGGTTCTTTTATGGATTTTTCGCAAAGCCCAGGGACTACAACCATTGATAATCCATCAAGCGGCGATTTGTGGGATGCGAGCCGGCGCGCATGGGATGAACTCAATCAACCCAATCTGGCAGACAATGAGTTGTTCAAATGGCAAGAGCTGGTTCTTAAAGAATTCCAGGCATTTGTGAACAAAGAGCCAGGCCAAACGGAAGCCAGTTGGGCTGTTCGAGAAACTCAACTGACGAATATCGTCACGAGTCACAAGGAAATACCAGTCAAGGCGCGTCGGGAGATCGTCAAATCCATCCTGGATGACATGTTCTCTTTTGGACCTTTACAAGCATTATGGGTCAATAAAGAGATTAGCGATATGCAGGTGTTTATTCCCTACGACAGCCGCGAAGAGCAAATTATCACGTCTTCTTCCCGTAAAGGACGTCGGATCCATGATGGTCCTGGATTTCGAAATTTTGGCCACGCCATGACATGGCTGAATCGCCATTTGGCCCAATTCGGGCAACATTACGATGCCAGTAAAGTGGCCATGGACGCGACATTCCCTAACGGAGAAAGAATGAACGTGATCTCCGGGGTCACAGGGTACTCCAAGTTTATTCGTGGACCCAAGGATGAGTTGATCTATAAATTTGTCCCGTGTGTGGTCATCACATTAAGACGGTTCACGAATCCATTTACGATCGAACAGTTGACCAATAAGACGGAAGCGTTGGATGCGCCTCCGGAATTCCCGAATTTGCGTCAAGTGAGACGGTCATACACACGGAAGACAAGCTATTTTCGCTATGAAGGAGGAATGGCAGACCTGGCCACCATGGATTACCTCCGAATCATGGTGTATCTCGCAAAGAATCATATTATTTCAGGCTCGACGGGTGTTGGGAAAACGACACTCGCCAACGCACTGACCGGCGCGATTCCTAAAGGGACGGTGCTCATCGTGATCGAGGAGTCGCCGGAAATGCAACCACAGAATCCGAATCATGTGATTCGAATTGTTGGTCGGGAAGGTGTGTTTACGCTGGCAATGGCAATGAAAAATACACTTCGCATGTATCCGGACAGGATTTTTATTGCTGAGATTCGCGACACACTTGCGTATGTGTTTCTTCATGCCATCCAGGCAGGCCATGACGGCTCCAGTACGACTGCTCACGCGAATTCCTGTAAGGACACGATCGAAGTGGTCACAAACTTTGCGGCGAACCACGAGTCTCATCCGCCCCGCGAAATGATTCGAGATATTCTCTACCGCCGTGTCCATACCATCATGCACGGTCGAGCGGTGAAGAAAACTGAAAACATCGCTCGTATGTTTGATGAGGTGGTGCAACTCTTACCAGATCAAACCATGCATACGGTCATGCAATTTCATCAGGTTGGCGAGAATGAAGATGGCTCGGTGGCGGGATATTTTGAGTTTTTCGGCCCTACCGATGAATTTGTCGAAGAGATGTTTAATGCCGGGATCCCGATTCCAGATAGTTGGGGGTGGGGAGAGTAATGGTGTTTTTATATGTTCTTCTGCCGACTTTCTTCATCGTCGCCTATCAGACACGACAACACTTTCAAGAAGTCCCATATGAACGTATTCGCAGACGCATGGGGCATCGTAAGAGACGTGGTAAGACTGTACGATCCATAAAGAAAATCTTTACCGCTAAAAGAAGGTTAACGTACGTCACCATTGGCTCTGTGGTTGGCGGAATCTATATTACTGTCGTCTGGCTGCATGCCACACCGTTTATCGGGGCGATCATCGGGGGTATATTGCCGTACCTGATTTCGGAGATCTGGAAAGAGCACTGGATGGATCGATATGAAGAGGGGGTCATCCAGGCACTGGAGTATGGGGCGGGTGTATTTGAGGCCGGGGCTACGGTGGAGCAATGGGTCAAAGAAGTGGGGGATGAAGTAGAAGGCCCGGTTGTCAATGTCTATGAAAATGGGAAGCAGCAGGTAGAATCAAATCAATTTTCAGTGGTGGATTGGTTGCGGTATACGGCTGATGCAACGCCAAGTAAGTATTTTTCCTATGTCCTTTATGGGATCATCGCAAACTACGAACAAGCAAGCAACTTGAATGAATATATGCGTGAGGTTCTGGATGAGATTAATCACAAAAGGCGATACGAGCGGGCAATGCGACAACAGAGAGATAAAGCGATGAAATTACTAGTGACCATTTCGTTTGCGCCGATCGCGGTGTACATGATGTTCTCGTCACCCATCAACGCCTATTTAGCAGCTAACTTCACCGGCAATTTGGTTTTTGGAGCTGGGCTAAGCGGGTATGTGGTTATTTTACTGTTCGCTCGTCGAACGGCATCGGCAAAACCAAAAGTATAAAAGTTTCCCACCACACCCTTTTTGATCAAATGCCAACTGGAAGAATGGAATCAAATGATCTTGGCAACGAGAAGCACTAATCAGTATATGGTGGGGCGACTTCGAAACTTTGCCCGGAGTTCAGAACTTCGAGGTCGATTGATGGCGCGGCGTGAGTATCGCCAGGTGAAGTAGTATTTCGAGGATCTGGACGCTTGAATTCAAACGAAGATTGAAGGGGGCATGAAAACAATGATGTTATGGTCGCTTTACATGATCATGCCGCTCATCGCCATGTGGTTAAGTTGGCCCGCGGTGGCGAGAATGGATTCCTATGTGGGAGACACGTTTTATCGTGTGAGGCTCGCGTATCGCAAAGTGGAAGGGAACACGTGGCTGAAGAAATTGAAAATGTTACTGTACTTCTATGTAGAAGCGGCGATTCCAAAAGATTGGCTGGCCCCTCTGGAAAGAATTTTGACACTTGCCGGACGTCCTGGAGGATGGAGCGCGATTGATGTCATTCTGCTGCAGTTTCTGGTGAGCGCCGGAATGATCGGGCTGGATCTATGGGCAAAAAAATCTTCTCCCGTATTCTTATTGCTGCTGACGGTAGGGGTGGTCACGATGCCCTGGCGCCACTGGCTGGGGCGGATCCGTGCGAGACGGTTAAGTGCAGCTGAACAAATTCGTGGGCTGAAACGTCGATATGTCAGTTTGCTGCGAAGAGGGACGCCATTTGAAGAGTCCTTGCGCATTGTGGCGAAGGAAGCGCAAGGAGATTTTGGCGAAGTGTTCAAAAGACGACTAAAGGAAGCGCGGATTCGAGGACTTTCTGAGGCGTTGACAGATTTACAACGTGAATTCAAGGTGGCAGAGCTGACGCGATTTATTCAGGCCATTCGGGTGGCGGACAGGAATTCCATGGCGGCACTGGCGGATATTGTGGAACGGCAGGCCCGTGATGAAACGGCAAGGCTTGATGAGTTTATTGAGAAACGGACAACGGCCGTACAGGAACGAATGGGACTTTACAGTATTGTCGCGTTTGTTTATATGCTGATCTTTAGTGGTTATTTCATTTGGCATATTGGAGGGCTTTATCTCTCTACACACAGCATTTTCGGACTCTAACTGTCGATTTTATTCCCACGGCCACCTTCTATTGCAGAAGGGGCTTTTTTTGTGGTCTCAAGTCAGGAGGATGATGGACATTGAACGTACCGAGAAATAGCAAGTTGGCCATTTGGATTGAACTGGTGCTTTTGTTTGTGGTTCTTCTATTTGGCCTTTGGGGACTGTTCAAGGGTGCCTGGATTGCACTTTTGATTGTTGCTATCGTAGTGGTCTTCATGATCCGACAATTACGCATATTGAGAGCGCTGAATGCTCCGGAAGAGGATGAAGAGGGGGATGAGGCTGACGATGATGAAAAGTTTGAAGACTAAATCCCGCTGGTGGCTACTCAGGCTCTATTCCTGGTATAAAGCGCAACAACTGGATAGAAACGTATTTGCTTGGAACCAGATGGCGGATCTTGCTGTCGTGATCGGCGTCCTGTTTGTTGTCGTCCAGAACAATGCGACACTCGGGACTTTGTTTACAACGATCATCCAGGCAGTTCAGACGCAACTCCAAAAGCTCATTACCCAGAATCAACTCTAAAAGTTCAAATGTTCCTCTTGTCATAGAAGAACATTGATTTGCTTTTGGAAAAGAGGTGGTCGTCATCGAACTCGTCCCTGTTTTTCAACCCATCGTGGACACAGCCGGTGGAATCAACCATATCGGCTATGAGGCGCTGATACGTGGAAAGAAGCTTCTCCACCTTCGTAGCGCTAGCGAAGTGTTTGCCCGTGCGGAAGAGTTTGGAGGCATCAAAGCGTTAGATCAGGCCATTCGAGACCTAGAATTGAAAGTGGGGTTACAGATCCTAAGTGACCACCAGCGAATGTTTCTGAATATGCCGCAGCAGGCGCTGCGAGATCCGGATTGGTTGGTCTTACGATCCGCTGCATCAAAATTGGTTATCGAAGTTTCTGAACATGCGCGTTTATCTGTTGCAGATATGGTGTGGTTGGGGGATTTCCGTGAATATGGGATTCAAATCGCCATTGATGACTTTGGGGTGGGTCAAACCAATCTGGAAATGCTCTCCAAATTGCGTCCGGAATATTTGAAACTGGATCTCTCATTCGTTCGGCGTGGAGATTTTGAAACTGTTAGGAAAATAAGGAGATTCGCTGAAGATTGGGAAACAAAATTGGTGGTGGAGGGCGTAGAAACTGAGAGGGAAGCCATCGCCGTGCTGGATGCAGGCGTACGGTATATTCAAGGATTTATTTATGGGCGGCCAAAAGAAGCTGCATATTGGTATCAGCGCTGGCCAATCAGCGCTGGCCAAAAAGCGCCGCCTTAAAGATTGGATTTATTCCCACGGCCCCCCTTCTTATCGAAAAGGGGGTTTTTGGTGGAAAAGAAAATTGAATGATGAGAAGTGCAAATAAGCACGCGAGGTGATTGGCTCGTGTTATATCGAACCCATCAAGCATTTGGTCTGTTTTCTACTTCGCTGGTCTTGATCAACTACACACATACGCCCATTTTGAGCGTGCCGGGAGTCCTAGCACTTGGTACAACTCTCGTTACGTCTGTCATGCCGGATGCGGATGAGCCGGGGTCAGTATCGGCAAAATCGTTATTTCCAATCGCCATGGCACTGGAAATGTTGCGGGTTACACATCGGGGGCCAACGCATAGTCTTACGATCGCTGCATTATGGTTTTGGCTTGCGGCAAGTGGTGCCCATTGGTATGTCACCATAGGTGCTCTTCAATTTTCGTTGTATCCGGTACTACTTGGGGCAGCCGCGGGCTATTTGTCCCACATCGTGATTGATTTTCCTAATAAAGAAGGCGAGCAGCTGCTATGGCCGCTTAAAGGACGATTTGCACTCTACCTCATTCCCGCTGACGGAATTGTGAATTCGATACTGGAGGTGGTTTTTTTATTCGCTTCGTTTTTCGTGGTGTTATACGGGCTAGCGTTGCAGTACCCAGCGATTGCACTGATGTTTCAAATCGCGCATCACACGTTATCGATCATCCCTAGGGCTTGATGGTTCACCATTTCCTTTTTTGAAGAAGGGAGTTTTTATCCATGAAAAAATGGACTGGTATTGCCAAACGCCAATGGAAGACGATGTTCATTACCGCAATGATGATGGCAACAAGGTATTTCACTGCGTTTGCAGCAACAGGGACAACTTCCACGCCGAGCATGCCTTCTACCGGGTGCTTGGGAGGTTCCCAGTCGCAAATTATACAAGGGGCGCAGGATACAATAACCTTGCTTAACCAGTTTGATCTTGGCATCATTCAAGGGATTGTCGCTGTCATCCTTGCAATAGCCACGATCGTTCTTGCGGTGTTTGCTGCCCGCAAAAAGAATACAGCGCTTCTGTGGACTGAAATTGGGTTTGGTTTTGTTGCGATCATTTTGGTGATCAATCCAACGCTATTTATTAAAGGTGCTCTTTTTGTTGGCAGTCTTTTTGGCGGAAACTCGGGGTGTGGCCAATAATGTATCGCACCTATCGAGAGCTGTATCGATCCAAAACCGAAATTACAAAAATCGGGGCAGGGGCAACGGCTTGGAAGTTCGGAAAATACGTATCGTTCGGACTCGATGTCATTTTGCTGGGGGTTGCCGTTGCTGTTTTTCCTGGCTTCTTGATTGCGGGTGCCATTCATGCAGTCTATCATGTGATTCCCGTTTGGTTGTGGCAAATTGGAATTGGGTTTTTGACGGGCTGGGTGGCGAGACAATTTGATCCGCAGGGTAAATCGGTGCTGACGTGGACCATTGATTTACTAGCCTATTTCATGCGCAAGCACCTGACAGATGGATTTAATAAAATCAAACTCGATTTGAAGGCACCGCATTACCGTTTTTCGTTTTACGCGGTCGATCAAGGGACAGCAAGGGCAACGCCCATTTACGGTAAAGGCACGTTTACCCTTCACAAGCCGCTCGGGATCAAGGTGAAGCGGGATGGAACATGGCTGCTAAAACGCTCCCTTCACCCGTTGGAACCTGGTCGGTATCGCGTCGTGGATGGTGAGGTTCGTCGAGTGAAGGAAGCGCCAAAATTAAGAAAAAATGCGTAACATGTCCCCCTCTTTCATTGAGAGGGGGTTTTTCATTTTGGCTCAGCCCGTCATTTACGCAGAAAATGGCATTGTATTTGATGATAAAACGCGTGGTTATGCGGTTTTCGCGGTGGATGCAGATGACAAATCGCTCACCAGTACGGGGGCACAAAATCAATCGATTGCCGCCATCGCTAGAGGGATGCGGGAGGTCATTGGCGACTGGCATTTGTACTCTCTCGCCGTGGGAGTACCGTCCAATACGTGGGAAAAACGATTTGTGAAGACGAGCCACCCGCTAAATGTGAAACATTTCGAAGAAGCGAAGGATCTGGCAAAGGATGTGTTATTTGAACGTCGGATCTTTATCGTGGTGCCAATTTCGCCAAAGATCGTGATTCGTTTAAAGGAAAATGGGAAGGAGTTTTTCAAGGAAGCGGGGGTCTCGTTGTTTCAATCGGCCAAGCGATTGCTAAATATGGAGAGCTTACGTGTACAATTGCTTGAACAACTGGAGGATGAACGCCGGAAATGGTTGCGGGGCTTTCGGTCTTTCCTGAAACTCCATATTGCCTCACATACGGAGATTGAGATGTGGTTGCGACATGGGTATTATCGCGGAGCCGTAGCGCCGGAAAGCCGATTTCCGAAAAGTTTGCCGGCCTTTGTATCTTCGGATGGCGTGATTCACCCACAGCATCATTTGGGGGTTTGGACCCATGATGGTGTGATTAAAGAGTCGTTGTTCAGCTTGAAGATCATCCGGTCGAATAAAGAAGAGTCATATCAAACCTTTTATAACGTTCTCCACGTCCCTAATGAAATTGATGAAGCCGATGCCAGCGGTTATGACTGGATCCACCAAGTGGAATATATGGATATCCCAGTTGATGTCGCGATGCACATTCGTGTCGAAGATCACATTTCCGCTAGGAAGAATCTCCGGAAAAAGAAATTGTCTGCAGATGCGAAATGGAAAGAGTATGACGAAGGCGGCGAAACACCTCCGCTTGAACTCGAAGTCGACATGGAGCACTCAGAAGAGTTGGAGCAAAAGCTTCGCATGCGAGATCCGCTTGTCCATGTCAAAACGGTGATCGGATTTGGTGCCCCTGATGAACAGACGTTGGCGGATTATCGGAAAGACGTTATTTCGGGCATGGCGCTAACCGACTTGGTACAGGCACCAGCTGACCAGCGGCGGTTATGGCAAGCCTTCTATCCTTGGGGTCATGGAGTGCAAACGGTTTATGAAATTCCAATGGACGCGGGGACCTTGGCAGCGGCATTGCCGTTTACTACAACGGATTTTGGAGATGAGAAGGGATTTTACTTAGGCAAGACCAATACGGAACGTGCGGTATTCATGGATCCACGGCGTCCAGCACAAGAACTCAATATGCAACCGGCTATCCTCATTTGTGGCGGTCTCGGTTCAGGGAAAACGAACACGGCGGAATACATCGCCTCGATGCAGATTTCGTGGGGCGCAAAGGGGTTTATTCAAGACCCGAAGGGGCATGACTACGACAATCTCTACAAGATCGGCGCCAAGGTCAACATGATTCGTCTGCGGGAAGAGGGGGCGCGATTAAATCCGTTTCGGTTAGGTGTAGAGGGCATTGATCGCGATCTGCTCGATATCATCTTCAACAACGTCACCAATGATGAAAACACCCGCGATATTCGCTCGGCACTTATCGGGCAGGCAGTAGATAAGGTTCGTCGAAAAACCGTACAGACGATGGACCAATTTGGCAACGCATTGGCGGAGATGCTTCAGGAGGAAAAACGGGAGAAGCATCACGATCAATTGGATTTGTTGCTCGGTATGATGCTGGATTTGAAAAGTTCTCCTCTAGGTAGAGTCCTTTTCGCGGAAGATCAGGGGCAGACACCGCAAGCTTTTGATGTGACGATCGTCGATACCAGTGGGTTGACTATTCCGCAAGGGACATTACGAACACTCAATGAACGTTTGAGTGTGGCACTGTACTATGCGGTCGCTGGGATGGGGATGGGGTACTTTACCAACTTGCCAAAATCCACGCTGAAAGTGATGGTTTTAGATGAAGCATGGACATTGCGCAAATTTTCCCAGGGTGTCGACCTGGTAGATAATCTATTGCGTAAAGCACGGTCGCTTAACATCGTGCCAATCATGCTGATGCAGAACGCGACCGATTTCAAAAACTGGGGTGAGAGCATTGATGGGCTCTTCGCTTGGCGATTCATCATGCGGCAGAACTCGCAAGCCGAGACCGAAGCATCGCTCAAACTCGCCGGGCTTGATCACGAGGACCCAGTGGAATGGTTCAAGCGTTTTGGTGCTTTTGCTCCCGGTGAGGGTCTAGTGGTCGATTCGCTTGGTCGCGTCAAACGTATGACCGTTGAAATGAAGCCGAGAGTATTGCTGAAATGGTTTGACACGACACCGAAACCTTCACACGAGGCCCCCAATAGGTAAGAGGGGGCCTTTATTTATGCTGAAACGACTGAAAATGTGGTTATCCGCTCTCGTCATTGTGTTCACGCCGTTTTTCTTCAATCCGTATACTTATTCTGCACATGCTATGGCACCGATTTGCGTAAAAGACCCTAACGCTCCAGGATGCACTTCACAAAATTCAGGTATCAGTGGTGGAAGTCAAAGTCCAACTTCTAATACAAGTATGGGTCCCATATCACAAAATGTACAACTCTTTGATAACCCAAAAGCCCCTGCCGGTAATTACATGTTTGATTCCGATGGGTGGCAAGGGAACTTCGATTCTGTCTATTGGGGCGCAAACATGATCTTTGTTACGACCGTTTCGATGATGGACGCTGCCCTCAATTTCTTTAAGACGGGGTATGACGTCAATGGACTGAATGGCATGACGGATATCGTGTTGAAAATCCTGCATAGTGCCTATCAGAAGGTGGCCGTACCCCTCATTCCGCTTGCAGTGATCACATTGATCGGTGTTTTCGTGTGGTTTGGATTCTTCAAAAGGGATTTGCCGAGCGTATTTGCAAGAGTGGTTAAAATGGTAGGCGCGTTCATGTTAATTGTCGTGATCTCAAATCCAGCAGTGGTTAGTTCAGGTGTGATTCAAAAAATCGGTGCCTTTCCCGGTGTAATCGGCAACTTCGCGGGTGGAATCGTCGAGAGTGTGGTGGCAAGTGCGACCGGTGCCAAAGCGTCCGGCACTGATTCATTGATCGAAAACGCATGGGATGATCTCGTGCTGCAGGAGTGGATTGCAGGCGAAGAAGGGGCAAATTACAATTCGACTGGGACTCGGGTTGTGGGTTTACAGGACAGCACAGCCGCCTGGCGGGAAATTCTGGGTTATCCGCTAGAAGCCAGCGCCCGTAATCAAGTGGTAGGGAAATTGCAAAATTCTCCGAACGGCCAGGTGGCATTCTCATCTGGGAATCGGATTGTTATCGCAGTCGAAGCATTTTTTGGAAATTTAGGCGCTATTCTCTACTTTTTCGTGATGGGAGCCATCATGATCTTTGCACGGTTGGTCTTTCTCATCCTTGTGGCAGCTGGGGTAATTATCTTGCCGCTCGAACTGTTCCCTGTCACGCGCGCGAATACACTCACTTTACGTTGGATTCAGTATATGGCGATGTCGCTATTCTTGATCTTTTTCGTGAGTGCATACAGCTCTGTCCTTTTCGGCCTGACTCAAATTATCCACACGATGGCACAAGATGTGTCGGGAGCAAAAGGAGTTGCAAGTGCTTTTGCCAGTTCCTCCACGTTCTTTTGGCAAGGGATCGTTTACATTGCGGCGATTATGGTGGCGTGGTGGATATACCGAAAAATGAAGCCTATGCAGAAAATCCGAACTTTCACCGAGAAGGCCGCTAACCAGGGAATGCCACTTGGATGGGGCAAACGACTCACTGCAGAGTCACAACGCGCGAAGCCATGGGAGAAGCGTAGCGTACTAAGTAATGAACGTAATGCCAGGAAAAGTTCATCCATGATCAGAAGGGCGGCGGAAGGCGTCCGTGATGCCAAAAGTTTAGGGCGTTTGGATGAGACGGCGCGTCATCAAAACGATACGACCAAGGAGACAGGATTTACTCCACCGACAGATGATTTTGAAAGCAGAGTGACAGGAGAAACCGTCGAGCCTAGTGATATTCAGGAACGATCGTTTTCAGAGTGGACATTTGAATTCGAGAATGGTGAACATCGCTTAGATAGCGATGCGCCTCGTCAACTGGACCAAGGCGGCCGTAGCATGCCATCGCCGCTTCATCCTCTTGACCGACCACCAGGAACAAGGGGTGAAGCAGAATTCGGCGAACCGAATCAAATGCAAAGGGTAGTGCCAATGGACGAGTGGACATTGACAGAAGATAGGGAGAGTCACAAACAACGCGAGAAAGAATGGTCAGCACAGGATACGACATCAGATCAGACGGGTTCGATCGACAGAGCATCTGAGGAACCGCAATGGTTGATCGTTGCCCAAGAGAAGCGTGGTGAATCGGACCATGATGTGCCCATCCAGCATTTTGCAACAACAGGACGGTCGCATCTGGACGAAACAGGTGGAACGAATAAACAACCGCTGATAAGGCCTTTGCGAGCGAGTGGTGATAAGCCGTCTAATCACAAACCGCAAGTTGATGCGGTCAGCAAGTGGGAATCTCGATTGAATAAGGTCACACGCACGATAACGGCCGCGAAGACGTTGGCCGAACCCGATCGGACGATGGATGCAATGGTCGGGGCCACGCTTGGTTTGGCAAGCAAGAAGATTGCTGACACGAGTAATGGCGCGGCGTTCCGCCTGATTCGCAAGATCGCGGTGCAACGTGCGGAGATGGATTATCAGCCGCAACCGCCGAAGCGAGCGAGAAGACAAACCAATCCGGTGACCTTAAAAGCGCGCAAAACGGTGGAAACGACACCACCGAATCGAAGTTATATCAAAGCATATCACCAGACGCTGAAAGAGACGGGGGGCACGGAGCAAGAGCCAGTCAATCCAACGTGGCAAACGGATCTACCGACACAAAAAACAACCGGGAATCCAGCGACGACACTCGGTGAAACCACCGGTTCGTCAACATCTGAAAGGCCAATTTTGCACAGAGAAGTGCTGGGCAATGAAACAGCGAAGCGGTCGCCTACCATGCGGCAAAGAGGTATGAAGGCGAAAAATATGTCCAAAGGGAAACGGTTGGCTCACCAACGATTGCAGCGAGTTTCTCGAAGCAAAAAGTCTTCTGAAACAAAACCGGTTCGCCCGAGTTTAAGGAAAAAGGGGTCGAGTTTGGCGGATCGAATCTTCGGCGATGGTGAACGTCGATGAACATTCGCGATCGGCTGATCCGCCAAGCAATGAACAAATCGGCCGATGCAGTAAAAGAGAAAATCCCAGACAGCGCGAAAGAAACTGCCGCAAAGGTCGCAGAGTTAGCGAACGATGCGAAAGACTTGGCAAAGGTTGCAGGGAATGCCGCCGCAGGGAACTGGATTGGCGCTACCACCACTGCTCTAAAGAATCGGAAAGCACGGCGCATCCTCATTGCACTACTCGTTGTCGTGATGATCATGCAAATGGCCGGGTTTATGCTGATGATGTCGCTGATCAATGGTGCATCGGACCTTTTTCAACATCCGATGATGAATTTCGGCTCGAATCAGACGATTACCGAAACGGAGCCGAATGGGCAATCCGTAACCATCAATTTTTTGACGATTGCGAATGAATGGACGAAGACGATTCGATGGGGGTCCCTTGATGTAAATACCGGGCTAACGTCTGCTGAGGTCGCTCAAGTCAGTCAACTGCAATTGGGATTTTCGTATGGACTTCTGGAGACTTTTTACGAGATCGGTGTGAGGCAGGGCGCGGAGAATCCGCTTAAATCACTCGAACGTGTGGTGCAACTACTTCAACCGAACGAGATTGACTTCAAACCAGTGCAGTTGCGCAAAGTTCGTTATATTCAAACGAAGAAAGGAACTGTGAAGGAGTACTACTATGTGACCGAAATGGTGCTCCAAAATATCGAAAGGTATAACGGGTATTGGGTGACAAGTTGGAAAGTCGTCACAGAAAGTGATGGATCGCAGATCATTGTTTTCGGACCATCCACCTTGCAACGCAAGGATTATACGCCGCTTTTTCGTGCGGAGAAGGCGTTTAATTTTCTGCACAATACGCTCGATCAGCAGATGTTGTTTGGGCAAGCACTGGTGCTCGATCCGAACTTTTACGATCCATTTGCGCTCCCTATTCTTCAATTGCTTGAAGGCGGTATTGGTAACGGAGGTTCTCCCGGCAAAGCCGTTCCTTTACCTAAACCGCAAATTGTCGCCATCCTTCAGCAGTCTATTGGAATTGATCATGTGCCCAAAAGTTGGCTTCCAGGACTTGAAATTATTGTGAGTCACGAAGATTCTAGTGGAAATCCCTATGCAGTGGATCCGATCCCTGTTAACGGTGAGCATGCATCAGGACTCATGCAAATGTTGCCGAGTACGTTTTGGAGTGACCATGTTTCTGGCTATGAGGATATTTGGAACCCGCTCGATAATGCAGTGGCTGCGATCCGACATATCGAAGGTGCTTGGGGCAGTCCGTACAACATTCCCGGTGTTGTGAGCGGCGTTTATCAAGGCTATTGATTTTCCTGTTTTTTTCCCACGGCCTCCTTTCCTTGCGAAAGGAGGTTTTTCTGTTTGGCCAAAATTGCATTTTTACTACGAAACAACAACGAACTCGCTGCGTGGATTTTGGGGGAAGCGAAATCATTTCCATTCACCGAAATCTTCGGTAGTGGAAAACCGGCAGATGCCTATGTGGTATTAGCAAACGGGCCAAGCGACGCGGAAGAATTCTTGCCCATCGTTGAGGATCAAATGTTTGCTTGGTTTGGCGATAAAAACGAAAGAGTCGAAGCCATGCATCCGTTTGCGTTGGTGGGGTGGGAAGAACTCGAAGAAAACGCTGATCTATTGCTGATCACAGCCAACGAGATGCATGAAAAGATTGAAGAGGAACGGCGGAAGCAAAAAGAGGCTGAGAAACCGACAAGGCCCTTGCTTCGACCGAGGTTGCTACGGAGGCAAGCGTACATCGGAGAAGAGGATCAGGAAAACGAAGGTTATAGCGGTTACGATGCGATCCAGGAAGAGCCACAAGTCATCGCTGTTGGGGGTCATGGCGGCGCCAGTTATGTCGCGTGGAATTTGGCTGTTGTCACTAAGATTCCTCTCATCGAAGGGAGAGGCACAGGGAGTCTCGCAAAGTGGACGGGGGATCAAACTCCAGTCAGCCAGGCGCTGGAGGAAATGTTGCCATACGGGACGGTGCTGGATGGTGAACTGCCTAAATCCATCATCGGCAAACGTGTGATCGTCGACACGGGTCCCGATCCGCGCCATCCCGTTTTTGAACATGCCAAGATTCGAATCTGGGTGACAACGCTGGATCCTGCACAATCACCCATTCCGGAACGGGCAAAAGTGATTGTGAATCGGGTGCCCGCTCACTTGCCTTTTGCCTCGCAAGAGGTGGTTAAAGCAAACATTGATCTGGAAGTTCCGGACGGTAGTGTGGATGCGCTCCTCTCGTTGTTTACTCGCATTCCGTGGGTTTTGAAGCAAGATCCCGAGATCCAAGCCAAGTGGCAAGCGCTTGTTCAATTGCACACCAAATCGAAGAAAGGGGTAGATGACGCATGGCCTACTGGATGGTAGTTCCGAATCCATCGCAGCCAAGTCTGGCGGTCGATTTTGAAGTGTTCGGGGACGTACAAACCGTCAGAACCCAGAACGAAGCCATGGCGGTTACCGAGAAGTATGGAGATCCACTGGCGGTGGTGTTGGGGGTACCGGTAGATGGCCTTCCTCAAAGGGCGGCATGGTTCCGTTATCAATATCCGCAGTGTCGATTGTATTTGGCTGGGGCGATTTCCCCGTTTCAATTGGTGGGACTAGATTTTACGAAATTGCTATTCGTTCCGTTGTCAGCAGACATGATCAAGGCAATACGGGCAGAACTCGAACTTGAGGATCAGATTGGCCATAAGTTACCGACTGTGCCGGCATCTGTTCAGGCAATGGTTTCTGCTTCGGGGCAGGAAGCACTTCCGCAAGAGCAAAAAGGCAAAGACCAAATCATCGTGGTTTTCAGTGGCAAGGGTGGGGATGGAAAGACCACGGTCGCGGCACAAATGGGTATCCTGCTTGCGAAACGTAACATTTCCACACTGATTATCGATGCGGATTACAAAGGGAATGAGGCAGAGTGGTTCCGTGGGATGAATCAGCCTCCGATCCATAGCATTCTTGATTTTCGTTCCGAAGAAAACAAGGACCGCGCTTTGCTTGAAAGTTATTTGATGGAGAAAAACGGCCTGAAGATTCTGCCGTGTCCGCAGATGGAGGTGGGGCCAATCCCACCAGCCGTACTGGAACGGGCAATACAAGCATATAAGCCATTCTATCAAATAATCATCCTCGATATGCATCAGGGCTTTTCACCGGAATTACTTCTGGCAGCCCAGTATGCAAACAAATTCATTGCGGTTGCGGTGCCATCCGACCACAGGCTCTATCCATTTTCGGTGACCCTCAACCATTTGCTCAGCCATCGGGTGAGCAAAAAAAATCTTCATATCGTGGTGAATCGTGCCAATCGTGGGGAAGCGGATATTCGGAAAATCCGGACAGGGATTCAGGATATTATCGGAGAATCGTTCGATCATTACCACGCTCTCCCATTTGTCGAGGAATTGTCTTACGATGATGACCCTGAATTTGTCGCTATTAGCGATATGCGAAACTCTGAGCCATATCCTGCGGCGTTCCTTAAACTAGCCGAAGCGGTGACAGGGTTATCGTTACGAAAAAGTGAAGGACGTACCGAAAAACCTACATCAGGTAAAGGTTCTAATGGGAAGAGAAAGAACAAATCCAGTTCATCAAGCACACCGAGAAAATGGATTGCCATTTTTTTTGGCGCGCCTGCAGGAAAGAAAAAGTCAGTGAAAAAGAAGGGTGGGCGTAGATGATGAAACGAGGAAAATCCCTTCTACGTGACCGCCCAGGAGTCGTGTGGCTATTAGGGCTTGCAGGGCTGGGTATTTTGGTGGCGTTTGTGATTAGTACGTCCATACACAGTGCAGAGAAGATGGTCAATGTGAATGTAGCCTCCAGTTTGATCCCAAACGACACCATTATTACGGCGAACGAAATGACGAGCGTGAATATTTCTGCATCGGTGGTACCAGCAGGCGTCATTCAAGATCCGCAAGCGATCATCGGGAAATACGCCGATGCGACCATTGCAAAGGGCGAACCCATCCTTGAGTCCGATGTAGCGCCAGCGTCGACAGTGCGCCAGTTGGTAAGAACCTATGGGATGAATTTCGTTGGCGCCACTGTACAACTCGATCCGAGCGATTTGCCGGTGGCCGATGTGAATCCAGGGGATCTGGTCGATTTGATTGGGGTCTATGGAACGCAGAATCAGCAGGTCTATACGCAATGGATTGCAGAAGGGGTTCCTGTTCTCTCCACGGACATCACTAACTCAAAGATGGTTTTAGCCATTCCGCAGGATGACGCCTTGAACTTGGTTAGGGATCTGACGGTCGGGAAAGTCAGGGTCGTGCTGGATCCGCAGCCGTTCCAAGGAGACATCACATTCTCAACCAAACAAAGTGCAAAGAATATGTTGCCTGATATCAATGCCGCGGCGAAAACAGTGCGAAAAGGGAAATCAACAACGAATCGTCAGACTGGCGGGCCGCCAACAGCTGTACTGCCGCCAGGGAAAAATGCACTGGTTAACGCAAAACAAATTAAGACAGTGGAAACTTCCCACATCTCCATGAAGGGATGAAAGAGGGTGGGTTCCGTGTTCCTGAAAGAACTCGAAGCGACGTTGATCCCCTGGTGGCTGCTCTTTACTTTGCTTTCAGGGGATCAGGGGATTTGGCGTTGGCCGATGTTGGCCATATCACTCTATCTTGTGCTAACCGAACTGCGCTATCGCATGGCAGTGAGTGAGAGCCGGGCGGCCGGTTTTTTGCGGATGGTCAGGATGCCGGTGAGTCTATGGTTACTACGTATCATTTTATGGCGCCGAATGATTATTCCTGATGGAGTGCGCTGTTATACGCTCCATGTTCACGGACGATCGGAGAGCCACAGGCAACTGATTGGCGAACTTTTGTCGGACATTACGCATGGTACCAAGGAACCGGCCATTTATATTGGCAACACCTTTTTTGACTTGGGGGAATTCGCGTGCCGGCAATTGGGTCAAGCCAGGGTGCAGATCATTGACGGTGCATTGTTTGGGCGCTGGTGGCAGACTTGGCGAATCGATCTCGGGAAATGGCGGATTGTCAAAATCGATCTACGATAGGAGGACGGTATATATGAAAAAACATCGCCTGTTCGCGCTCGTCTCTGTTCTTTCAGCTTTTAGCGCGCTCTTTAGTACAGTGCCAGTCAGCGCTCACTCTATCTCCTTAACGGATTCTGTATCTTCATTTTCGACGCATATGACGAAAGAACCGGTCTGGAATGCAAGGGGTAAGATTGTCCACCTGAATCCCAATAAACCCGTGCTTTTCATTGCGCCCTGGTGTCCGCACTGTGCTCATCAGGAACAACTCTTCGCTAAATGGGGAATTTCCTCCAAGGACTTTCAGGTGGTGGTTCTCGCATCTTGGATTCAAAATGCGATGAAGTTCCGGTATCCGCAGGAGTTTGCCAAACTTCCTACTGTGTCAAAACCGGTGAACAACGTGGCGATGGAACAATGGGTATTGATTCAGGATGAAAAAGCTTATCACTTGCATTATCTGTATCCCGAAGAGGTATTTTATGAGCCTCCTAACGGCTATTTTGATCACACCATACCTGAATTCCCATTTATTGTGTATTGGGCGAACGGGAAACTGAAGATGCATGCTGGGACAAATCCGAATGAATCATTCTGGAAGCAGGTCGCAAACTCGTAAATTTCCCACCCCCGCCCCCTCGGTTAGAGGGGGTTATTTTATGCCTTCGAAAAAGGAGGAATTCATTTTGAATCTTCAGGATTATGGCTTTGATGGGCGTGGCCAGCTAATCAAGGACTGGAAGGATGATAACGGTCAGGCACTAACAAGCTCTGACCGTTATGGGCTAGTGCGGTTTGCTCGGGATCAACGTGGCTTTGCCCAGTTTCTTGCTGCGGGTCTCGGACTCACCGCCACATTCGTCTTATTTAGTTATGTTTGGCCAGCTGCGAAAACGATGATGAACAGCACGGTGACCGCGATGACTACGCTCAATTACACACTCGTAAGCAGCCTGAGTGGGCTCACATTAGGTGCAACCGGAACAACAATTACGTTGACATTCCCAACTGGGGCCACGCCGACAAACACCGTGTCAGATTATACGGTAACGGTCAATGGGACTGCGAATTCGGTAGTTGGTGTGAGTGTGTCAGGGCAAACAGCCACCGTCACTGTATCGAATGCCATGGCCAGTGGTGCCACTGTATCTGTGACATATGTGAACGGTTCGACCACTTATACCGGGGCAGGCACAGCAGCCTAATAGATCAGGGAGGAAAGAATTGATGAACGCACAATTTTTCATAGGTATGCTCCTTTTTGGGGCGCTTTTCGGTGGGTTTATCGGTGGTTTCAATTTCCGCCACCCATTCAAAGCGTTTAAGAATGAGACCGAGCGTGACCAAAAGACTGTCTATAAACGGATGTCGCTTGGGATTGTCATCGGTGCGGTATTAGGAGGATTGATCGGTTTTTTCGTCCATTGAAAGCTGTTTTTCCGGCTGCCGTGGTCATATTGTATGGCTTGATCGCAGTGATCGAAAAATGGCTTCATCACAAAAAACGGATGACTCGATTCTATGTTATACGGGAAAATCATGGTGTTTTTACGGTCAGCCATGAACCGTTTGGATTGTATCGGCAGGGGAGACAAGCGTTTTTTACAGACCGAGCAAGAGCCTATGCACTGATTGCTGAATCACTTCCGCAGCATGTCCACATGGTGAAAAGCGAGAGCGTTTGGATTGATTACGAACGAGAAGGTTGGAAAATCGAAGAAAAACCTAACACGCCCATTAAACGGTTGACGTCCATTTGGTTTTACTGGGCGAACTTTGAAAACTGGAATCGTGAGCCAGGCTCGTCTTGGCATGCAATTGGAAACCCAACGTACCGTGTTGCAACCATGTCAAGAAAAGAGTTTGCCGCACGGTTCGGGAAGGGGGTGGAGTAAATTTTATATCTAGTTTCGGACTGGGAGGATCTTGACGAATTGTTGCAAGCCATTTCCCATCAAACAGGTACAACGTACCCAGAACCTCAGACGGGCGATTTGTGGATTGTGGAGGAGCCTTTTTGGCGATCAGACAAGATCAAAACAGCGAAGGAATCTCAAGTGGCTGTGTTACTCGTTGGAGCCAGTGTTGCCCTTGATAAGGAAGTAGAATTTTTAGGCGTTGACGCGATCCTCGGTGAAGATTTAGATCCAGATGAAATTCTTCATTGGGTACAGCAGAAGCAGAAAGAACGTTCAAAACTGCGGAAGGGACTAAAACGGGGCGTGATTGTCGCATTCGCCGGGTTATTGCCAACGGGCGGTGGCGTGGGCAAAGACACGTTAGTCATTAACACGGCCGCATGGCTAACGGCGCAAGGGAAATCAGTCGCGGTGGTCGATCTGGATCCGTTTGGGACGTTGAAAGATCGGCTCAAAGTCGAAACGATGCTGTCGGTAGATGTGTGGGAAGAGCGGTTTATGGAAGTTCCGCTGAAACCAGAGATGGTGAAAACTGCGTTGGTCCACGTAAAAAACCTGAAATTCTGGCTGCTCCCGGCTAGTACCCGAAACGAAATGCAGCCAGATGCTGTCATCCGCCACTTGGGACAGTGGTTGCCACAAGCGTTCGATGTTGTGATTTGGAATCTAGGCAGCGGAATTGCAGGAACCTCATTTTTTGCTGCACTCCATCAGGCAGAACATATCTTCCTGGTGGGAACGGGGGATCGTGCCAAGTTTAAGGCTTATCAGCGGACGATGGAGGATTACCGAAGCTCGGTGGATGTGGAACCGAAAATCATTCTGAACAAAGTTTACGAGAAAGACTCTCCGCAGTTTTTTGAGGAAGAGTTCCGACAATCGGTGTTTGCCTACGCTATGGAGGATCGGCACGTGTTTGAGATCACAGAGCAGGGCAAGGCAGCGGCACTTGAACAGTCCAAACGTCCATTCGGGGTTGCGGTGCAAAAAATCGGGCGAGACATCTTAGGTGAAACGGAAGAAGTTAAGCCGAAGAAAGGAGGATTCCGATTTTGGTAAAGACAAGTAAGATTGTTTGGTATGCAGGAATAGTGAGTGTCGTGGTATCCGGAGCGCTTAATGTCATCTTCCTTGTGGAGACATTGCGAGAAGTCACGATTCAGGTACCATCGCATACGCTGCAGCCCTATGAGACGATTACCGCGAATGACGTAACTACCAAACAAGTCCCAATTAAAGTGTTGGATGCGGATACGCTGACGGGCAACCTGATTGGCAAAATTACGGCAACGATGATTCCTCAGGGCGATCAAATCCAGAGCTTTGAAATTGCAGAGCAGGGGAGCATGGCGCAGGTGATCCAAAACCTGTACCTGACACATCCCAACTATGCGTTTGCACAAATCCAGGTTCAAGCCACAGGGCTAAATCAGACGATCCAATCTGAGCAAAAGGTGAATTTTTTCGCCAACAACATCACATACCCAAACGTGCTGGTGCTAAGTATCACAAGCCCTAACAATCCAACAGGGCTTTCGAATGCTGTCAACCGAGCGGTGAACAATTTTGTCAGTGTCACTCCCACCACCACGCCGAGTGTTGGGACACTCACATTGCTCATTGGAGCGCCATGGCCGACCGTTCAGGCTCTCATGTCGTCGGGTAATATCCAAGTGGTCATGGGGAATGTCGGGGCGCAGTATACGCTGGGTAGTCCACCTGTCAATCAAGACGTACCATTCATTCCGTCAGCGAGTGTCCCAAGTCAAGTGTCGAACCAAGCGACAAAGAAGGAGGGTGCTACTCATGCAAAATAATAGTCTGACTCGTGCCGACGAATCAAATTTATTGCGCCGCCAACATCACCATGTTTCCATTTCAAAAGACGAACAGGAGTGGAAGCAACGCCTTGCCAATGCCAACCGTGCAGATCAAGATTTTCTCATGACAACACCGGATGAGCAAGCCATGAACTTACACCTGACCACGACCGCACGGGAAATCGGTGTGCCCGAATCGTTGAGGGAGCAGATTATTGAAGCCATCCTCAAGGATATTTACGGCTACTCTATTTTGACGGAACTCAAACTTCGACCTAAAGTTACCACGATTTGGGCTTACGGTGATGACCGGATTGAATATGCGGAGGGCGGTAAGATCAAGACTTATGAATACCGTTTCCAAAGCATTGAAGAAGTTTACCGATTCATTGAGAAGAAACTTTCTGGCACGACCTATAAATACGCACGTAACATTCCCGAGATCGATGCGATTCTGGCCGATGGGTCTCGTTTCCACATCATGCAGGGATCAGCGGGGATCTCGGTCAGGGATGCTGATGGCCGGGCGTTGACACGTCGTATGCCACTGCTCACGATTCGCCAGTTCGTCTATCCTTATCGATTGGACGAGATGGTCAAAGACAAACAACTTAGGACGTATCTAGAATGGTTACCACAACTTGGTGAACCGTTTGTTATTGCCGGGAACCAAGGGGCGGGCAAAACGACTCTTCTCAACGCAATGACCGCGTTTGTGCCAACTCGTTATCATCTAATAACGATTGAGGAAGCCCCGGAAATGCAACCACTGTTTAAGGGCGTAGTCGTTAGACTTTGGAACCAGGGAGAGATCAATGAATTTCACTTTGTGAGCATGATCAAAAACACGCGTGCGTCATTACGAATGACAGGCGATGTGATGACGATCGGGGAAATTCGGGATGAAGACACTACATGGGAATACCTCCGCATCACAAATATCGGGTTATATTTGACGGCAACAACACTGCATGCCGACAATGTGCAGGATACCATTTTCCGTTTGATGACCTTAGGGATCGCATCAAAACCCCATCCCCCACAAAAAACTGTGCTGGACATGATCGCCCGCGGCGTTTCTCATGTCATCTACCTGCGCCGAGAAGGTGAGTACATGGGGATTCAGGAAGTAGCGGAACTCACTGGCTATGAACAGGATGAAATTCAACTGAGGACGGTGTTTGAACGGGATATTGTGACTGGGGAAACCTACTTTCACGGTTTGTCGGAACGGATGAAAGCGAAAGCGATACGGGCTGGGATGTTAATAAAGGGGATGATCGATTGATTTCGCTAATCCTCTTTGGCGCTGGTGCCTTATTGATGGTGTTGACCATCCCGCTACACTACCTTGAAAAGCAGCAGATGCGGAAATGGTTTTTATCATCACAAGTCGCAGAGACGAAAAACATTATCATCATGTATCTGGACCAAAAACGGCAAGTACTGTTCCGCATGGGCTGGGAGGTATCACGGCTTCAACTGGCATTGGCAGCGCTAGCCATTATTGATTTCATGGCTGTATTGCCAATTGCTTTTCATGAGCCGTGGATATTATCGTTGATTTTCGCACTGATCGGTGCCCTCGCTTTTGACCTTGGCAGCCGGCTATATGGTTTACGGTTTAATATTCGGTTTGAAAAAGGATTGAGGACGTCAGTACTGCTCATCGGCATTGAATCGTTAACGGCCACCGGGGAAGCAGAAACGGCCATCGATGACATTTTGCGCCTGAGTCGGGATAAAGTGATGTTGCGCGAGTTTAAGGCTGTGAAAACGATCATGGGGGCGCTGCAGATTTCTTGTGAAGAGGCGATGTTGGTAAGGGCCGAGGACCTTAAAGTGCCAGCTTATAGGTGGTTAGCTCGGTACACACTCAAAATGAGACAGTTTGGTGCAAACACTGGGGAGGCATGGCAGGATGTGCTGGAAGAGTTAGAAGATCGCGATTTACTCCGTGCTCGGACATTATCGAAAACCGCTTCCACCCGCTATGGAGCCTATGCGTTTGGAGGGGTACTCATCATAGTTCTGCTCCTGTTTTTCCATCTGATTGCGCCGCTTATGACGGGGGTGATGCCTTTTATCTTCACTGCGGGTTTGCTTTCTACAGCGGTGGGGATTTATCGGCTCACTCGGTTAGGAGTAGATGTTAAGTGACCTTCGATTGGCTGAATACTTGGATTGTGGGTGTAGTAACAAGTGGGTCCCTATTCCTTTTGTGGCTGTCATGGATCGTGGAACGGTTGGAAGGGCGCTGGTCACGGCGCTGGTTTCTGCCGAAATCGCGAAAAATCTTACTACCCTTCGAACATCAAATTGAAGCATGGCTTAAATACTCCCGCGTCAGGATGACCGCTAAGCAATGGTACGGTCTGATCGTAGTGTCGCTTATTATTTTCCCTATACTCGGTGTCGTGATGCCAAACGTTGGCGTCATGGGCGTGATCACAGGATTATACTTTTCCGGCAGTGTGGTAATGTACCCACTCCAGAAACGCAAAACGTTTAATTTGGACATGGAACGGCAGATCCAGCGCACAAAACGAATGTTGGCCAAGCTCTATGAACGCAATGTTAAACCAGATGAAATGTTGCCGATTTTAGTGGATGCGCTTGAAGAGGGGTCGTTCAAAAGCCTTGTGGAGCAGGCACTGCATCGGACGAAAACAACGGATACGCTGAGCGAGGCCATCCAATGGTTAAGTGACGAGATCCAACTGCCCAGTTTGCAATCGCTTGCGGCCGTAATGGTGCAAGGGTCACATTATGCAAACCTACCATTGGATGAACGGTTGGCGCATATGGCGGAAAAGGATAGGGAAAAAGTGCTCATTAACTATGACAAACTAGCAGACGGAAAACGAATTCGGGCGTTGCTAGAAGCGGCTAGTTTGATTGCACTCCCGTTGATGGGGCTGACGGTGGCGTTTACATTTACCTATATTCTTGATCAATTTTCCGCAATTAAACTTTAAAATTTTCCCACGGCTTCCTCGCTTGATAGAGGAGGCTTTTTTGTGTCGTTATTTTTCGTTCTCTGGATCACGTTACTTCTGCTGTTGTCTATCTCTTCAGTCACGGATTTGCGAAGGAGGATCATTCCTAACTGGCTTGTTATCTTTGGGATGGGACTGGGTATCACAGAGCATGTGACGTTCCAAGGAGTTGGCGGCCTTTGCGTTTCGCTCATTGGCGGTATCGTGTGGCTTGTGCTTGGGTGGCTACTTTGGCATTCGAGAAAGATCGGTGGGGGAGACGTAAAACTACTTGCAATGATTGCAGTGTACACTGGCATTTCTGGTCCCCCTGATGTTTTGATGGGGGCTCTCTTTATACAATTGATCATCTATCTGATCGAATTTGGCCGTGGGCATATGAACCTTAGAAAACCGTTTGCCCCTGCAATTACTGTTGGGAGCTTAGGGCTAATGGCGTGGCAACTTGTTACGATGAAAGGCGGTTTATGAAAATGGGATCCATGTTTACATGGCCGGCTAAGGTATTACTTACTGGACTAATTCTTGCAATGATTGCCACTTTTACTTGGCTATCTGTTGAACTTTTTGCTGCCCACGATGCCGCCGTGAATGCAGCCCATAGTGCGGCGGCTGATCCTGCACATTATTTGACGGCAGCACAGGGAGCAGCAAGTACAACATTACCAGGTGCTGAAGTGCAGAGTGTACAACAAGCTGC
>JAJZCW010000008.1 GCA_021828865.1 Bacillota bacterium
AAACTCTCAGTCATATCTACTGACGTTGTTGCTGCATTGCATATCACGCACGTGGTACTCTATACGCGTTTAGTTTTCAAGGATCGAACCGCCGTCCTCGCGGCGACAAAACGTAATATACCATGCCCCGCAACCCAGTGTCAACTGCATTTCATTCATTTTATGATGTTCTAATTTTGCTGCAATTCGATGAAAACTCATAGAAAAAGCAGAGACACTTGATCAGCGCCTCTGCTTGTTGTTTTCTAATCGACAATAGGCAATGCATGCATTGAACCAGAGTTACTGAAACTGCACAAGCAACTTCTCAAGCTCATCAGCAGATAGGGAATGATCTTGAGTTGCCAATCCAGTTTCCGAAAAATTAGGTGCCATTTCTTCATAGGTTGGACGATCTTCTTTATAGATGATCCCCGTATAAATAGCATCCTCTTGTGACACCCTCAATAATGCCTGTGCTTTACTGGTAGGGTCGTAAGTGGCATCGTCCGTCAATTTTACGATGTGCGACTTGTAGAACTCGTACGTATTCTGCTTGTTAAACGTCACACAAGGACTAAACACATTCAAGAGCGAAAATCCTTTATGCGAAATGGCTTCTTTCATTAACATTGAAAGTTGCGGAATATCCCCTGAAAATCCTTGTGCGACAAAACTTGCGCCTGATGCTAGCGCCAATTGCAGAGGATGCACAGGATGCTCCACTGCACCTTTTGGTGCGGTTTTGGTTACAAAACCAGTATCACTAGTGGGCGAAGTTTGACCAGTCGTCAATCCGTAAATGTGGTTGTCCATCACAATATAGGTGATGTTCACATTTCTGCGCATCGCATGAATGAAATGGCCCATCCCAATTCCATATCCATCTCCATCACCACCTGCAGCAATAACTGTCAAGTCGCGGTTAGCCACTTTCACACCTTGTGCAGTAGGCAAACTTCTGCCGTGTATGGTGTGCAATCCATAAGACCCGAAGTATGCAGAAAGCTTTCCTGAACAACCGATACCTGACACGACCACCATGTCTTCTGGATCCATTCCAAGCTCCACACTTGCCCGTTGCAGTGCGTTGAGTACGCCGTAATCTCCACAACCCGGACACCAAGTGGGTTTTTCTCCCTTAAAATCATTGATGGTTGACAACTGGAATCACCTCTTCCACTCGTTCTAGTATTTCTTTAACCGTTAATGGATCGCCGCTGAATTTTAAGCAGGATTCAATATGATCTTGATGACCGTAATGCAGTTTGAGCAAATCGGCCAACTGACCTTTCGAGTTCAGTTCCACCACCAGCACAGATTCCGCACCTTCAATGAAGGGACGAAGCAACTCAGTTGGAAATGGATTCAAAAGGCTAATCTGCACATGACCGACTCGCACTCCCCGAGCTTCAAGTGCTTCCTTCGCTTCATTGATAATTCCCTTTGTAGAACCAAACCCAACAAACGTGATTTGGGCATCTTTGGGACCCTCAATAGTCGCACCAATCAGATCATTAAAGCGATCTAGCTTACGAGCACGCTTATTCATTTGCTCAACGCGCATCGTTTGGTCCTCCATTTCGATGCCATATTCATCGTGCTCATTACCAAGCGCGATAAATTTACCACCTTTGAGTCCAGGGATCGCTCTTGGGGAAATGCCATCGTCAGTGAGTTGATAACGCTTGAATTCTCCACGAACAACACCATTCAGATCATCCTGATGAATCAATTTGCCGCGGTCAATATTCACTACGGAAAGTTCGATATCATCAACAGATCCTTTACTCATCCCCATGTACAAATCGCTCGCAATTATTACTGGGCACTGATACTTTTCAGCGAGGTTGAACGCTTCAGCGCCATAGTGAAAACACTCTTCCACTGAAGTTGGCGCGAGCACTATTCTCGGGAATTCACCATGTGATCCGTAAAGCGCCTCAAAGAGGTCACTTTGTTCTGTTTTGGTCGGTAACCCTGTACTAGGGCCACTGCGTTGAACATCGACTATGACTAACGGAGTCTCCGATATTCCTGATAAACCTAAAGTTTCCATCATTAATGAAAATCCGGGCCCTGAAGTAGACGTCATTGCTCTTGTTCCCGCGTAATTGGCACCAAGCGCCATATTGACAGCACTGATCTCATCCTCAGCTTGCACCACTACCCCACCGTACATGGGCAGATACTTCACCATCGCATACATGATCTCGGTGGCAGGAGTGATGGGATATGCGGCAAGAACACGGCATCCACCTGCAAGTGCCCCAAGCGCAATAGCCTCATTACCGGAAATATACAGGTGTTTCTTTTCCGATTTTTCCGGTTTAGGAGGTAACGGAAAATGCACTTTGCCAAAGTGTTCAATGTAGTAATTAAAGCCAAGTCGTACAGCATTCAAGTTGCTTTGCACCACTTGATCGCCTTTTTTCTTGAATTTATCCTCAATAAACGCTAGAAAATCTTCTGGCACAAGGCCTATAATTGCTGCGGTGACACCAACGGCCACCATGTTTTTCATAATTGCGCTTCCTGCCTCTTTTGCAAGCCCAACAAGAGGAATCTGATAAAAATGAACTTTCGAATCAGCTTTTGCAGGAACTAGTTCTCCCGTTGTTCCATCTGCAATCACCACTGCACCATCAACCAACTCATGCCAATTGTAATTGATCGTTTCCTGATCAAAGGCAACCAAAATATGCACATCATCACCGTGATGACCCACTTGACAGTTGGCGACACGAATCTTGTAGTTCGTGTGACCGCCTTTAATTCTTGACATAAAGTGACGATAAGCAAACACGTAATATCCTAAACGATGCATAGTCCAAGCAAAAATTTCACCTGTACTATCAATTCCTTCGCCCTGTTCACCGCCGACTTTCCAACCGACTTCTTGAATCAAGTCGCTCCCTCCCTAGGAAAAACAACTTTTTTATATTTGACTGTTTCATGACTATTTTATCACTGTTTTAAAAAAATTAAAGAGGGAAAACGATAATAAATATTGTTTATGAATAGTCACAGTAAAAAAAGGAAATGGATAAGTCGGATGACATAAATTCGAGGTGATATTTCCCATGAATCTATCCGGGGTTGGCGCTGCAATTTTATGCGGAACAATCCTGATAGTGGCGCCTGGTCAAGGTGCCATGACGTTATCAAAAGTAAACACTCGCGATGTAACTAAGGCAAAAGCCTCTCCTCATTTCAAAAAGCAAAGTCAAAGCGCGACCCTTAAT
Organism: Bacillota bacterium; assembly: GCA_021828865.1. Classification (GTDB taxonomy): domain Bacteria; phylum Bacillota; class Bacilli; order Alicyclobacillales; family SLC66; genus JAJZCL01. The sequence goes on from JAJZCW010000008.1 coordinate 3,225, forward strand.
CACGTGGAAGCGATTGCGACCATTGCTCCCGTCTTAAAAACGGTGGAAAGCATGCCCAAAATGCTGGTTTCAAAGACTATGATTTGTAAACTCACCGCATATGGACCAGGTTTTGAATCGACAGGAAAAAGACCGGGAGACCCGGGTTACATGGTGACCGCAAGCGGCAAATTGGCAACCCCTAAGCGAACCATTGCCGTTGATCCCAAACTAATACCTCTCGGATCTCTTGTATACATCGACGGCATCGGTTATCGAGTCGCTGAAGATATTGGTGGTGCCGTCAAAGGAGAACACATCGATGTGTACTTTCCTTCAGATAATGAAGCCGTCCAATTCGGTGTGAGAAGAAATGTAAAAGTTATTGTCTTTCATTCCGTCACGAATTGGTCGAAAAAATGATAAGAAGGGGTTTCATTCCGGTGTTCATTCGTTATAATGTTGTTGATAAGATGGTTTGGATCAATGGATTAGGCCAAAGGTCCAGTAAGGAGGAACCAGGTTGTCGCAGGTCATTCAGCGCAAAAGCGGCATTCCTCTTTACTTACAGGTTAAGGAACAGATCCTAGCTGATATTCACTCCGGTAGATATCAACCTGGGGCCAAGTTGCCGACAGAACGGGTGTTATCTCGAGCGATCGGTATCAGCCGTAACACGGTAAGTCAGGCATATCGCGAACTTGAAATAGATGGAGTCGTCATATCCTGGCAAGGCCGGGGAACATTTGTAAGAGACCAAGAAGACGATGTACGCTTTGGCAATCGCCGCGATCTTTTGTCAAAGGTGATTGACGTTGCACTTGAAGAAAGCCTTCAATTGGGCTTCACGTTTGACGATTTTCTCGAATTGGCTGAGCTTCGTGCTAAAGAAAAAACCGCCCAACTACATAAAGCCCAGATCGTATTCATTGAGTGCAATCGCGAACAAGTTGAGTATTTGTCTCGCAAACTGGAATTTGGTGGTGTCCATATCACCCCGGTGTTGATTGACGATCTACGCGATCAGCAGACGGTCGCACTTCATCTAGTGAGAGAAGCTAATCTTGCAGTTACTACTTTTTTTCATTATGATGAGGTTCGTCAAATTCTTGGTCCCGATCTGTCCGTGCTGGCCATTGCTCTCGATCCCGAAATGGAGACCATTGTGAAAATGGCCAGGATTCCAGAGAGAAAAAGGGCGGGAATCATATGCAGAAGCCGGAACTTTGCAGGCAAAGTCAAATCAGCACTTAAGCAAGCTGGTATTGATGAGTTGCAAATGAATGTGACAACTGTCACAAATAAGGATGAAATCATGGCGTATATTCAAGATCTGGATGTGGTTGTGGTTTCACCTGGGCGAAGAAGGGAAGTTGAGGAATACTGTAAAGAACATCAAACACTGATTGAATTTGTTTTCAAGCCAGACCAAGCTTCAATTAGTTTACTTCGGGCAGCGCTCGCAGAACTGCAACAGCGCTAGCACCGTAAGACATTTAAAGGAGTGAAGCATGCACATGCTGCAAGAGCTTTCCTGGAAAGTGGGCGGGCAACAAGGAGAAGGTATTGATTCAACAGGAAAAACCTTTGCCACCTCGCTCAACCGTATGGGTTATTTTATATATTCCTATCGTCACTTTTCTTCGCGCATTAAAGGCGGACACACCAATGACCGCGTTCGCATCAGCACAGTCAGAAAGAATTCCGTAGCTGATGAGCTGGACATTCTTCTCGCCTTTGACCAAGAGACCATCAACCTGAATGCCCGTGAATTAAGAGAAGGTGGAATTGTCATTGCTGACTCAAAATTCTCTCCCACCTTGCCCGATAATCTTACTCAACATGTACATCTTTATAGCATTCCATTTACAAAGTTAGCAGAAGAAAATGGAGCTGCCATTATGAAAAACATGGTGGCACTCGGTACAAGTGCATATGTCATGGGGCTGTCCCCAGATTTTTGTGCTCCTGTAATTCAAAGCATGTTCGGACGCAAGAGTCAAAAGATTGTTGATCAAAACATGGCAGCCGTCCGCGCTGGTTATGACGCAATGTCTAGTCAAAATGCTGACTTTTCCGGCTTCCAATTGGCGCCGGCAACGCCAGACCAACATTTGTTGATGATTGGCAACGAAGCGGTGGCGTTTGGTGCACTGGCTGCAGGTGCTCGTGTGATGCCTGCGTATCCGATTACCCCTGCGTCTGATGTGATGGAGTACCTCATCAAAAAGCTCCCAAGCGTAGGTGGCGTAGTAGTACAAACAGAAGACGAAATTGCCGCACTCAATATGACGATTGGTGCTGCATACGGCGGTGCCAGAGCACTGACAGCCACATCTGGTCCCGGACTTGCCCTTATGATGGAGGCCCTGGGTCTCGCGGGTATGACAGAAACACCAGTAGTCATCATCGACACGCAACGCGGTGGTCCGAGCACAGGCCTTCCGACCAAACACGAACAAAGTGATATGTTTGCGGCACTATTTGGCAACCACGGTGAAATTCCAAAAGTGGTGCTGACACCATCCACGCCTGAAGAATGCTTTTACGCTACTGTTGATGCTTTCAATTACGCGGAAAAATACCAGTGTCCGGTACTCATTCTTACAGACCTGGCATTGTCGCTCGCTAGTCAGTCAGTGACCCCATTTGATTACAATTACGTTCAAATTGATCGTGGCAACTTAGCGACACCAGAGGCACTTGCAGCGGTCGAACCAGGCAAAATGTTCAAACGCTACGAGAGAACGGAAAACGGCATATCACCTCGCGTATTTCCGGGGCAAAAAGGTGGTATCCATCACGTCACAGGCGTCGAGCATAATGAAATTGGTCGACCTGACGAAGCAACAAGCAACCATATCAATATGATGAACAAACGCCTGAATAAATTTGCCGACATTGAACTACAAGGAAGCATTTCCTATACAGGCGATAACGAGCCAGAAGTTTTAGTGGTTGGCGTTGGCTCAAGCATTGGCGCAATAGACGAAGCAGTGACCAGACTTCGGAATCAAGGTATCAAAGTCGGACATGCACAAGTGAAAGTATTGTCTCCCTTCCCCACCAAGACGCTTCAAGAATATATGAACCGTGCGGAACGAGTCATTGTGGCAGAAAGTAACGCGACAGGACAATTGTTCCACTTGATGCAATTCCATGGATTGCAACACAAAGCCATGACCAGTTTTCTCAAATACGATGGCACGCCATTTATGCCAAAAGAAGTGGAAGCCCACTTGAAAGGAGCTGTTCCTGCATGGCAACAGTAAAAGAATTCCGCAATGAAGTTCGCCCTAATTGGTGCCCAGGCTGCGGTGACTATGCAGTGCAAGCTGCGATTCAACGCTCCCTTGGTAGTTTGAATCTGGAACCAGAACAAGTGGCCGTCATTTCGGGTATCGGTTGCTCAGGAAGAATTTCTGGCTATGTTAATGCCTATGGATTTCACGGTGTACACGGACGATCACTTCCGCTTGCCCAAGGTGTCAAACTTGCCAATCGCGATTTGACCGTAATCGCGGCTGGCGGTGATGGCGATGGTTTTGGAATCGGCATGGGACATTTTATGCATGCGGCCCGCCGTAACATGAACATCACCTACATTGTGATGGACAATCAGATTTACGGCTTGACAAAAGGCCAACACTCTCCGACCAGCGCCTTTGGATTCAAAGCAAAAACCACGCCTGCTGGCAACATTGAGAATGCGGTCAGCCCACTGCAAATTGCGTTAGCGGCTGGCGTCACCTACCTTGCACAAGGATTTTCTCATGATGTCAATCAGCTTACAGAGTTAATCACTGAAGGTATCAAACACAAAGGTTTTTCACTGATTAACGTATTCAGCCCATGTGTGACCTACAATAAAGTGAACACCTATGAATGGTATAAAGAGCACATTGTGCCGCTCGACCAATTCACTGACTACGATCCCACCAATAAAAAAGCAGCCTCTACGAAAGTCATCGAAACAGACGGTTTATGCACAGGACTAATCTATGTGGACAATGACCGTCCTGCGTTCGAAGACCTTATCCCCGGTTATACAAAAACGCCTGTGGTTGATTTGGACATTCACATCGAACAGGACCAATTTGAAAAAATCATGGGAGAGTTTGCATAACAAAAGGCCAGCTTGCGCTGGCCAAAGGCTGTCGGGATCTTTCTCGGCAGCCTTTCTTCTTTTTGAGTGATGTTTAGTGGGAGGTCCCCACAAAGCTATTGATGATCTTTTGCACGGCGTTATTTTGGTTGGATGGCAAATAAACATCCACCCGAATAGAGCCTCCACTGCTATTATTGGCCATGATACCTACATCCGGATTAGGATTGTTGGGATTGGTCAAATGAAATTCAACTACTTGATTGGGCACAAGCCAACTGGCGGCGCCTGCCTGTGCAGCGTAAAAATCGCTTAAATTACGTGTAAAAGGTTGAATGGACTCACTGACATATTGACTCGGATCTTTGGGATTAATCCATTTGATGGTCGTTCCTGAACTGGCATAGGAACTGGTTTGCATCGACCAACCAGATGGCAATTGTACTGATGTGACTGATTGTGAGACAGGAACAAACGTTGATCCTGTACCATTGGCACTCACAGAAACTGAAATTAAAGATGGGCCACTGGAATTTCCCACTTGGGTAGGAACAGTTGTCGATGATATGGATGATTTCCCGCCAGTGCTTCCTTTACCAGTATTGTTCTTATCGGTATGATTGTTTGTTGACGAGCCTTGTTGGCCATTTGTCGGTGACTTGGTTGGACTGGACTGATTATTATTCTGATTGTTTTTGTTAGTTGTCGTAGGCTGTGTGATGGGCTGAGACACAGGCCCACTTCCTGATGTGGTGTTGGTTTCACAACCAGCCAACAGAAGCGCAGATAGCAATACTCCGCCGATGATTATATACTGGGTCCGTACACGCATAGTATCACCCTCTTGATTGATCAACCTACTATTACTATACACGAAGTCATGCAAAATAAGGAGTGTAAACAACATTGGAAAACAATTGGAAGACACTAAAACTGCATGAAGGTGCAGAGTTATTCCGTAAGGAGCAATACGTATACCGCATCGCCGATCAAGATTATACAATCGAACTTTTTGAATCGATAAACGGCCAATATTATGCCATCGGAGTGCCCGCCAATTCAGACAAGCTGATGATCTATGGCAGTAGCATTGTCAACGATCCGGTAAAAGCCCTCCACCAAACGCTTCGCAAAATTGACCGGGATGCAGAAAATCTTGATATACACCAAATTGGGGAAGACGTTCGCCAAGAAGACGCTTACGATGATGAAGATTAATGTCTAGCGAAATGCGAACCACGTACCAATGGCAATACCGAATAGGCACCCCACAAACACTTCTATGGGGCGATGTCCTAACATTTCTTTTAACTTCTTTTGATAAAATTCATGTGCGTTGCTCGTCGCTGGACGTTCAATATACTGGCCAATTTTCGCTTCCAGATTATTGATGGCTATGGCCTGCTCACCTGCATGTCGTCTAATTCCTGCCGCATCGTACATGACGATGACAGCAAAAATTGCAGCGAGAGCAAATACCTGGGATTGCACACCGGAACGAATGCCAATGACCGTTGCCAATGAGGACACTGCCGCAGAATGGGAACTGGGCATTCCTCCGGTGGTTATCATTTTAGAGAAATCCCATTTCCTTTTTGTCACAAAAAAAATCGGAACTTTGATCACTTGTGCGATAATAATTGAAGATAAAGAAGCTAATATCGCCTGATTATCCCATAATTCTTTACCAATTACGCTCAACCACACAACAAAATCCTCCTTGTTCACACTTTACACCATCATGGTCTTCAAGGTACCCACCCAAAAATTTCAGGATACCCTGGAGTTTTGGGGAAAAGGAAAAGTAAGTTACCAGCTGTCCAATCCTCATGGCCCGAATCAACAGCTTGTATAACAGGCAAAAGCCGCGTGTATGCATCTCTTGGTATCCGCTCAATCACCGCTCTTGTGACAATACTCGTTTGCATTAATGCTGATGAAATACCAGGAAAAATGGATCCAGGCTCACTTTGATTAGCAGCTAGCCAGCGGTCCTGTTCCCTTTCCTCCATGCCACTTCTCCAAAACAACCGTCGAGGCCTCTGCTTTTCATGAAGTGTATAATCCACACGCAACAACGCATATGTAATTTCATTCCAAGCTCCTGCAAACTGCAGAAATTCCCGCAAATGATCGACGAGATCCCGCGGTTGGTGGCCAATTCTTGACCAATTTTTCTCATGCCAGTAATCTCCAAATGATTGATAAAAATCAAAGGGTGTTTCAAAACACGCTTCAGTCAAATATGAGACCACATGTTGAAAGCGTCCTGAATTATAATATTTCTCCAAAATATCTTCAAGTCTTTTTAATCGAATTAAGTCTTTATAAGATAACACATGGCTTGATAACACTTCATAAGGGCTGTGATCCATCGCTACATAACCGTACTTTTCTGCGTCATTCCGTAAATTGGTTCCACGGAGCAGCTTTAAAAATCCAAGTTGCAATTCATCGGGCTCTAGCGCGTATACATCATTAAAGGTTTTTCGAAATGATGCATAATCTTCATAAGGAAGCCCCGCTATCAAATCCAAATGCTGATGTATTTTCCCCGAATCCTTTAGCTTTTTGACGGTGGCCGACAGCTTATCAAAATTCTGCCTTCTGTGAACTGCACGGTTCGACAGTTCATTGGTCGATTGAACGCCTACCTCAAAGCGAAATTTTCCGGGAGGTGCGTGTTGGACCAGCCATTCTACCAAATCCGGATGTAAAATATCACCGGTAATTTCAAAATGAAAGGTGGTTTCTCCTTTTTGTTCCGCTAAAAAAGTAAACATTTCCATGGCGTACTCTTTTTTCAGATTAAATGTACGATCCACAAAATTAATCTGCCTAACTCCACTCTCGATTAACTTTCTCAAATCACCCAACACACGATCTAATGGAAAATAGCGTACACTCACCTCAATAGATGACAGGCAAAACTGGCAAGTAAATGGACATCCTCTACTTGCTTCATAATACACCACCCGGTTCTTCAACTCATCCATGAATTCATCAGAGTATGGCGTTGGTAACTTTTCTAAATTAACATTTTCTCTTGGTCCCGAGTATTTTACAATGCCCTGATCACGATAGTACAGCCCTGTTACGCTCATCACAGGCATTTGCTCATGCAGTGCATCAAGGAGTTCCTGAATCAATTCCTCACCTTCTCCTGAAGCCACTGCATCAACCTCAGGAAGCATGTCCATGTAAAACTTGGCTTCGTAGGAGACCTCTGGTCCACCTAAGAGGATAAACACATCAGGCAGCACTTTTTTTAAAAGAGGGATGAGTTTTTTAATCGATTCTATATTCCAAATATAACAACTGAGTCCAATGACATCCGGTTCTTCTTCAAAAATATCCGCGACAATCAGATCGAGTGGGTCGTGTATGGTGTATTCGAGCAAGCGCACATGGTGATGTTCATGGATCGCTGAACGTAAGTAACGCAGTGCCAATGAGGAGTGAATATATTTGGCATTCAATGTGCTGAGCACCACTTTTGCCAATGCCGAAACCTCCCAACTAATATCATGGCGATCATTCACATCCTTCGCCTATCGCCATAAATTGATGATGGAAAGGTGGCGAATGTAATGATCAACGTTAAACCAATTTACATTGAGGGCATTCCTTGCCTTGCAACTGAAGTCGATTTGCCAAAAACCAGACTCGTCAGTATCAGTGCGAGAAATGGATACATCATGTGCGGTGCATTAGATGTCCATCTACTGAATACCAGGCTAAAAGACAGGCACATCATTGCAGGAAGAGCAGTTGGTGTTCGCAATACGGAAGAATTGCTCTCTGCCCCACTTGAAAGCGTCACTGATGCTGCAGCAGAACTGGGTATACAAGTAGGCATGACAGGCGCTGATGCGCTTGCCATCATGGTAACACACTCAAAGAGACCAGAATAACTGGTCTCTTTGCAACCTTTGATAGCATTTATCTTGAACGCAATTCATCAAGCCGTATGGCCCTCGTATGAACCGTGTGTTGCCATACCCGATTGTGTCTAGTAAATAGCGCAAGAAATGTTACCGGGAACCATGTGATCATGAACAATGGAAAAAGCGGCAATCCTAGATATGCCATCCACGGCACCCGTTCTAGTAACATGGCTAGAGGTATTTGGATCAAAATAAACACATTGACTACGACCCAAAACCAGGTGGGCAACAGTTCAGTAACCACCGTTATCGATGACGTACTAGGCACATATAGTTGAAAAAGGACCATAAAACCTGTAAAGAACAAGATCAGAAACCTCATCGGTTGAAACAAATAGATCGCTGCGTCGAGTTTCGCAAGATTTACCTCTTTGATACTCGCACCAAATAGTGGCATCATGAATTGTTGGGCACAATTAAAGTGACCTTGCATCCAACGGATCGCGTAGCCTTTGCCGCGCTCATTTTCAAAAAAGCGTTCCGAAACTTTGGCTCACATCTGCCTCGCAATAACCGCCGTATGATCAATGCAATTATCTGCTATTACATATACATCATACCATTCTTTTGGATATTCCATGCGCTTCAGATTCTCAACTAAAGGCCCAATCACCTGTTCTTCATTATGCGATGCCACCAATACCGCAAATCGTTTTTTGGGTAAATACTTAACCTTTCGATTTCTATAAAATAATCCAAAGATGGACAACACAACCTGATAAGCGTCAATCAATCCTGTGATCACCTGCATCACCAGAAACGCGCCATTTAGCAGTGATGTCCAAAAATTCAATCCTATTCTCCCCTGTCGGATGAAAATTCATCCACACTCAAAAATCTTCATTACTATATCATGTAGGTGAAAGACGGGACAAGTAGACGTAATGTTTCTGAGACATTATACTTAAGAGACAACTTAATTTTTGCCTGGAAAGAAGGTTTGTTGTGCATAACTTGTCAGTCTTTCTTGAGCATGCTATTACACAGTATGGCATTTATGCAGTGTTTTTAGCTATGCTTCTAGAAAGTGCTTGTATCCCACTCCCCAGTGAAGTCATCATGCCGTTTGCTGGATTCGAAGCATGGCTTGGTCACGTATCCTTTTGGGAAGCTGTCATTGCCGGAATACTTGGCAATTTGGCTGGTTCACTAATCGCTTACGCTGTGGGCAAGTGGGGCGGAAGACCTCTACTAGCCAGATATGGAAAATACATTTTTTTCTCAGAAAAACATTTTAATTCTGCAGAAAAGTGGTTTTCCCGCTATGGAAGCATCACGGTCCTTATCGGGCGAATCCTCCCCGCTATCCGAACATTCATCTCTCTTCCAGCAGGAATTGCCAAAATGAATATCGGAAGATTTGTGATATTTACCATCATCGGCACCATCCCTTGGGTTTATATCCTCGCCGAAGTTGGTTTTCAACTGGGGAAAAACTGGTCTACTATTGACTTACACAGTCATGCCCTCACCTATATTTTTGCGATCATTTTAATTTTGTCCGTTGTCGGCTTTTGGATTAAAAATCGGCAATCCTCCTCCCGATAAAAAAAGCAGCCACCTTTCTCCAGGTGGCTGCTAATCCACTTCCAAGTCGTTTATTGGCGCATTGCCAGTTCCTTTAATACTTGTTCCACATGACCAGTCACTTTTACCTTAGGGAATACTTTTGCCACTTTCCCCTCTGGATCTACCAGAAACGTGGATCGCTCAATGCCCATGTAAGTGCGACCATACATCTTCTTTTCCTTAAATACACCATAAGATTCACACACTTGACCATCACCATCAGATAAAAGTGGAAATTTCAGATGATATTTTGTCGCAAATTTCTCATGCGAAGAAAGGCTATCCTTACTAATACCAAGCACTGTTGCACCTTGTTTGATGAACTCATCCAAATGGGCCTGAAAATCATTAGCTTCAGTTGTACAACCAGAAGTCATATCTTTCGGATAAAAGTAAATGACCACCCATTGCCCTTTTAGTTCATCCAGAGTAACAGTGGATTTTTCCGCATTGACCGCCTGTAATTTAAAATGGGGTGCTGCTTGTCCTTCTACTACTGCCATGACTGCTCCTCCTCGCAAAAACCAATCTTTACTATATCAGTATAACAAGGAGAAGTTAATTCTTAAATACCGTCACCTTGACGTGCTCAATGCCAAAGTCAATGGCCGCAGTGGTGGAGGGAAGATAAATATCAATTCGATCTCCTTTGATCGCTCCGCCAGTGTCTACTGCTGTTGCGTAAAATCCGCCTTTTGGAAGAGCTGAATCGCTGTACCCGCTGATAAAGACCTTGGAGCCTAAAGGAATAACGTTTGGATCGACGGCAATATCACCAAATTTCAGCGGATCTCCAAAGTAATCGACAGCGCCATAAGGACCATTGGAAGCCACAGAGCTATCATAGGCTGTGGCTACTGCACTTATCACCGTTGAAGATGGTTGGGCTGAAACAGCCGAGTTACTTGTCGTCTTAGATGTATTTTGATTTCCTGTAGACGAGGAGGTATTGGCAGATGCATAAACAGTGTGTTGGAATTGTCCTGTGATCAACTTGCTCCCACGAGCGATGAGGAGTTGCATCCCAGGGTAAATCACATCATTTTTGAGTCCATTCAGTGCCTTGATACTGCCAATCGTCGTTTGATATTGATGCGCTAGGTACCAGAGTGCATCGCCAGATTGTACCTTGTAAACAAACGGCAATGCTACTTTTTCACCAGGATAGATGGTCGTTTGTAGGGTAAAATGATTGACCTTCAGCAAATCATTGATGGGAAAAGTGGCGAGTTTCGCGATGCTGTAAAGCGTATCGCCAGATGCCACCGTGTACGGGGAATTGGGCAGGCTGGCCGCCATGGCATTTACCCCTGAAAAAGAAAATCCCGTACCCAAAATGAGCGCGGAAGTCATCATCAAACCTGCACTTAAATAACGGAACTTTTTCATCGAAACCTCCCATGCCTCCGGAGTTAGCTGACGGGTTGGGACGGGAAGCCCCCCTGAATGATCAGGATTCACCCCAAAAGCAAAACTGGTTCCTCCGTACGCTCACGCGATTCGGCAATATTTACTAATTTATTAGCCTTTCATTTCGTTCCTGACTATAACGGAAATATCACAGTTTGTCACTTGTAATGATTGTCATCGACAATTATTTGATCACCCGAACCGTTTTGATCGTCGGGTCGTCAGGTCCCTGAACCGGCAAACCAGCATCCAGATTTTCCTCAATATAAGCGACATTGTCCTCTGTGACAATTTCACCCGGAAGCAAAATAGGGATTCCTGGCGGGTACACCATGATCATATCAGATATGGTGCGACCAATCGCTTCCTCAAGCGTCACCACTTCGGTATCGGCATAGAACGCCTCTCTGGGATTCATGGCAAGGATCGGCGTGGACGGCACAAAGATGCGCTTGGGCGAGCGATCAGTGTCTCTCGCTTCCTTTGCAATCGCTGCAAATGCGTCGACCAGTCGATCGATGTCTTCTTCCGTGTCTCCAAATGTGACAATACACAACACATTGTATAGATCGGATAGCTCTACTTCAATGTTGAATTCATCCCGCAGATGGTTTTCCACTTCATAGCCTGACCACCCAGTTTCTGCAACGTGTACAGTCAATTTCAACGGATCAAAGGTAAATGTGGCAGAAGAAGAAAGGATTTCTTTTCCAAAACAATAGATGCCAGAAATTTCGTTCAACCGCTTTCTGGCAATGTCGGCAAGCATCATGGCACGCTCGATCTGTTCATACCCGTTAACTGACAAATTGCGCCTTGCTGCATCAAGAGACGCGAGAAGCAGATAAGAAGTTGACGTCGTGGTCAGCATTGACAATATGGAATGAACATGTCGCGCGCGAACCAGACCTTCACGAACATTCAAAATGGAACTTTGAGTAAGCGAACCGCCAAGCTTGTGCACACTGGTCGCGGCCAAGTCGCATCCTGCGTCCATTGCTGATAATGGCAACTGAGAATGAAAGTGGGTGAGAACCCCATGGGCTTCGTCGACCATGACAACGATGCCTTTTGCATGAGCTAATTTTACCACGCTCTCCATATCCATAGAAATTCCAAAATAGGTAGGATTGATTAACAATATAGCTTTTACGTTAGGATAACGTTTCAAGCTTTCTTCAACAGTTTCCACCCTTACTCCTTGCGCAATTCCAAGTTCCAGATCCACTTCTGGTTGCAAAAAATGAGGGATCGCGCCTGATAAAATCAGCGCAGATAATACCGATTTATGGATGTTACGGGGAACCAGAATCTCATCGCCTGGCCCCACCACAGACATAATCATTGCCATGATGGCACCACTTGTCCCCTGAACGGAAAAGAAGGTATAATCCGCCCCAAAAGCTGCTGCTGCTAATCGCTGCGCTTCATCAATGATTCCCACCGGGTGATGCAGATCATCTAACGGCCCAATATTGATCAGATCAATACTGAGCGCCTCTTCGCCGATAAAATCGCGAAATTCTCGATCCATAGCCCGTCCCACTTTGTGCCCAGGGATGTGAAATTGTAATGGTTTACGTTTTGCATGACGCTTCAACGCTGAGAATAACGGGGTTTTTGTTTGGTCAAACACTTTCTGTCAACACCTCTTACAGAAATCTTATCAATTCGATCATTATAACAAAAATCGGCCAAGTATGATTTTTTTATCTTCGGGGAAATTGAACAATACCGAACCGAATTTTGGGGGTGGAAATAAGCGTGAGCTTGCATCAGAATATGACCAAAATAAACACTCTCAGCAGTTTGCTTGCCACCATGATAGTGGGAATTGTCATAATGCCAATCCATCACGCAGATGCGCAGGTTTTCAACTTGAACAACACTGGATTTCCAAGCAACATTCGCGTAGCCATCAGAGAGAACAACCCATGGGGCGAACCAGATCCCAGAGGCGCCATTATTTATGTGAAAACCGTCAATTTCGACCAATATTGCCGTAACGTACTGCCTAATGAATGGTTCCCCACCTGGCGTCCCGCAGCTCTGGAAGCAGGAGCAATTGCTGTTAAAATGTTTGCATGGTACCACCACATTCACCCTATCACTATTGGCGGGTTCACCTTTGATGTGGACAATACAATCAATTTTCAGCTATACCGTGCGCAATCTGAACAGTCCGATACAGACCAGGCCTATTACCAATCTAGGAGTTTGGCGTTTGTCAACCCGAATTTGGAAATCACGGAACTGCCTTATCGCGCAGGTTACCCCAATAGCCCCAACTGGCAATATAGAAATGCGCAAAAAATGTCACAATGGGGATCTGAATACTTGGCAGAATTGGGAAGGACCCCGATTGAAATCTTAAATTTCTATTATTCCGGAAAGCTGTTGACGACCATACCGAAGGTGGGGGGGCTATAACCATGCGGTTTGACAGGCGTCAAGCGAACATTATGGCGGCACTCATACTGTTTTTATCCATGGGGGATATGGTGAGACCAGCCATACAGGGTACAACCGCCGCTTACGCAAAACAGGATGGGTCAGCATATGACCCTTCAGTAAAAGGATCAAAAGTAGGTTATTTAAGGGTAAAAGTGATCGACGGTCGCACCCTTGAGCCGCTTGAAGGGGCAGAGGTCGTCATTGCGGAAAATGGGAAAAGATACCACACTGGCAAAGATGGGCTAACCCCTTGGATTGAAGCTCCTGTGTTACGAAGTGCTCGATTTCGCAAGCTCGTAAACGAACTTCACGGACAATTGACGCTAATTTCTTATAAAAACGGGTATCGCGATTCCATTCACTCAGGGGTAAGAATGAATGAAGGAGCTACTACCAGAACGACCATTTGGCAATATAAAATCGACCAAATAGGCCCAACCAGAATTGAACCTGTGTTTTACATGGAACCTTATCATCGTTTGTGGTTGATTCAACTGGCCGATAGATTTCGCCAAAAATCTCAAATAGGCGAAGGGTATCAACATCCATGACGAGTGGAAGACAACTACCCACTCGTCCTTTTTTTTGTTATGATGAGAAAATTGATAAGAATTACGTTAAAGGAAGGATTACATCTGGTGAAAAGCAAGTCCTTGCTCATGATTTTTACCGGAGTTTTTTTACTGGTGACACTATCTTTTTCTGACTGCACCCGTGCTCATAAGGTGTATGCATCGTCTATAGCCTCTTCAAAAACACTAACAACCTGGCTTCATCCACTTCCTAAATTTTCTCCGTCATGGACACGCCTAACACCCGCACAGGTGGCTCATAATGGGCAAATCACTCTTGGCAATAGCGTGATTCAATTGCCCGTAATGATGGGACAAAATGTACAATATGTGATCCACCAACAAAACATTTATTGGAGCTTAACCGGGTCTCAGGCCACTCATCTATATGTCAGCTCGCAACAACTAAAGGGAAAAGAATCACCAAGTACGATAACGGATCTTTTATATGCCTCATCTTCAGAAGGAACTTCCCCTGCTCCTTCTATTCAATTATTTAATGAGAGATCATCCGTTTACTTTACCCTGACCTCCAACGGTAAAATGGATAAGGATCTTTACCAAGTGAGTGATCAACAAACGGTAAATAAACTTTTTACTTTGACCTGGACGCCACGCCAGCCCCTTTATGCGCTAGGAATTAACGGAAATGACTTTTATGCAGCTGTTTCTCGGCAGTTCCCTTTTGGACTAACGCTGTTTGACGAATTGCAAGGAGCGCTAACAAAGCAAGTGGAAATGCCTTATTGGCCGCTTAACATTGTCGTTTATAATCAGCAGATCTATCTAGCATCAGGGCCAGATACGTATCTCTTAACAACAGGTAACACCATCAAGCCCTATTCCTATATTCCCCAAGAACTTGTCCAATTGGTGCCAACCGTATCTCGCCAACTGCACTCAAGTTATCTGGTGCTTCCGTCACTTTATTTTCAAAATCAGATCCATCAGCCTTTCAAACTATCCACTAGCATCATCAATTCCGCCTCTTACTCTATGACTTTATCCTCTAAGTCAGGAGGAACCAGCTACCAGATGAATGTTTCAGAAGTGACAAAAAACGAAAATGTCACAGACTACAGCAATTGGATTGACACCCTCAATTCCCTCATTGCGAATGATGGCAACAAAAGTGTTATCGCCAATACCAACACCGCTTCCTCGCAAAAGTTACCGGCTTTTTATGGAAAAATTAAAGTGACACACCAATTCATTCTTCAATCCACACTAGGCCCATGGTTGCGCTGGTCACAAACCGCTTCTAAAGATGGGAATACCGAATGGTATGTCACTTGGGGGTCGCATGGT
This sequence comes from Bacillota bacterium, assembly GCA_021828865.1. Lineage (GTDB taxonomy): Bacteria > Bacillota > Bacilli > Alicyclobacillales > SLC66 > JAJZCL01. Next base: position 18,569 of record JAJZCW010000008.1, read on the forward strand.
TGGCTCTATAGTATTGGGCCTTTACCGGGTCCCAATGATCCTTTGAGCCAACAAACCATCAGTCATTTTATTGAACTCTCCAAGCAAAATCCACTACAGCCAGTCGCATCAACTGGCGATGTGAATATCAAGCTCAATTGGAACCTTGGCAGTGCCATTCCTTCTGAAAGCTTGTACGAATACCACCCTGTTTCAAGCCTTGCTGTCACGTTACTCGTTCCAGGTTTTGCAGGATGGCATGATCTGGCTAATTTTTCTGTTATTGATACAAGTGGCTTCACTAGCACTTCCTAAGCGATCATATGCCTTCGCCAGAATCCTTGCCCTCTGGCGGTAACTCGTCCGTCTCTCCGCGAAGTAAGGCAATCTCTTGCTTGTAATATCCGCCAGGTGTCTCCAAAATTAAGGGAATATCCTGTAACAATGGATGATGTACAATGCGATTGATGGCTTCATAACCAAGAGAACCACGACCAATGTTTGCATGGCGGTCTTTATGGGAATCAAATGGAGTCTTGGAATCGTTAATATGCGCCACCTTTAACAAATCGAGTCCGATCAGATCATCAAATTGCGCCAGAAAGTCATCAAAATCATTGACAATATCATAACCGGCACTGTAATTGTGGCACGTATCGATACATACCCCAAGCCGCTCTCTATGGTCAACTAACGCCATCAACTCTGCGATCTCTTCCAAACGGTTCCCCACTTTGGACCCGTCTCCCGCCATGGTCTCTAGGCAAAGAAACAATGACTCATCACCCGTCAAAATGGAATTGAGTCCTTCCGCAATGCGTTTGATCCCTAGACTCATACCAGTTCCCACGTGACTACCGGGATGCATGACAATATACTGAAAGCCTAAATACTCGACTCGCTTAATCTCTTCCGTCAGTACCATCACACCGTACTCAAAGGTCTCTTCTTTGGGGCTTGCCAGATTAACCAAATAGGACAAATGAACCACCGGGTCCGCCAATCCATGTTGATTCATGATGTCAATCGCCTCATCGCGATGAAAGTTTTCAATTGGTTTTGCCTGTCCCCCACGATTGCTTCTGGTGTAGATCATGTACGTATCCGCTTTGTACGAAATCGATTCCTCAACAGCACGCAAGAGTCCTGTCTGTGCAATCGAAACATTAGCGCCTATATGCAAAGGAATCCCCCATTCTTCATAAAATAACCCTTGTTTGTCGTGTTCAGTCTACCACATTTCATTTTTACTGAAAAAAAACGTGCACCTAGAGGCGCACGCCATTATTTCCATCATCAATTAGTGAGGCAATTATAGATCCAAATACATTTGGAATTCGTATGGATGCGGACGAAGTGCCATCGGTTGCACCTCAGTGGTCCGCTTAAAATCAATCCAAGTTTGGATGAAGTCGTTGTCAAACACTCCGCCTTCCAGCAAAAACTCATGGTCGTCGGAAAGTGCCTGCAATACTTCTTCAAGCGATCCCGGTACACCTTTGATGTTCTTTTTCTCCTCATCGGAAAGCTCATAAATGTTTTTGTCTAATGGACCATAACCTAGTGCCGTGGGATCCATTTTCTTTTTGATGCCGTCAAGCCCAGCCAACAACATCGCCGCAAAGGCCAGATAAGGATTGGACGTGGCATCAGGAGTACGGAACTCAATTCGTGCAGTTTTGGGTGATACTGCCGCGATCGGCACACGAACGGCTGCGCTTCTATTCCCTCTTGAAAAGACGAGATTCACTGGAGCTTCAAAGCCCGGCACCAAACGCTTGAATGAGTTGGTGCTAGGAGTTGCAAAAGCCAGAATGGCAGGCGCATGATGCAAAATACCCGCAATATAGTGATGCGCAATTTTGCTCATATTCCCATAGGATCCCTCTTCAAAGAACAAGGGGGTATCACCATCAAACAAGCTTTGGTGCACATGCATTCCAGAACCGTTATCACCAAATACCGGCTTTGGCATAAAGGTAGCTACTTTTCCGTAACGTCTTGCAACGTTTCTTACAATGTACTTGTAAAGTAATACGACATCCGCAACTTTGGTCAGTGTTTCAAAACGGAAATTAATTTCCGCCTGCCCGGCCGAAGCCACTTCATGATGATGACGTTCCACGCGAATGCCAGCGTTCATCAATTCCTGCACCATTTCCGTCCGCAAGTCGTGCTGAGTATCAGTCGGTTGAACAGGAAAATAGCCGCCCTTATTTTTCACTTTATACGCAAGGTTCGGTCCTTCATCCTTGCCTGTGTTCCAGTTCGCCTCATTAGAATCAATACTGTAAAACGCACCCGATTGATCAGTGGCAAAACGGACATCATCAAACACGAAAAATTCTAGCTCAGGTCCAAAATACGCATTCGTGGCAATGCCTGATTTTTTCAAGTAATCTTCTGCCTTTTGTGCAATATAGCGGGGATCACGGTTGTAGCGGGCACCGCTTGGCTCATGTATGTCACACACCAAGTCAAGAGTCGGTACTGCTGTAAACGCATCTACATAAGCAGTCGCCAAATCGGGACGCATGACCATGTCACTTTCTTCAATGCTGCGAAATCCCTGTAGACTCGAACCATCAAATGCAATGCCATGTGTCAGCTTTTCTTCATCAATTTCTGCTGCAGGTACCGTAAGGTGGTGCTGTCTTCCAGGAAGATCAACGATTCTAAAGTCAACCATTTTTATATTTTTTTCACGAATAAGTGCCAAGATGTCAGAAGGCGTCATATTTTCTATCCCCTTACCTTTATTTTCGGTCTTATTAGGCTCAGTATACGCGAAATAATCCTAATACGTCAACAATAAGTGTAAGGTTTTCTGACGCAAGAATTGAATTTAATCAAATCGCAACGTTCTCCTCCTTAATGAAACACTAAGCACAATTCCTATGCTAAGAAAGTTAACAATCAGTGATGAACCACCATAGCTGATAAAAGGTAGGGTGATGCCTGTGGCGGGGCTGATCACCAAATTCATTCCGATGTTTTCGAATATCTGAAAGGCAAACATTCCTACAGATCCCGCTATCAAATAAGCACCAAAGTCATCCAGTGAAGTCATCGCCACTTTTACCATGCGATACAACATCACCAAAAACAGCATGATCAAGACACTTGAGCCGACAAACCCCAATTGTTCTGCAATGGCAGAAAAGATAAAGTCAGTCCATTGGAATGGCACCCAGCTTCCATTGGTCTGCGAACCCTTTAAAAGCCCTTCCCCAAATACACTTCCCGATCCCACCGCTATCTCTGCCTCTAATACTTGGTACCCTGACCCGGTGGGGCTAAAGGTGGGATCGATAAACGAAATGAGACGCATTGTTTGGTAATGGGGCATAATGTGTTGATGCTCTAACATCTTAATGGTCTGGTTGGGGTAAACCGCCACTGCACTTCCAAAAGTGATGACCACAACTGCAGCGATTGCAATCAGTATTTGCATATGCCTGCGTTTCACATACACCAGCAGCATGGCAAACATAATGACCAGCAGGACAAGCGCCTGCCCAAGTGCCGGTTCTTTTAAGATAAGCATAAAAGGCACGATGAATGCGATGAAAATGGGAAGTAGCCCCTTGAGCGTGTAGTCCGGAAACTCTTTCTCATTCATTTTGGCCATGTAATCTGCCGTCCAAATGATAAATGTAAGTTTTGCAAATTCAGATGGCTGAATACTTCCCCCACCTGGCAGATGAATCCAACTGTGTGCGCCATTGACTCTTGAAAAAGCAAAAACGGCAACCAGCAAAAATATTGAAATACCGAAAATCCACCATCTGTACTTGGAGAGCGTATGATAATCCATGAACATCATAGCGAACATGGCGATATAGCTGAGTACTTCCCATACCATTTGACGAACAATGATATGCGATGGGATGTTCGGATCGATTTTGCCGTAAGTCGCAGTATAAATCGCAATGACACTATAAATGGAGATGAGGATCATTACCATTATCAATGGGTAATCCAAGTCTTTAATATTCCTTTTAATAATCGATTCCATCGATTTCGCTCCACTTCCTTAACTTATCTCTTTTTTTGCCTAGCGTGATAACGAACCCACTGCCATCCTGACACACCGAAAATCAGCAACGCTGCTACACTGAAGACAATTATCCAACCAAGATAACGATAAAGAATGATCGACACGGATTCTACTTGCGGCCCCACAAAACGGCCAAGTGTAACAAAAACGATCACCCATACGAAAGCGCCAAGATAGGCGAAAAAAGCGAAACGCCGGAATGGGAAGTTGCCAAGCCCTGCTACAATGGCTGTGACATGCCTGACACCCGGTATAAAAAATCCACCGAACAGGGCATAACCCCCGTATGTTTCTAGCCAAATTTCCGCCTTCAACCACTTTTTTTCATTGATGTGAAGAAATTTGCCTACTCTGACCAAAAAAGTCCTTCCAACAAAGCTCCCTAGTGCAAAACTGAACGTGATCCCTGAAACAGCCCCGATCACACCAGCGATGACGGAGGGAAAATAGGCCATTTGTCCGCGATAAACTAAGTACCCTACTGCCGTCAGGAGTGTCTCATCAGGTAGCGGCAATCCTACAATTCCCAGCACCATCAGCCCGATCAGGCCAAAATAGCCATAATGATGAATCCAATTCAGAATATCGATATGGGAGATGCTTCACACCTCTTCCCCTACCCCACGTAAAGTGGAGAGATCACATATAAACTTAGCAAACTTAAGGAAATAACGCCATTCACATTTTCCGGACAAGTTGCGTAATTTTTGTCTCCCTCATGAAAAAAGAGCAGGAGGTCTTCTATTTACAGCGAATTAAAATTAGATACGGAGGTGACGCATGAAAAGGCACAAACCAGATTTTCTTATCTTGTTCATTGTGCTCACCCTTGTTGCGTTCGGTTTGCTGATGATCTTTAGTGCCAGTATGGTATGGGCTGTGCAAGTGGTGGGCGAACCCCCCACTTATTATGTGAAACGGCAAATCATTTTTGCAATCGTCGGATTGGTGCTGATGCTGGTTCTGATGAATATCGGCCCCAACACAATACGTAGGTGGGCTAAATTCTTTTCGATCATTACACTTTTTATGCTAATCGCCGTTCTTATCCCGGGAATTGGGCATAAAGCGGCGGGAGTGAGGCGCTGGCTCGGTCCCATCCAGCCCAGCGAATTAGCCCAGATTGGTATCTTATTTTATCTAGCCTATATATTCGATAAAAACAAGAAAAAATTACATGATTTTAGACATGGTGTGTTGCCACCATTATTGATGCTCGGATTTCAGTTCGTACTGGTACTCCTTGAGCCTGACATGGGAACCGGCATGCTCTTGCTTTTATCCGGGTTGGTGATTGTCATTGCGGCTGGTGTGAGGTTTCTCCATTTGCTTGTCATCGGTGTCATGTTTATTCCGATGGTAATCGCCTTTGCCGTATTTGAGTCGTATCGCAACATACGAATACAAGTATTCCTTCATCCGTGGAGTCAGGCGCTCGTCAATAAAGGCGGGTACCAGATACAACAATCGTTGATGGCCATTTACCATGGCGGTTTGTTTGGACAAGGGTTAGGGCAAGGCATTTCGCCCTATTTGTACCTTCCCATCCCGCATGAAGATTTTATATTTGCTGTCATCGTGGAAGAATTGGGAATAGCAGGCGCATTTGTGCTACTGGCCCTCTATGCATCGCTTGTCTGGAGAGGGATCAAAGTTGGACTACAATTGCAGAACCGCTTTGCTTCACTGCTCGCGTATGGCATTTCAGGTATGATTGGTGTAGGCACTCTAATTAACGTGGCAGCGGTGACCGGACTGATTCCTGTTACAGGCATCCCGTTACCGTTTATCAGTTATGGAGGAACCGCGCTTGTCGCAAAAATGGCGGCTATGGGGATCTTATTGTCACTTTCTCGCTATACTCGTGAAGAAGACCAGGTCCAACTCCAACCAGATGGCGTCCCCATTGCGGACAATGTATTGCCTCTGGCAGAACGCATACAACCCGTTAAAGCAGATTTTGCAAAAAAGAAACGGAGGATTAGATAATGAGCGATTTGATTCAACTAAAAGAATCTTTATATATGTTTGATCTTTTTGAGCAGGGCCAAGTGGGTAGATCCAGTGCCTATTTGTACAACGGACCTAAAAAAACCTTAATAGAAACAGGTTCCGCCAATTCGCTTGATCACATACTAGATAGCTTGAAGCGGCTCGACTTAACGCCGGAAGACCTTGATTACGTCATCGTAACGCACGTGCACCTTGACCATGCGGGCGGGGCCGGAAAACTTGCAGAGTTAGCTAAAAAAGCCACTTTTGTTGCGCATCCCCGTGCAGCACGCCACTTGATTGATCCAACGCGTTTAATCCAAGGCGCCGCTCAAGTATATGGTGATGCCATGCACTCACTGTTTGGCGATATCCTCCCCATCCCTGAGCACCAGGTGCTAATACGAGAAGAGGGCGAAACCATTGACATCGGCGACCGCAAGTTGGTTTTCCTGGATACCCCCGGGCATGCCAAACACCATTTCGTCATTCATGATCCGGAGATCGCAGGGGTATTCTCAGGTGATTCGCTCGGTATTCGTTATGTGAAACCTTTTACCGGATGGAATTTTGAATTTGTGCTTCCGTCTACCAGTCCGACAGACTTTGATCCTGAAGGAGTTGCCTCTACAGTCGACAAAATCAGAAACTTGAATCCGGAAACAGTCTACCACACCCACTTTGGCCCATCCCCTGCTGAAGAAGCGTATCAGGGAACCCTAGAAGGTGCCATGGCATTCAAGGAATTGAGCGATCGGGTATTTGCTGCCGGACTCGACTGGGAAGGGATCCAAAATGAACTGAAGCACTACATTCGCGGACATCTGGCAAGCGAAGGCCACCAGGTTTCGGATCATCTGAATGAAATGTCAGTGGACCTAGAACTGAATGCAAAGGGCCTGATGGTTTATGAAGAAAGGAAAAATCGCCATTCCTGATAGTAAAGATCAGATCCATAAAAAATGGCTGTCTCTAATATCACAAAAGTGATGTTAGAAATAGCCATTTTTTATGTGCTCAACCGATTTGCATCCGGTTCAATATGGAGTGATGAGCTTCCCATTCCAATCTGTCATCCAAATCGCCCAGATCGTCTGAATACCCTCGGTAGCGAAGCGCATTCCGGATCAGATGATCAGCCAAGTGAGGATTTTTGGGCAATAAGGGTCCATGAATGTATGTACCAACAATGCCCTTATACTGAACGCCTTCTTTCTGATCCGTCCCATTATTGCCAAACCCTTTTACCACTTTACCGAGTGGAGGATAATCGTGCATGGTTCTGCCGCCGTGATTTTCAAAGCCAACCAGCGTTCTCACCGCACCTTGTGCATTAGTGTTCCACTCAATAGCAATATTGCCAATCAGTCGATTTTTGCCCGCGTGGGTCGTCATATCAATCAAGTGCAATCCAGGGACTTTCTCGCCGCTAGGAAGTTCATAAAACTCTCCGAGCAATTGGTATCCGCCACAAACCGCGAGTATGGGTAAGCCAAGATCAATGGCACTTAAAAGATCTTGACGATAGGCTAAAAGCTCCTTCCCAACAATTGCCTGTTCCCGGTCTGATCCGCCGCCTAAAAGCACCAGATCCGCTTGATCAAAATCAAGTTTCGTACCCAGCTTAACAGGTAATATTTTCACCTCAATGCCACGTTGCTTTGCCCTGGTAGAAAGCACCGAAAGATTTCCCTGATCTGCATATAAATTTAATAACTCGGGAAACAAATGAACCAAACGCAAGGTTCTAGCCATTTGTCACACCCTTTCGCAGCAATTCGCTCAGTGGATGCAGTGCCGTATAGGTCGATAGTATATAAACCGGTAACACATATCCCGATGTTTCCTCCACCAATTGCGACAGTTTGTCCAGCACGTTGATCTTGCTCCGATCAACTCCCGCATAAGCAAGCCTCAAGGCCATATCCAGTCCTCTTGTTCCTGTGCAGATCCATGTCTCACAAAAAGACCTGGGGAGAAATTCCTCGATATTGATATCCCATAACCAGGACACATCTCGACCATCTGCATCATCATCATTAATAGCGAAACACAGCACTTTTTCCCCTGCATCTTCTTCCATCGCGCGAAGCACACTGTTCGCACCTGTGGGATTCTTGACGAGTGCCAATGTCCGCAAAGGAGTACCCACGAAAACCTGAAACCTTCCCGTAGGCGCCTCGTAATTCACGATCCCTTTTCGAATCGTAGCAGGCGACTTACCTAGTATCCTTGCTGCGCTGATTGCCGCGAGCAGGTTATATTGATTAAATATCCCTTTCACAGGAGAAGCGATCGCATATACTTGGTTATCTTTAGATACACTTTCTTCAACGAGCAACTGCTTGGTCGCCCCATCGTACTTTCCCCCAAAATCCGGTACAGGTCTTTGAAAATGACCATTAGGACAGTGATACGCCCCAACCTGTCCATAAATAAAATAGTCATAGATCAGTTCCTCACCGCACAAGAGACAAAAAGCCCCGTCGCGGACATCCGCTCTTGCCGAAGTGACCTCTGGCACTTGAGTAAATCCATAATAATAAGTGAGTTCGGATCGACTGATGCCAAGTGACATAGCAAGTGGATCGTCGCCATTCGTGATCAGCGACGTCCCCGGATATTCCGTTCCCTCTTTCAATAAGTGCAGCGTCTCGTCCACTTCACCATAGCGATCCAGTTGGTCGCGCAGCACATTCGTCACGAGGATCACACTAGGATGATAAAAAGCGGTGATTTTGGGAAGTGTGGCCTCGTCTACTTCAAGCACCGCTTTTCTTATCCGCAACTTTCCAGATAAGGTGCTAGTGCTCATCATGGTCGCCAACAAACCTTGATGCAAATTAGCTCCTCCGCGATTAGTCAGCCACGATTCTTCTTCACTTAAAAAGGCATAGAGAAGCGCGGTGGTCGTCGTTTTGCCGTTGGTTCCTGTCACGATGACACCCTCAGTGAGTTGTGCCATAAGGTCCTGCAACAAATGAGGTGCCACTTTTCCAGCCACAAGCCCAGGGAGACTTGTCCCCGATCTTCCGCTTATTTTTAGAGCGAATTTCGTCGCCCTCCCCAACCACAGCCCTATCATTGAGCGAATACGCACAAAGTTAACTCCTTACCTGATCAATACCATTGACTGATTCCCGCCGTAAAAAGCAGCACAATTGCCACCCATAAAGCGGCATACATCCATCCTCTTCTGCTTTTGCGCTTGATTTCCGCTTCTTCATCTGCACTGTAAAAAGTCCCGTCTTCAGCAGTCCCCCCGCCAAAGCGGGACATCATCAGCGCAACGACGATCCCACCGATACCGATCAAAGCGGCTCTCTCATTGTAACCTGACAGTGTAAACGGTCCAAATAGCAACAACCATATGATCAGTATGAGGTTAATCGAAACGTAAATCACCAAAAACCTCAAGAGAGCCAATTGCCAAGGCTTAAAACCCATAGACTCCCATCCCACCATCCACAAACAAGGCTTGTCCCGTCATGTAACTAGAGGCATCAGAAGCTAAAAAAATAGCAGGCCCCACCAATTCTTCTACCTCACCGACACGCTTCATCGGAGTCCGTACTAGAATATCATTTAAATACGCAGGATCATCAAGCAATTTTGCAGTAAGCGGAGTCCTGAAATACCACGGGCCAATGGCGTTGACACGAACACCTCTCGCAGCCCATTCCACCGCCAATACCCTTGTCATGTGCAGTACACCCGCTTTAGCCGATGCATAGGCGACTCCCGTTCGCAATGCAACGTGCCCCCCAATTGAGGCGATATTGACGATACTGCCATTTCCCTGGTGAAGCATGAGTTGACCTACTGTCTGCGCCATAAAAAAAGCACCTTTCAGATCAGTATCGACCACTGTATCCCAATCTTCTTCGCTCACTTTTTCTGCAGGGACACGCACATTAACGCCCGCATTGTTGATGAGCACATCGATGTGCCCAAAAGAATCTGCTACAGTTTTTACAGCATCCTGCACCTGATCAGGTTTTCTGACATCGACCGCCACATGAATGACATGTCCTTTGCCGATTTGTTCCAGCGTACTTCTTGCAGCTTGCAGATCTATCTCGTTTCTCGCAGCAATTGCCACCTCTGCTCCTGCTTCCAGAAACCCTTTCGCAATGGCATAGCCGATGCCTTTCGAAGCACCGGTCACCAGTACTTTTTTCCCTTCCACATTAAATAGATTCTCCAAGTCGTATCTCCTTCCTGATTCACCAAAAAAACTGTTCATCGTCTATACTAAGTATAACGTTCATCGCAATAAAGGAGGAAATCAATGAATCGTTTTATGCGCACCGAATTATTGCTCGGACATGATGCCATGGAAAAGTTGCAACAGGCAAGTATTGCCGTCTTTGGTCTCGGCGGTGTGGGATCGTTTACAGCGGAAGCACTTGCTCGCGCAGGTATTGGCCGTCTGCTTCTGATTGACAAAGATGTAGTGGATGTCACCAACATCAATCGCCAACTAATTGCGCTAGAAGGAACGATTGGGCAGGCAAAAGTAGACGTGATGGCTGAACGCATCCAACAGATTAATCCAAAATGTCAAGTCATCCGCAAGAAAATGTTCTTTGAGGAGTCAAGCGTAAATGAAGTGTTCGCAGAGCATTTGGATTATATTGCCGATGCGATAGACACCATCAGTTCGAAACTTTTGCTCGTCCTTGAAGCCAATTCCCGTGGCATCCCCATTATTTCCAGCATGGGAGCCGCAAACAAACTGGATCCGACAAAATTTGAAATCCTCGATCTGTTTGAAACAAGCGTGGACCCAATTGCAAAAGTGATGAGACGGGAATTAAAAAAACACGGATTTTCCGGACCGCTTCCCGTAGTCTGCTCAACCGAAATACCATTAACCCCCATGCACCGTTATGAACAAGTAGTGCAGGACTCGGATCAAGCTACTTCCCGCAAAATAGCAACACCACCAGCCAGTGTCGCCTTTGTTCCACCTGTCGCCGGTCTGATTCTGGCGAGCTATATCGTAAGACAACTTGTTAATCGTTAGTCTCTTGGCAAGTAACTCATCAGATTAGCGTGTTTTAATGCTTGTATAAACAGTTGAGGAGGCGCAGCCAACCATTTCTCGCCACTTGGAAGCGTCAGTGAATAGGCGTGCAGCAGCTGATAGTTGGCTCCAAGCCCAGCTTTGCCTCCGTATTTGATGTCACCAACCAGTGGATGTCCTACGCTTTCCAAGTGTGCTCTCAACTGGTGAGTCCTTCCGCTGATGAGATCAAGCCGCACCAATGCATAGATGGGCGTGCTGCCTAGCACCTGATACCTGGTGTGCGCACTAACGCCCTCATCAGCCTTATTGACTTTCATATGCACGGTGCCACTTGGTTTGTTCTCTTTCACCAGGTGCAACTTGATGTCTCCTTCTCCTTCCCATTCCCCCCAAACAATCCCCAAATAGGTTTTTTTCACATTTCTATCACGCACTGCTGCTGTTAATGAACGAAGGGCTGTCTGGTCTTTTCCAAATAGGACAATCCCGGACGTATTTCGGTCCAGTCTGTTAACCGGTGCAGGCAAGAAGGCACGAGTTTCGCTAATTTCTCCTTTGTGGTACAAGTAGGCGAGCACGCGATTCACCAGTGTATCCTTTTGCTCTTTTGTATCAGGATGGGTCAATAACCCTGCAGGTTTATTGACCACTAGAATCGATTTGTCTTCGAATATGATATCAATCGCCGTAGATATTCCCGAGTACTTTGGCTGCTCTTTTTTCAGGTCCTGATAATCATCGCTAGACATAAATATCAGCAATTGATCCCCAGCATTCAATGGTGAATCCATTTTGCCTTTTTTGCCATTTACTTTTACCCGTCCGACCCTAATCATTTTATAAATGCCGCTCAGCGGCATCCCAGGAAGTGCTTGGCGCAAATACCGATGCAGCTTTTTACCGCTATCTTCTCGGGGAATGACGAGTTCAACCTTACGATTAGCCAGCTTGTCATTCCTCCCCATCAAGTTGCTGTACTAGAGAAATCGCAAACTGTTCATCTTGTAGATGTTTCTTTAAAACCTCATTCACTTCAGCCAGTTCGATTTGTTCCAGTACATCGATCGTATCAAAAATATCAATTCCGCGAAGTTTTTGGGTGGTAAACACATGCGCCACGCCTTGTGGAGAATCAAGCAACGACACAAACCGGCCGATCGCTTTGCGCTTTGCTCGTAAAAAATCGTCCTGATGAAGCCCTTTTTTCGCTGTTTGTGCAAGCGCTGTTTGCACTCGTTTCACCAAATCCAGTGGTTTTTTTGAATTCCCCCCCAAAATAGAATGACCATAATACTCGGTCATTTCGTATTCGACGCTGAACCCCTGATCGGTTAACCCCTCTTCAATCAATTCATGAAACAATCTGGCACCGCGACCAAGCAGTGCATCCATCCATAATTCCATGGCCGCTTCATGACGATTCCTTGTCATCGGGTCAGCACTGCCATCCACTTCTTTATAACCAAAGAGCACTCTCGGTTGGGCAATGACCAGTTCCGATTCCACCCTTGCTTCGATTGCTCGTCTTGGCAATTCAGGATAAAACCTTTGAATCACCTGTCGCTTTTTAAATGCTTTTGCTTCCTGATTGCGTTGAACCAATTCCAACATTGCCTCAGGATCAACAGGCCCCACCATAAACAAAATCATATTGGACGGGTGATAAAAGGTACGGTAACAGTCATAAAGGTCTTCTTTTGTGATTCGCGAGATCGACTCTACCGTCCCTGCAATATCTGTTGCAGCGGGATGATCACCGTAAAACCCTTTTAGCAACCCAAAATAGGAGCGCCAGTTAGGGGTATCTTCGTACATCTTGATTTCCTGCGCAATAATCCCTTTTTCCTTATCGACGTTTTGATCAGTAAAATAAGGATTTTGTACAAAATCGAGCAGTATCGTCAAATTCTCCTCGACATGACTGGTCGATGAAAACAAATAGGTGGTGCTGTCAAATGTGGTAAATGCATTTGCCTGAGCGCCGAATTTCGCAAATTTATTAAATACATCGCCGTCTTCTTCTTCAAACATCTTATGTTCGAGAAAATGCGCGATCCCATCCGGTACCTTAATCCGTTTCCCAGTCATCGCGCTGACAAACTCGCTGTCAAGTGATCCGTACTTGGTAATGAAAGTAGCGTACGTTTGACGAAATTCCGGTTTTGGGAGGATGAATACTTGTAATCCGTTGGCCATCTCCGCTTCAAAGAGTGTTTCACGCAAACGATCTGATCGCTTTTCTGCAAGTTTTGTCACTTTGCCTCTCCCCCTTTGCTTTTGAGAAAATACACGGTGTCCAGATGCACTCGTTCAGCCACCCGAACCACAGCAGATTTGTCGACTCTATCGATTGCATTAATCAATTCTTGCACGGACCAAGCCCTCCCTGTATAGCGAGCGTACATTTGCAACGCTGCACCAGTCAAAGGAGGGTCATCGGATTGCCTGTACTGATTGATCAATCCGACTTTGGTAAATTCGATTTCATCGTCTGAAAGTTGTCCGTGTAGCATATCCTCCATTTGCTGTTTGATCACTGCAAGTGCCTCTTCATAGCGTTCAGAATCAATTCCTGCATAAACAAATACATAGCCTTTCAGGCCCTCTAGTCTGCTTGAAGCATAATAAGCTAGGCTGGCTTTTTCCCTGACATTGAGAAATAGCTTAGAATGAGGAAACCCTCCTAATATGCCGTTGTACACAAGGAGCGCCGGGTAATCGTCCGATGCGTAATTGATCCCTGTGCGAAGACCAAGATTGAGTTTGCCCTGATTGATGTCCATTTCTTCAATGAGTTGCTTTGCTTCAGTGGGGGCTGACTGATGAGCGATGTGCAGGGGAAGCCTAGGGTCATCATTGGACTGGTAAAGGTCCTTGTACTTGCCAAACACATGCTCTACCGAAGACTTTACGCTTTTAATTCCCACATTCCCCACGATATAAATGTGAAATTGACGGTGCTGAACAATATGCAAATACTCTTGTAAAAGAGTATTTGCATCGAGACCATCCAAATCGTCAGCGTAACCCAGTCTAGGGATCCCATAGGGCTCTCCCTCGGCCATGATTTCCAAACATTTCTCTGCTGCATAACTCATTTTGTCATTAATCAAATTCAGGATTTTTTGCCTGTGTAGCATTCGTTCGATGTCAAAAGCTCGGTTGGAAAAACCCTCCCCTTCTTGTAATGGATCAAAAATCATCTCCGCAAAAAGCTCTAGAGCTTCTTCAAATAACCCTGGCTCACCGATGATTTGTTCATCAGGTACTTGCAAAATATATTCAAAAGTTTGAACATCACCGTGTTTTCCTGTTCTTGCATGCATGTTGGCGCCATAGAGTTCCTCAATCGCTCTCATCAACAAATCTGGTGCGGGATTGCTTGCCGTACCATGCAGCAAAAGGGCTGGCATCATTGCGTTTTTGGTCACTGTACGTTTATCAAGCGGCAAGTCGATCACCGCATAAACCGTCGTTGTTTTGTATTTATTGGTTGCTTTTACTTGTGCGTCTATTCCGTTCTCAAAAAGTGATACCCATTCGTTATCCAACATTAACTTCCTCCATCACAAGTGATTGCCTACTCATTATCATACGCTTATTTTACATGTTGCCTGCAAAGTAATTCAAAAAAACCCAAACCTCATACTCATCGAGATTTGGGGGAAGTTATAGACAGTTAGTCAGTAGATGGCGTCATGAGCGTTTGATCTGATTTCTCACTGCGCCTTGTGCCACCTCAAAATCCATTCTGGTAATAACTTGTGAAGAACGTATCCATTGTTGAATTTCCCTCTTCATTGCTGGTGTCACGTATTTGGGCACACCAAATCGACCAATGAGATCATTACGGGACATCTGATGGCGGCTTTGACAATGATTGTTTGTCAATGCTTCCATTAGCTCACCACAGATCGGACATTGAAACACGGACACCCATCCCTTCGACGTTGGCATGTCACATGCAATTCCACCTGTTAGCGCCTCTAGGATGTAATGGAAATTTCCTTTTCAGTTTACCCCAACGCTAAATCCCCTGCAAGTTAAGGACACATTTGTGTCTATCTTGTCAAGATAGTTGAAGAAAAGATGGGTGTATTATATGATGAATACGAAAGTAAAAGTAGAGGAGTGATTTTTCTTGGCATTCGTGATTACATCACCTTGCATCAATGAAAAAGCAGCCGATTGCGTGGAAACATGCCCGGTTGACGCTATCCACGATGGTGGAGATCAATTTTTTATCGACCCAGATACCTGCATTGACTGCGGTGCCTGCGAAGCTGTGTGCCCAGTTTCTGCTATTTTCCAAGAAGATTTTGTGCCTGATTCTGAAAAATCATTCATTGAAAAGAACCGTAATTTCTTCAAGTCTTAATCTTTTGTAACGTCATACACCATAAGGTGCCAAACGAAGATGGGACAACCTGATCGATCCGACACCCTGACGAATCGATCAGTCTGCCCCACTAATGGATGGCTCCTTTTTGGATTTAAATTCAACTTTTCTGATCACATAGGCTGTGATAATAAAGCTTAATCCGATCAAACTGTATAAACTGATCACCTATTGCCCAGCAAAATTTTTTGCCACCCACCAGATCAACCCCACCCCTGCCAATCTCCCAAGTGCTAAAGCCATTTCGCGACTAATAAAATAAGCGGTCCTATGTTGGGTGGAGCGCCTCGTCTCTTCTATTTCGTTAAACAGAATCGTTTGATAGGGAACCATGAAAAATGGAAAAAAAAGTGCAGTGAATATGCCGAAGATCCATAGCATCTTAATATTCACAATCACCAGCCACAATAAGGAGAGCACCCCCAACACAAACGCCGCGATGGCAAGCACTATTTTACCTGAAATCTTCCATTTTTGAAGTTTGCCCGCCAAATAAAACGCGCTAAAAGACAAGGTACCAATCACCAAACTGTACAAACCGAAAAATTCTTCACTCTTTGTCAATGAATAGGCTAGAATGCTGATAAAAAATGCATAAACCCCTTCACGCAGTCCGAATGCGATAGTCCCAAGCCACAAGCGAAACCAATCCGGATCTTCTCGAAAGCGAAATCCTTCCTGCAGATTGAACTGCTTTTCTTTTGGACTGTTAGTTGCCTTTGCACTGATTAGCAACAACAAGGCAAAAAGCGCCAAAGATAAGAGGAAGACCATATAATATCCCGAATAATTTTTTGCCTTGGAAATAAGGATCCCTGCCAAAAATGGGAATGCAGTCGTTGCGATGGCTCCAGCAAAACCCAGTGTACCTTGAAAGGAGGGCCGTGTTTCCCATGTGGTCCAATCAAAACTAAGAATATTGAATCCAAACCAGTAGATCCCCTGACCAAATCCGTAAAGAATCCCCAGCATAGAAAGGTCGACTTTTGGCGCGTTTCCCTGCGTGATTATCCAAATAAAAAAACCGGCGAGCAACACCACGCCCACCCTTAAAAACCATATTTCTTTCCATTTTTTAGATAATTTCCCAGCAAAAAGAAACGCAATGGGGTACGCCAAGTATTCGAAAAAATTAAACTGCCCGATGGCGGCGATCGAATGATCCACACGAAAAATATAGATGTTGATGAAGGTTCCCGACAACGCCATTGCTGCCAAAAATAATGAATTCAACCATATCAAAAGCATACTGCCTGATCGCAAATTCAACCATACCAAGGTTCGCATGTCATCCCCCCTTGGTTAGAGGTTTGCAATCAGGCAGCATTTCTATCCGTATTCCAAAATATTGGCAACTAACTTATATGAAAAAGCTGAGAATCAACGTTCCCACACCAACGATCAAGCAATAAATTCCAAATGGACGAAGAGCCCGCACTTCTCTAGTCTTAAAATAACGCATGAGAAACCAAGTACTGAAAAGCGCAGCAATCCCCGCAACGAGACCTCCAATCAGCGCCATGGTCAACATGCCATGAGCCGCATGATGAAGCTTAGGCAGTTCCTTTACCGCTGCTCCGAGAATGATCGGTGTCGCAAGCAAAAAACTGAACCTTGCCGCCGCCTCGTAACGAAGGCCGTAAACAAGCCCACCAATCATCGACATTCCAGACCTTGAAAATCCCGGAATTAGAGCAAACGACTGCAAAATGCCAATGACAAGGGCTTGTCCATAGGATAAATCATGCGATTCCTTTCTTCCCGCTCGCTTCATTAAACGGTCTCCATAAAGCAAGATAATACCGTTTACAATTAAAAAAATCATCGCTATACGGGGATTACCAAACAGTGTTTCAAATTTGTGAGTAAACAGCCCTCCCAAAATCACAGCAGGGATCGTGGCAACTACAATAAGAAAAAATTCTTTTCTTGCCATCCTGGCTTCATGCCTGCTCGATGCCTTTGAAGGAGCAAATATAGCACGCAAAAATACTAGCCAGTCCACGATAAAAAAGATGAGTAGTGCCACAGCGGTCCCAACATGCAGCATGACGATATAAGGTAAAAAGGTGGGACTCGACTGAATATTGGGCCAGTGAAAAAGAAATGGAATTAAAACCCCATGGCCCACACTGCTGATGGGGAATAATTCCGTGATGCCTTGTACAAGAGCGAAAATTAGTGTCTGCATGAGAGACATCTATCAAATTCCTCCTAAAAACCGTTTCGCCCGTATTGTACCATAATTACATATTGCGACGATATTGGCCTCCCACTTCATAAAGCGCTGAGGTTATTTGGCCAAGGCTTGCCACTTTCACCGTTTCCATCAATTCTGCAAATATATTGCCATCACTTTCTGCCACTCGTTTCAAGCGTTCAAGCGCCATCTCCGCTTCATCTTGGTGCATAGATTGAAATTGCCTTAGAGAGGTGATCTGCTGTTCTTTTTCTCCCTTTGTCGCCCTCGCAAGCTCAAGCTCCGGTGGTTGATAATCTTCTTGAAGCGTAAGTGGATTGATAAACGTGTTGACGCCGATGATCGGTAGTTCCCCCGAATGCTTAAGGGTTTCATAATAAAGCGACTCTTCCTGAATTTTTCCACGTTGATATTGCAGTTCCATGGCACCAAGCACTCCGCCCCGCTCATGCAAACGAAGGAATTCTTCAAGCACCGCCTGCTCTACTATGTCTGTTAATTCCTCAACAATGTAGGCCCCCTGGATTGGGTTTTCATTTTTTGTCAAGCCAAATTCCCGATTAATGATCATCTGGATGGCCATGGCTCTTCTCACCGAGCCTTCTGTCGGCGTGGTGATCGCCTCGTCATAAGCATTGGTGTGAAGAGAATTCGTATTGTCATAGATCGCAAGGAGTGCTTGGAGCGTTGTTCGAATATCGTTAAAATCCACTTCCTGAGCGTGTAATGACCTTCCTGAGGTTTGAATATGATATTTTAATTTTTGGCTGCGTTCATTGCCCCCATACAGTTGTTTGATCACGACCGACCAGATTCGGCGCGCCACGCGCCCCATCACAGTGTACTCCGGATCCATCCCGTTGCTGAAAAAGAAGGACAGATTCGGCGCAAAGTCATCAATATTCATACCTCGACTAAGGTAATACTCCACATAGGTAAATGCATTGGCAAGCGTAAACGCCAGTTGCGTAATGGGATTGGCCCCCGCCTCCGCGATGTGGTAACCACTTATCGAAACAGAGTAGTAATTCCTCATTTTGTGTTGAATAAAGTATTCCTGAATGTCTCCCATCAGGCGAAGGGCAAATTCAGTTGAAAAAATGCAAGTATTCTGCCCCTGATCTTCTTTCAATATATCGGCTTGAACCGTACCTCTGACCACCTGTAGCGTTTGCTCTTTCACACCTACCAGTTCACTATCCGTTAAAGAACGGCCCAGTTCACTTTCTTTTTCCCGGACCTGCTGATTGATCGCTGTATTTAAATACATTGCAAGGATCATGGGTGCGGGTCCGTTGATCGTCATGGACACAGAGGTATTCGGATCGATGAGATCAAACCCTGCATATAGCTTTTCCATATCTTCAAGAGTGCAGATAGAGACGCCGCTCTCCCCTACTTTTCCGTAAATATCCGGTCTTTCCGCCGGATCTTCTCCGTATAACGTGACACTGTCAAATGCAGTAGATAAACGTTTCGCCTTATCTTCTTTAGATAAAAAGTGAAACCTTCGATTCGTGCGCTCTGGTGTCCCTTCCCCCGCAAATTGACGTCGAGGTTCTTCTTCCGTGCGTTTTAGCGGAAATACGCCAGCTGTATAGGGAAATGATCCTGGCACATTCTCAAGCCCCATGTAACGCACGATATCGCCATAATCGTAGAGTGTTGGCACTGCCACTTTGGGAATGTCCAGTCCTGATAGAGATTTGTGATAAAGCGGTTGACGCTGCTCTTTTCCGCGCGTGACCGTCACCAATTCTTTCGCCCGGTAACGGCTCACGACTTCCGCATATTCAGCAATGTCCGAGAGCGATTTTGGCCTTAACTGGGATTTGATGGCCTCCATTTTACGATCAATGGCAGCAAGTGTCGTCTCCCCATCTTCCTGCAATGCGGCTTTTGTGCCTTCTAGTTGATACAGCGTTCGTGCAAACTGGGCTTGTGCTTCAACCTCCGCTCGATAACCTCTCACTTTCTGAACGATATCCAGCAGATAATGCACCCGATCACCAGGTATCAACGAGGTACGCGTGGGAATCCCTGTCACGAGGGATAACCTACTTTGCCACGAAAAAGTTTTTTTCTCATTGATTGCACTAATCAGTGCCAAGTATAGCGAATTGGTGCCAATATCGTTGAATTGGCTCGCAATCGTACCATAGACAGGCATCGCATCAAGCGGTTCGTGAAAACGGTTGAAATTACGCTGAATTTGTTTTTGCACGTGTCGCAGTGCATCGTTCGCACCTTTGCGGTCAAATTTATTGATCGCAACAAGATCTGCGTAATCAAGCATGTCTATTTTTTCGAGTTGTGACGGTGCACCAAATTCTGCTGTCATGACGTAGACGCTGACATCTGCGATCTCTGAAACAGCGGCATCTCCTTGGCCTATCCCGCTTGTTTCGACGAGAATCAGATCAAACCCCGCTGCTCTCACGACCTGAATGGCATCCTGAATCGCGAGTGACAGTTCTGAATGCGACTTCCTCGTTGCAAGCGAACGCATATACACGCGATCATCGTGGATCGCATTCATGCGAATGCGATCGCCAAGCAGTGCGCCACCACTTTTTTGCCGGGAAGGATCCACCGATAAAATGGCGACCGATTTGTCCTTAAAATCGCGCAAAAAGCGCCTGACCAGTTCATCGGTTAACGAACTTTTCCCCGCGCCACCTGTACCAGTCATGCCTACGATAACACTGTCTGAGTGTTTTTCTTGCATCACTTTTTCTAGCACGCTTGCCGATGCCTTCCGATCGCCCACATGCTCTTCTACCAGACTAATCAGTTCGGCAATGGTCAAGGTATCGTCTTTTTCCAACTTTTCATTACCTTTCAAAAAAGCGGCGGCGCGCGCCTTGGGAGTCGGCCAGTCGGACTTTCGCAACATGTCGTTGATCATGCCTTGTAGCCCCAACGCCCGGCCATCGTCAGGCGAGTAAATGCGTGCCACCCCATATGCGTGCAACTCCTCAATCTCGCGAGGCACAATGACACCTCCGCCACCGCCAAACACACGGATGTGGCCTGCGCCGCGATCTTTTAGCATACCCACCATGTATTTGAAAAACTCCATGTGTCCGCCTTGATAGGAACTAATCGCAATCGCCTGCGCATCTTCCATGATGGCCGCATCGACAATTTCTTTTACGGACCTGTTATGTCCCAAATGAATCACTTCAGCACCGCTCGCTTGCAACAACCGACGAAAAATATTAATGGACGCATCGTGACCGTCAAATAAACTCGCTGCTGTGACAAATCGAACTTGATGTTGGGGCAGATATCGTTCAGTTTCCATAATAAATCCTCCTTTTTCGTTCCTGGTCTATCTTTCCTGCGCGACAAGTTCTCTCATCAGCAAGGAAGTTTGCGTTTCAATAAAGGTCTCTAAGGAATACTTTCTCTGTAACGACCAACGCCGGAACGCCCACATTTGACCTAAAACGACAATGTTATGAGCCATTAAAGATACCACCTCTGGCTCAATGACAAATGAACCATCCTCGATTCCGGCGCGGAGCAAATCCGCAAAAAACTCTGTAATCCTCTCTTCTCTTGCGAGCACATACTCCATATAATTTCCCGGCAACGACTTGGTTTCCTGATAGATAAGCAGTACCCATTCCTGCAGTTCATCCATCACCCGAAAAAAGCCATTAAAAATCAGCGGCATTCTCTCTACGACCGTGTTGCCTTGTGAAGTGACCATCCGCAGTCGATCCTCCACCTGCGTATGAATCATGTCACAGACCAGGTACAAAATATCTTCTTTTGAATTGACGTATTCATATAAAGTGCCGGTCCCCAATCCGCTTTCGCGCGCGATTTCCCGCGTGGTGGTTTTGTGATAACCTTTTTCAGCAAAAAGCTTCGTTGCCGCCATCACAATCTGCTCGCGACGGACACGAACTAATTCAGGGTCCTTTACCGGTGTTGAAATTGGTCCCATTCCGCTCAAAGGTTCTCCTCCTTTTCCGATCGAGCGCTCAGTCAAATTTATCTTATCATAAACCTTTCGATTCAACCAGTCATTCTTGCCTACTTATATTTTGGGCAACTTCTGTAGTTTAGCAGATGCCACTTGATATGTTGCCTCCGCTTTTTCCAACTTTTCTTCCTGAATTCCTATATCCACATACAGGTCAGAAAAATCAAACAGACTATTAGATCGCTTTAACAACGCTCCCAAATGTTCACTCACATCGACCGCCGTTTCATTGACTTCCCCCATTTCCGTCTCCACTTCTTTAATCAAACGCTTCTCCTCTGCTTTTTCATAAAGCGAGAAATAATCCAACTCACTTTCAAAATCCATCACTTTGGAAATCAGTTCAGATGTCCTTTTTTGCAACTTTCTAATGCGAAAGGCAAAATCCCCTTTCCGGTGAAAGCGCAAGGCCCCCCAACCGATCACTACCAAAATGACCAAAATAACAAATCCAATGAAGGCAATGAAATGCAAAATAACCTCTCCCATCAAAAAAAAATAACAACTATGAGGTTTACAATTTATCAATTTAGTAAATACTGCCAAGAAAATGAGGAAAGGAGCCAATTTATGAGATTCAAGCGTCCACTTTTATTCATGATCGCGCTTGTATTTCTTGCACTCGGCAGTTATTCCATGAAAGTAGCCATGGGCAAAAACGAGAATCCATTGACAAGTGTATCATCGTCAACTGACATTTACACCGTACAAAGCGGAGACACACTTTCCGCCATCGCCAGCGTTTTTCACACTACCGTACAGAATATTGCAAGCCTAAATTCACTGGTTAATCCAGACATGATTTACGTTGGCGAGCGATTAAAAATCCCAAACAGACCCTCCGCGGTGCCAAAATCCGCCAAAGCGATGATCTGCACGTTGACGGCCTATACGGCAGGATACGAGTCCACCGGTAAAATGCCAGGTCAACCCGGGTATGATATTACTTCCACTGGCCAAAAAGCCGTTCAGGGACTGTCCATCGCAGTTGATCCACAGATCATACCGTATGGGACACCAGTGTATATACCAGGACTTGGAGTTCGCATTGCTGATGATACCGGAGGAGCCATCATTGGTAATCGGATTGATGTTTTTTACAACCAAGTTCAAACTGCTTTAAAATTTGGCGTCAAGAGAAATGTCATTATTTATTTGCTCCCTAAAAAGGATATCATGTTTCGTGGAGAATTTCCTATTTTGCGCAACACACTTTTACATCCGGGATTATCTCATCATACAAAAAGGAACACTCCACAAAATGTAGCGGGACCAAATAACTTGATCAAAAAATACAAAGCGTTAATTTTAACGTTGCAAAAATCAGATTCCGCTACTCGCTACACTTCGCGGATACCTGGACCTGCTATACAAACTCGTTCCCAATCCATTGATGTGATGTCTGCATTCGATGTGACTGTCGAACAGAAAATCTGGTTGCCGCTCATCCATTCCATCGTGAGAGGTCATCAAAAAAACGCATAAAAAACAGGGTTTGAGACTATTTTTGTCTCAAACCCTGTTTATTTGATTGCTATTGATTACGCCAGGTATTTTTCTGCGTCACCAAGACGCTTTGCGATGCTGCGTTTGAGCGTCACTGTATTAGGTGCGGTGTACCTTGTCAGTTTCTTGACTACAGAAAGGGTGGTGCGTAGCGTGTCTCCCTCTTCCATCGCGCCAACAGAGTCTTTTGCAAATTGTTCCACGAGCGGGAAGGTTTCCGCAACATAGAGACGCACGTAGTCAGCTTGCAATTCCGCATTCGCAGCACCGCTTGCTATCGCTTTTTGTGCGCGCACCAGACCGCTCTCCATTCCGTACAGGTAAATGGCCATATCTGCCATATTCGAGAGGAGTTCTTGCTCTTGATCGAGTTTGGTGCCATATTTCTGAACGGCCATTCCGCCGACAAGCAAAATCAATTTGCGCGTCATTTCTACGGCATACGCTTCGCGGCCAAGTACCGCCGATTCGTCTGCTGGTTCGATCATGCCCATCAGTTCGCCTTGCAGTGCCTGAGCGGCTTGAAGCAGTGCCACTTCGCCTTTCATGGCTTTTCTCATTAAGGTGCCGGGAATCAGCAGGCGATTAATTTCGTTGGTACCTTCAAAAATGCGGTTGATCCGGGAATCACGATACATCCGTTCGATTGGATAATCTTGAATAAACCCAGCGCCACCGTGAATTTGAACACCTTGATCGACCACAAAATCAAGCACTTCAGAACCAAGGACCTTATTGATCGAACATTCGATCGCAAACTCACTGATCGCTTTCGCCGATTCAGAACCAGAATATTCGCCGCTAAGATCGAGTTCAGAAAGTGCTTTGTCAATTGCACCAGTCGTGCGGTAAACAGCGCTCTCTGCAATATAGGTGCGTGCGGCCATGTCCGCAATCTTCGATTGCATGAGCGGGAAGTTGAAAATCGGTTGCTTAAATTGTTCCCTAGTTTTTGCGTACGTCACCGATGCCTCGATGGCGGCTTTCGAACCACCAACACAACCAACTGCCAATTTGTATCTGCCAATATTCAGGATGTTAAAGGCAATTTGATGGCCTTTTCCGGCTTCACCGAGCAGATTTTCAACAGGCACTTTCACGTCTTCCAAAATGAGCGGACGAGTGGAAGAAGCCTTGATGCCCATTTTCTTTTCTTCAGGGCCTGTCGAGAGTCCTGGAGTATCTCGTTCCACAATAAACGCTGAGAAATGCTCACCGTCGATTTTCGCGTAGACGATGAACACGTCTGCAAATGCTGAGTTGGTGATGTATTGCTTCGTCCCGTTGAGGACATAGTACTTTCCGTCCTCAGAAAGTTTGGCCGTTGTTCTGGCACCGAGCGCATCAGACCCGGAACCAGGTTCGGTCAGTGCATAGGCAGCAAATTTTCTGCCAGATGACAGATCAGGAAGGTATTTTTTCTTTTGCGCTTCGTTACCAAAAAACACAATCGGCAATGTTCCAATCCCCACGTGTGCGCCTTGCGACAGTGCAAAGGAACCACCGCGTGTGAGGTATTCCGTTATCAGTGCTGAACTGACTTTATCCATTCCAAGTCCTTCATAAGCTTCCGGCACATCAGCTGCGAGAAGTCCAAGGTCGCCCGCTTTTTTCATCAATTTAACCGTGAGGTCCCAATCCTGATGCTCGAGTTGCTCACCAACTGGGAGCACTTCCCCTTGCACAAAATCCAGCGTGGTTTTGGCAATCATCTTGTGCTCGTCATTGAACTCTTCTGGTGTAAAAACCAGATCCGGTGTGGTTGCTTTGACAAAAAATGCAGCACCGTATTCCCTTTGTTCACTCATTATCGTCGATCTCCTCTCAATATCAGGGTTCTCATCCCTTGATTATACGCGTTCAAAAACACCTGCCGCACCCATACCGCCGCCTATACACATGGTGACTAGCCCATAGCGTCCATTGCGGCGAGCAAGTTCGTGGAGCAACGTGACGGTTTGCCTGGAACCTGTGCATCCAAGTGGATGGCCAAGCGCAATGGCACCGCCACTTACGTTCACTTTTTCCGGATTCATGCCCAGTTCCCGGATGACATAAAGGGATTGCGAGGCAAACGCCTCGTTCAATTCAATGAGATCCATATCATCAACTGTAAGACCGGCCTTTTCTAGTGCTTTCGGCACAGCCGCTACTGGACCAACCCCCATAATGTCTGGGTCCACGCCAGCTACCGCAAAGGAACGAAACACGCCAAGTGGCTTAAGCCCTTCTTTTGCAGCGCGATCTGCTGACATCATTATCAGCGCCGCAGCCCCGTCACTGGTTTGCGATGAGTTACCAGCGGTTACCGTTCCTGTCACGCTGAAGGCAGGCTTTAATTTGGCTAGCGCTTCAAGAGAAGTGTCTTTGCGGACTCCCTCATCTGTATCAAAGACCATCTTTTGAGCACGTGGTTTCCCTGATTCATCCGTATCGGACAAGGTCACTTCAAATGGAATGATTTCTTCTTTAAATTTCCCGGATTCAATCGCCGCTGCAGCGCGTTGGTGGCTGCGAAGCGCAAATTCGTCCTGTTCTGCGCGGGATATTTCAAAACGCCTTGCCACTTCTTCTGCCGTATGACCCATGGACATATATGATTCCGGGTAATTTTCCGCCAAATACGGGTTAGGAGAAATATTGTATCCCCCCATAGGCAGTCGGCTCATACTTTCTACGCCACCTGCCACCAGTACTTCGTTCATACCCGTCTGAATGCTCTGGGCGGCAATTGCAATCGTCTGCAATCCGGAACTGCAGAAGCGATTGACCGTCATCCCTGAGACGGATGTTGGCAATCCTGCGCGTAGCGCAATAATGCGAGCCATGTTCATCCCTTGCTCCGCTTCCGGTGTCGCGCATCCAATTATCAAATCCTCGATCAATGCTGGGTCCAATTGTCCAGCGCGCTTCAAAACGCCTTCCAGTACGGCGGTGCCGTAATCGTCCGGACGGGTTTGACGCAGCGAGCCTTTGCCAGCCTTCCCGATCGCGCTACGCCCCATCGCCACGATCACTGCTTCTTTCATCGCGTTAACCTCCTCTTCCTCATCGCTATTGTTAGTTGCGAAGTGGTTTGCCTTTTTGCAACATGTGCTGCATTCTCGCTTGCGTTTTCGGTTCGCCAATCAGTGAAAGGAACGCTTCCCTCTCGAGATCAAGCAGGTAGTCTTCGCTCACCATGGTTCCTTCCGCCACACTTCCGCCTGTCAAAACGCGAATTAAGTGCTTGGCGATCTTTTCATCGTGGTCGCTCAAATAACCGCTTTTCTTCATTCCAAACACGCCAATCTTCAGAAGCGCAGCGCCATTTTCCCCTTGCACCTTGATCTTTGCTGGAGTCTTTGGCACAAAGTTCTTTGCCATGGAGAGTGCCTTCTGTTTTGCATCGTAAAGCAGATAATCGCGTCCCACTGTCACACCGTCCGTAGTCCGCAGGTGGCCGAGTTTCTGCGCATCCCTTGCGCTTGTCGACACTTTAGCCAGCGCAATCGTTTCAAACGCTTGCTGGACGAGCGGCATCACCGGGATATCAACACCAGCTGGCGCTTTTTCCATCATGCGAAGCAGCAGTTCTTTGTTACCGCCACCACCAGGGATAAGTCCCACGCCGACCTCGACGAGCCCCATATAGGTTTCAGCCGAAGCCTGCACGGCATGCGTCGAAACGGCAATTTCCGTACCGCCTCCAAGCGTTAGTCCATAAGGCGCTGCTACCACAGGTTTTTTCAAATATTTCATCCGCATATTCGCATATTGGAATTGTTTGATCACGAGATTGATTTCGTCCCAATTATCATCCTGGGCTTCCATCAACATAAGCATCAGGTTAGCGCCAACAGAGAAGTTGACTTCTTCGCTGCCAATCACCAATGCCTCAAAATTTTTCTCCACTTCATCTGCCGACTTATACATCATGTTGATGATGTCAGCACCAATCGCCTGCTTAGGTGAGTGAAGTTCTAGACACGCGACCCCGTCCCCTAGATCAATTAAGCTGGCACCGTTATTGCCCAATACTTTCTTGCCGCTTCCCTTTAATGCGGCAAGGTCAATTTTACGAGCATCGTTTGGCGCAGAAACAAAACTAGCACCGTTAAAGTAGACACGATAACCAGGTTTGCTGCGGTCATAAAACGTCTTGCCGTTTTTCAGCATCTCGAGCACGAAGCCGGGAATGGTATCCCCTTCTTCCTTCATCCGCTTAACGGACTTCTCGACGCCTATCGCATCCCACGTTTCGAAAGGGCCGAGTTCCCAGTTGAAACCCCATTTCATGGCATCGTCGATCGCGGTGACTGTATCTGCAATTTGCCCCAACATGTTGGCACTGTAGATAAGGACTCGCTTCAGTACGTTCCAGACAAACACGCCTGCCGGATCCTTCCCGTAGACAAGCGCTTTCAACTTATCATTCAGATTACTCGCGTTTCTTGCCGCTTCAAAAGATGCGGAAGCCAGCTTGCGGCGTGGGCGATAATCCATCGCTGTCAGATCAAGTGCAAGAATCTCACGACCGCTTTGCGTTTTTTCGCGTTTGAAAAAGCCCTGGCCGCGCTTATCGCCGATCCAGCCTTTTTCCACCATTTGAAGTAGTTCAGAAGGAACTTCAAATACTGATTTTTCTTCTGGATCATTCGTATTTTCAAGTACATTGCGCGCAACATGAACGAAAGTATCGAGTCCCACAATGTCAAGAGTTCTGAAAGTGGCACTCTTTGGACGTCCAAGTACTGGTCCTGTCAATAAATCCACTTCGTCAACGCCAAAACTCGTCTTCTTCATTTCCTGAAGGGTCACCAACAAGCCGTACGTTCCGATGCGGTTGGCAATAAAATTCGGGGTGTCCTTTGCCAACACCACCCCTTTGCCAAGCACCACTTCTGCAAATTCCTGCATGCCATCTACGACATCATGAAGAGTGTGTGAAGTCGGGATAATCTCCAACAACTTCATGTAACGCGGGGGATTGAAAAAGTGTGTGCCAAGAAAATGCTTCAGGAAATCGTCTGACCTTCCCTCAGACATCGCAGTAATCGAGACGCCAGAAGTGTTGGAGCTGACGATCGAGCCCTGGGAACGGAATTCATCGACTCGCGCAAGCACGCTTTGCTTCACTGCCAGATTTTCTAACACTACTTCGATGATCCAATCGCATTCACTTATCCGTGCAAAATCATCTTCAAAATTACCCACTTCTATCAATGCTGCTGTTTCCGGTTGGAACAGCGGAGCCGGTTTTGCCTTTAAAAGCCCTGCTTTTCCAGATTCCGCAATGCGATTTCTCACCATATGATGGTCAAGTGTCAAGCCTTTCTTCTGTTCCTCTGGTGTCAGCTCCTTCGGAACAATATCTAGGAGCAGGCTCGGAATGCCAACATTGGCAAGATGGCCCGCTATGGCGGCTCCCATCACCCCAGAGCCTAAAACGGCTGCTCGCCGAATCAATCGCACGAAAATCAACCTCCTTAGCTTCCTACTTACTACGTATCAAATACACTACCACATAAATATCACTTTTTGACTGATTGGTCAATTTTCTTTTTTTAAAAATGATTGATTATCCTTGACATCTATCCTCAGCAACTACTAAATATGCTTGATTTGCAATTGATACGCAGATTGTAATTGACGAAGCATACTTCCTTTTGATTTTGTCTTATTCCCCACATCAAAGCCGTTCACTTTCACGATGGGAGCAAATTCAGTTATAGTGCTCATAGTGAATACCTCATCAGCTTGCATCAATTCTTCCATCGTAAACATTTCCTCCCGAACCTCCACTCCGGTATCTCTTAGGTATTTCAGGGCAAAACGACGGGTAACACCGTGCAACACCCTCTCATTGGCAGGATGCGTATACACGGTTTGTCCCTTGACAATGGCAATATTGCTACTGGTGCACTCCGTAACAAATCCGTCCCGTACCAATATCGCGTCCTGATAGCCTGCATCGAGAGCCGCTTGTTTTGCCATCACATTGGGTAGCAGATTGAGCGATTTTATGTAGCATAACTTCCATCTGATATCATCTGTCCAGGTCATGCTGAGCCCATGTTCGCGAACCCCATCAAATGCTGAATCGTCCATTTTGCGAACGGTTAGTGAAAGATGGCTTGGAATATTAGGAAAGGCATGTTCTCGTCTTGCAAGCCCCCTTGATAATTGAAAATACACCTGTGCATCAGAGTAGCCAGATCGGGAAATCGCCTCGAGTACCAACTGACGCAATTCCTCCATTGAACGGTCTAAGCGCAATTTAATAGCATTGGCGCTGGTTTCAAATCGCTCCATGTGATAATCCATCAATAATGGGCGCCCTCCGATTACGCGAATCACTTCGTATATGCCATCGCCAAACTGATGAGCTCGGTCATCAATCGGAATTACGGCTTCCGCTGGTGCCACAAACCTCCCTCTGGCATATGCCACTCCTTCTTGCCACTCTGTCCCATTCATTGGTTCTATACTTGACATTTGGCGAATCTCCTTTACTTTGATATGATTTTTAAAAATGAACATTAATGAAAGGCGGGAAAATATGGATTGCATATTTTGCAAAATTGTACAAGGAGAGATTCCCTCGAAAAAGGTTTATGAATCAGAACTGGTGGTAGCTTTTGAGGACATCAATAAAGTGGCTCCTGTCCATGTCCTCGTCATTCCCAAGGCTCACTATGATTCATTGATGGAGATCCCGGTATCGGAGACCGAACTTATGGTGGAACTAATCCATGCCATCCAAGAAGTAGCACGTGTCACCGGAGTTGCAGAAACAGGATTCCGCGTGATAACCAACAAAGGAAGATCCGCAGGACAATCTGTCTTTCACCAACATTTTCATGTGATCGGAGGTCGCGACCTCGATATCAAGCTAGGTTGATACGCTGCCCTGACTGGGTCTGCCCTTTCTGGTTCTTCATGAACTAGGTTTAGGTATTTCGAAAGGACAGCCCCTCTCAGGATGGTCCATATCACCAATCCCATATTTATTTATCATAACACGATGGTTACTTCACCTGCATAGTTCCAGAAAGACCAGGTTCAGGTTTCCCTCCCGTATCTGAGTAGAATGAAAACATCCCTTTTTTTTCTGGTACAAATTCAACGGTAGTGCCCTCTTGGGGAGATAAATTCGGTGTAAAAATGTAAAATGCAGGCAACACAAAATTGTGTGTTTTCTTCCCGTAATTATGAATGGTAAAGTGTGCTTTTTCATTCGCTGAAACCGCTATTGCATTAGGAACGATCCGTTCATCCGTGATGCTGATGGTAAACGATGCCGCTTTTGCAACAGGAGTAACCAAATAAAAACCAAGGGTCAAGAAAATTGTTGCTACCAAAATTCTTTGCAATCCTACTCCTCCAGATTAACCCATGTTTACTTTACTCCTTTATTGTCATCTCATTACCCACAAATAAACCATCGCTACAAAAAATCCCACCAATCCTCCGGCCATCACATCAGACAAATAGTGGAGCCCTGTATATAGTCTGGAGAGAATGACCAACAAGGCTAGCAGGATAGTGATCACCTCAACTTGAGGAAACTGCGCAACAAGTACGGTTGCGAGGGCCAGTGCTCCACCTGCATGGTTGGACGGAAAAGAAGGATCCTCTGCGTTTTTCGATAATAGCGGCTCATAGTGATATGTCACAAAGGGGCGATTCCTGCCGATTTTGTTCGCAATGGGATCGACGATTAATTTTGTTGTCACAGCAGCCATCATCGCTACCAAGACAGAGAGCAAGGTGTGTTTAATTTCTTGATGCCAAGAAAACATTAACATAATTAGCAGGAACATCTCCAGGAAGAACAACGCTGGACCGAAGTGGGCAAAAAAGACAAACGTTTCGTCCAACATGGATGATCTATTCCGAATACGGGCCGCAACACTTTCCAACCGATGGTCGATGGAAGTCACAGAACGCCAATTCTTGCTCATGATTAAATGCTCCCACCACCCGATTCAAACATGTGTTGGATATCTTCATTGAGTTTTTCCCCAAAAAGAGGGACATGCAACAATTCCATATCCCCTTCGTGATTGACGTCAAACGCTTGTCGTGAAAAATTGGAGCTTCCGATAAAAAAAATACGGCCATCATCGATTGACATGATTTTGGCATGAAGGAGTTCATCTTGTATTGGTTGATAAAAACAAGTAGCAATTCCTGCTTTTTTAAGCGTACTCGCGGTTTTCCTGTCATAATATTCGTGAGGATCAAGCACTACCTTGACTTCGACTCCTCTCGATTTGGCAGCCATCAGTGCCGCGATAAAGGGCTTGCTCGTCAATGCGAATGCCTCAATCTCGATGTTCTTATTCGCTTCCGCAATGGCATCGAGCATGGCCGGTGCTATGTGCCTGTCCACAATGATGGGGGCTGGGTACACAGGAGCAATATTCAAAATTCCCCCTGCAGAAGCATAATCCCGTTGAAAAACATCCTCAAAACTGCCTGGCGCATGCCTAACCAACACAGATGCGTCGTGATTATAGAGGCTTTCCCGGCCAAAATTCATTCCGCCCATCAAGCTTTCCAGCCCTGTATTCGTATCGACCACGAGTAATTTGATATGCGAAATGCCACTGGGAATGGACAATGATCTCACTTTCACCCCTGCGTCCTTTAAAAATGGCACTGCCACTGTCTGGGACTGCTGTTCTGTCTGGTCCACCACCACTTCCACATCAACACCACGATTTTTCGCCTCCACCAAAGCCTTCAAAATGTCCGCGTCCGATAACTCATAGACACTAAAATGGCAAAAATCAGTGCTAGTGCGAATCATTTGCAATGCGCACGCTTTAACCTGTGCCCCCCAATAAAGCGTCATGTTGCCTTCCTTTGTGGGGGTTGGTATGGTTTCAGGCAAATTCTCTGTGGATAATCCACACCCGCCTAGTAAAAATACACATATGATTACCACAAATATATTTAACCGGGTCATTAGCATCGGTTCCTCCCATTCTCGAGTGGATCTAATGCTTCTGTACCCGATCGGTATCAAAATACCTTTTTCCCATTGTATCAATTACATCATCTTATCGTGAGCGATCGCACCCGATTCCAAGCCATTCCAAGTTCAAGTGACCTGGGAAGCGTATAGAACCCTGAACAACCTTCATTCGAACTGATCGATTCAAACCCGTGATTCAGTACCTGCTGAATGGACTTTTCCACCACTGTTCGGAGAGGAACGGACCCATCCACATAGGTGTTGAGAGCATAGCGCATGAGCGCAGCGATTGCACGCAATTGGCCCTCGTCCACCATCTGTTCGAGCGCGCTGAGATCCACAAATTCATCGCCAACATGAAGCGTTGGAAAGGCTTTAGCCTCTATTCGTTCCAGCTGGTTCCGCAAATTTTGGGGGTGAGGATGTCTCGCACGAATAGGGTTTAAGGGCACCGTTACTTCTTTTTGTCTTGACACGGGAAGTTGTTTGGACACTATCTTCGCTTTTTCAGTAAAGTCATAGGGACGATACTCGTCCATATCAATGACCACATTGGCCACATCAAGGTAATCGCCAGAACCCCCGATGACAAGAATAGTCGAAACGCCAAGCTGATCATACAGTTCGCGAACACGATCGACAAACGGAGTGATAGGTTCCTTTTCTTTCACAATTAATTTTTGCATTCTGGCATCGCGGATCATGAAATTCGTCGCGCAAGTGTCTTCATCCATCAAGAGAGCAGTAGCACCGAGTTCAATGGCCTCGACAATAGCTGCAGACTGTGAGGTCGATCCACTGGCATCCTGTGTACTAAAAGTGGTGGTGGATCTTCCTCTTGGCAGGTGATTGATAAACCCAGAAATGTCCACTCGACTCACCCGGCGCCCGTCCTCCGCACGAATCTTTACCGCTTGCGAATCCGTAATGCACCACTCTCTCCCATCTCCCTCGACATGATTGTAAACGCCTTGCTCTATCGCGTGAAGCAGCGTGCTTTTTCCGTGAAAACCACCGCCAACAATGACTGTCACACCTTGCTTGATGCCCATCCCACTGATCGTCCGGCCACTCGGGAGTTTTTTTACAACCCGCAAACTGTCCGGACTCTTAAATGGCACCGCCATGGCTTCATCCATTGGCAAATCACTGACACCACTTCTGCGGGCCAAAATCGCCCCTTCCCCAATAAACGCGATCAGTCCCGAGTCTGTTAGCGACTTGCGCAGCGCGCATTGATCAATATAAAGTTGAATTTGGGAAAAAAGTTCACCAAAAGGAAACGTTGACCTTGAAAATGCTGCGTCAAAAAGATAGGGTAAATCCTCTAGCAGCATGGCTTCGGCATCTTTCGCCCTAATTCTCCTCCCATTAGCGGGAAGCCCAATCGACATTCGTACTTCGATAGTTTCAGTTGTAATCAACACACTACTTCTCCCCAGCATCACCTGTCCTGGAACCGCGATCAAAATGGAGCCACTGCGACCGCTTCCCCTGCGTTTTGCACCGAGTTCCGAGAGTGCGGAAGCTAGCCTTCTCGTCAAAAAATCTTCTGTCGCTATTTTTTGTTCAAGGGATCTGATATCATTGGCAGAAAGCTGCAACAAGTCCATTGGCAATTTTGCCCGAATTCTTGTTGGCGGGGCAAAAGGATCAGACTGTACATAATCGACAGAGAGATTGTAAAACCCCAGATGGTACTCACCTTTTAAGGCTTTATAACCACTGTATGGCTTCCCATCCAATCCTCTCAATGTCCGCAGGAACAGTGCTTGACTTTCCACGTTTCAGACCTCTCTTCTTTGCTCGCTCGCAAGCAAGGTCTGTATGTAGTGAAGTACAGATTCACGCATGTCTGGTCTAGTGAGCGCCAATCCAATCGTCGCTTTGATATAACCCAGCTTATCCCCTATATCAAAACGCAGGCCTTCAATTTTGCAGGCATGCAACCCTTCCCATTTCATTTGTGTGTAAAGCGCATCCGTTATTTGGATTTCGCCTTGTTTGCCAGGCGCCGTATCTGCCAGAATCGAAAAAATACTGGGATGTATAATATACCTTCCAACGATAGCGAGGTTAGAAGGAGCATCTTGACGCGATGGCTTCTCTACCAGATCATTGATTTCGTACTTGATTCCATCCGTGCTTTCTCCTGAGATAATGCCATAGCTAGACACGTTCTCCCACGGGACTTCCTGAACGCCTACCACAGAGGTTTGCGATTTTTCATAGACATCAAGCAATTGTACTAATGCAGGCACCTCTGAGTGGATAATGTCATCTCCAAGCAGGACAGCGAAAGGTTCATTGCCAACAAAAGTTCTCGCCATAAAAATAGCATGTCCTAGGCCAAGTAATTCTGGTTGCCGTATGTAGTGGATATTGGCTAAATTGGAGATTTGCTGAACAACCTCCAACACTTCGTGTTTTTCGTGCTCAGCCAAATGCATTTCCAGTTCCATGGAACGGTCAAAATGATCTTCAATAGCTCGCTTGAATCGACCAGTGACAATCAGGATATCCTCGATTCCCGATTCCACCGCTTCCTCGACGATGTACTGAATCGCAGGTTTATCCACCAAAGGCAACATTTCCTTAGGCTGCGCCTTGGTTGCAGGCAAAAACCGGGTTCCCATACCGGCTGCTGGAATTACCGCTTTTCTGATTTTCATCTTTACTCCACCCATTCACGCTGAATGTTATATCGCATTTTTTCTACATATGCCTGTTCAAGATCGATGTTCGTATAGTTTGCTAGTTTCACAATATAAGCAAGACAATCTGCCAATTCTTCGCGTAAATGGTCTCTTGCCTTCTCCACCACATGGACTTTTTGGGGGTCGCTTATCGCGTATTCGATTCGACGAATCTCTTTCGCTACTTCCCCCACTTCCTCCACGAGCAACATGACGTTCAGGGGTAACTCTCTCGAAAACCCCTTCTCTTTATCCAGCCATTCATGAAACTCCTGACAGTCCCTCAGTGTCGGTTGCTCTTTGAGCATCGCGCTCACCACCTAAAAAACTCCTTTTTACTATCCTAACATACGATAATCATACTTTCATGAAGCAACCCACCAAAAATTGAATGGATTCAAACATTATCCCCTGGCAATTCCCCTGGCCACAAACGCTACATTAGCAGGCCTTTCTGCCAAACGTCTCATAAAGTATCCGTACCAGTCGATCAAAAACGGAACGTAGATTCTCACAGGGTATCCCTCTTTCACCAGTTGATGTTGAAGTGAAGTGCGAATGCCATACAACATTTGAAATTCATAACGTTGCCCCGCAATATTTTCCTCCCGAACATAATTTTTTACCCATTCGATGATCTTCTCGTCATGAGTGGCGATCGCTGTATAATCACTAGTATCGAGACAAATCTGCAACAGTTTTTTGTAATTTTCGTCTACTTCCGTTTTGTCCGGATAGGCAATTTCACGCGGCTCTTTATAGGCGCCTTTCACGATGCGAAGAGGAATCCCTAGCCCCAAAAGATGACGAGCGTCTTCCTCTGAGCGGTAAAGATAGGATTGAATAACGGTCCCCACGTTATGAAAATGTTGACGGAGGTCTTCGACCATTTCGAGCGTAATCGCCAAATGCCCGAAATCCTCCATATCCACGCGAACAAACAGATCGTATTCTTTCGCTCGCTCAAGGATTTGCCTTAAGTGATCTTTGCAAAGACCAGGGTCGATATCGAGCCCCAATTGCGTTAATTTTACCGATAGATTGACATTAAGCCTATGATCAAAAATAGCATCTAGGGTTTCGAGACAATATTCGGTCGACTCTCGCGCCTCTCTTGCGTCTGTTACAAATTCCCCCAAGTGGTCAAGCGTAACCGACATCCCCAGTTGATGCAGTTCCTGAACCTTCGCCATCGCCGTTTCAATCGTCTCACCTGCTACGAATTTATCGGCACCAAAACGCAGCCCATATTGCTTAGCCAACTCATTCGCACGTTTGTTTTTTGACAAAGACAGAAAAAGACTCCTCAGAAGCTCTTCCATCGTTTTACACCTTTTTCTTCAGTGTTATTCTTCCTTGCGAAGCTTCGTCGTTGGCAACAAGTGGCCATAATCCACTGTGTGCGTGATTTCCCAAGTAGTTGGATCTTTAGAATCATATTTTTCAAGAAAATCAATCACTTCCCGCGTAATCGCGGTGGGGGTAGAAGCGCCTGATGTGACCGCTACCACGGTTACACCGTTCAGCCAATCCTTATTGATCTCCGTCACATCAGAAATGCGATACGCAGGCACCCCAGCAATTTCCGTCGCCACCTGAGCTAGCCGCCCTGAATTATTGCTTCTGGGATCTCCCACCACGATGCACACATCCGCATCTTTCGCCTGACTGGCCACTGCGTTTTGCCTGATTTGCGTAGCATTGCATATTTCGTTATACACTTCTGCCATTGGATAACGAGTAAGTACTGTTTCCACCAGTTCCCTAGTGTCCCATTGACTCATCGTCGTCTGGTTAGTGATGACAATCTTCCGGGATGAACCCTCCAGGTTGCTCTTTCCCAATGTTTCCGGAAGCTCAGTGACGTCTTGAGGCTTTTCCACTAAGAACACATGATCAGGAGCCACTCCCACCGCACCTTCCGGCTCTGGATGCCCGCGTTTGCCAATGTAGACGACATCGTACCCTTCTGCCACTTTCTGCTCAATCAAGTCATGCGTTCTCGTTACATCGGGACAGGTGGCGTCAATCACATGTAATCCGCGTTGCTTTGCGCGCAACCTCACTTCAGGGGATACGCCATGAGCAGTAAAAATGACGGTACCTCGTTCGATGCGCTCAAGTATCTCCAACCGATTGGGACCGTCCAGCGTTTTGATTCCCAATTTGTCAAATGCCTCGACAACGTAAGCGTTATGAACAATCATGCCGAGAATGTAAATGGGCCTGGGCAAATCCTTCTGACTCGCCGCCTGAGTCGCGAGAGTCATCGCGTCCACCACGCCATAGCAGTAGCCTCTCGGTGTAATTTTAATCACTTTCATTGCTTCATCTCCCATGTATCACAAGTCAACTCGCATTTCGGTACCATGCCCAAGTTTGCTGAACACTTTAATCTCTCCATCATGTAGACGTACGATTTCCGACACAATAGCGAGCCCTAACCCCGCCCCCCCAGGGGCGCGCTCTCTAGCCACAGAGGCACGGAAAAAACGGTCAAAAATTTTCGCCATCTGTTCCTCAGAAATACCCGGACCGTTGTCTTTGACACTCAATCTCGCCTGATTGTTTTGAATCGGTACGACGCTTACGATAATCTGCCCACTTGTTCCATCCGTGTACTGAATGGCATTGGCCACCAAGTTGTAAATGATCTGCTTCACCATCGCTGGATCCGCAAAAGTAGCCGCAGCTTGCAGGTCGTAAATCATTTTTCTTTTCCCTGCAATAATTTCAAATTGTGGACGTAATTCCTCTACCAGTTTGGACAGATCCATCGATTCCAGCTGTGGCTTTAACCCCCCATCAAGGCGTGCCAGTTGCAAAAGATCTTTGACCAACCCTTCGAGTCGTGCCGTTTCCCGTTGCATCGCAGTTAGTGCTTTTCTGGTGTCTTCAAATTGTTCAAGAGGAAGCATGAAACCTTGCATTTCCTCTTCATGTTCACCATATTCATCGTCGCTTTCCTTGAAAACGGCAAACGTTCTGTAATAATATTCAATACGGCGCAACAAGACGTCAGTGAATCCCCTTACCGCAGTGAGCGGGGTGCGAAGCTCATGCGATGCATCAGAGACAAATTGTTTCATTCTCACCGTTGCCGTTTGTTCCCGCTGAACCGCTTTGGCCAGCTCATCAAGAGTATCGTTGATCACTTCCGCCAAGCGAACTGTCTCCTTTGGCCCCATTACCGGAAGCCGTTCTTGAAAGGCGCCTGACTTAATGCGCGTGGCAGTATTAATCAAATGATGAAGCGGCAACAAAGGGGCTCGCACCACAGGGATAATTACCGCGATGGCAAGCAGTATCACCACAATACTGATCAGCAGGAAGTTCAACACTTGTTGGTATAAAACGGAGTTATAGAGGGACTGGTCATAGCCAATTTCAATATAACCTTGGATGGGGTTTGCGCCAATACGTGCAAACAGAACCACTTGATTGTTGGACTCTGTGGTATAGGTTTGTACGTTGTATTTGAGTGGAATGGAAATTACTTTTGACTTGCTATTAAATTCTTCATTAGAAACAAAAGGAACCAATCTGGTGGGGTCATATTTTGATGTTCGTTCTCCGAGCACTTGCCGGTTGGGCCCCAGAATCCTCACATTAATGCCGCGAATCGCCAGCAAGTTGATCAGTCTTGGAGCCAGTGAAATAAACTGGCCTTCTTTCACCTGTTGGACTACAAAAGGCTCCGACAACGCGTCATTGATGGCAAAATTGAGGCTGTTGGCGCCAGTGGTATACAATCCTTCATGAATCGATTGAAACTGGGCGAGCCCCAGCAGAACAATTAACAGAATAATGATGACCATGTATCTGCTGTAGAGCTCGCTCAGTAAAGTCGCGGGACCTTTTTTCCGCGCTCTACTGAATGTCCACACGATATCCGACTCCCCGTACCGTACGAATCAATTGTCGCTTTGAGTCGTTGAGTTTATGCCGCAAATAGCGGATATACACTTCAAGAATATTGTCCTCTCCTGAGAAATTGTCGCCCCATACATGACTCAAAATTTGTTCTCTAGTCAGTGCCACTCCCGGGGATTCGAGCAAGAGTTCGAGAAGAGCATACTCAGTTTTGGATAAAGATAGGGCATTCCCCTCATATCTGATCAACTTTTGCGCTTTGTCAATTTCAAATTTACCGATTCTCTGCACATCGGAGAGTTCTGGAAACTGCGTGCGAAACCGCGCTTCAATACGAGCTTTCAGTTCAGCAAAGGCAAATGGTTTGACGACATAATCATCTGCGCCCATGGCAAGTCCCTTTACTCTTTCCTCGACATCGTCTTTCGCTGTTAACATGATGATCGAGACACGTACCCTCTCTTTCATCAATCGACACACTTCAAACCCGTCCATGCCAGGCAGCATGATATCTAACAACACCACGTGTGGTTTGAATTGATCAAGCGCATTCAGTGCCTCTTCGCCGTCTTTGACTGTTAACACATCATAGCCTTCATCACGCAGTCCAAAAAGTAAAAAGTCGCGAATGCCCTGTTCATCATCTACCACCATAATCCTTCCAGCCCGCGCATTTCCTGCCACATAAGCGTGATGCCGTGCATCAGGATCCGCTTTTCCAGGTGTCCTTGTAGGAACGATCATTCGAGTGTCATTCATTGCTATCCCTCCAAAATATTAATTTCCACCTCTAAAAGAGATTTCTTTCTTCGCCGCATATGATAGATTTAATTAAAGAACTAATAATAATATAACTCCATTTACTATAGAATGGATGATAAAAAATGTACAGTCCAAAAGCACCTGCAAAATCAAGGAAAATAGCAAAGAAACCGAAAAAGACCAAACGCCAAAATTCACGCAAAAAACAGAATGCGCAAATGGCAAGCCGTTCCCGAAAGCCAACCTCTCTCGCCAAAAAGAGAAGAAAAAAAATTAAATGGGGCAGATTGGCCTTTGTCTTACTAGTTGCTCTTGGACTTGGCTATGCCGTCGCATGGTTTATTCGCAGCGGTATTCCGCAATTAGTTCGCTTTGTCGAAGCGGATATCAGGCAAATCACGCAAAAAACGACTCCGCTACCCTATTCTCAAGCTGCTTACCAGCCGCTCTCCAAACAATTGCAAGCATTTCTTGGAAAGCAAAAAGGAACCTACGGCGTTTACGGAATTGACATGACCACGGGCGCTCATTTTGGTTGGAACAACACCCAACGGTTCACTGCAGCCAATGAATCGACACTGCCTGTACTCATCAACCTTTACAGCGATATCGCCAACCATCGCCTGAGCCCAGGTACGCTGGTGCATTATGAACCTGTCGATAAGGCGGCGGGCTCTGGCTTCATTGCCGGTATGCCATTTGGGACTTCTTTTACCGTGATTCAGCTCGCACATGCCAGTATCGCACAAGATGACATCGTGGCCCGCAACATGTTGATCCGACAGCTAGGCAGCAGTCAAATCAACAATTTTGTCAATGCGATGGGCGTTACAACACCTTTTGCCCCGCCATATGACACGACACCAAAAGATCTAAGCACCGAAATGAACTATCTATATCATATGTATCAGGCCCATCCGCAAACCGTGTTACCTTTAATCGGATTACTTGAAGGCAACCAAAATCAGGGCAGAATCGCAAACGGATTTGCCCCCGGCATCAGTGTGGCCCAAATTCCCGCCAATTGGCCCAACGAATACCACGATGCAGCGATTGTGATGTACCCCAAGCATCCCATTGCACTAAGCATTTGCAGCAGTGGCACTACACAAGCTGGCGCTTCCCAGGTAGAAGCACAAGCTGCAAAAATCGTCGAACAGTTTTTACAAGGCGGTGGGCGCGGTTAGTGAACGCGAATGGTTTCCACCAGATTTCGCTTGAGTTCCCAAAGTTTACGGCTTAAATCCACATGATAGACGTGTGGATTTTTGGGACGAAGCGTTTCGCGGGAAATGGATTGTAAGTCCTGTCTGGCGTGTTGTTGAATTTCTGACAAATTGGGCAATAAGTATACCAAATGACCATTTTCTATGACAGGTACCAACAACTCTTTTATACGATAATGGATCAATGTTTTTTGCTTATACGTATGTACAGGGTCAAACAGCAATACAGGCTCCCCGGATGGCGCGATTTCATCCTCGAGCATGATTAGATCCGCACTTGCAATGCCGTCCACGTAAAACCGCACCACTTTTTTTCTTCCTGGATTAGTCACTTTCAAAGGATTCTCAGAGATTTTGATTCGCGGTAAAAATGAGCCGTCAGCGAGCTTTTCCGCAGCCAGTTTATAAACGCCACCAAGCGACGGGCAGCCCTTCGAAGTGATTAGAGCGGTTCCCACTCCCCATCCGTCAATTTTTGCCCCTTGCAATAACAAATCCCTAATCGTGTCTTCATCGAGATCATCGGAGACAATGATCCTGGTATTGGTAAAGCCTGCGCGATCCAGGCGCATTCTGGCTTCCTTTGAGAGGTAGGCCAAATCGCCAGAATCAATTCGCACCGCCAGCAAGTCATAGCCGCGTTCGCGAAGTTCCCTGCCCACGGTAATGGCATTAGGAATTCCTGATCGAAGTACATCATAGGTGTCTACAAGGAGCACCACGTTGTTGGGATAGGCATTGGCATAGGTGCGAAATGCCTCCAGTTCAGATGAAAAACTCTGGATCCAGCTGTGCGCCTGCGTACCTGATATCGGAATACCAAAATTAAGTCCGGCCGCCACATTGCTGGTACTGGAGCAACCAGCAATATAGGCCGCTCTCGCCCCAAAAACGGCAGCATCCGCATTCTGTGCGCGGCGGAGTCCAAATTCGCTGACCGGTGCCGCGTCTTCAAAGGCTTGTCCCTTCGCTGCAGAGACGATTCGGGCCGCTTTTGTCGCAATCAGACTTTGATGGTTCACGAAACTGAGAATGGCCGACTCAATCAATTGCAATTCAAAGAGCCGTCCTTCAATTCTCATGATTGGTTCCTGAGGAAATACCACTGTTCCTTCGGGGATGGCATACAAACTCCCCGTAAATCGAAACTTCGCCAATTCATCCAAGAACCCCTGATCAAACATCCCGAGAGACTTCAGAT
This sequence comes from Bacillota bacterium, assembly GCA_021828865.1. Taxonomy (GTDB): domain Bacteria; phylum Bacillota; class Bacilli; order Alicyclobacillales; family SLC66; genus JAJZCL01. Next base: position 60,457 of record JAJZCW010000008.1, read on the forward strand.
ATTTCAACTCATTTTCGTGAAATCGCAGGTTGTTCAGGTACACGACCGCCTGTTCCAAGCCTGCAACAATTACGTAACCATTATCGCAAGGATTGCTGCGGTAAAATACATCAAACACCACTTCTTTATTCATATTGCCTGATTGATAATAACCGTACATCATGGTTAACTGGTATAGATCAGTTAACAGCGCCTCTTGTCTCCCCTGGTAGATAGGAAGCTGACGAAGCTGTTGCATCCGCAAGTCAATTGCGTCCGTACTCACTGGTTCATCCCCTTTTAGTGCCAATTAGCCATAGTAATGCTTTAGAAACTTAGGTACCGCATCGAGTGACGGCTTATCTAGCACTACATCCGCCACTTCCTTTACTTCCTTGGGAGCAAGCGCTGTTGCCACGCCAATTCCTGCTTTTTCAATCATGGGAGCATCACCAGGACTATCGCCGACTGCCATAATGGCATCCCTAGGAATTTTCATGGAATCCATATAAAAATCAATCAATTTAGCCTTCGTTACCCCTTTGGGGTTAACTGCAATTTCAAACCCGTCCTGTTGATGAAACAAATAATAGCTGCACTCATCGGTCCTTGTTCGTAAAATTTCCGCAAGCTTATCGCCAAGCTCATGATCATAACCGGTAATAAACATTTGCAGCGCACCATCTGCTACCTGATCAAGCGTTTGATATTCCAGATCTTCCGGCCACCTGACGTATAGCTCCTGCTTCCCGTACAAGTATACATCACGATCGTAAAATACCCGTCCTCCAAGACCCATGGTCTCTGCCATTTGAAGTACGTCTGTCACCAATTTTTTGCTCATCCGAAACCCTTGTAATATTTCGTTCTTTTGAGGAAAGGAGGGAATATCCAAGTCATCTTCCTCCCAGATTGGTGGTTGGAATATCACCCCACCTGTGAGGCAGGCATAGGGGTGTTTCAATCCAAGCGTAGCGGCAAGTACTCTACCAGTTCGCGCATGTCTTGCTGTGTTGATGGTAGTGATCACGCCTAAGCTATTGATCATTTGAAAAGTCTCCATCAATCCGGGAGCAAACCCTCGTTCCGCAAAATAAATCGTTCCGTCTAGGTCGCACATCACAACACCTTGCATCGTCCCACTCCTAATCTACTTGGAGATCCACCAAAATTTGCCGATGAATCTTGCCATTGGTCGCCACTACGTGACGAGTGGAGAGTGCGTAGTCATTTCCATCCTCATCAGTCACCATGCCTCCGGCAGTTTGAACCAGCACTGCCCCGGCTAGTAAATCCCAGGCATTCAGATCGTTTTCCCAGAAGCCATCTAGTCGACCCGCAGCCACGTAGGCCATGTGCAGCGCTGCTGAACCCATGGCCCGGACATTGCGCGCGTGAAACCCAAACCGGCGAATCTGTTCCGCATTTTTGCTACGAAAATCGCCGGTGGGGAATCCGCTTGCAAGCACTGCAGCAAACACATCATTGACACCTGACACTTGCATTGGATGACCGTTTGCCATTGCCTCTTTTCCTGCAATTCCCGAAAACATTTCATCGCGCATCGGATCATAAATCACGCCAATCACTGCTTTTCCCTCATACATGAGGCCAATCGACACCGCGCAAAAAGGAATTCCCCGAATAAAGTTGAGCGTGCCATCGATCGGATCGACGACCCACAAAAAAGTGGGATCCGCGTCCTTTACAGCTTGTATGGCCGCCTTACTTCCCGGTCCTACCGCTTCTTCACCAAGCAATTTGCTACTCGGATAAGCATCTAACAAAATGGATTCAATGATCTCCTGACATCTTTTATCCACCTCAGTTACCAGGTCGTGAGGGGAGGATTTCTCCATCGTATGCTTAGGCTTTCCAATGTGCTTCCTGATTTCCTCACCTGCCGCGCGGGCTGCCGTTTCCGCCACTTTTTGGGCCGCAATCAAATCCAGCATGGTTTCTCTCCTTTTCGCATTATTTTACCCTTAATCCCTCCAATAGACCATGTTCATCGTGCAAACTGATCATATCGTTTGCCACTCTCTCTATTTCCGGACTCAAACTGCGATCCTCTCGAACAGGCGCCACCCTTGCCCGCAACCAATCATATAACCCTTTTGTCGCAGGGGAGAGTCGATCGTAAAAGCCTTGAATGGCAATCGCCTCGCATGCCGCAATAGCTTCGATTGCAAGAACACGGGCAGCGTTGCCGACAATCTGATCTGCCTGTCTAGCGGCGGTCGTGCCCATTGACACATGATCTTCCTGATTACCTGATGAAGGAATGGAATCGACACTGGCCGGGTGAGCCAACACTTTATTTTCCGAGACTAGCGATGCCGCCACGTATTGTAAAATCATGAGTCCAGACGAGAGCCCGGGTGTGCGTGCAAGAAACGCAGGAAGTCCGTTCAACAATGGATTCACCAGTCGTTCACATCTGCGCTCTGATATATTTGCCAGTTCCGCTACCGCAATTTTCATAAAATCCATCACGAGTGCCACCGGTTGCCCGTGAAAATGGCCGCCGGATAATATCTGCCCCAAATCTGTCAATACGAGCGGATTATCGGTGGCAGCGTTCCACTCCACTTGCATAACAGACTGCACATGATCCAGCGACTGACGGCTCGCGCCGTGCACTTGGGGAATGCAACGAAGACTATAGGCATCCTGCACGCGAAGCTCTCCCTGTGAGGTGGTGAGTTTGCTTCCATCCAGCCATGCGCGCATGCGTCTGGCTGTCTCCAATTGACCGGAATGGGGCCGAAGCATGTGCAATTCCTCATGAAATACATCGCGAATACCTTGTAACGCTTCCATCGTTAGTGCTGCCACACCATCTGCAAAATCTGCTAATTTCCAGGCCCGAAAGAGTGCCAAACTACCTATGCCTGTCATCGCCTGCGTGCCGTTGATGAGTGCCAATCCCTCTTTGGCTTCGAGCTCTACTGGTTTGAGTCCTGCTTTTTCTAATGCCAGCCCCCCAGGCATTAATTCCCCTTGATAATAGGCATCGCCCTCGCCGATTAACAGCAGGGACAAGTGGGCAAGCGGCGCCAGGTCTCCACTCGCACCCAAAGACCCTTGCGAAGGCACATACGGGTGAATTCCCCGATTCAGGCAATCCAAAAGCAATTGCAGGGTGGCAGGTCTGATGCCTGAGTAGCCTTTGGAGAGTGCATTAGCCCGCAACAACATCATGGCTCGCACCGTCTCTACCGGAAGCGGTGATCCCACTGCACAGGCATGGCTTCTAAGTAAATTCACTTGCAACTCGGACGCATCATCCGAGGAAATCGCTACTTCCGCCAGCTTGCCAAATCCCGTATTGACGCCGTATACAGGTGCATTTCCCTGCAATACTTCCTCGATGCGCTTTCGACTCTCACGAATCCCAGGCCATGCGGCATCATCGATTTTAACGGTGATAAATCCCTCGGATTCAGGGTTAGTATTAGCGGCCACCGCCACCAAATCATGCAAATTCAAATGATTACCATTTAATGCCAATGTGTTCGTCATCATAACTTCACTCCTTTACTTAAGCAGAGAAAAAATACCGCGAGTTGAGCATTAGCTCTTCCCGCGGTATGATATGCAATTGCAATCGGGCATTCGGCCCGTTTCGCATCGTCCTCGACTCCTTTGTCTCTATATTACACAAATTTCTGAAACCAATCGATCATTTTTTGATAACGCGCCACCCGTAATTCTGGCGGACCATTTCGCGACAGGTCATGGTTGGCTTTAGGGAACCTCCAGAAGGAGACTGTCTTGCCGAGCATGGCAAGTGCCACGTAGAATTGCTCTGCCTGCTCTATCGGGCAGCGCAGGTCCTCTTCCCCGTGCATGATTAGTAGAGGAGTTTTCACTTCCTTAGCGTAACGAAGCGGTGATATCTGCCAAAGATAGCTGGGATCTGTCCACCCTTTATCGAGCGAAAAATGGTGCTCCCACTCTGTAAAAAAGTAACCGATATCGCTGACACCATAAAAACTGATCCAGTTGGAAATCGAGCGTTGGGTAACAGCAGCCTTGAAGCGATCGGTATGACCGACGATCCAGTTGGTCATGAATCCACCATAGGATCCTCCTGTCACGCCGATTCGTTCACTGTCCAATTGGGAGTCTTGGGCAAGTGCCGCATCCAGTATTTTCATCACATCCCGGTAGTCTCCGCCGCCGTAATCATGGCAACAGGCTTTCACGAAATCCTGTCCGTAACCGCTACTCCCTCTCGGATTGCCGTAAACTACCGCGTAACCGGCTGCCGCCAGCAGTTGAAATTCGAAAGAAAAAGAGTAGGAAAACATCGCATGCGGTCCTCCATGCACCTGCAAGATGACCGGGAGTTTTCTATTTGGAGAAGCTGAACCTGAGGGTTTCATCACCCAGCCTTGCAGTTCCAGTCCATCCTTGGAACGGGTAAAATAAGTCGCTGTTGTTGCTAGGTCACAATCATCCAGCCATTCATTGAGATGAGTGATAGGCGTAGTGGCTCCTGATGCCATGGTGTAGGCAAAAAGGTCATTCGGGGATCGGTGATTCGTCGCTGCATAGACGATCACGCCTCGCTCCGATGAATAGTCATAGGTGAAGATCTCTTGATCTCCCCCCACGAGCACCTCTACCTTGCCGTGAACATCCACCACAGCTAAGCCAACCGTGCCTTTTGCACTATAGGGAACTAACACGCGGCTACCATCAGGTGCAAAGAGGGGGCCAGGTATTTTTTCGTGCGACCTCATATCGCTCATTCCCTCAGCGGACAAGCTAAAAGGAAATTCCTTCAGATCGATTTTCCGGTGCAACCCATCCGGGACATGCACAAGGTACAACCCTGTTTGGGTAGCCCCTTGAAAGGCCATGTCATGGCCATAAGCCGTCACCCATTCCCCATCTGGCGAGAAATTGGGGGAGAAAAGGGCAAGTTGCTCATCCACCAGCGTATGTATTTTCCCTGTCGCCGCTTCAATCAAAAATAAGGAATCAAAAAAGTTTCTGTCATCCAAACTCTTTTTCCCTGAAGCCACGAGCTTTGTGCCATCAGGTGAAAAAGCAAAATCATGGAAGGAAAAAGGCGGGATGGTGTGCCATTGCACTTCTCCTGAATCTACATCGAAGAAAGCGATTTCGCCAAAAGCCTGATCCCATAACCCTACGCCATCTTGCTTATAATGTAGGCGCTTTACTTCATACGGTTCAAGAGGCGTCTTAGGGCTCACTTCCGCAGCATTGCGATCTTCAAACGCTATGCCTTCTCCTTCTTTGAGCTTTACCATCGCCGCCACATAACGACCATCTGGTGAAAAGCGGGCAGATTGGACGCCACCTTTTATTTTCAGAAGGGGTTTTGCTTCTCCACCTGCAATAGGCAGCATGTACAGCTGGTGATCCTTGTCTTTCCCACGCTTACTGAGGATCAGCACATCCTGCTCATTGATGGCAGCCACTTTATCTTCAAACAAGCCCTGCGTGTAAGGCGTCAACGTCCCCCGGTCAAAATCTTTGACGCATACCGAATAAGAGTACCCATCGCTTGATGGATTGACTTTTTTTACGTTATATGCACAAAATCGACCTGATGAAGTGATCACAACGTTGGTAATCCACTCGAACCGAAACAGATCAACTGGCTCCAGCTTTCTTGACATGTGACTCACCCTCCACAGTTGGTAAATTCATTGTGCCACTCCTTACACCAGAAAAGCAATGCGACAAGAAGGGGTTTATGTGCTGATTGAACTATGCGAAGCCAATGAAATGATGACCGTAGCAAAAATGCTGGAAGATGCCCATTTTGAGGTGATGACGTATTCCTGCCTAGACCGTTGCGTCGATTGCGCGAATGCTCCTAATGCCCTGGTGGAAGGCATTTATCTGGAAGGCCATGACCCCCACCAGCTTCTAACCCTTTTGCTTGAAATCAAGGAGTCATAGCAGTCAGGCGAATTCCAGTGTCTCCTGATAGGTTATAATTGGTGACAAGAGCTCATGACAAGGAGGCTACATAGGTATGGAAATGCGCAAACTGGGTACACAAGGATTACAAGTGTCTGCTTTGGGACTTGGTTGTATGGGAATGTCGGATTTTTACTCAGGACGCGATGACAGCGAATCCCTCGCGACCATTGAACTTGCCATCGAAAGAGGGATCACTTTTTTTGACACCGCTGACATGTACGGAGTCGGTGCCAATGAGGAACTGGTAGGAAAGGCGCTGAAGCCGCACCGCTCGTCTATCATCATCGCCACCAAATTTGGCAATGTGAGAAGCAAGGATGGCAAAAGCCTCGGCATCAACGGGCGTCCTGAATATGTCAAAGCAGCCTGTGACGCAAGCCTTAAGCGGCTTGGCGTCGATTACATTGATCTCTACTACCAACACCGGGTAGATCCGGATACGCCAATTGAAGAGACAGTTGGCGCAATGGCTGATCTAGTGAAAGAAGGAAAAGTTCGCTATCTCGGCCTTTCTGAAGCGAGTGTGGTCACGATCAGGCAGGCGCATCAGGTGCACCCGATTTCCGCTCTGCAAACGGAATACTCACTATTTACAAGAGACGTCGAAGAAGAGATTCTCCCCGCCCTGAGAGAACTTGGTATCGGCTTTGTCCCTTACAGTCCACTTGGAAGAGGCATGCTGACAGCGAGCATCAAATCGGCAGAGGACCTTCCCACTGACGATTACAGGAGAAATTCGCCCCGTTTTCAGGGGGAACACATGAACCATAATCAGCACTATGTCGAGCGTCTTGAAACATTAGCAAGAGACAAAGGAATCACTCCTGCACAACTGGCGCTCGCATGGGTTTTGCATCAAGGCCATGACATCGTCCCGATTCCTGGCACCAAACGCAGAAAGTACTTGGAGGAAAACCTGGTAGCCGCATCTGTAACGCTCACCAAAGAAGACTTAGCCGCCATTGAAAAAGCGGTGCCTGCTGGAAGCGCATCGGGTCCGCGCTATACGGAAGCCGCGATGAAATCTGTGAATCGCTAAATGGTTGTTTCCCCCTCCCTTCTTCGCTTGTTGAGCAAGCAAGGGAGGGTTTTGTCTCTTTAATTATCACGAAAGGAGCACCCCTTTTTGTCCCTATCCCATCCTCCGGAAGAAAATCAGCTCCCGTATGATGCTGAACTCGAGCTTGAGCAAGAACATTTACAGGATACGAAAACAAAAATTGAGACCGCTATCGACATTACCCTTGGCCGCATCAAACCGAGCGAAGACTTTACTGATGTAACGGTCAATACCATGTTCCACGAAGAAGCAGAGCACTTAACTCGCTCTAAGGACTATCCGTATTTTGCCCGCATTATGTTTCAGGAACATGGGCAAAAGTTCGAAGAATCAGCGTACATCGGAAGGTTTGGTTTATTTGACCGCGCCTCCTACACGCCCATCATCATCGATTGGCGGGCGCCGATCGCCAATTTGTATTACGAAGACCAGTTTAAAGACGTGGAGATTGATACGGGCGGCAAACAGCCGCTACATTTTGACGTACATAAAAAAAGGCAATTTGAGATCAAAAACGGTCGTGTGGAGGCCATTTACGACAGCACTGGCACCGTGAACACCAACCACCTATTGATGGAACGCCTGCAGGAAAAATCAGATATTCGCCTCAAAGACATTGTGGAGACCATTCAAGCCGACCAAAACCGCGTCATACGGGCAGAGTCCCACCGCGCGATGATTGTGCAGGGCGTGGCGGGAAGTGGAAAAACCACAATTGCCCTGCACCGCCTCTCTTTTCTTGCCTACCAACAGAAAAATAAATCCAGCCATCAACCGTTCCTCGTGATCGCGCCTAACCGGTTCATGATCGACTATATCTCAGAGGTGCTACCCCATCTTGGCGTCGATGGCGTGGTGCAAACGACTTGGGAAGACCTTCTCCTCTCCCAATTGCCCACCAAAGTGAAATTGAAGAACATGCAGCAGAAAAATCAGCGTTTTCTGGAAAACAGCCACCTTCTCACCACTGAAGAATACCAGGTGGAAATCGTTTCCTCACGACTACGCACGAGCCTCGCCATGCAATTATTTCTTGATAAATATATGGATCACTACGTGGAAACCTATTTGCCTGAGAACGACCTGGTACTCGATAGCAAGCACAAAATACCGCACGCGACGATCCACAAGCAATTTCATGAAGACTATCAGCATTATCCGATCATGCGGCGAAGAGAAAAAATCATCCAGTCGATGCAGCGGTTTGCTAAAGAGTCGCTGGCATCATGGGAAACCGCATGGGAGAAGCGCAGCATTCGCATGAGCGCCACGGAACAATTAAAGAAAAAAGCAGAGATGCAGGCTCAGTATGAAAAGATTTTGGCGATGTATACCGCAAAATTAAAAATCGTTGACGTGGTGAAGCTGTACAAGAAACTGCTGGAAAACCCACGCAATATCAAGTGGTTGATGAAAGAATCAGGTATTGGTCAACCTTCGCAAGTCGATGCGGTCATCGGGTATTTGGAAAATATCCATGAGGATAGTGTCCTTGAGTGGGAGGATGTAGCCGCGATTTTTTATTTGACCGTCAAATTTAATGGCACGAAAACCACCAAATACCATCACCTCATCATCGACGAAGCACAGGACCTAGCGCCATTTCAGATTTCCGTGTTAAAGGAATTTGTTAATCAGGATGCCATCAGTGTATTTGGCGACCTCTCGCAATCCATTTACGCCTATCGCGGGGTAAAAAGCTGGGAGGAATACGAGAATGGCGTCTTTGCGGCAAGCATTCAAAAATTCCAGTTACAAAAAAGCTATCGATCGACGATGGAGATCATGGACACCGCCAATCAAGTGATCCGCCACCTTCAGCTTCCTAGAGAAGCCGTGGCAGAACCCGTGCTGCGCCATGGCGATGTCCCGGTGATCCAACAAATAGCAGATGAATTGACCATGTACTTGATGATAAGTGATTGGATTGAGAAGTTGAGAAAAGACGGTTACCAGAATATTGCCATTGTCGAGAAAAACCAGGCTCTTTGCGCCCACGTAGCAAAGTCCCTTCGCGCAAGGGGAATTTCCACGGATCTGATCACCGACAGACAGCCCCACTACCAAGGGGGACTGCTTGTCATCCCCGTTTACCTTGCAAAAGGCATGGAGTTTGATGCGGTTATTCTCGTCAATCCCACTGCCAAGAAGTACAACCCCGCCATCGAAACCGATGTTAAGTTGTTGTACGTGGCGATGACTCGGGCGCTACATCACCTGATGATTACAGGGTGGGAACCTTTTACTCCACTTTTTGAAAAGAAGCACACAACATCCCAAAATATGTAGGTACTTCGTAAGAAAGCACTTCCCCCTTTAAGGGGACCTTTTGCATCACCCCATGCAGTACCGCGAGTTGCCAGAGACTGTCCGGTTTGGCCTCGTCCACCAACGACATGGGCAATTCAAGGAGTGAAGCTAATTGGTTCTCGTTAATGGCTTGTCGTACGAGCTCGTCGTACTCAGCGGAAGCCGGGTGATAGCCGTATGGACCATTTTCGTCATGGGCGTGGCCTTGATCGGCACTGGCAATCAAAGCTACTCGCTTGCCGGAATCTTGTGCAAGTTGCGCAATTTGGCGACCAAGTTCGACAAGCTCATCGACAGATTGATCCCTTGTTGGCGAGATCACGACAATTCGAGGACCTTCTTCTTTTTGATCAAGCACGTACCAAAGCGGAATAAAAGCGCCCCAATCAAGTGGGAGTACTGAAAATGACCCTGATTCTGAGCCATAGACATAGCGGATGACATGCAGGTGTTCTTCCTTTGCTCTGTTTATTAATGCAAATGCAAACTCCCTGTCACACGCGGCAGAAAGATTGACCGTCACGCCGTGTTGGGTCAAACTGCCTTTTGCAAATTCATTCGTGGCAATGGAGGTATAGGCTTCAATCCTTGTGCCATGCGGTGTCAACACCACGATGATGTCAGGCGACTGTTGTTTCAAACGATGACCCAGTTGTTCCATCGCTTGTCTTGTTACCCTGAATTTTTCACGCATTGGTCCTGCAATTTCATCGATAATGTCATAGCCATGCGGTGCCACGCAGGCATACACCATACCAGCCATCATATCCCCTCCCCATCATATTAGTATACAAAAAACAAGCCGATCCCTGCTCAACAGGTCGGCTTGTTCTTATGATCGCACTTTGGTTTATGGACTACTGGTTCTGCCCAGCCTTAAGCCACTTGGTAACGGTAATAACCCGCTCCGTTTGTTTTTCGACTGCTGTTTTAGTCGCTTCATCCACCGTATTTTGCCCCGTAGCAGTAAAGCTGGTGCCATACGGATTGCCGCCTGCCGCAAAAAACGCTTGATCGGTGTAACCTGGAGCCACCACAATGGCACCAAAATGGTACATGGTGGTGTATAGAGAAAGGATGGTTGCTTCCTGACCGCCATTAGGGTTGCTCGCCGTTGACATCGCTGTCACCACTTTGTTAGCCAGTTTGCCCTGCGCCCAAAGAGGACCTGCCATGTCCAAAAACTGCTTCATTTGCGAGGGAACATTGCCAAAACGAGTGGGCACACTGAATATGTACGCATCTGCCCAGTCCAAATCATCGAGCGTGGCCACCGGGACGTCTTTGGTGGCATCGACGTGTGCCTTCCACGCGGGGTTTTGCGCAATCGCTTCAGGAGGTGCCAGCTCCGCCACTTTGCGCAGTCTTACCTCCGCGCCTGCTTTTTCGGCAACGCTTTCTGCCACTTTTGCAAGCTCGTAATTAGCACCCGTCGAACTGTAATAGATAATAGAAATGCGAACTTTTTCTGACATACATTTCCCTCCAATTTCATTTTTTTGCATCAATTTATGCTTCCAATTTGCAGGCTTCACTAGACTTACTAAAATTACTATGCTTATTTTATGTACGTATATTATCGTTTGTTACTTACTATTGTCAAGCGAATATGTTAGAATTGTTGTCAGGAGGTATTGAATTATGGAACATTCTTATCATCTTTGCCCAAAATTCGAAACGGCATTCGCATTGTTGGGAAAGCGATGGACGGGGCTGATCATTCGCGTTTTGCTGGATGGTCCCAAACGTTTTAAAGACTTTTCTGAAATCATTCCCAGCATGAGTGATCGTATGCTTGCCGAGCGCTTTAAAGAGCTTGAAGCAGCAGGAATTCTAAGAAGAATCGTATATCCGGAAACCCCGGTGCGCATCGAGTACGAGCTCACCGAAATGGGGAAAGCCCTTGAACCTGCCATGAATGAGGTTCAAAAATGGGCAGACGATTGGCTAATTGTGACAAATATCAAAGCCATGTAACCGTTCGTGACGCCAATTTTGCTCGCGAACGGTTACAGACTTTTTCATGATCTTGATTATTTTTTCGGTCGGCAAATACAAAGATAGTGATCTTCGCTCAAATCCACCCATTCGCGAAGCTCCAGTTGGGCTTTATCCAACATCGAATCTACTTCTTCGCGACTCAGGCGCTCGGGAATAGGTGGACCGTGTTTAGTTGCTTTTTTCTCCCATTCCACAATCCCGATATATCCCTCTTTTTTGGTGATTCTCCAAAATTCCTGCAACGCACGCACAGGATCATCCACTTCATGTAGCACAAAAGCACATAAGGTGCGATCCACCTGATGATCGGATAAGGGGATTTGTTCCGCACTGGCCTCGATGGCTTCAATTTGCACTTGCTCTACACTGGCTCGCTCCCGCAATTTCGCTAACATTTGCGATTCCACATCGATGCCATAAACCAATTGGTTGGTGTGCTTAGCAATGGGGATGGCAAAAAAACCAGGCCCCACTCCAACATCGGCCACGATTTGGCCAGATACAATTTGTAAATGATCGATCACCTGATGTGGCGAAATCATCTTTAACCTTTCTTCTGATAACAGTCTGTCCGCGTGTTGTGGATGAAATCGATGCGGCATACGAATTACCTCCTTTGCAAGTCTTTACGCTTTTGCCTGCTCAAATGCATACGCATAAGTCAGGAGTTGTGGCTCCGAAAACGCGCTTCCCGTAAACGTCAGGCCGACAGGTTCCCCAGAAACAGTGAGTCCGGCTGGCACGGTCACTGATGGATAACCGGCTTTTGCGGCAATTTCTGATCCTGATGCGCCGATAAATAGTAGCGCACTCAATTGATGGTGATCCAACATCTTATCGATACCTTCGCTCCGGGAGCGCCGTAAATCCTCGAGCCTAGCGTGAATGTATCGTGGTGACGTGAGCGTCCCGTCTGTTTCATCTGATTCAATCAGGACTGATTGTCCAAAGTTGAGGGCCACATCAGCGTGTTTTTTATTAAAGGCAATGACATCCGACAAGTTTTTCACCTGATTGACCGAATGGTGATGATGAAGATAGTAGTTGACACCAGACTTAAATTCATGCTTTAACACGGTCATCTCCATATCGTCAAACGCAAAGAGAGCGACATCTTCGATCACTTCAGCACCAAGAGAGCGAAGCAGGTCAAGTGCTTGTTGGAAAATAGCCAACTTTTCAGGACGAACGTCTTCAAGATATGGCCCACTCGGAACGCCTAGTCTGATTCCTTGCAGGTCGCGTCTGGTTAAAAATTGGGTATAGTCCATTTGACTATGTCCCATGCTGTGAAGTGTGGCCGGGTCTAGCGGATCAGGGCCAGCCATAATACTTAGTAGAAACGCGGCGTCCCAAACTGTTTTAGCAATAGGACCAGCCGTATCTTGGCTATGCGAGATAGGGATAATGCCACTGCGGCTGATGAGACCTACCGTTGGTTTGATGCCCACTAAATGGTTGGCGCTTGCAGGACTGAGGATGGAGCCGGACGTTTCTGTACCCACCGCAATCGGGACAAAACCCGCAGCGACTCCTGCGGCTGAACCAGAACTGGAACCTCCCACGTCAAACACGCCAGGGCCATAAGGATTTAGCACCTGCCCCCCTCTGGAGGAAAATCCATTCGGCATATCTTCAGCCATAAAGTTGGCCCACTCCGTAAGGTTTGCTTTCCCTAGCACAACGGCTCCAGCCGCACGCAATTTTGCTACCAAAAATGCGTCATCTTCGGCATAATTGTCTTTCAGCGCCAATGAACCGGCACTGGTATGCATCATATCGCCTGTATCAATGTTATCCTTGATTAAGACGGGAATGCCGTGCATGGCTCCGCGTACCCCTTTGATCTTTCTTTCCACGTCGAGGGATTCTGCAATAAAAAGTGCATCAGGGTTAATTTCAAGCACTGCGTTGATTTGTTTCCCCTGTTTGTCATCAAGCGTGATCTGTTGCAAATAGTGGGTCACCAGTTCAAATGAACTGAGTTTGCCCATTGCTAGGTCTTCCGCTAATGATTGCACAGATGGGCGGAATGGTGGTCCAGAATTGTCATTCGCCCCCATGGGTTCACCTCACTTTGATTTGAAATGTAAGCCAATTGTGATGTATTCATTATACCCGTGACTTGCCCGCTTGTACGAGCAGCTTTACAATACGTATGCGGGAAATTTACGCTGATTGAAAGGTGACAAAAAAATGCTGGTGAAAACAAAAGGCCCTCGTGTTGTGGTCGGTATGTCAGGTGGCGTCGATTCTTCTGTGACCGCACTGTTACTAAAAGAAAAGGGGTATGACGTCATCGGTGTTTTTATGAAAAATTGGGATGATACCGATGAGTTTGGCAACTGTACTGCCACCGACGATTATGAAGATGTGAGAAGGGTCTGTGTTCAGATTGGCATTCCTTATTACAGTGTCAATTTTGAGAAACAATATAAAGAACGCGTGTTTCAATACTTCCTGGATGAATATGCAAAAGGTCGTACTCCTAATCCCGATGTGATGTGCAACCGCGAAATCAAATTCAAGGAAATGCTTGATTTGGCGCTTGAACTGGAGGCTGATTATCTGGCCACTGGCCACTATGCGAGAGTCAAGGAAATAAATGGGGAATTCAAATTATTACGCGGAATGGATGCAGGGAAAGACCAATCCTACTTCCTGCACACGCTGTCGCAGTTTCCTTTATCCAAAACGATGTTTCCTATCGGCGATATAAACAAAAAAACAATCCGCCAAATCGCAGCGGACCACGGGCTCGCGACCGCCAAAAAGCGCGACAGCACAGGGATTTGCTTTATCGGTGAACAGGACTTCAAGCAATTCTTGCTGCATTATTTTCCTTCTCAACCAGGCAAAATGATGACCCTAGACGACGAGGTCAAGGGAACTCACGATGGGCTAATGTTCTATACCATTGGCCAGCGCCATGGCCTTGGCATTGGCGGTTCCGGTACAGGTGAACCATGGTTTGTACTGGATAAGGACTTACAGAACAATGTGCTGTATGTAGGCCAAGGATATCACCACCCGCATCTTTACGCAGAGGGGCTCTACGGATCAGAACTGCATGCCATCAGCAACGAGTCATGGAAAGAAGGCGACGAATTCTCCTGTACCGCAAAATTCCGCTATCGTCAGTCCGATCAAACAGTGACGGTAAAGGTGCTTGCGGACCATCATTGTATCGTGCATTTTGAGTCTCCTCAGCGTGCTATTACACCTGGGCAATCTGCAGTTTTTTATCAAGGTGAAGAGTGCCTGGGAGGTGCGGTAATCGATGCTCCCATACGCAAAGGGAATTCTTTTGAAACTTTAGTGACCTCATGACAAAAAAGCGATGACCGATCTACAACTGGCATCAGTCATCGCTTTACTCATATCTTCATTTACCTAGTTACCGTTAGTGGGCTACTTTCCCTTTCCAAGACAACATTCCGCCCTGCATATTGATGACATTGGCATATCCATGAGAGGCTAAAAACTGGGCCGCTCTCATACTCCTGGCACCTGATCGACAAATCACCACAATCGTTTCCTCTTTGCCAAGGTTGTTCAATGCGGTGGGCACCTGACCAAGCGGAATCAATTCCGCCTCTGGAATATGTCCTTCCGCAAATTCGTAGGGTTCCCTGACATCGATCAACCGTAGTTTTTTCCCTGAATTAACGGCATCCATCACTTGTTGTGCACTCCAAATTTCCATACGATTGCCCTCCCTATTATGTGATATAAAGACCGTCAGGCTTTCAATTTACCTGGTTTGTTGCCTTTCTCCGTCTGTCCACTCCAACCTGACATCCCTCTAGTGACATTCCAGATTTTTGAATACCCACTGCGTTTAAGAATCCTCGCTGCTTGCATGCTGCGGTTGCCGCTTCGACAAATGAGCGCGACATCCTTATCTTTGGGGACTTTACTGAGTTGACTCGACAATGTGGTGAGCGGAACATTAATCGCTCCAGGAAAATGCCCTCCCTGATACTCGCCGGTTTCACGAACATCCACGACCACTCGGTTACTATCGGCTTTTACCCATTCCGCCAATTGGTTGACCGGGACATTCTGAAACCTTTTGTTCATCAAGAAACGCAACACCACATAGACGACGATAATAGCGATAATAATCCAAAATCCGTAATTCAAGAAAGCCACTCCTTTGTATCGATCCCAATTATCCGCGGTTACGCATGATGAGCTCCACCGCTTCTGCAATGACGCGATCGTCCGGATCCCCGGTATTGAGCTCCCTGCGAATACAAGCTTCGAGGTTGGTCGTCACAATATACATAGAAAGACGGTCGACCGCGGATCGAATCGCGTTGAGTTGTGTCACCAGATCTGCGCATTCTTCTTTCCTCTCCATCATGTTGAGGACGCCTCGAACCTGACCCTCTACTCGCTTTAAGCGATTTTTCATGGCATCGGTATACTCCATTTATTATCACCTCCCGCAAAATTCCTGATATAATGAGTTCCATTCCATCTACATAAGGAGAGACAACAAGTGGGCTTATTTGAATCTTTATATGATCCGATGATGAAGCCACTTGAATGGATGGGCGTTCAAAAATGGCGTCAATTGGTGATCAGTAAAGCACACGGTCGAATTTTGGAAATCGGAGCTGGATCAGGCAATAACTTTGTCTTTTACCCCAAAGGTGCAGTGGTATATGCGCTAGAACCTTCTCCACTTCTCCGCCAAAAAGCCACGGAAAAAATCCCAGAGAACACTAATTTCACACTGATTGACGGCATTGCTGAACAATTGCCCTTTGCAGACGAATCATTTGATACCGTTGTCTCCACACTGGTACTTTGTTCTGTAAACGATCTGGAACAATCGATCAGGGAAATGCAACGAGTCTTAAAGTCCGGAGGTCGACTTCTTTTGCTTGAACACGTTGCATTAAAACAACCACTTGGCTTTGCCCTGCAGACGGCGATCAATCCCGCATGGAAAAGGATGTTTGGCAACTGCCACCTCAATCGTCAAACGGCTATTACTGTCCAAAAATACTTCCCCAATGTACACGAAATACCCTTCTTGGGTGAACTTGTCGTACACCTCGATGCAACAAAGACGGGGTAAAACCTAGATGACCCCGTCTTTGCCACGAGCAGAAATTATCTGATTGCTTGCATGATTTGATCCATAAACCGTTGTTCTGGCACCGCGCCTTCCACTTCACCGATTTCGTTGATGATCGTTTTCGGCACACCGTAAACGCTAAAACGATCGGACAGTTCTGGGAATTCTGATGCTTCCACCATATCCCCCTTGACCTGATCACTGACAAACGCAGCCATATGAGCGAACCGCACCGCGGCCGGACAATACGGTCAGGTAGGGGTGACAAATACCTGCAAGTGTACTGGCTTCATCAGGTTTTTCAATGCATCCACGGTTTTCTTAGATAGTGAGGTTTCCCCCGTCGAAACCATAATGAGGTCTTCAATCAGCGTGGCAAACTCATATCCGGAAGGAATGCCAAAAAACCGAATGCCATAATCCTTCTCATTTTCATCCAAGATCACGATGGCAGGAATTTTATCAATGTGGTACTTCTCCACCTGCTCTTTTTCCGTGTGGTAATTATAAAAGGTGACTTCTATCTTGTCCGAGAGCTCAGCAACCTCTTCCAAAATTTGTTTGGTTTGCGGACAATAGACACAATCAAGTGCCGCTTCGAACAAAATTACTTTTACTTTGTGCTGCATTTCACTAAAACGCTTGCGCAAAGCTTCTTGGTCCTTTTTCCCAATCAGCGCCACTTTGTTTCCCCCTTTCGTCTTCCTTAATCATGCCACATATAGGGGCGTCCCAATGCTTCAGAGGCAATTTGTACGCCCACAAAGGTTCCTTGACCTGCTGCGATCACGGTCTGGCTGGGAACGTGAGCAAGAAGTCCGGCGACATATACGCCTGGCACTCCTGTGACACCCTCGACATTGGCATGTTCGACATAACGGATTTTCTTGCTGGGAACATGGCGGTTGATACCTAAATTTATACCGTGGTTTTCCAATAAGTCAAACCCCAAATTGACAGACAGGACGATAAACTCCGATGTATAGACCTTCCCGGATTGATCTGTTACTTCGTATGGACGACGATCTAGCACCAATCGTTCGACCTGTGTACTTAAAAAATCCACTCCTGCACTTTCTGCCTGCGCACGTGCAGTGTGCATCCATTCTTCCCCAGATGTTTCGGGAGAGAGCCCTGGATAATTCCTGATTTGCTTGACTTTAAGGAGCTGCGATTCTCCTTTATCAATCACCAGTGTGCGTAGTCCCGCTTGCCCTGTGTAGATAGCACAGGATAACCCGGCCACTCCGCCTCCGACGATAATCACTTGGTAATCTGACACATTATCCTCCCCAAACACAAAGGGTACGTATTAGTATTCTACCTGTCCGTCCCAAGCTGACATGCCACCCATCAGATTGCGGATGTTCTGATATCCGAGGCGATCAAGAAAATCACAGGCCACACTGCTGCGTCCACCACTGTGACATACCACCAAAGTTTCCGAGCTTTTGTCGATTTCGTTCAGGCGTGCCTGCAGTTGGCCAAGCGGAATCAACTTTGCGCCAGGGATATGCCCGTTGTCAAATTCATAGGGTTCGCGCACATCAATAATCTGCAGCGGTGAACCAGATTTGATGCGTTCTTTCGCATCAATAGATAGCCATTGTTGAAATGCCATTACTAATTAACCTCCAAGTTGTAATTGATTATTATTATTCTTTACTACACTGTATACTATATACCCCTACTGGTATTTGTCAAGGATGAACTCAAGGCACTTTACCGCCATTTATGTTCATCGCTAAAAAATCACCTGTGATGCCGAGTCCCAGTTCTCCACCCCTTCCGATGGTCAGGTAGATTACTCTCATGAACTGTAGGATCATCAAAACACCCAAGATTCTATTCAAGTTTCTCAAGCTCTTAATATTTAAGGGGATTGTCAACAAACTAGGAAGTATCCGCCGCCTTCGTTGAAGTGCGATCGAGGAGACATTAAACATGATATAAAACTCTGGGTCAAATCTTACGCTGGTGATGGTAAACAACTGATGGGAATCCATCATGCCAATGCCGATCACCATTGTGATCAAGAATTGAACAATGCGCTGAAGGAGGCCATTTTCATGCTCAGTTAATATCTCTTTGATTTTTTGCCATTCAAATAACGGAGAAGTAATGGTCAACACGATGCCGGAAGCTACCACTGAACCGCTGTTGATAAACGCCTGGTCGCTAAGTAACAAATAGGCAACTAAAGCCATCAACTTTAAATATGCTTGTCCTCCTGGCCCCTTAGGCAAATCATGAAGAAATGCGGGCAAGCCTGAGGAAAGTCTCCAGAACAGAGGACCCCGCACAGTAAAACGAAAGCCGATTTTAGTCACTGTAAAAGCACCCAAGTCTACATAACCAAGAATGAGCAGGAAGGCAATCAGAATGGAAAGTTCACGATTAAGCCATCCCTGTTCACGATGCTCCTGACTACCTTGCAGCTTTGTTGTTCTCCGTCTCTGGATATTTTTTTTCTTCATCTTCAATCGTCCAGATCCATCCAGGTAATAGATTCCACAATGCAAAAGCAGCAAGGATTAATATACCAGCTGCAGATACGACTCCCGCTGAATCTCTCACCGCGCGGATAAAGGGGGACTCTGTGGGAATTAATTGATTATCAGGTATCGACTTCGATTGAACAAGGTGCTCATTCTCAACTCCCGTTGACTTTTTCCTGTGGATAGGTCTTTTTCTTTTCATCAATTGCCACTCCCATTCGCTATACGGGGAGAAAGAAGAAAAACACAAACAGGGCGAGGCCAGTGATAAATAAAATCACATCGTGAATCAGTTCTGACTTTGTCAGTGACTTTTCCATGGCAGGCACTCCTGAAAATAAAAGGCATACCATAACGTATGCCAAAGTAACTTGAGGGTCTATGGCACTTGCCTTGACCCTCTTGTGATATTTATTTACTAATCAAATCGCCGCGGCCACGCTCTTCCAGATAACGCGGATATTTTTCATATGAAGGAGCAATTGCGGGAAGTAATTTGAGTGTTTTGGGAATCGGCCCTTTTGCCACGATCTGCCTGCGAGACAGCGCCGCCAGAAGATTGACCTTACCCATCCAGAATTGATGGGCTATATCACCTTTCATCGTCATGTAAACCTCTGGATTAATATCTGTTGGCCCAAGTATGACTTGAAAATAACCGCCCTCCGGATCTGTTCCTGATGCGTCAACGGTGATTTTAGCGTTGGGATCTGAATACTCCCACTGAATGACGATTTTTGACGCTGCTATTTCCCGCCCGATGGCTTCATCGAACTTGAGCTGATTGAAAAAACCGCCAAGGATATCGTAAAGTTCTTCTTCGTTTTGAAACACCGCCATCATGGTCCCCACCTCATCTTTTATTCGAGAAAACTGGTTAGTAAATTTCCTCTAGGATCGCCATTAGTGACTCACTCGTGAGTTCTTTCGGATTGTAAATGGTGCTCCCATCCTCTAGTGCACGATCGATTATCTCCGCAAACTGATCTTTTCGAACTCCCACATCCTGAAGTTTTGTGGGCAAACCCGTCAATTCATGGAGGAGAGCCTGGATCTCGGTGAGATGAAAAAGCAATGCTTTCGCTGCCTCACTGTCGTCACCCGCTCCGTTAAGAGAGACAGCGCGTGCCAAGTGAGCAAGTCGATCTTCAATTGCATCGAAATTATAGCGTAGCATCGCGACAAGCACGATGCTGTTGGCAACACCATGAGGAACCTTTGCCACGCCACCAAGCGCATGCGCGAGACTATGCACGCCTCCCACCATGCTGTTGGCAAACGCAACACCTGCGATGGTACTGGCGAGTTGCAATTTAGCCCTTGCGTCATGATCAAATTCAGGACTTGTCCCCGAGACGATTTCAGATAAGATCAACTGGATTGCTTGTACGGCATACATATCGCTCATCGGATTGTGCTCCAGACA
Organism: Bacillota bacterium; assembly: GCA_021828865.1. Classification (GTDB taxonomy): domain Bacteria; phylum Bacillota; class Bacilli; order Alicyclobacillales; family SLC66; genus JAJZCL01. Next base: position 80,790 of record JAJZCW010000008.1, read on the forward strand.
AGTGTAGGATTCGATCGCATGAGTGAGCGCATCCATGACAGTGGCCGCAGCAATTTTCGGTGGAAGCGTATACGTGATTTCTGGATCCAGCAATGCCAACTCCGGGGTGATGAAACGTTCGACAAAACTGAGTTTGCGCATCTCTTCATGGTCAGCGATGACCGCAATCGGCGTTACCTCCGATCCGGTACCAATCGTGGTAGGAATGACGACAAGAGGATAAAGCGGTTCTGTCAGAAGTTGATAGCCTTGATAGTCTTTCAATTCTCCACCGTGATTGAGTAAAATATTCGCCGCTTTTGCCGTATCAATGACGCTCCCGCCACCTACCGCGACAAGCATATTAGCCCCGCAGTTCCTTCCTAGCTCCGCCACATGGCTTACTACCTGAAGATCGCTGTCCTGCGGTACTTCAGTATACACAATCCCCACCTTTACCCCTGCTACTGCAAGGGTTCTGATTAGTTTTTCCGGCACATCAAGGGATGCCATCACCTGATCTGAAATGACGATGGCTCTTCGGCCCGCATATGTGCTGAATTCATTTTCCCCAGACGTCAAGAGACCGGGCGATTGCACGATTTTGGTTGGTGCGTGAAATTGCATGAAATCCATCAATTCTGCGTCCTCCTATCCACCAAGACGTTAATCGTACAGATACAAAATCTCGTCTTCCAGTTCCACATACACGTTTTTTACTTGCGTATAGTCAGCTAGTGCCTCGAGACCCAATTCCCGACCATACCCCGACATTTTGTATCCGCCAAAAGGAGCCTCCACGCGTAGTAAGTTGTAATTGTTGATCCAGATGGTCCCGAGTTTGAGACGCCTTGCCACGCGCAATCCTCTCTTAATATCTTTTGTCCATATGCCTCCAGCAAGCCCGTATTTCGAATCATTGGCAAACCGAATGGCCTCTTCTTCATCAGCAAATGGAATCACGACGACAACAGGGCCAAAAATTTCCTCCTGGCACACTTCGCAATCGTTAGTGAGATCGACAAACACGGTGGGCTCAAAGAAATACCCCTTATCATATTCCTCCCCCTGCGGTCTGTTTCCCCCGCAAAGGAGACGACCTCCTTGCTCCAATCCGATCTTCACAAAGTATTCCACTTTATCCAGTTGCGTTTTTGAGATCAAGCTTCCCACGCGCGTATTCCAATCGAGCGGATGTCCCATCTGCAACTGCTTGACACGCGGAATAAAACGTTCGATAAATTCATCAAAAATAGAATCTTGCACAAATATCCTCGTACCTGCAATGCACACCTCTCCCTGATTCATAAACGCGCCAGTCATGACGCCGTTGATCGCTTGGTCGAGGTCGCCATCTGCAAAAAGCAAATTCGGCCCCTTACCGCCAAGTTCTAACGTCAATCGCTTGAGCGATGCGGCACTCCCCTGAACAATCGAGCGGGCCGTATTGGTGGAACCGGTAAACGACAATTTATCCACATCTGCATGTTCACTGAGCGCTTTGCCCACCTCTGCCGATCCGGTGACCACGTTGAACACGCCCTCTGGGACGTCTACCTCCTCTGCAATTTTCGCTAGTTCCAGCGCAGTGAGAGGCGTAAATTCCGAAGGTTTTAAGACAACGGTATTGCCCGCAGCTAGCGCAGGCGCCACTTTGAAGGAAGCAAGCAGCAAAGGGAAATTAAACGGAACGATCATCCCGATTACACCGATCGGTTCTCGAAGTGTAAAATCCAGCGCCTGTTGCGCAAGCGGCACCTGTCTGCCAGCGATGTGCGCGGCTAAATCCGCGTAATATTCAAAACAATCTGCTGCCATGTGGATGTCAATGAGCGAGGTTTCGAGAATGGGTTTGCCGGACGTGAGCGACTCCAAAGCTGCCAATTCATCCACTTGCTCATGCAAAATGCGCCCCATCTCGCGCAGTAGTTTGCCGCGGGTAGGCGCATTCATGTGACTTGACCATTCTTCTTTTAAAAAAGCTGTTTTTGCCGCCATCACCGCCAGGTCCACATCGGACCTGCCCATTTCAGGCACCGTTGCCACCAGGTCCTGATCTGCAGGACAGCGTATTTCACGAATGTTACCGCTTTCAGATTGTATCCATTTCCCATCGATATACGCAGCGTAGGATTGCACCATCATGCCTCCCGCTTTTTTATACTGAGCAGTCATTCATTATCGCCAACATAGCATGGCATAATGGAAACTGTCAAGTGATTAAGCGCGGTAGACAGGCACGCCAGCCTTCATCACTCCTGCGACATGGGAAACGCCAAAGCGAGTGAGCACATAAGCAGGATTAGGCGCATGAAACCAGACCAAATCAGCTGGCCGTCCTTTTGCAATCACTCCTGCTAGGTCTCCGCGGGAAACAGCATTCGCGCTGTTGCGGGTGGCTGCCATAAACACTTCTTCCGGTGACATTTTGAGCGTAAGCAGTGCAAGACTCATCGTGAGCGCAAAATTTTCTGATGGCGCAGATCCGGGATTGTAATCGCTCGCGATCGCCACCGCAAGATTGGCTTCATCTATCATAAATCTCGCCCGAGCGGCTGGCTTTTGCAGATAAAATGAAGTCGCAGGCAAGCAAACCGCCACAACGCCACGAGATGCCATTTGCAGCAGTCCTTCATCGCTTGCTGCAAGCAAATGGTCGGCAGATACCGCTCCCAACTCCGCCGCCAGTTCTGCACCACCAAGCGACTCCATTTCGTCTGCATGGAGTTTTAATCCGTATCCAAGCGCTTTGGCAGCCGTTAATATTCGCCTGCCTTCTTCAATCGTGAAGACCCCTTTTTCCACGAACACATCCGCAAATCCTGCGCCCGCCTCTTTCAGAACAGGCAGCCATTCGATGCAGGAATTGACATAGTCATCCCGTGTGATGCCTTCCTCTTTTGGAAACGCGTGCGCAGGGAGCGCCGTCAATACAAGGTCAATCGGTTGCGCTTGGGAAAGCGCGCTTGCCACCTCAATTTGCTTTTTTTCCGTTGCGAGTTCCAACCCATACCCGGATTTAGCTTCTACGGTGGTCACGCCACATGCCAGCATGCGGGCAAGACTTGCTTTTGCATGTTGAAATAATTCGTCAAAGCTCGCTTCTCGGGTGTCTTTCACCGTTCGCAGGATCCCCCCACCCGCTTGCAGGATATCGAGATAGGAGGCACCAGCAAGACGCATTGGCAGTTCATGCTCCCTTGACCCGCCATATACAAGGTGGGTGTGGGGATCGACGAACCCCGGGCAGGCAAATCCACCCTCTGCATCGATCCACTTAGTTTGCTCATCCGCCATCTCCACCACTTGCTTGCGAGGTCCAGCCGCCAAAATTCGACCCTCGTCATCGATGGCGATGGCCGCGTTTTCGATCGCGCCGACCTCGCGCATCGCTTCCCTACCCTGCCTGGCAGAAGCGGAATTCCCTTCCGCTTCATCTGCCATCGTCCACAGGAGTCCTATGTGATCGAGAATCGACTTCACTGCCATATTGAAGTAACCCCTTTTTTCTAAAAGATTATTCCCACATAGGGATGCGAACCCCGCGTTCTTTTGCGACTCGTTCTGCTGTTTCGTAACCCGCATCCACGTGACGGATAACGCCCATGCCCGGGTCCGTAGTGAGCACCCTGCTAAGTTTACGCTCCGCGCGTTCTGTCCCGTCCGCCACCACGACCATTCCGGCGTGAATCGCGTACCCCATTCCAACGCCGCCACCGTGATGAACAGAAATCCAGGATCCACCTGCTGCCGTATTAATTAGTGCATTCAAGATCGGCCAGTCTGCCACCGCATCGCTGCCGTCCCTCATGCTTTCCGTTTCGCGGTTGGGCGATGCGACAGAACCTGCATCTAAATGGTCACGTCCAATCACAATCGGGCCTTTGAGTTCTCCTTTTCGCACCAGTTCATTCATGGCGAGTCCGAATTTCACACGTTCACCGTAACCCAGCCAGCAGATACGGGCAGGTAGCCCTTGAAAATGCACCATCTTTTGCGCTTTTTCTATCCAATTGCGAAGGTGCTCGTTTTCAGGGAAAAGTTCCAAAACGAGCCGATCCGTGCGGTAAATATCTTCCGGATCGCCGGAGAGCGCTGCCCAGCGAAATGGTCCTTTTCCTTCACAGAAGAGCTCGCGGATGTATGCCGGAACAAACCCTGGGAACGCAAAGGCATCCTTCACGCCTCCATCAAACGCCACCTGGCGGATGTTATTGCCATAGTCAAATACCACTGCACCACGCCGCTTCATTTCTAACATCATTTGCACATGCTCGACCATACTTGCTTTCGAGCGAGCCAGGTATTCATCGGGTGCCGATTGCCTAAGCGCTGCCCCCTCTTCCATCGTCAATCCCTGTGGCAGGTAGCCGTAGAGAGGATCGTGAGCCGAAGTCTGGTCTGTCACAAAATCCGGTACCAGATCACGCGCCAAAAGTTCCCGGTAGACATCCACCGCATTCATGTGTACGCCGACTGACAACGGTTGGCGATTATCCACCGCCTCTTTCACCATTGCCAAGGCCTCGTCAAGGTTGTTAGCCTTGCGGTCAAGGTAACCTGTTTCGAGCCTTCTTTCAATACGATGCGCATCTACTTCCGCGATCAGCGCCACCCCACCGTTCATTGTAATGGAAAGCGGTTGAGCACCACCCATTCCCCCAAGTCCCGCTGTCAGCGTCCAGGTTCCGGCCATGGTTCCCCCTGTGTGCTGGCGAGCTGCTTCCGCAAAAGTCTCATAAGTACCTTGCAAAATACCCTGGCTACCTATATAAATCCAACTGCCTGCCGTCATTTGCCCGAACATCATCAGGCCTTTTTTATCAAGCTCATCAAAGTGCTCCCATGTTGCCCACTTTGGAACCAGCATCGAATTGGATAAAAGCACTCTTGGCGCATCTTCATGTGTCTTGAAAATGCCTACCGGTTTGCCCGACTGAATCAGCAGAGTTTCGTCGTTTTCGAGACTGCGCAGCGCTCTCACAATATGATCAAACGCCTCCCAGTTCCGTGCTGCTTTGCCGCGACCGCCATACACCACCAAGTCTTCCGGTCGTTCCCCCACTTCCGGGTCTAAATTGTTGTGAAGCATTCGAAGCGCCGCTTCCTGTTCCCAACCTTTGCATGTCATTTCCGATCCGCGTGGGGCACGAAGCGGCCCACGTGTAATGTCGCTCATCGAGATCATCCTCTCTTTCCTCTTGAACTATCGTAGCACAACCTAATTTGTCTTGCAATTGCGTCAATTGAATAGTAACATTTATATATCATTGAATCATGAATTAAATGATTCATCAACTACAATTGGAGCATTTTACGATGAATGATGAGAATTCAGCTCGACAGACGCTTGAGTCTTGGTGGGATCTTGGTCGCACCAGTTCGGATGCGAACAAACTGATCGTCAAATTTTTAGAAAAAAATTATCGCCACGCTGCATTCATGAGTGCTGCCGATCTCGCCCAGCAGATTGGAGTCAGTCAGTCATCCATCACCCGCTTTGCGATCATGCTCGGCTTTTCGGGTTTCAGTGAATGGAGCAGAGAGATGCAGGCGGTCATCCGACTCGAACTATCGGCCACGGAGCGATTATGGTATGCAGAACACCCAAGTGATGACAGCGGAGATCGCGTCTTACAAAGTGAACAGGATAACCTCGCGAGACTCGTTAATATCGTCAGCTCCGATCGTTTTCAGGCGTTTGCAAAAGAACTGGCTTTTGCAAGGCGCATTGTCTTTGTCAGCGCCCGCGCGTCTGCCACCTTATTGCCTTATGCGCATTACTTTTTGGGCAAGGTTCGGCCAAATGTCGAAATGGCCAGCATCGGTGATCCTCTGTGGGATCAGCTATCCATTGAAGATCCTTCCGAGGTGCTGGTGGTCGTTATTGCTTTTCCCAGATACCCTAGAGTACTCGTGGAATGGATTTCACAAATGCAGGCAAAAGGCTTTCACATGGCTGCGATCACAGACAGGTTGACCTCTCCCGTCATTCCACTGACTAATTTATCGCTGATCGTACCTGTCACTTCGGTATCGCTATTTGATTCCTATGCCGCGCCACTCATTGTGTTGAACCTGCTCGTCAGGCAGGTGGCCGCGCTGATTCCCAATATTAGCGAGAAACGCCTTGAACAATTGGAGGCATGGGATCAGTTGCAAAATGTCTATGTTTAGGAGGATCTCTCAGATTGGAAAATTCAGCAAAAGCCTCGTTTTCAGGTGATCGATTTTGGGCCAACTTTCTCACTTTTTCTAAAATCGGCGCACTATCCCAAGGTGGCGTGGAGCGCCCGTTTGGCAGCGCGGAAGACTTGGAGGCAAGGAAGTATTTACGAGACACTTGCCAGACAATAGGGCTTGACTTCCAGGTGGACGCGATCGGCAACCTGTGGGCCGTGATGCCAGGAAGTAAAGATCTGCCCATGATCGCAGTGGGATCCCATCACGATTCGGTTCCGCAAGGCGGACGGTTTGACGGAGCGCTTGGCGTGCTCGCCGCGCTTGAAACCTTGCAAGCATTAAAAGAAGGTGGTTATCAGAACCGCCACCCCCTTGCGCTCGTCTCGTTTACCGCGGAGGAACCAAATCCTTTCAATCTCTCGACAATGGGCAGTCGAACGGTGGCAGGAAGACTCCGTAAAGACACACTACTTTTAAGTAAAGATTGGAACGGCCGAACACTGCAAGACGCCATTCGGGCTGTCGGCGGCAATCTGGAACAGGTAGAAGAAGCACGCAAAAATTCAAGCGAACTGGGCGCGTTTCTCGAACTTCATATCGAACAGGGCAAACGCTTGGAACGTGCACAAAAACCACTTGCTGTTGTCACTGGCATTTGTGGCATTTACCGATTAGAGGTGACGGTGACAGGGGAAGCCAATCACGCAGGCACCACCATGTTAACCGACCGCCACGATGCATTCCTCGCCGCATCAGAAATTGCGCTTGCATTTGAAAAAATGCTTCTCGACCAACAGCAAGATGAACTGGTCGGCACCATTGGTCGATTCGAGATTTTTCCTAATGCCGCCAACATCATCCCTGGAAGCGCTCGCTTCATCGTAGAAATCAGGGCCTCATCAGTAAATATCATGCACGAGATGGCTGCCCTTTTTCAAAAAGAAGCACAAACCATCTCCGCGAGGCGTGGTGTTCAGTTCCAAGCACAAGTTATTCTGGATCAAGCGCCAGAAGCGATGGACCAATTCGTCATTTCCACACTGGAAGACGTAAGCACCAAGCTAAAAATCCCCTATGATCGCCTTTTCAGTATGGCAGGACACGATGCCACGCATATGGCCAGTTTCACGAAAGCGGGCATGCTCTTTGTTCCCAGTATCGACGGGAAAAGCCACTGTCAAGATGAAGAAAGTCGGCTAGAAGACATCGTGCTTGCGGGACAAGTGATGATCGATTCGATCATCCAATTGGATCAAACAATGGATACCAACTCATAAGAAAGAAGAGTGCACATGGGTACGATTTTCGAGACAGGATACCTCTGGTATCAAGATCAATTTGTAAGCGATTACGGGTTATTCGTAGAAGACGGAGTGATTCAAGACATCGCCCCGTATCACGCATTGAAAGAAAAATCCCCGGAGGCAGAGGTTGTCGATATGCGACGCCTTGCGGTTGTCCCCGGCACCGTCAATGCGCACAATCACTCCTTTCAAAGCCTGCTACGCGGTATCGCGACAGACGAGCCATTTTTGACATGGCGCGACCAAGCACTGTATCGCTATACGCCGTATATGGATGCAGAGACACTCTATGCAGGGGCCCTTCTTGCGTTTGGGGAAATGTTGTCGCAAGGCGTAACCACTGTCACTGATTTTTTCTATATTCACAACCACGGAACAGACAATGATGAGGCAATTATCCAGGCGGCAAGCGACCTTGGCATCCGACTCGTCTTAGCGAGAACCATGTACGACTGGGCAGGCGCGCCTGCCTCTTACAGGGAATCGATTCCAGAAGCAGTGGAGCATACGGATCGCCTGATTAAAAAATACCAGCACCATCCCCTGGTTCGTGTTCACCCGGCACCTCACAGTCCCCATGCGGCATCACCGGAAATGATTCAGGCAGGACACGCGCTCGCAAAAAAATGGGGAACTCCATTTCACATCCACGTGGCCGAAGAACCTTTTGAAGTGGAAGAGATTTTGCGCGATTACGGGAAGCGCCCTGTTCACTATCTCGATCAATTAGGCGTACTGGATGACTCGATGATCGCCATCCATCTCGTTTGGCTGGATGACAGTGAGGTGGAACTGCTCGGAGAGCGAAAAGTATCGCTTGCCTACTGCCCTTCTAGCAACATGTTTTTGGCGGATGGTGTCACCCGCATCCCTGATTTGATCCGTACTGGAGTTAGGATCGGGCTTGGCAGCGATGGTGGTTGCAGCAACAACCGGGTCAGCATTTTCGAGGAAATGCGCATGGCCGCGCTGTTGCAAAAAGTGAATCGCCTTGATGCGACCTGTGTACGCGCAAGCAACACGTTTGCCATGGGCACCAAAAATGGTGGGAACCTCCTCCGCCTTCGGATAGGATCACTGGAACCGGGTTTTGCAGCAGATTTTGTAGGGATTCGCACAGATGATTTGTCGCTGCAGCCCTTTGCACCGAATTTACTGCCATTCCATCTAGTGTATTCTTTGCAGCCATCGGCAATTGAGCGCGTGATCGTGCATGGTAAGGAGGTGGTGCGAGACGGAGCTATCCAAACCGTGAATCAGGAAAAGATCCGATCTCTGGTGGAAAAGGCCGTATCGAAGTGGCCTTCCCACTAAAATCAAAAGAAAGGGGCATCACACATGCAATTTGAAAATCGAACTATTGAGTTTATCCCTGAATCCGATCGTAAAGGGAAACCCTCAAGCCTATTTGCCGTATGGTTTTCTGCTAACATGCAGATTACGACCATTGTCACCGGCGGACTTGCCATCGTACTTGGTCTGAATCTGCTCTGGGCCATTATCGCGATTATTGTCGGCAATGTGCTTGGTGGCATCTTTATGGCGCTGCACTCCGCTCAGGGACCAAAACTAGGCATTCCGCAGATGATTCAAAGCAGGGCGCAATTTGGTATCATTGGTGCCATTTTGCCTTTAATTCTCGTGGTACTCATGTATATCGGATTTTTTGCTTCCACAGGTGTTCTTGGTGCCGAAGCTCTATCATCATTACTGCATTTACCATTTACGATTGCTGCAATCATCACGAATCTGTTGACGTACGTCCTCGTCCTCTATGGTTATGACATGATTCACCGTTACGAACGCTATGTATCCATATTATTCTTAATTGTCTTTTTGTTTGTCACTGCCAAATTGTTCACCGTTTCCGGAATGAGCACCGCATTTCACCAAACCAATTTTGCGTTTGGACCATTTTTCCTCGTACTGTCCATTGTGGCAACATGGCAAATCACTTATGCGCCGTATGTCGCTGACTATTCCAGATACCTGCCTAAAGAGACGACCATCAGCTCTACGTTCTGGTATTCCTACCTAGGATCCGTCATCGGTTCGATATGGATGATGATTGTCGGTGCGGCTGGTGCTGTCGTTGCCGCAAACGCTTTTAATGCAAACACCACTAACTACATTGCATCACTCGCCGGAAACAGCCTTGCATGGATCGTCTACATTGTCGTAATGTTAGGCGCTATCGCCATCAATGTGCTCAATTTGTATGGAGGATTCATGTCGATCACGACCACCATCAGTCCATTCACCAATTGGTCATTTAAGGGCACTTCCCGAGGCACCATTTCCGCCATTATTGCGATCATTGGAACAGTCATCTCCATCTGGGGGCAAGGAAATTTCCTCTCTAACTATTCCAACTTTTTATTGCTACTGCTATATTTCCTTGTTCCTTGGACCGCAATCAATCTTGTTGATTTTTATTTTCTTCGCAAGGGCAATTATGATCTGCCTTCCATTTTCAAACGCGGCGGGATTTACAAAGACGTCAACTGAATTGCCATCATTGCGTACATCGTGGCTATTTTAATCGAATTCCCGTTTATGAACACCACACTATACACAGGCTTTTTGGCAAAAGCGTTTGGTGATGCCGATTTTGCCTGGGTAGTTGGGCTCATTGTGGCCAGTGTACTCTACTATTTCCCCAGTAAAGCAAGATTGAGCTAATTCCAAATTCGTTCGTTATCAATACTCGACAGCATGCCCAGCATGCTGTTTTTTTTTCGAACGCACTTAGTTTCTCGCAAGTCCAAGCGAATTTACGAGTTAGCATCTTAATCCCGTGTACGTTTTCGATGACATCATTCAACATGATGACAGATTGTACAGACAAAATTGGCACTCGGATATCGCCGTGAACTCCCTCATTCTTTTCTATAGTCGATAAACGCAAAAAATAAACACCACCCATTACAGGTGGCGATCAGAGCAAAATAACCATGTGAATCCTTAATCTTCCTCTGTGGCATCCTCCATAGGAGACGTGACTGCATCAAGAGCATTCTGCATCGCATCTCCGACTTTCTGTGCGGTGTCCTTCATGCTTTTGCCAAATTCCCTTGCTGCATCGGTAGTGCCTTCCCAAGCTGATTCCGCTGCATCCCGATAGCGGCCTTCTGCAGTGTTATTCAGTGTGTTCTTCATGCCTTTCGCCGCGTTCTCCCCTGCATTTTTCATGTGATTCTGATCATTCAACCCATCTCACTCCTTTCATGGCTTTTCTTTCAGAATGCGCATCCCAAAAAAGTTTATACAAGCCAACCCGCATTGAAACACAGCTTGACATATCGTATGCAAATGTATACAATAATCCTGTAATCGATGTATGCAATTGTATACAAATAAAAGGAGGAATTACCCATGCACACACATGATCATTATGAAGGGCAACAAGGAACATTCAAAGGAAAAGGATTTGGACCGCGAGGTCCCCACGGCCCATTTGATGGCCCGCATGAACACCACGGACCGCACGGTCATGGTCCTCATGGCCATCACGGACCTCGCCATATGGGACCACAAACATTTCGCCGCGGTCGCGCTATCGAGTTCCTGAATCGACTCGAGACAAAAAAAGCCACACTAAAGCAACAACTCGAACAGCCGGAATTAGCATCCATCCGAGAGGTGATTAGCGGCGAACTCAAGGCGGTCGAATCGATCATCGACGAATTCATGCAAGTGTTTGACTTTCAGGAAATCCCCACTGCCGAGGATGCAGATCAGCCTGATGGTGACAATGATAGTGAAAGTTAAGCATAAAACCCCTACAGAACAACATTACGATCGGTGTAATGGTGGGACTGGTCTTAGGAGGGCATCTACATCCTCCTCCAGACTCACCATTTTCTGGTCTAGCAGTATTTTGGCGTCATTGACTCCTTGATTGTACAAATAGGGGCCAATTTCCTTTACTATAAAATCCATCCAGTTTCGCGCAGCCAGATCCCCCATATCTTCCCCAAGTTCCTTGACCACATAATCCTTGATTTGATGGATGATATGATCTACCTCTTCTTTCCCCAATTTGATAAACAAAAGATCACCTACAAACTAATCATTTTTTTCTATTCTACACTACATACATTCGCCATGAATTAACCTTACGCTGGGGGGCGTACGCCATTCAGAAGATCCCACGTGTTTAGGCCAAATGTGTATTGAAAATGCGGGTAATCCACAATAGCCCTGAAAGTACCGCCCCACTTCAATCCTGCCTGTTCCCCAAGCGCCCCCATTTGTTTAAATTTGGCCACGTCCATCGACATTTTCCCGTGTTCATAAGGCGCTGCATCAAACGCAAGTCCCCAATTGTGATAGGAGTCGCCTCCTCTCGCGTTTGTCACAATTTGTCCCGGCGTCCATCTTCCTTGCGCGTACAACTTGTCTTCTTCTTCCCAACTACGGAAAGCAGTAATAATTCTCACGTCCAAATTATGCTTTCGCGTCAACTCCAAAAAATTTCTTGCCATGGCGGCAACGCGAGGATTCAAACTACTCAGATCGATCGAAGTGGGCCTTGTTTCAAAATGATCTTTGGGATGAGGATTGAATAATTTTTGTCTAGTTCTGGGATCCACAATCTGTGTAGGGTACAGCCCACTTTCAGATTGAAATCTGCGCACGGCGTCTTCTGTTTTTGACCCGTACCAGCCGTCTATGGCGCCATCATAGAGCCCCCTGCTTTTCAGCAATTTTTGCACCGCCATCACATTGTTATTCAGCACTTTCCAAGTGACAGCATTGGTCGAACCGCTGGGATCAATCGTAAAACGATCTTGAAAATTTTTTAACGCATCACTGGTTTTCTGATCAAATATACCGTTTGTAGGAAATTCATTGTAATTTAGCGCAAGCCCGTTCATGTTTAATTGTAGCCATGTGACATACGTTCCTCTCGAACTTTCTTGAAGAACAGGTAGATCCGCCATCCTTATCACCCTTCTTTGCTTAAACGTTATTACCATATCTATGGGCATAGGCGAAATACCGTTCCACTTTCGTCCTCATTCCGGTTGCCCCGCAGCTAGTATGAGAAACTCACGAAACGCTTCCACCACTTTGGGTTCAAATCCGACCTCCCGTTGCAATAAATAAAATTTTCTCATACTGTCTACCTGCAGTTGCTCAAGAGGTATTTGACAAATTTTATGCTGTTGAATTTCTTCTTGAACGGTGAGTTCAGACAAAATGGAGAGTCCGAGACCGGCGGCCACCGATTCCTTGATGGCCTGGGTACTGCTAAATTCCATCACAAAGGCGGGTTCAATGCCAGCCGTCTTCAACAATGAGTCAGCCGCAGTACGGGTTCCAGACCCCCGTTCTCGCAATACCCAAGTGACAGATGAAAGTTCCTGAATATCCACTTTACCTGCCTGCTTACAAAAATATTGGGGGCTTGCAATGATCACCATACGATCACTCATCAATTCGCAAACGCTGATTCCCGGTAAGTCGACTTCTCCCTCCACTACGCCGATGTCAATGGCATTCATATTCACCATTTCAGCCACATTTTCTGTATTGGAGATGTGAATAGTGGGTCTAACTTCAGGGTGCGAGCGGCAAAAATCTGCCATGATATGGGGTAGAATGTATTCTCCAAAAGTATAGCTGGCGCCAACGATCAATGAGCCCGTGATCAGTTCCCGCAAATCATCCAGCGTCCGCTGCATCATGCCATAAAACGCACTGATTTGTTGGCCGTAATGATGAACGATCTCACCTGCTCGCGTAGGGGACACCATTTTTGTATTCCGATCCAAAAGTTTGACTCCTAGCTCATTTTCCAGAGATTTGATCTGTTGACTGACTGCCGGCTGCGACATATTCAATTCTTCTGCGGCACGAGAAAAATTCCCATGTTGCACCACAGACAAAAAAACTTCCATTTTCACATCCATGATTATCACCTATTTGTTTATCTTATTAAATCTATTAAAATTATTGATTTTTAATATAACTAAAATTCTAGTATCCTGCAACTCAATGCACAAAAAGCGAGACCTCTGCTCGCCATGGGGGTGACCTCTGTTCTGTTGTCCGTTTTTTCCTTTATTACGCTGCTTTAATGCCAGCTACAACATAGAACCCAACTTCATCTAAGCGGCTCTATGTTGCCTTTAATGGTTGCACCCTGCTTGCGTCCGGCGTGACCCAGATCAACTGTTCTGCCAGAGGAGGAGTATACATCAACCCCTTACTTGCATCGATCACCAGGTAACGGGCCTGTTCATCTCGCCACGCCTCATCGCCGATAAACACCATTTTCGTCAGAATTTCTGTCATAGCTGCCTCCGTACCAAGCGCCGTCACGCTCATGACCTCGGAGTGAACCGGTGCTCCTGTTCTGGGATCGATGAGGTGATGCATCTCGCGACCCTCATGCTGCCATTTACGGCGCCATTTTGAACTGGTGCAAACCGCCGACATCTCTTCTGCGACCCTAATGGCAGCAAAAATTTCTTTTGGGGAAAACGGATTTTCCACCCCCACGGTCCAAGGTTCCCCGTTCTCCTGACTCCCGTATAGTAAGACATCCCCGCCTGCATTGATCAAAAAGCCGGAAAGCTCATCTGTTGAGAAAGTTTGTAGTACAAGGTTCGCAAGATAATCGACAGTATAGCCTTTTCCTATCCCTCCAAGATCGATTGGCGCGATCAATTCTATGACATGCTCATCATGCCATAAAAAAAGCGGTTTATCCCTTTGACCATCACCGCCCTGTTCTATATATCCCGTTTCAAGCACTCCTTCATACCCGATCGTTTGCAGTATACGAATGACTCGGGGATCAAAGAGTCCTTGACTCCACTCATAAGCTTCTTGTGTTTTTTTCAGGACGCTTGCCATTAACTTCGAGACCCTCACTGCTTCTCCCACATGCGCATTGAGATAAGAGAGTTCGCTGTCTTTTCGAAATCGAGACAAGCATTGTTCCAAGGTTTCTGTCGACAAGCGCAAACGCTCAAAGAGCGACTTCACCTGATTCTCAAGTTGCTCCTTCGCATAAGAGAAGTCCACACGGATCGAGAAAGTGGAATTCATCGCTTGGTAGCTTTCAGTAAAAAAAGGCATCTTCTCACCCGCCTAGTACACTACGCCAGACGCACTCGTCACGGTTTGCGTTACTGGCGGCATCGTTATATTAGGTGTCGGGATGGAAAAATTGACATGATTGCTAGTTCCTCCAGTCAATTGCTGATTCATTTTCGCGATTTGCGCATTCAGTTGATACGTACTCTTTTCAAGTTGGTATAGCTGTTTATAGACAGCACTCACCTGCTTTTGCATCGAATGATTTCCAGCGCTGATGCCAGCAGCAGTGCCAGAAACGGAATTGTTCGATGTGATAGAGTATAGATAACTCCCAAAAAGCGCTACACCTGTCAATCCGCCCACCACGTGTAATGTCAAACGCTTAGGTTTATTAGTCGCCAAATCCGTCACCTCCATCGTGTCCATGGCCTGAAGCTCTTGTCACCGTATGCACCTGTGGACGACTTGCCACAGATTGCCACTTCTGTACCGCATTTTGCAACGTCAAGTTTTCCGTTTGAGCTGTCTGTAACAATGACACTAGTTTTTTATTTTGATTTTTCCAAGCCAACGCTTCTACCTGTAATTTTTGTAAACTTTGTTCTGCCAGAAGGTTTTTGGCCTGCAACTGAGCAATCGTTGATTGCATCGTGGCAAGCGCTTGCGTGTAAGTACCATTCTGCAATCCAGAGGAACTGGTGGTAACACTTCCAGGTGCAGCAGAATGTCCCAATACCCAAAGTGGTACTGCAGCACCAACACCCATCGCGATGAGAGAAAATCTTTTTGCCCACATAGAATCAACCCCTGTTCACTTGTCTTGAAGTGGTACTTTTTTTGCGGCACGTAAAGGCTTCACCCAATACCGCCACATCAATACCCCGATGACGAAAATCCCTGTAAACAGATACATGTCATACAGGTTGAACGCATCAGTACCCGCAAACATTCCGTGAATCCAGACCGCCACCCATATAATCGGCGCAATACGGTGAATTTTCAGCCACGTACTGCGAAAGACGCCGGGCCAAAGTGAGGTGAGAAGTACAATCACCAACATACCAAGTCCAAGTGAACCAAAGAGCATGGCATACGGTCGATAGTGCGCACTTAGCGGAGACAGGATATTGATTGGTAACACACCAGACTTGGCGTCCAATACGGTAAATAACAAATGGGTGGTTAAAAGCGAAATAAAAATGGGGATGATCGCCTGATGCCACGGTAACATCAATTTCGATGATTGCCAGGTGTCTTTATTACGGGGATGACTTAACAGGAGACCAAGTATCACGGTCACGGTAAGCATCAAGTACGATGCCACAGCAGCAGCTCTGCTCACCAGCCAAAATGATTTGGTGGCGTAAAGCGGGTTTTGGGAGAGCCCCCATACTGCAAATCCCGTCAATAACGCCACTACCAGCCAAACAATAAGCCATACGCTTAGCGGCGCAGATGTCTTGAAGGATAACGAAGATTTTTTTTTAGATTCCACACGCGATATCACTAATCCCACTCCTTGAATAATTCTGAAATAAGGATAACCAGATTAAATGACATCCACATGAAATTTGCATTAATTTTCATTAATGTTGCGGCAGCCAAACATTAAAGGTAGTACCTAATCCAACTTTACTATGTACAGTCACCCGTCCCTTATGGCGATCAATAATCCAGGCGGCAATTGCCAGTCCCAATCCGCTTCCTTCCTGATAAGAAGCAGTTTTGATACTGCGAAAAAACCGATCAAAAATATGAGGGAGATCTTCCTCAGAAATCCCCAACCCAGTATCTTCGATCGTTAACAGCCATCCTTGGCGAGCAGGCTTCAAACTCACATGCACTTGGCCATTATCTAAGTTGTATTTCATTGCATTTTCCAATAAGATCAACAAAAGTTGGCGAAGTCGAACCGGGTCGCCGCGCAGAACTGCTTGATCCATGCGCTCCACGACGAGAGTGATACCACTTGTTTCATACATAGGGAGTAGAGCTTGCGCAACAGATTGAGTAATTTCACTTAGATCCACGGATTGAAAATCCAATTCCATTGTCCCTGATTCCATACGTGCAAGCGTGGATAGATTGCTAACCAAACTGGATAAATAGTCCACTTCATGTAACCCATCCCGCAGTGATTCCTGAATCACCAGCAGTTCCTCTTCTCCTTGCGCCAATTCGAGCGTGCCGCGAAGGATGGCAAGCGGTGTCCTCAGTTCGTGAGCGGCATCATTTACAAAATTTCTTTGCCTGGAAAGCGCCTTTCGAATCGGAATCAGTGCTCGCCCCGACAGCACCCTGGTCATGATTAAAATCGCGACCAGACCAACCAACCCCAGATACAGATCAATAAGGTACAATTCATGCAATGTTCTCGTCATCTCTGCAAGTGAACTGACACTAGCAAGATAACCAAGTAAATGTGATTTTTTAAATATAGGAAAAGCGCCCACCAAGAGTGGCACTCCCGAAATAGTCGCGATAGAAAAGTGGGGGTATTTATCGCGACCAACCATTGTTCGCTGATTGATCACGAGTTGATTCACCGCAGCTCCATTCACAAGCGGTGCCGAACCAGTCCTGAGTAAGCGGCCATCGTCAGTCACAATCCAAACTGCAGTCAGTTCATGCGACGAATCATTATTCGGCAATGATTGCCGATCCCGATGCTCGAATTGCAGTAAGTCGATTGCTTCGTGAATTCTAGGGAGCATCAGCTGTTCCATGTTTTGTCGACTTTGATATGCTAATTGATTTTTCAACACATAAAAAGTTCCCACCGCAAAACCTGCTTCAAACAAAACAAATGCGATGACGAGCCATACCACCAATCGCCACTGAATTTTTTTAAGCAACTTCTTCTCCGATAACGTAATCGAATCCGTCATAGTGTCATTTTGTACCCCACACCACGCACCGTTTGGATCATCGATGGCCCTTTTCCGTCTATTTTTTGCCTGAGTCGTGCTACCAGCGCATCGACCACATTGGTCATGGGAATCTCATCTCCGCCCCACACTCGATCGAGAATCTGTTCCCTCGTCAAGATTCGATTGACGTTTCTCATGAGCAGTTCAAGCAGCGCAAATTCTTTTCTGGTCAATTCTATGGTTTCCCCGCTTTTTTTGACTTCAAACAAATCCGGTTGCATTTCGAGATCCCCTACTAGCAGCATGGTCTCCTCGACAAACTGTTTCGGTCTTCTGGAGAGCGCCTGAATACGTGCCTCCAATTCAAGAAATGAAAATGGTTTCGTAAGATAATCATCTGCTCCTGATATCAAGCCCTCCACCTTGTCTTCCACACTGTCACGTGCAGTCAACATAATAATGGAGGAATCAACATTATGATCCCTGAGCGCCTTGCAAAGTGATATACCATCGAGGCCAGGCAATTTCACATCGAGAACAAGCAAATCATACTCGCCAAAAAGCGCCTGCTCGAACCCCACCTTACCATCGTCTACCCAATCTACTAAATGACGTTTAGACAGCCCTCGTTTTAATAGATTGCCCAGTCGATGATCATCTTCTACCAGCAAAATTCTCACGGTGAAGGTCTCCTCTTTTGCAAAAAAAGAGCCCATATCGGACTCTTTTTTTACTTTTATTTTTTAATAATAAACGATTAGTCTTCCATCGTCGAGAGGTCGCCAGTTGGCAAATTCAGTTCCCAAGCTTTCAGCACCCTGCGCATGATTTTACCGCTTCGTGTTTTTGGAAGGCTTTGCCTGAATTCTAGTTCTCTTGGCGCCGCGTGAGCGGCAAGTCCTTCCTTGACAAAGCGAATGATTTCATCCTTCAATTCGTCGCTTGGATCATACCCTTCACGCAGTGACACGAACGCCTTGATGATCTCCCCACGAATGGCATCTGGTTTGCCAATGACGCCAGCTTCCGCCACTGCAGGATGCTCGACGAGACGACTTTCCACCTCGAATGGTCCCACGCGTTCTCCGGAAGTATTGATGACATCATCAATACGACCTTGGAACCAAAAATACCCATCTTCATCCTGATATGCAGAGTCGCCGGATACGTACCAATCGCCAATAAAATACGTATTAAACTTCTCTTCATTTTTCCAAATTGTTTTCATCATACCGCGCCAGCCTCTGCGAATGGCCAGATTTCCCATCGTATTTGGCGGAAGCAAATTACCGTCGTTATCGATGATCGCCGCTTCAATCCCAGGTACGGGTTTGCCCATCGACCCCGGTTTGATATCCATGAACGGATAATTGGTGATGAGCGTTGATCCGGTCTCAGTCATCCACCAGTTGTCATTAATGGGAATGCCAAAAAGCGATTGCCCCCAACGCAGTACCTCTGGATTTAGCGGTTCGCCAGCACTTAAAATGTGCCTTAACGTGCTTAAATTGTGTTTATGTGCCAATTGATCCCCTGCCCCCATCAGCATGCGGAATGCCGTAGGCGCACTGAACCATACACTCACCTTAAAGCGTTCAATCGTCTCATACCAGTCTTCAGGTTTGAAGCGACCACCTCGAACTACAATCGGAACCCCATGCAACCATGGTGCGATTGTGCCTGCTGAAGTACCGGTGATCCAACCCGGGTCAGCTGTGCACCAGTAAATGTCGCCAGGTTTGAAATCATAGACGATTCTTCCGGAACGATGCTGGTGAACCATCATGCGATGCGCATGCACCACGCCTTTTGGTTTACCCGTTGAGCCAGAAGTGTAATGTAGCAACACCGGTTCTTCGAGATCAACTAACTCAGTAACATCATCCGTTTTTGCCTCACTCATCGCCTTGTCATAGGAAATAAATACCTTTCCTTCGCCACCTTGACGATTCAGTTCACTCGTGCCATCCCATCCACTGACAATCACGTACTTCAAATCTGGCAAATCATCAAGCGGCATCCTCGGCAAAAGTGCAGGGGAGGTGACCACTGCCACTGCTTCGCTATCTTGTAGGCGATCTCTCACCGCATCCGTCATAAACGCTTCAAAAAGCGGCCCTGCCACGGCACCAATGCGAATGATCCCGGCAAGCGCTGAATAGAGTTCCGGGGAGCGCGACATGTATAAAAATACGCGGTCGCCTTTTCCAATTCCCAATCCTTTTAAGACATCCCCAAATCGATTGGACTGCTCTTGCACTTCCTGAAAAGTCCATGAAACTGAGCGGTTCCCATCATAATAAAATAACGCAGGATTGCTGCCTTTGCCATTTTCTACGTGTCTATCTATGGCTTCATGAATGATATTCACTTTAGGATTATGTTGACCGTGCCAAGAAAAAAACTTTTCTTCCTCACCCCAATCGGCTTGTTTCAAATATTCTTCGTATTGACCCATACCTTCTCCCCCTTGTATACGTTTTCAAACGCTTTACCGTATTATATCACTAATAGAATGAATATTTAAAAAATAAATTGATAAACGGTTAAAAAAAATCAGTGCTCTACAGCAGGATCTGTCTGGTTGACGACGGCAGGAGAAAGTTTGTGATTGAATATGATGATGATCGCATTGATCACGAGAATGGTCATCGTGACATAAAACACCATGCGGATGTTATAGGCAGCGGCAACAGAGCTCCCAATCAATGGACCAATCAGATTGCCAAGAAAGAGTGAGGAGGAGTTAATCCCAAAAGCGGTTGCTTGCATATGCTTAGGCGCTAATTTTTTTACCAGTACATTTAATGAGGGAATCATCCCACCTATAAACAGTCCCAAAAGGAATCGTCCCACGAGCAATGTGTAAATATTATGCGCAAGCGCTTGCGGCAGATAAGTTAATGCGGCCATTACCATCGCGACGACGAGAATATTGCGTTGGCCAAAACGGTCACCGAGCCTGCCTAGTGTCGGTGCTCCAGCAAGATTGGCAAACCCCGTAAGGGCAACGACCAGCCCCGCAATTAACGCAAGGTGTGACCCCTGGTAGATAATTTTGGCGTAAACGGTCACGATTGGTTCAATGCTCATTGTACCCATTTGCGTTACAATCGATGCTAAAAATACAGGGAAAAGCGGCCACAGTGCCTGATAACCAGAAAATTTCCTTACCTTTGTTTTGACGCGAGTCACCGTCACTGGTTTTTCCTTGACAAAAAACAACACGATGGCGCTCGCAATAAGCAACAAAAAGCCAGTAAGAAAGAATACCTCACGGTAACCGATGGTCTCCGCAAGCACCCCGCCAATTAGCGGTCCGACAAGCGAACCCGCAATACCACCTGTTTGCAGTGCCCCAAGCGCTTTTCCCGCCTCTTCATCAGGCGTGACAGAAGCCAGTAGCGATACGGCCATCGAAATGAACCCAGAAAAAATACCATTAAAAAGCCGCAGAATCAAAAGCTGCCACGCAGCTCCTACGAACCCCATCAGTGCAGTGACAATCCCCATGCCGAATCCGGCGCGAAGGAGCATGACCTTTCGTCCATGACGATCGGCAAAAGACCCCCAGATTGGTTGAAATATAACAGCAGTGACAAATTGGGCGGAAAACACCCACCCTGACCATTGTTCCAATTGAGGTAACGAATGTATCCCCAGTGTTTCAATATACAGAGGCAAAAAAGGAATGACCAAACTCATACCAGCTGTTACAGCAAAATTGGCGGCCCATAAAATCCATAAAGTTCTTCTCCAGTTATGCACCGGATTCACTCCAAAATAATTATTTCGCAACACTAAATAATTTACACGAAGTCCTCTCATTCGTATAGTACCGAAGTCATTTTCTAAAAATTCATATAAACACGATCATTCGCACTTCGTAATTAATGGTTTCGAGCGCGGTTTATTTTACATGAAAAACCGCCCCAAAGGGCGGCATCTGAATTGTTAAATAATGGATTGCAGGATTAGATCAAGCCATGTTGTGTCAGCCATTTTTTTGCTACGTTCATGGCCTTCTGATTGCCTAGATCCACTTCCATGTTTAGTTTCTGCATCTCGGAATCGTTAATTTTATTTGCGAGTTTATTGATGATTCCTTTCAGTTCCGGATGCGCTTTAAGCGTGGAATCCTGTATGATAGGCACCGCATAGTAGGGCGGGAATAAATGCTTGTTGTCTTTCAGAATGACCAAGTGATAGGCTGGGATCTGACCATCGGTGGAAAAAGCGTCAATCACATCTACTTTTTTGTCAATCAGGGCTTTATATTTTAGCCCGATCTCCATGACATCCACCGATTTGAAGTTCGTATGGTAAAGTTTATTCATGGCAGGTAGCGTATCGGCACGGGTTTGAAAATCGACCTCACACCCCAACACCAAATTGCCAGACTGGGCAGCCATCTGTGAAATATTTGTAATACCGAGGCGTTTCGCTTCGCTTGCACGCATCGCCATCGCATACGTGTCGTTAAAGCCAAGCGGCTTTAACCAGGTGATGTGGTACTTGGACTGAAAGGCCTGTTTGACTTTATCGTACACTGCATTAGGGTTTGTCATCGGCTTGTCGTGAAGGATGTTGACTAAACCGGTTCCAGTATATTCCACATACAAATCGATGTTTTTGTTCTTCATGGCGTTCCAGACCACATTACTGTCCAGCCAGGTATCCATCTTGATATTGAGTTTAGGATCGTCATGCTTGATCAGAAGATCCAGCATATCTGCCATGATGTCATTCTCTGTGAAATTTTTACCTCCAATCACAATGGTGTTGTTGGCGCTATTACCAGATGAGGTGGCGCTGGATTGCGGTGCACCACATCCCGCTAAAAGCGACATTCCCAAAACTGCCGTACTGGCCACTGCCAATAATGATTTTTTACGCTTCAACAATACTCCCTCCAGTGATCGCTTCTCTATCTTTAGATGACTCTTTTTTTACTGATTTTCTAAGTCCTTTTGGTGTTAATGCCTTGTCAAGCAAAATCAATAGTCCGTCAAAGACGAGTGCCAAAATGGCAGCAGGTATGGCACCAACAAGGATCATCGGCGTATTGATCATGTCAATTCCGCGCATGATGATATCCCCCAACCCGCCAGCGCCAATAAACGTCGCCAACGTAGCCGTCCCAATTGTCCATACCATCGCTGTTCTTACACCTGCCAAAATAACGTTTCTTGCCATTGGCAGTTCCACGTGCCACAAAATCTGCCACTTGGTCATGCCCATCCCTTCCCCCGCTTCAAGCATCGGGCGGTCTACCTGTGTAATCCCTGTATAGGTGTTGCGCAAGATGGGTAACAGGGCATACAGTCCTAGCGCGATCAATGCCGGAAGGGTGCCGATTCCAAATATCGGGATCATAAAACCAAGCAAGGCCAGACTGGGGATCGTTTGAATGATTGCCACAATCGCAATCACAGGTCCCGCCTGCTTTTTGTGTCTTGCTAGGTATATCCCGAGCGGAATGGACACTAAACAAGCGGCAATGATCGCAATCAGTGACAAATAGATGTGTTGATACAGTGCGGTCAGTAAATTACTCCAATTTTCCAGAAACGTTTGCCATAACTGGCTCATCTGCTTTCACCTCATTGATTAAGGGAGGAGCCATTGCGCTGATCACACTGGCCCGGGTAACCACCCCTACCAAACGTTCCCTTTCATCCAGAATCGGAATATATCCTCTACCCTCTTGTTCCAAAAGCATGAGCACTGTTGGTAAATCCGTGTTCAGCGTGGCAGTTGGGGCGTTTTTCGACATGACATCACTGACGTGCGACAACTCGTCCCCGTAATTTTCGTAAATTTCATTCACTCCAAGTACCCCAAGGTACTCTCCAGCCGATCCAGTGATAATCAGGCCGTTTACTTTTCGCCTTCTCATCACTACAATCGCCTCCGCCAACCCTCTATTCGCTGCGATGGTCACGGCACTAGTCAGGACATCCTGAACGTTAAGCGTCCTGCCCACGCTGGAGAAGCGTTTCTCCCCAACGAATTCTCTGACAAATTCATCTTTGGGATGTCGCAATAACTGATCTGGAGAATCGTTTTGCACCATCACTCCATTTTTCATCAACACGATCTGGTCAGCAATTTTTAGCGCCTCATCCATATCGTGAGTAACAAATAGGATGGTCTTTTTTACGGCCAACTGCAATTTCACCAGTTCATCCTGTAACTGCTCGCGACTAATCGGGTCGAGCGCACTAAAAGGTTCATCCATTAAGACAAGATTGGGATCGGCAGCGAGCGCCCTAGCCACACCAATGCGTTGCTGCTGTCCTCCGCTCAGTTCACGCGGAAAACGATGACGATAAATGGAGGGATCGAGCCCTACAAGATCCAGCAATTCTTCTGTTTTTCCTAGCAAATTCCGCTTTTTTTCTCCTTTCAGGCGAGGCACAAGCGTGATATTTTCCTCAATGGTCATATGTGGAAAAAGACCGATATGCTGAATGACATAGCCGATGTTCCGCCGAAGCTCCACCGGGTTTTGCTGCCTCACACTGGCGCCATCAACCAAAATATCCCCCTCTGACGGATCAATGAGGCGATTGACCATTTTTAAGGTAGTCGTTTTCCCACAACCAGATGGTCCGATCATGGTGACCAGACGTCCTTGCGGAACGGAGAGATTCAGATCTTGAACCACCTTCGTTTGGCCAAACCGTTTGACGACATGACGAAATTCAACCGCATGATCCGGCATTGTTCCTCCTTTCTGCCGAATGACGACACGACAAAAGGACGGTGCGTAATGCGCACAGGCGAAATAGAAAGTTCTATTCAATTCGAAAAATTAGGGAGCTGCGAAAAATGAGTTAACACAGCAACCACTAGTATTCGCCTACGAGGTTAGCTGACGGATTCGGCGATTAGCCTATGATGACTTGCGGGCGCAAG
The DNA here is from genome assembly GCA_021828865.1 of Bacillota bacterium. Classification (GTDB taxonomy): domain Bacteria; phylum Bacillota; class Bacilli; order Alicyclobacillales; family SLC66; genus JAJZCL01. Next base: position 105,100 of record JAJZCW010000008.1, read on the forward strand.
TACACCAATTCACCCCAAAACTTGGTTCCCCCGTTTTCGCCCTTATGAGAGTCGAAATTCGGCCCTTCCTACGAGTTTGCTTTGTAGGTTTGGTAAACTTAGTAAAATTATTTTAGCACAATTGGGCCTAAATTGCAAAATATTAATTTGGAAACCACCCTTGTCAAAGCGAATTGAATTGACTATAATACTCATAAAAATTCGAAATGTTTTGCGATGAAGGGAACAAGTAGGTAAGCAGAGCTTCCAGAGAGCGGGATGTAAGGCTGAGAATCCCGTAGGCGATCACTTGCTGAATATCATCCTGGAGCGTCTGTGCGAACACTAGTGGTTAGTAGCACATGTCGGGTTCTCCCGTTAACGAGACAATGGATGCGATGTGATCTTCAAGATGGAACAATTGCGCCCGGTGGTACAGCGAAAGAGTCTTTCGTCCGGTCAGGATGATAGGCTCTTTTGTAGTTAATCGGGGGTAAATAATGAGTCCAAAAGAGAGAATAGGAGTGGAGACCATGGACCGCGTCTATGTTTTTGATACCACACTACGAGATGGGGCACAAACGGAGGGCATCAGTTTTTCCGTATCCGATAAAATCGCAATTGCCAAAATACTCGATGAGATTGGCACCGATTATATTGAAGGAGGATGGCCCGGCTCCAACGCAAAAGACCTGGATTTCTTTATGCAGGCCCGCCATATGACGTTTACCAACAGCAAACTCGTAGCCTTTACTAGCACGAGAAAAAAGAATTCATCTGTTGAGACGGATGAAAACATAAACATACTTTTGCATACTGGCGTTGAGATCGCGACAGTGGTAGGCAAAACATGGGATTTCCACGTAGAAACTGCGCTTCAAACTAGCCTTTCCGAGAATCTCGCTATGATCTACGACACGGTTTCCTTTCTTAAATCGAAGGGTCTACAGGTGTTTTTTGACGCCGAACATTTTTTTGACGGCTATACGAGAAATAAAGATTATACTGTGCAGACACTCCGTGCAGCAGCGGAAGGCGGCGCTGATTGGCTTGTACTTTGCGATACCAACGGCGGCATGTTGCCAAGTCAGGTCCTTCAGGTTGTTGCGGAAGTGAAGCAACTCCAACTGGGCCCTATTGGCATTCATGCCCATAATGACGGAGGACTTGCCGTAGCCAACTCACTGGCTGCCATTGAAGCGGGGGCCAATCATGTACAAGTAACCGTCAACGGCCTCGGTGAGCGCTGTGGTAATACGGATCTTTGTGCAATCGTCCCCAACTTGTCCCTGAAGATGAGTCGGCCAAATCGCATAGGCGAAACTTCCTTGAGCCGTCTAAAAGAGGTATCAGAAAAAGTGTATGCCTTGAGCGGTAGGGAACCGAACCCATCACAACCCTTTGTCGGCCAAAGCGCCTTCGCCCACAAGGCTGGCATCCACGTTAGTGCAGTCGTTAAAAACCCTATGCTTTATGAACACATTTCCCCTGATCAAGTCGGTAATTTCAGAAAAGTGGTGGTTTCTGAACTATCAGGGGCAAGCAACATTGTCTATGCACTGAACAAACTCCGACTCCCCTCTCCACAGGATGCGGTAAAGCGAATGCTGAGCCGTGTCAAAAAAGCAGAGCGCGATGGTTATGCCTTTGACCGTGCAGAAACCTCGCTGGAACTTCTGCTTCGCGATGAACTAGGCATGCTCGACTTGCACCTAGAAGGCATTGAAGCCAAAGTGGAATCCGTTGAGGGGGAGTACAAAGTCTATCTATATTGGAATGAACATGAGAAGCAAAATAATTCCGTTCAAAAAAAGGTGACCACCGGCAAAGGTGGCACCTTGGCTCAAGCTCTTTTGCATGCCACAAACCTGCAACAAATTGGGTTTGATTGGACTGGCGAACACGTCTATACCGTAGCCATTCCGGAGCGTCCCGCCATGTACCGGGCGCACGTGTTCGGTCATTTGGGCAAACAACCCATTAGCACAGTGGGCATCGGCGAAACTCCGGAGAGGGCGCTCGCAGAAGCATTTCTACACGTCCATCAGTTTGTTCACTTCAGTAGTTCAATTGCGATGTCTTAACTAATTTTCGCCTTCAAGGCCGGATTCAAAGCCAAAAGTTGCGGGGGAATCTGGCCTGGTTGGCACTGCGCGATGGTATTGCCGTCTTGTAGCGTATCGACATGGAGCACGCTATTTCCAAGTTTACGATAAGGAACACTTCCAGGGGGAATATCCGGTCCACCATAGGTGGCTGGATTGACTTTTTGTATGGCCATTGCTTGCAAAAAATGACTTGCATATCCGACAGGACTTCGTGGAAAAGGTGCCACAATGCCTGGCGCATTATAGTACGTACCAAGGACACGCCGGAGCTGCCGGGCATTTTGGTGATACGCAGCAGACAACACCATGGGATTATCCATGGCCGTGAACCACATCGCGGATGATAATCTCCTAACGAACGACTTTGCGTCAAGCGGTCGAATAGGGATTTCCTCCTTTGATCCTCCCTGATAAAAGAACCTCGCGTAGTATTGGTGACTTCCCACCACATATACCCCAACAAATCCGGTAATGACATTCTCATTTACACCTTGGCCAAGCGATGTAGTTAAAGGAAAAATCACCATCACCAATAGAAGTACCGCTGGAACAATGATCATAAATGCCATAGAATGAACATGCAGTCTTTTTTCCAACCACCCAAGCACACTCACCATCTCTCACTTCTTTCAAAAACGTCATTAAACGTTCACAAATATTTCTTTTATCATAGCACATTCATATTCTTTCAGAAACAAGAAAATCCTCCAGACCTCTTGATAAAGTCTGAAGGATTTTCATGAAATCTATCGATTTATTAGTGAGGGGAACCTTCACTATGCGACATGAACGACTTGGGAATAATCAGCGAAAAAATAATGGATAGAAAACTGACCACTGCAAGAATCCAAAAGATCGATTCGATCGTCTTGTCTGTTACAAAAAAACCGACAAAAAAGACGAGCAACGAACCAATTCCGTTCGCTAATCCTAACGCAATACCCGAACCCAGCGAGCGGTTCTCAGGAAAAATATCTTGACCAATCAGCACCGTAACTGGCGCGCTCGAAAAGAGCATGATTCCTAGAATCGCTGCCACCAACCAGATCCACGCCCCAGTGGTAAACAAAAAGAAGGGAGCAAATATCATCACAAGAACACTAGATATCACCATGATCGGTCGTCTTCCCAACCGATCTGCAACGTGGCCTCCACTTAGGTTTCCGATGACTCCGATCGCCAGCAACGTGGTAATGATGGAGGCTCCACTCACCAGCGAACCACCATGCATATGCCATAATAATGGAATAAATGTGACGAGTCCATAGATGACCAGCGAGCGGGTGCTCGAATAGCCGATCAATCCCACCATGGGAAACACGTGACTAGACCAGTTAATCTTCGCAGACTGACCTTTTTTCGCAGGCAAATGCGGTGCGAATTTAGCCAAAAAAGGAAGTGTGATCAACGCAGGAATCGCCGTGATCCAGAGATTGGGCAGGCCAAAATGAACCACTATCCAACTCGTTACCGTAGGCCAGATTCCTCTTCCCAGTTCGCCTCCAATGAGAAAAAACGAAAGACTGAGCCCCTGACGCTTTTGGACGATACTTCTCACTGCCGCGAGAGCTTGCGGATGGAACATCGAATTCCCCACGCCAATCACGAGTAAAAGCGCAATCAAGAGCGCCAGATTATGCTGAGCAACGCCTAACAGCGCCCCACCGATTGAACTGCCAAAAAGTCCGATAACAATCAGGCTCTTTCCGCCAATGCGGTCGGCAATCCAACCAAAAAAAGGCTGCAACGCCTGACCGATCATCAGCGCCGCCATAATGGCGCCTGCCATCGACACGGGCTCTTTTAATGCGATCAGGATGGCCGGCAGGATACCGGGTAGATAATTGGCTGAGCCATCATTCAAAAAGTGGGCCCAACTCATTCCAAGAAGGCGTCTGGTGCCAGACTCCTGTGTAGGCAAGGCGCGCGCCTCTACCACCATCTGTTTGGACACGATCCTCACCATCTTTATCATTAATTTAGATTGAATGATATATTATTCGCCTTACGTAATATTGTCAAGAAACGATTCATGTTGATGTTGTTTTGAACCCATTTGTTGAATTCTCATGGCACCGAGCCCAAACGTTGCCCCTTTTCCCACATGAAGCCATTCAGACCACTCCAGAAACGGTATCCAAACGGTCGGTACATGCTGCAACTTGACAGTCCCGGTAAAACCTTCGACTTCATAAGTTTGTCGCTGCCTTGTAGAGGTTCTCCCCCACTTTCTAAATTCGGTATGATCATATCCTACCACTACGTGGCGCCAAGCTTGCAACAGCTTGTCATAATCATTCATAAACAGTGAATACTCGTTTTCTTCCCCGTATAGCGCAATCAATTGCCGAAAACGGCGAAGGACCGCTTTGGCAAAAACATCTTTTTCAAAATGATGAAGCACAGATCCATTCGCTTTTAATACGGTCCATGTCAAAAAACGAAGCGTCAGTGATTGTGGATTGGTGAATAATGTACTTTGCAAAGGTTCCAAGGCATCGCGCAGTGAGATCCGATTGGCAGATACCAAAGGATGCAGATCGTGTTTATGGCTGAGTTTGACATTATTAATAGAGAAACTCCCGGGGATCCTTGATTTCCCCAGTCCCATTTCGCTCATATCCGTAAATACATCCGCAATGACTTGCAAAATCGCTAATTCCATGCCAAGTAGGCGCAAGGAAAACTTGAATCTATCCCCTACCTTGAAGTGCCTGCGAAAATCCTGAATTTCAAAGACAAATGGTCTGGCGGCATCTGTAAAACCGCTTCCTGCAAGCACTTCACCACTTGCAGAATCTGTCGCCATCGGCTCAAAAAAAAGCGCATATTGACACTGAGGCCTATTTTCGCAGCGTTTGCATGAATTATTAAAATCCTGCATACAGAATCGCTGCCGTAAGGCATATCCCATCGCGCCCCGCAGCAGTCCACCTTTATAACCTGGCAGACGCCCGTCGACATCTGCAATCCATTCCATGTTCAGTTCCATCATCTGCACAAAAAATCTTCCTTTATCTTTCCCTCTACTTAATTATAATCGCAAATGAGTGATGAAACTTACTCAGATCTCAAGGTGATTTCAAGGATCTCATGAATAATTATTGACGAATGTCAAACATTATGGGTTCACAGGATCTGGATTGACACCATCACCTGACAGCGATATCGTGATGGTAGCAACACACTTACAGGAAGGTGCGTGATCGCTATGTTTTTCGGATTAAAGCGGCCAGATTTTTTTGTGAAAATGCTGCTCGCATTTTTGGGTTTCGGATTCCTTTTCAAGGAACGATTGAGTGAAGATGACCGCAAAAAAATGAAACATAAAGCGCATCTGTTTCGCCACAAAATCAATGAAGCCCTTGATATCTGGGATACGGATGCAGAGGAAACTCCTGCAGCCGAGTAATGGATGGCAGTGGTGATTAGCAAATTTCAACGGGTCACATGCCGTATGTATCACTTCAGGCATGTGACCACTCTCTTTTTAGGATCGGGGGCTGCTTGTGAACAGCCGTTTTTTTCGAACAATAAAAATCTTTACCTTAGCCATTCGCGTGACATTGGATTTTCGGAAAATCACTCGGTTATCAAGAAAACTCGATGGAGCAAAGCGAGATGAGGTGCTTAGCAAACTCTATGCCCGCTCCGGAACGAGAGTAAGGCGGTCAGCCCTGCAATTACAGGGGCTCATTATCAAAGTCGGACAATTCCTCAGCACGCGTACGGACGTGTTGCCAAGAGCATTCACCAAGGAACTGGCACAATTGCAGGATGCCGTACCCGCCGCGCCCTTTTCCCGCGTCAAACCAATGATTGAAAATGAACTTGGCGCGACGATCACCAGTATTTTTAGTGAGTTTGAAGAAAAGGCGATCGCTGCTGCTTCACTAGGGCAAGTTCATCGAGCGAAATTAGAAAGTGGTGAGATAGTAGCGGTAAAAGTGCTGCGACCAGATATTGAGAGGCTATCCGCCATTGATCTGTCAGCGCTTGAAAGAGTAGTCAATTACGCTTATCGCTACACAAAAACGGCGCGACGCTTAAATTTGATTGCGCTGTACCGAGAATTTAGGGAAATGGTTCGCCAGGAACTTGACTATCGCCTGGAAGCTGCCAACTTAAAAAAATTCCGTCAGAATTTTTCTGAAGAAAAACAAGTGCTCGTTCCTCGCCTATATGATACGTATGTATCCCGCCGTGTACTCATTATGGAATTTGTGAATGGTGCTAAAATCACTGATATCGATACCTATACGAAATGGGGAGTCTCCACACAGAGTGTCGTGGACATGCTGATTGGCGCGTACTTGAAGCAACTCCTTTATGATGGATTCATTCACGTGGACCCGCATCCGGGCAACCTGTTTGTTCTTGAAGACGGTCGCCTTGCTTTTGTTGATTTTGGCATGATGAGCGAACTACCACGGGAACATCGGCGAATTTTCACGAAGCTGATCAACGCTTCGGTAGTCCGCAACATGGACACCGTAGTCGAAGCGATTGATGAACTTGGCTTTTTACAACCATATGCCAACCGTCAGATTCTAAAGCGGGCATTAGGCTTCATTCTCGACAGGTTAAGCGGTATCGAACTCAAGCGTGGACCTGAACTTAGCCAATTCGCCGACGATTTTCAACGTTTTTTGTACGATGAACCGATCATCATTCAGGCCAGGTACATGTTTTTGGGCCGCGCAGTCGGACTGGTTAGCGGTCTAGCTTCTACACTCTATCCGGAAATCAAATGGGTCCCGCTATTGAGAGATAGAGCACTTCCTATGCTCAATCAGCCACTTGAATTTGAGCAGGAAGGAATGAACGGATTCAGACGTACCATTCGCGATCTGGTCGGCTCTATCTTCGGTGAAACTGGCGCGACTGCAACTGACATCGTACTGGATCAAGCTAAAGAAACCACGCTCGCCCTGATTCGTGTTCCCGGACTTCTTGAACGAACCCTTCGAAAGGCAGAACAGGGAGATTTGTACTTTCGTACCGATCTAAATGAATTAACTCGCAGACTCGAACGTCAGGAACACATGACAAGTCGCATTGTCTGGGCCCTACTCTTCACGTTTTCCAGTGGCATTGGCGCCTATCTACATGCGCACGGAGATTACATTACCGCCGATACCGCATGGGCGGCAACCGTTATATTTGGACTCGGTTTACTCTTCAACATCGTTTCCACGAGACGATTGAAAAAAAGCGCATTTCGCCCGCCGCATCGTTCATAATGCCGGCGGGAATGCGTTTTTTTCCAGTTAAGCCTGTCTGCGCATGAACTGCAGGACTTCCCGATCAATGATCGCTTCTTCTGTCCAGCGATCATCGAAATTTTCCGTCATAAAGTAAGCACGCAGCGCTGATTGTAGGGATTCATCATAGGTCCCGGCCGTTTCCAGTGAATGATCCCAATACCCCGTCCGCACGAGATGACCTACCACTTCTCGAAGTACCTCGCCTTTAAGCGGCATGCGATCTTCGGGTTTGGTCCGACCAAAATACAACCGCTGCAGCGTTAATAACCGCTTCAATTCCTGAATGGGTTCTTCGTGATCATCCACTCGCAAATCCACATAACGATCGTTGAATCCGCCATAACCGCCCGCTTGCTTCACTACGTACAACGCGGCAGATTGCATGCCTCTGCGATCACCGCCACCTTTCTGACCCGCCGCAAGCGCCGCTAACAGACGTTCCGGCAGCGGCAAATCGGACGCCTGAAATGATTCCGCCATGTTTTTCACCACGGCTTCCCCCGCCAGAATGTTGCCCTGGCAGGCAAATCCTTCACCTGCAACGCCGCCCGCATAATCAAAGCATCCCTTACCAGTGTAGGTAGCACTTCGCCCATGCACATCCACCATTCCCACCTGGCGGTCTTCCCGATCAGGGTCATCTTTTAATAGTTCTGTAATGACCTGCTCAGGCTCCATCCCTGTTTGCAAAAGCGAAAGTCCTCGCGGACCAAATGTCGTATTTGCGAGCGATTGTGTAGCCACCGCACCGACTCCCGCCATCGCCCATGGCACCGCAGACCCCACCGCTAGAAATTTCGATTGTACCGCCACACCGATTTCTCCCGTCTTGGTGTCCACCCCAACAATGGAAAACGTAGAGATAAGCGGCAAGCCGTTTTTTGTCATCCATTTTGCCATCCAACATACCTCCTTACGAAAGCATCATATCACAACGCTATCCACACAATTTTGTCATGATTAAATAAAAATAATATCAAGATAATATTAGCTCAGGATGTATAATAAAACTGATGACGACAAGTTGGATAAAGGAGAATGGTGGTATCAGTGAAGGCGATCATGTATGTGGTACCTCTTTGACCGCGTTGCGCCATGGCGCGCAGATTCCTTTCGGGCAAAGGAGTAGAACTTGAAGAACGTAATTTGTGGACGCATAAAGAGTATCGTGAAGAATTTGCGAAGATAACGAATGTCATGACAGTTCCTGTCACAGTCATTGGAGAAAAAGTGATCATCGGTCATAATCCCCGGGCATTTCAATCCGCCATCGAAGCGTATACCGGATAAAGCCAAGTACAATCCCCTCTATCGTGTGATAGAGGGGATTGTTGTTCACCATACTTGCAAGAATTGACCAATCACATTTTTTGCGGGACTGATCGAAATAAACGCATCTTTGTCGATCTCTTTCACCAGTCGTTGCAATTCTGGCATTTGAGCGCTGATGATGACACAATATACCACCGTCTTCGCATCTCCCGTGTATCCCCCACTCGCCTGCCATTTGGTCACTCCGCGTGGTAAGTCTTTGGTCACCGCTTCAGTGATTTCTTCTCCATGATCGGTGATGATCATGACGGCCAGTTTATTGATGTGGTTTAGCATAAATTCATAGGCTTTGGCCCCGACAAATATAGAAATCAACGTATATAGTGCCAGTTCCGCATTGAACAAGTAAGCTGAAGCAATGATCACTCCTGCGTTCACCAGCAAAAAGAATCGGTCGATAGGGAAATTTTTACGTTTGGAAAGGATTCTTGCAGGGATATCCAGTCCACCTGACGATCCGCCAAATCGCAGCATCATCGCGCTGCCAAGCCCTGAAATCGCACCTCCAAAAACAGACTCCAACAGCACATTGTGTGTCCAAATAGCCGTGATCGGAATCCAATCGAAGAAGATGGACGAAATGATGACCGCATAAATGGTGTAGATGAGAAATTTTTTCCCGACAAACCTAAATCCCGCTAGCAACAGCGGCACATTATAGATAAAAAACTGCGTCCCCACCGGCCACTTGAACAGGTGATAAAAAATGACACAGATGCCGGTCAAGCCCCCTACGAGGAGATGCGCAGGAACCACAAGTTCATTGATTCCAAACGCTAACATTGCCGCTCCAATGGTGATGGCGAGGAGTTCCACAACAATTTGCCATATTTTAGACACGTTTTCAATTCTCCTTATCTTTATCCTCCAATACATCAAATCCGTTACCCATATTAACTTGAAAAAAAAATACACGCAATCAATCCAAGCATAAATTGCACATCATTGGCAAAAATACAACTCGTAATTCCCATTCGAACTAGCAAGGAGGTCGACTGATGCCACAACAACCGCAACAACAAATGCATCCGCAGCTTCAACAAGCTGCACAGTCGCTGCAACAGGCGCAACAACAGTTGCAGCAGTTTCAATCGCAGTCATCAGCTGCGATGAATTCCCAGCAACAACAGCAGTTGCAACAAGCACAGCAACAATTGCAACAATTGCATCAATCCATTTCACAATTCCAAGCACCAAGTGCCATGTCCTGATAAAAAACCTGAAGGGCTCTCCCCTTCAGGTTTTTTTATGTGAAAAGCTCGCTTTACTCAGGATGTACGCCTCATAAGGACGCAAAACATCTGGCCAGGCAATGGGCGTATCCCAAATTTGATCAGCATAGTTATTGATCGTTACTGTCCACTCTTCTCCCCCCAGCTGCCTCCACTCAGGGAAACAAGTCGACACATCAGGCAGCAACACTACTTCAGTGCTAAAGTTCATCAACACAACGTGCGTGTCGCTGTCAAGGGAGCGCCGATAGACATACAGTATTGGGTGGTCCGGCAATCCTTCCTTAAAATCTCCTGCGACTTGCCAAAAAGAACTGGAACGCAATGAAATCAGCCGCTGATAATACCTAAATATCGATTGGGGGTGGCGCAGGTCCGCTTCGACATTAATATCTCGATAGTTCGGGTTAACCGCGATCCACGGGTCAGCTTGGCTGAATCCTGCATGGATTGATTCATCCCATTGCATGGGAGTTCGAGAATTATCCCTAGCCAGCGTTTGTAGCAAAGCCAACGCCTCTTGTGGAGAAATCCCCTCTGTTATTTTTTCCTTATAGCGTTCCTTCATAGCAACGTCCTGATATAACTCAATCGAATCATACCGCACTCCCGTCATGCCGATTTCTTCACCCTGATAAATATACGGAATGCCAGGTAGCGTATGTAAAAGCGTGGCAAAACAAGCGGCTGATTCCCTTCTAAATTCCTGATCATTGCCGTAACGAGTAACTAGCCTGGTATGGTCATGATTGTTTAGAAATTGCGCCATCCCACCACGTTCATTCAAGGTAGCGTACCAATCGCGCTGAATTTGCTTGAACCTTAGTAAATCCCATGTAGGCATGTCGTCTAGCACCTGAAAGTGAAAAAGCGAATCGAGTTCCCTCCTCGTCTCGTCCACATATAATAGACCTTCTTTTGGCGTCACAAACGCGACTTCGCCCACTGTCATCAAATCATAGCGAGATAAAATTCGTTCATTCAGCTCCCGCAAATACTCGTGGACTTTTGGTTGATTGCCGAGATACGAGATGTCTTCCGGTCTTGTCACATCAGGCATTCCGGGGATTTTTGCCAGTAAGCTGATGGCATCGAAGCGAATTCCATCGACACCTTTTTTTAACCAATATTCGATCGCGTCAAAAACAGCCTCGCGCACGAGAGGATTCTCCCAGTTCAGGTCTGGCTGCGCAGCTGTGAATGAATGAAAGTAATATTCTCCGGTAACTTCATCAAACGTCCAAGCGGAAGGAGAAAAGTAGGATCGCCAATTGTTTTTTTGTGAGCGCCAAATGTAAAAATCCCGATAGGGATTGTCCTTTGACTTTCTCGATTCAACAAACCACGGGTGCTTATCTGATGTATGATTAATCACCATATCGATGATCAAACTCATTTTTCGTTCGTGCATCTTAAGGAGGAGTTCGTCAAAATCCTCCATCGTTCCAGCCTTTGAAGAGATTGCCCGATAGTCGGAAATGTCATAGCCGTTGTCCACATCAGGTGATTCAAAAAACGGATTGAGCCACAAGGCATTGACACCGAGATCAGTAAGATAGCCCAGTTTTTCAATAACCCCTTGTAAATCGCCCATTCCATCTTGATTGGCATCAAAAAAGCTGCGCCAATACACCTGATACACCACCGCTTGATGCCACCACTTACGCAACTGCCATCACGCCCCTATCCTCAGGTGATACACTCTTGCCTCATAAGGGCGCAGCGTGAAGCCCTCTTCACTAACAGGAGCATCTTCGTAATTGGCGATCAGACAAGCGGCATACTTGTCGTCAAATCCCTCTGGCCACTCAATAGCCTGGTTTTCTACGGAAAAGTTGGCAGCAACAAACACCACCTCGTCAACCGTCTCTCGTAAATACGCATAAATGGCCTCATGGTCCGGTAACAGTAAGTGGTATTTACCGTCCGTGATCACATCATAGGCTTTGCGCAGGCGTATTAACGCTTGGTAATAGTAAAAAATAGAATGCCTATCGTTTAACGCTTGTTCGACATTGATATCTACATAATTCGGATTAACCTTCATCCAAGGGTCTCCCGTGCTAAATCCGGCATTCAAGCTGTCGCTCCATTGCATCGGTGTACGCGCATTATCACGTCCCTTAACGTGAATTTGAGACAATACGGCCTCTGGATCCTCCTTGCCCTCGATTACCCGCTCTTGCCACATATTTTTGATCTCTACGTCTTGATAATCATCAATGGACGGGAAGGCCACGTTGGTCATTCCAATCTCTTCTCCCTGATAGATGTAAGGGGTGCCCTGCAAAAAGTGGAGAATGGTCGCCAGCATTTTTGCCGATTCCACGCGATACTCCTTGTCGTTGCCAAATCGCGACACCATCCGGGGTTGATCGTGATTATTCAAATACAGGCTGTTCCAGCCCCGGTTATGTAGCTTTTCCTGCCATTTGCTGAGGACTGCTTTTAATTCCGTCAATCGAAGCGGCCTAATATCCCATTTGCCGCCAGAGCCCGCATCTATGTCCATGTGCTCAAATTGAAAAATCATATTCAGTTCATGGCGCTCCGGTGCCGTGTAGAGCAGTGCCTGTTCGGGGGTGGTCCCAGCCGCTTCTCCCACCGTCATGATGTCATAATGGCTCAAGACTTTCTCGTACATCTCCTGCAAAAACTCGTGGACACGCGGGCCGTTCATGTAAAATTCTCCACCAGAGGCATAACGGTCCCCCGGTTTGACCTCCCCATCTGGCAATCCAGGCACCTTAGAGATGGCATTAATGACGTCCATGCGAAACCCGTCGATCCCCTTATCAAGCCAAAACTTCATTAATCGGTATACCTCTTCTCGGACTTCCGAGGTCTCCCAATTTAAGTCAGGCTGTTTGCGGGAAAAAAGATGCAAATAATACTCTTTCGTGGTCGGATCTTGCTCCCATGCGGATCCTCCAAAAATCGACCCCCAGTTATTCGGCTGATCCTGCCAAAAGTAAAAATGACGATAGGGATTCTCTTTGGAGGTTTTTGAATCTAGAAACCATGGGTGCTCATCGGACGTATGATTGACGACGAGATCCATCACGATGCGGATACCTCTTTGATGAGCTTCTAAAAGCAAACGCTCAAACTCCTCCATCGTCCCAAACTCATTCATTATTTGATAATAATTGCGGATGTCATAGCCATTATCGTCATTAGGAGAATCATAGATGGGATTAAGCCAAATCACATCGATGCCAAGCTGCTTCAAATAATCCAGTTTAAGAATAATACCCTGTAAATCGCCAATGCCATCACCATTTGCATCCATAAAACTACGCGGATACACCTGATAGACCACAGCAGTTTTCCACCATGGCCGTAAGTTCATCATAGATTTTACTGTTGTCATGTCTTCACCTTCCTAATGTCCCATTATGCAGTCTACGGGACAATGACACAAGTTAATGAGTTACAGGCAAGTGCCTTTACCACATTGGAGTGCTTAACATTAGATAATAAAGATTCATGAATGTTAGGTGAGGGAGGGAGATATATGGGCGTCTTTGGAGGATATACCCGTTGGGCAGTAGTTTTCTTGATCATCTTTGTTCTCTTCTTCTTGTTAGTCCCGTCCTATACCACGCAATGCACCACAGTGCCTGTGTACTAGAAGGAGGCACAACAGAATGAATGTTCACCAACAATGCATGTCTATGCAAGGTTCTTGGGTGCAGTTCAAAACCCCTTGGGGATATCATCATGGAATCATCGACCGCGTTTCAAACCAGGGCGTGTTAATGAGAGTCCCCAGAGGCTATGCACCATCAGGTCTGGCTAACGCTAATTTATCTGATGAAGCAAAAGTTGACCTTGCCATTTCGCAAACCGCATGGGGTGGACCAGGATACGGCTATTACGGTGGTGGCTATGGTCCTGGTTATGGATACGGACCAGGTTATGGTCGCCCCGGCTACGGGCCTGGCTACGGATGGTGGTATGGCGGCTGGTGGTGGTGGTGGCTCGCGTTCGCTTCAATTTTCTGGCTCGCATTCCTCTGGTAGGAATGAAGGCCATTACTCAACCAGCATCATGCGAGGGATAGACTGTTCGGGTGGCTGTCTATCCCTCTTCCTATATCTTAATGACTTGGGCTAATTCTTGCATCCGCACTGACAGTTCAACGAGATTTTTAGAGATATCGGAAAACGCCCCAGTGACTTCATTCCCTTCTTGAATTCGCCGAAAAACATCGCCGATCTGCCCTCGCACTTGATTGATGATATTTTCCAAATTGTCAGTCACCGTTTTTACTTCTCCGACTGAATTCGTCACATTGCTGGCAAGGCGCCTCACTTCAGACGCAATCACAGAAAACCCTGCACCATTCTCCTGAGAGTGAGCCGCTTCAATGGCGGCGTTTAATCCTAGAAGTCGGGTCTGCGCAGATACTTCCGCAATAAATTCTGTCATTTGGCGAATCTTTGATCCTGATTCACTCATCATCGCACTATCTTTGTCCATAGCGTTTGCTACCTGACTTAACGCTTCCATGGAAGTTTGAAACGTTTCCAGCGTTGCGTGCAATTCTTCTACCGTTGCGCCAATGTCTTCCGCTATCGTTTGTACAGCCTCGCGGTTAGCGGTGGGATAAAACATACAAATGGCACCTATCAGCTGTCCGTCTTCACGCAAAGGCACACAGGTACCTTGATACGGGATGCCCCCTGTCAACTGCTTGTTCCCCATTCGAGTGACTGACTGCCCAGTGGTAATAGTTTGTTTTGCGAGACTGCCGTCCAGGAAAACGTGTCCATCACTGAACACCTCAAGGAAAAAATTATCACCACGCACCGCATGAACATATTTTTCCGTGTCCGTAATTGAAATCTGCGCATAAGGCATTAATTTTTGAATATACTCAGAATAGACAATCAAATTTTGCAGCAGTTGGGACATCGATCGATCCTCCAATTAGAATTCGTAACCGCGAACCTTAGCAAAAACCATGGAGCTTCGCAACGCTCCACTTTCATCGAGTTTTTCATTGCGTAAAATACCTTCCAAAGTGAACCCAAGTCGTTCAGCCAACCGAGCACTGCGAGCATTCATCGAGTCACAGCGAATTTCAATGCGATTAGCAAGTAAAGATTCAATTGCAAAGTGGGTAATTCTCTGCACCGCTTCCGTCATGAGTCCCTTACCACTTTGCGAGGTACGAATCCAATAGCCGATTTCAAATTTTCTGGATTCCCAATCGATGCGATGAAGGCCGCTTCCCCCAATGAAACCACCAGTTTCTTTAGAGAAAAGGTGTAGTCTTAAATCTTTTCTTTCCATAAATTTTAAACGTGCCCACCGTACATTTTCCTCGGATTCTTCAATGGTTGGCATTTGTTGTGCCCAAGGCATCCACGAGCGAAGTTCATCTAGACTTTCACGAATGGCAGCATTCACTGCAGCACCATCGCCCCATTGTGGAGAACGGATGATGAGTCGTTCCGATTCAAACTCTTCTGGAAAATCTAACAAAATAATACTTTTAGACAAATCCAACATTCCTTTACAGATACTTGTCGCGAATCATTGTCAGGTGATTCGCCTGTTGACTGCTCAAAATTTTTTCGATATCTCCCTCTGGAATCAAGCGGACGTAACCCTCATAATATGCTGGATATTCAGTAGATAATGGCTTTGAGCGCATGAGAATCCTCCCTTTTTTTCCTATAATACGATGACTATTTTACCAACATTTGATAACGCCAAGTGATGAATTCGTTGATCAGATCAAAATAATTCGGAAAAACTTGTATTCCCAGCGATCGCATCACTCTCCGGAGGCGTTCGATCAATTCCGGCACCGAGATGCTAAGTATCGTCTCCAAGTGTTCCTTCGTGATCGCTTCACTTCCATGACCGACAATGCTATGCCGATACAAATTCGAGATCCCCAGCCACCACTTTTCTTTCACTGTGAAAAAAAAGTCACTCTCCGGCTCACCTTTCATGGCTTTTTCCAGCGCTTCAATGAGTCCAGAAAACGTGTGACGTTCGACGCGAATGCGCGGTTCGACTCGATGTCTGATAACAAGGCGGGTGGTCTCCTTGTCCACATCATAGCCTAAAAAATAAATCATCAATTCTTCCATTAACCGATAAACGCGTATCAGCAACTCTCCATAATCGTGGCGCCTAAGAAATACATGAAGCTGCGCATACAAATAATTAATGAAACTCAACTGATTCCCTTTTGCTAGCGGGATAAATAATGCCAATAGAGTGGGTTGATTGCGAAACTGCGCAAAATGGTCAAATAGATTTCTCATGTCATGGCACTTGTCGACTGTAAGACTCCCTAGCATCAGGGAAATAGCAAATTCCAGCGGTTGCTGCAGCTTTGGTGGAAGTTTCCCGTGTGTCACCAAATTGAGCAGTGCATAATACTGGTACTCATTTAAGTCTTCCTCGAAAACCGTCTCTTTTTGAACTTGTCTTGATGAAATCGGAAGAACTTTTTTCAGATCACCAAGCGCTTTTTCCAGGCCTTGTGTCAAAATGGAATACGGATTGTTTCCAAGTTCCGTTCCAAGATCCTGAAACAAGATTTGCATGTCACTGAGAAAAGCCTGAGCGGACAACGAATTGGATTGATGCCACTTGCCTTCATACGATTGCCAAACGCTGGTGCTCGTGACCCCCAGATGCCCATGACCAACAAAAGAGTGATTGCGCAGATGAATGACATCGGTAAGTTGTTTACTTTGCAAAAACATGTACACCCCGTAATGGCTGGCTAGCTCACGATGAAGATAAGCGTTTTCAATAACTTTCAAGTATTCCGGTGCATGGCCTGGTTGATAGTCGTCGACCCGCTCTTTTTTTCCTGCTTTCATCAATAAAAAAAGAATCAATAGTTCCCGAAATCTATACAATCTTGCTAGAAATGCCATATAATCGCCTGCACCAAGGTACATTTCCATGTGGTGAACGGCATCCTTCAGGATATCAAGGAGAAATTCGGTTGTCATCCCCTCGTGATGAGTGAGATGATCCAGGTGGTCCCGGATCAACGAAAATTGATTGTAGGAAATCCAGCCTTCCTCAAAAATTTCATAGAGACTGGTAAACACATCATCCAATTGAAAGTGATATAGTTCATAAAGACTTCGTAGCCACTGGCTGATTTTAGCTTGACGTGTGTCATCCACCGAATCAAGCGACTCAAAAACACGCCACGCGCCGTAAAAGTCAAGTTGATGCAAATGCAGTATGGTGAGATCCACCGTATGCCTAGATATACACTGCCACCTCCTTTCCTAATTGAAATAATTTTACCACTGCTAGCAATTCCACGCTGACTTCATACATCAAAATCCTTTGGTTGGGTAACAATCTAAAATGCAGTTCCCAGAATTTTTGCGATGGAGGGATTGATTTGCAATCTCCATGGAAAACGGCATTTATCACGACAGGTGTTTTCTGGATTTTTTCTGCCATACCCGCCTATGCCGAAAATCAAACGCCAACGATCAACGCCAACATTGAATTTCGCGTTTCGTCCCCGGACCTAAAAAAAATCAATGGAGCACGGGTGTTGGTCATCAGCGATAAAGGCACTATCATGGCCAATGGATTGACAAATTCTGAAGGAATCTGGAATTCCAAACTACAGGTCACGCAAGATCCGAGGTTTTCTAACATCCGTGAGATGGGAACGGTCACTGCAATAGTATTTGCACAAGGCTACAACGAGGAAGTCGTTTTTGAGGTGCCTGTTTATCCAAACAGCATCCAACCAGTCTCGATGGTACCGATTCAACCCGGTAAAAGGAACGAACCCGTCAAATGGCTGGGCAACCTTCATCGTCACGACATTGGGCGGATGGTTGACCGCTATGCCAATGAAACAGGACTTGCAAAGCAGCCAGGAATAAGCGGAACTTTCGGAAATGCGGCATGGAGTCCCAGTATAAAACGGTAGAGGTGATCTATCATGAGTGGATTGGTCAAATCGCTGGTATCTTTTTTGATGGTGGCATTCATGCTATTTTTGGGCGAATCCGCCAAAGCACCTGCGCAAGGAATTAATACAATCTATAACACCGCGTACCCATCCGTAATCCGAGTGGCTATCCGATCGTATAACAATCCATTGGGCCCCATTTTATGGGTACAGACAATCGGATTTCAGGAATACTGCTCTGATGTGCTAGCCAACGAATGGATTCCATCATGGAATCCTGAAGCGCTCCGAGCAGGAGCTATCGCCGTCAAAATGTTCGCTTGGTATCATTCCCTCCATCCAGTGACAGCGGGTGGTAGGATTTATGATGTGGATAACACCACCAATTACCAGGAATTCAAGTATCAAAGCGGCACTTATCAAACGGACCTTGCAGTAAGAGATACATGGAGAATGGCATATACGCCAGCTAGCGGTGAGATTCTCCCACTGAATTATCGCTCGGGAATCCCCTTTAATGCCAATTGGTCGTTTATCGGGTCGAATTTTATGTCTCAGTGGGGATCTGAATACTGGGCCAGCACAGCAAAAATGAGTTATTTGAATATTCTTGCACTCTTTTATCGAGGAGATTCGATTCACATGATATAAAACTACACTAGCGTGCACTACTATAGGTACGCCAGTGTAGTTTCTAAGAGTCCTACGAACGAACAAGTGAAAACTTGCTCAAACCCTTCCTTTACATTCGACTCTCTTTTAAAATACGAATATCATTTTCCACATCAAACGTTCTAATCTTTAGCATGGTATTCTCTCGTTCCATTTTTCCCGAGCGTTCATCAATACGATCGAATCGTATGTTCATTTCATTTCGCAACGATACAAACCCCAAGTCGACTTTCCCTTCAAGGGAGTCCATCCTTACACTTAGCGCATTGACTTTCCCTTCAAGGGAGTCTACTCTTTCACTTAGCGCATCGACTTTCCCTTCAAGAGAGTCCATTCTTACACTCAGCGCATCGACTTTCTCCTCAATCGAGGTAACACTTTTGCCAAGAGAAATTACCGATTTATGGAGATCCATGACCGCATCATATACTAAGTCCCAAGATTTTTCTGGCATCGTCAAACCTCCAT
>JAJZCW010000032.1 GCA_021828865.1 Bacillota bacterium
CGACTGTTTGCCACTTTTCTGGTGGATCGTGGGACGACCGCCTAAGTGAGCGAAGAAACGAGTATATCCTTGTACCCACTTCGCTGTACCGTTTCGTAACACTGTGGCAGGCACTTCTCGTAAAAATGCCGTCTCTGACGTGATGCATTGCGCATACGTCTGATCAATGGGCGTTTGCACCCCAGTGAGTGTCAGCGTTTTGTTGCGAAAGCGACGAAAATAGTGATCTTCCGTCACTTTTGCGTTGTAAATGACTCGTTGGCAGCCCATCCATCGCAGTAATATTTGCGCTTGTTCTCTGCTCGGATATAATCGGAATTGATAACCGTTACGCACCATTCTCCCTCCTTCCAACTCTAATTTTAGCATCTGCTAAGACGCAAAAACTCGGATATTTCAGTCCTTTTTTCTCGCTCGCCCCCCCGCTTAAAGAGGCGGGAGAATGCACGAGATTATCGTTCAATATTTAAATTTTATCGTTATTTGTATTTAGAAAATTTATAGAGTTTTTCATATTTTTATTAAAACGAAAACGCCCATGTTCATTATTGTTGAAATTTTGTGGATGATCCAGGAAGTGCTTATCCAACGTTTGATTGTAGAGCCAAGTCGTCAGCCACTAAAGTAATATGTTTGAACACGGTTCGTAATTCTTCAATAGCAATAGAGTGTTGGTTTTGATTCTCTAAAACATGTCCAATCGAATCGTGTTGCTTATAAAGTGCTGTCTGCAAAGTATCCAAACGCTTACGAATGCTTTCTACTGATTCTTTACTATGGTTAGCCATTTTACGAATTTCATCTGCGACCACTCCAAAACCGAGCCCATTTTCCCCTGCTCTTGCTGCTTCAATGGCGGCGTTTAATCCTAATAGTGTCGATTGCGAAGAAACGTTTTGGACAAAATCAACGATTTCGTGAATTCCATTCACATCATTTTTAATTTCGTTGGAGTAATTGGCAAGTGAATTAACATCCTCAGAAATCGTAAATGAAGCTGTCACAATCTCATCCGTTGTCGCACCTAGTTCTTCAACCATAGCTGCTAATTCATGCGCATCCTGACGTAATTGATGAACTTTGTGGTTGGATGTAATACTTGTCATAAAGCCAATCGGTTCCTTTTCCCGCTTAGACTTAAAAATAGGTGTTGCAGTCGCAATATAGGAAACACCGAATTGTTCAGGCCCTCGTTCTTCGTGAACAATGGAATTCTTCATTTTTGCATGGTACGTTACGGTACCTTGTAAGTCTTCAAAGGTGGCTCCTATTTTTATTCCTACATGAATTTCCTTGCCCGGTATGGACGCTATCACTTGTTTATTATCAAAAAGCAATAAATGCGTATCTTCAGGGAAATTACTTTGGAAATATGGAAGGAATGGTAGCATATCCCGAAGGTCTTGTATTTGATCAATCATATATTCTCTCCTTTAAGATAGACATTAAAATTAAGGATACATAATCAATTATAACCAAAATATATAAATAAATCAATTTTACGTAATCAGTTCTAATCCAGGTCGCAAAATGGTGGGGTTTTTATGTTTGTTTGGGGGTTAGTTTGATACTTTCGAATAGAATACCTACCCGATAATAGAATACAGGGGGTTCTATGCACCTATACCGCTGAACACTCGTAGGCTCTTGATGTAGATTGCGCCTC
The DNA here is from genome assembly GCA_021828865.1 of Bacillota bacterium. Lineage (GTDB taxonomy): Bacteria > Bacillota > Bacilli > Alicyclobacillales > SLC66 > JAJZCL01. The sequence continues at coordinate 1,667 of JAJZCW010000032.1, forward strand.
AACTAACACATCTTGCGCCTTATGCGGCATGTTCTGACTAGCTCTAATGACTTATCCATCTTTAAATCGAGTATCTCTACGAAATCCTCTAATCTTATTGTGATAAGAGAAAAACTTAAATTGGAATAGATCCAACAATCAATCCTGCTAATTTTTGATAAATAGTTAATAAGTGATGGAATTCGTCTTCGGTTAATTGTTCAAAAAGTTTCTTATGAAGCTTTTTCCCATCCTCGATCGCTTTCGTTAATAACACAACACCATCATCGGTAATTTCTAAGTATTTAATTCGTTGATCACTCGTATCAGCACTTGTTTTTACCAATTTATTCTTAATTAGTTTTCTGGAAAGATACGTTATCGTAGAAGGAGTTAACCCCAATGCTTTTGCGAGATCAGAAGGACGATTTTTGCCGTTAACGTTTAAACGGCCAAGTACAAGGACATGAGAAATGCTCAACTCCTCCTGAAACATTCGATTCCATTCAATAATTAAATTATTTGTCACTATGTCCATACTGCGTAACAGTTCAAATATGACTTCATCGTTCATTCGAATGAACCCTCGCTGATATAATGTTTATAAATGGAATTTACCAATTAAGAATACCATAACGATGTTAAAAGTTCGAATTTACCACTAGTACAGTACCCAAAGACTTTCGAGGAATATCCGATAGTCTTTTCTATATTTTAATTTTATTGAGCAGTAAACCCACCATCGATTACCAGTTCAGCCCCAGTGATGTAAGATGATTCATCCGAAGCAAAGAAAAGTGCAGCATTTGCTACATCATTTGGGGTACCAAATCGATTTAAAGGAGTAGCTTGGATCAATTGATTTATTAATTCTTGAGATGCACTTAATAACTTAGTCATCGGTGTTTCAACAATACCTGGAAAAAGGGCATTCACACGAACGCCGTATTTCCCAAACATTGTTGCGGCGGCTTTAGAAATCGCTCGGACTGCTCCCTTGGATGCGGAATAATGGTTGAAACCTTGTCCGATTAAAGCAGTATAAGATGAAATATTGACGATTGAACCTTTCTTTTGTGTCACCATGTAAGGCGCCACATGTTTCATTCCAGCAAATGGACCAAACCCATTCACCGTGAGTACCTTTTGCCAATCATTGAGCTCTATTTCTGAAAAAGGTTTCTCTGAAGTAATACCCGCATTGTTGATAAGGATATCAATGTGACCGAATTGTTCAATTGCATTTTTAACCAAATTTCCCCATTCTTCATCTGAGGAGACATTGAGTTTCATACCGTAAACACGGGCTTTCTCGCTTGATTTATCGAGTAACTCTTCGTTAATATCTGCCGCTATGACGTAAGCACCTTCTTCAGCAAATAAATTCACCATATATTCACCTATACCAGATGCCCCACCAGTTATAATAGCAACTTTTCCATTTAGTCGTCCCATGCATTTATTCCTCCTCAGTTACCTTATTTCGGTTAACTAATCTCCTAGATATATGTACCCTTAAGTATTGCGGATACCATTAACGCATAGATCTACACAAAATTATTAGTACAGATCTATTACCTCAAGATAATGGAACCGCCATCCACCATGAAGGTTTGTCCGGTTATATAGTCTGAATCACTACTCGCCAAAAAAACAGCAACTCGACCGATATCCTGCTCAGGGTCACCAAGTCGGCGTAAGGGAATACCATTAACCATTGATTGATACATTTCTGGAGCATTATCTCGCCATTGTTCTACTCCTGGGGTTAGAGCAATAGGGGCAATCACATTGACGTTAATCCCATCAGGTCCCCATTCATTGGCTGCCACACGAGAAATCGCTCGGATCGCTTCTTTGGCTGCTGCATACGATGCTTGCGTAGGTTGCCCATTTAATCCTGCACCTGAGGCAAAATTGATGACCTTGCCCCTCGATTTTTTTAATTCTTGATAAGCTGCTTGCATAAAGTATAGGGTAGGATAAAAACCAGTTCCAAACGACAAATCAAATAAATCTTGAGTGGTTTGCATAAATGGCGCTTGTCTAGATGCGTGTGCATTATTGACTAAGATGTCTAGATGGCCAAATTGATCCACTACCTCATTCACGATTTGATATACATTGGTCTTAACAGATATATCTCTGACAAATAACATCCCATCTGTATATTTCTTGACTTCAGCAAATGTTTCTATCGCTTTTTCCTCATTGACATCCACAATGGAAATATGTGCACCTTCCTTTGCCATCGCAATTGCCATTCCCCGCCCAATCCCGGAAGCACTCCCACTGATAATCCCTACTTTCCCTTGTAATCTCATAATCTAACTCCTTCTCAAGCGATTATTTTATATCTAAATATTTCACATCTAAATAATATACATCGAATTTTATGGTGTCAATAATCTATATTGTGGAGTTGTGCATCACTTTCCTACCTTTCTGCATTCATCGTAACATCCTACAAAGATACAAAATGTCGAGAATTCAGCGGTTTTTCTCACTAAACCAACCTCCTTAAAAACAGAATAATCCTTTTTAGAAAGAAATAATGGAGGGTTTTCAGCCAATCTTTTCCCCATCGTTAAAGCAAGGGGCTTGCGATTGGCTATTCTTGGTCAACCCAAGCCCCCAGATTTATCCGTGGGGTCTATGACTATTAACTTAATTTACTGCTTACTATCCGTCCAGTTCCGCCTCGCATTTTCATAATTCTCGGTACGCACGCTGAACGGTTTCCATTCAGGTAAGTATGAAGGTTCGGTCATGTTGTCTGTAGTCACTTCCACATAATCTTGGTAGACCTGCCCATTTGGTACCCTATGCTGACAAGCAGGCAAATCATGAACAAAATTCCCCTCCGCATCATTCGTGTTCCAGTTACGCCACTGTGCGCATTGTCCGCTCACGATATCGTGATATTTGCATCCACGACACCCTAGTGTCGTGTCCTTTTTCGTCAAATAGGGCACTTTTTCGAAAATACGATACTTACCAGCCTTGACATAACCCTGGAGAACCGTGTACGGCCCGAATGCGTCAAGGATGATAGGATTCTCATGATTCTCCCACTCGGCATGTTTCGAATCGGGATCAAAGATCAGTCCGATCGCATCGTATACCTTCGAGTATTGGCCCCACATGGCTAGATTTCGTGACTCGTTGCGCATTTCCTCCATCCCAATGATCAATGTGGTTTCGTATTCAGCATCATCGACCCACTTCCCCGTCGCGGCGACCAGTAGGAATAACGGATCGACTGCCTCCGTGATATTGCCTTCTTGGTCGACCAAGTAAAAGTCCAACGTTGGCTCTTGACCCGGTCCCAAGGTTCGGTATTTGTGGGCGAGTGCTTGTTCGCTGGTTTTGTGCAACTGCTCTTCTAGTTCCTTTGCTTCTTCAAGATTCATTGACATCTCCCATACCCCCCAGTTTCATTGCTTTTACAATACTATTTTAATTAAATATTGTCAATACTAATTACACCGATCCACGTTTCCAAAGCCATGCGGCGGCTTTCCGATTCACTGGGTGCCCAAGATAGTCAAGGAAACGTCGAAATGCCTTCTCTTCCGCTTCTACTCGACGCGGATCATTCGATCTCATGGCAGCAATTACATTACGGCGAAACTGTTCATCATGTTCGCTAAACTTCGGTGTCGTATCACTCAAAGGGTGATGGTTCGTGATCGTCGCGGCCTGGTGCATCATGGCACTCGTCACAATCACTTGCGCTTGGATCTGTCGTTCATCTAACGTCCCGTTTGGATATCGAAATTCGATCCGATTACTATTTCCAGTATTAATCATGCTATAGTGCCCGGCGTTGCTGATGCTACGCCTAGCTGTTTCCGGTGTGGCATCTCCCGAAATCGACAAGGTTTCTGACATGGGATTGGCATATCCAGTCCCCCGATGCTGTCCGGGGCCTCTACGATTACGATACGCTTCACTATCCGCTCCGCCGATACGATACAAGGTGGCCTCATGAGCGATTACTGCACGAGCAAGCCGTTGCCAACTGAACGTACGGGAATCTTGCGGCCCTGCTCCCACGTTGGTATGGCATCCGGTTTTTGCGCTGACTTTGGCTCCATGGAATTTCGCAATTTCTAGTACCCGTCGTATTTGTTCCCAATCCTCTGGGCGATCCTGAAGCACCGGAGAAACAATCTCTAAACCGCCCCCTCGAAGAGACCCATCACTGGTTGGTATCCACAGCGGACCACGGGTATGATACCCTTGACGACGACTGAATTGCGAGAGCCCCTCGTGGTACAGATCACGCGCGACCTGATCCCAAGCACCATCACGATCAAACTCCATTTCGAGCTCTACGCCAAACGTGTTTCCCGTTCCACCTAATACACTGCCGTCCGTCACATATTCCCACTCAGCTTCCGCTTCGGCCATCAACGCGTCGAATGCCACCTGGTTTTCGGTCATCCGTACGCCATCCCAAGCTCGGTTTTCCCTCCATACGGCAAGTACCTGCTCCCGCAGCGCATCATCAGTGATATCAATACTCGCAAAACCGGGACGCGAAACCTCTCGTGTAGAGGTAAGAATTTGCGATGTAGGGTTAACAACAGCCGGAATCACGTATGCCTGATCTGTTGTGGAATCAGCGGAATGCGACACCGTCTGTACTTGGTGACGATTTCTGCGTGCCTCGGATAATGCGTCACGATAGGCTTCCATGTGACGACAACCATTTGGACGCTGTTCGGGATGTCTCACGACGCGGTAACGATAATCTTCGCAACTGCATGTATGGTCCGTCACGGCATAGCCACGGTCACTACCAGAAGAATGAATCAGCGCAGTATCCTCCGTTAACCATTCGACAGATAAAGGTTCGTTATGGGTTTGCCTGGTGCGAGAGTCTTCTGTGACGACGACCTGTTCTGTTGTTGGCCGTTCACTTCGCCCACGACGAACCCGTTCAAGATATGCTGTCCGCGTCGCTCGTTCCGCTAGTAGTTCCAGCTCCGCTCGGGATAACCCGTACATTTGCTCAAACGTGGCAGTGGACCGCGCACGTGGATTCTGCATTTGATTCATTAGCGTTGCCATTTCTGCACGTGCTCGTTTCACGCAAACGGGCCCGACACCCTGAGCAACACTGATGAGTGCACGAAGCGGTCGGTGGCAGACTCGGCAATTTACTGCAGTTGGCATAATAAAACTCCTTCCTCAGTGTTCTACCAAGAAAGGAGCGAGTGGGAAGAATATTAGAATGTGCGTTCGATCATACTTTTTCTCATCCAATTGAACTGTCATTTGCAATGCTTTATCCTTATGTCACTTGATCCGTCATCGTTGTGGGTGGCGTGATTTCAATTTTAACACCAATCGCTTGATAGTAGGCACTAATGATACGCTGAATTTTGCGTAAGTTATTTAGATGGTTCAAACCGCTATTATTGGACAATTCAAATTCAAAAAACTTTATTGATTTTAATATACTATCGAATTCTTCCTGCGTTTTTTTAGAGTCATCCACTGTTCTTTAAGCCCTCCAAAACCATTCCAAGCTGGTAAGTAACGTCTTTTAATTATACTGTATTTTATGGATTTTGTTTACCATGTGTTATTTATACCCTGCGATATATTTTAGAGATCGAAAGTAAATGGAAACTCAACCTTGGGGATATTACGATGGCTGGTCAAATGGTAGAGAGCATAGAAAATAGAATAAGAACCACATGGAATCGGGCTCCATTGCAAGACTCATCGCAAGAACATTTTCCTGCTAAATTCTTGTTTTTCCTCTTCTTAATGGCACCGTCATGATTTTACTCATTTCAAGATTACCAACTCCATGAACTCTCCCCCCGCTGCTGAAGCGGGGGTTTCTCCCCTCACGGGTTTCGTTTCCTGCTTCCCTGAACTGTGATTACTGCCGTATCCAGCACTAAGTCTTAATGAGTATTCTACAGGCTTTGCCGTCTCCGGCGCTTCGGCTCGTTCCGACCAAAGCTTGACTTATAGAGCTTTGCGCGTTCATATTAACATCAACCGACTGATGACTGGATCGTAAATATCATTTAAAGTATATCTTTATTGCTATCGAGTATAGCTGCATCAGTTCCGAAATTTTTTCTTTTTCGTAGCAAGTACATGTAATACCCAATGTAATAAGCAACCAATACCATAAAAATACCGGACGTCCAGGGATCGGAGAAGTTTTGCGCAGCCATTTGGTTTTGATTGGAATACTGATGGATATTACCCACTTCATAAGATACCTCAACAAACCGATATGCTAACCGACCAATGAAAAGGATAATGAGACCAATACCAATCCATGTATGCTGTAAGTACCCCCAGCGCCCGTTTTTCATTTCAAACTTTGTAGTGCGAGCGGACAGGTATGCAAGTATTCCTCCTAACAACAATCCAACCGCATCGAACACGTACGAAATGGGATGAATGACACCTGAAGCTAAAATGACGAGAGCCAGAGCGATGAATATCACAATACGAGTAATGATTCGTCCCGGAACTAAATACTGAAATCCAACTGTCCTCCGAACGCGTCGATATAACCCAAATAACACCAAGATGACAATTAGAATTACCGATATGTAATGATGCATGGATTGCCTCCTCGTCAACTATCGCCCCTTACGGGCCTTTACAATTTTGGCATACAACTTGTCTACTATCAAATACGGAGTAATCGCCCATTTTTATCAAGTGCGCCGTAAAACCTCTGCCTTTAGCCATGGGGAGGAGGTCAATAGGTCACGTGCGATGCATATAAGCACGAACTGTGAGTGGAATAAAAATCACGACAATGGCGGCTGCCCCCATCAAAGAGATCAAAAGATCATTACCTATCGTCCCAGTATTCGCAAGATCCCTTACCGCCGTCACTAAATGAGAAACGGGATTGACGTTTACAAACCATTGCAACCAACTAGGCATTGTATTTACAGGCACGTAGGCATTAGATAGGAAGGTAAGAGGGAACAAAACGAGCATCGATATTCCTTGAACGCTGGATGCAGTACGAGCAATAACACCGAAGAACGCAAAGATCCAACTGATCGCCCAAGAACAAACGATGACAAGGATTCCCGCTAACGCAACGTGGCCAATCCCTCCTTCAGGTCGATACCCCATGATATAACCCATGGAAAATGTAAGTAATGTCGCTATCGTGTAGCGCACCGTGTCCGCTAAGAGAGCACCGGAAAGTGGGGCAATGCGAGCGATAGGTAATGACTTGAACCGATCAAACACCCCCTTATCCATATCCTCCCGGAGTTGAACACCAGTGACAATAGATGTCGTAATGACGGTTTGAACAAGAATGCCAGGTATGATCACTGGTAAATAGTTGTGGACATTACCAGAAATCGCCCCGCCAAAAATATAGGTAAACATCAATGTAAAAATAATAGGTTGAAGCGTAACATCAAATAATTGCTCAGGGGTACGGCGTATCTTCAATAGCCCACGATATGCCATAGTGAATGTATTGCGAACAATTTGACCAAGACTCGTATGGTTCTTAAGCTGCCGATCTGCTCCTGGGGTAATTAGTTCGTTTATCAAGCTTGAATCGCCTCCTCATGATGATTACCAATCAGTGGGTTCGATTTACTAGGTTCCACACCATGTCCCGTAATGGTTAAAAACACTTCATCTAAAGTTGGCCTTTGGACACTAATTTCTTTTAAGCCAATTCCTGCCTCACGAAGCGATAATAGAAGATCGGTCACAAGATCTGCATTCGCCATAGGCGCAGTAATTTTTCTCGTCTCTGGAGACATTATCGTCGGCACACCGAGCACATTTTCTACTAGTAGACAGGCTCTAAGTATGTCCTTGTCGTTCTGAATACTCAGTTGAAGCGAGGACGTACCCACCGATGCTTTTAACCCATCCACCGTTCCTTCTACGATCACTCGCCCTCGATCGATAACGGCAATTCGATCTGCCAATTGATCGGCTTCATCCAGGTATTGCGTAGTTAAAAGAATAGTAGACCCACTTTTGACTAATCGCCGTATGGTATCCCACATTTGTGAACGAGTTCTTGGATCCAATCCGGTAGTTGGCTCATCTAGAAAAATAAGTGGTGGTTGAGCAATTAAACTTGCGGCAAGGTCTAGCCTACGGCGCATGCCACCGGAAAATTTTTTAAGTGGTCTTTTTGCCGCTTCTGTCAGACCAAATTCCTCCAACAAATCCGTTGCTTTTCGTTTTGCCTCTACACGGCTCAATCCAAGTAACCTGGAGAAAATGATCAGATTTTCAGTCGCACTCAGAGTTTCATCAACTGAAGCATATTGCCCCGTGACACCAATTAACTGTCGCACAATATGCGGTTCGCGTACAATATCATGTCCGAAGATGCGCGCACTTCCCGCATCTGGTTTCAACAACGTGGAGAGCATTCGAATGGTGGTTGTTTTTCCTGCTCCGTTTGGCCCAAGCACGCCATAGATAGTCCCTGTGCGCACATTCATGTCCACGCCGTCGACAGCCCGATTATCAGCGAAAGTTTTAACTAATCCCCTTGCTTCCACCGCCCAATTAGAATTTATTTCCTTATCTGACTCATTGGTAATGGTCATTGTCATTCCTCCTTTTGAATCAAACGAATAAAGAAATTGTCCTCTATCATGTTAGGTTTGAAATCAGGCTAGGAAACCAATTAAATTCAGACTTCAGACGGAACCTTTGTTTCCACGTCTATCCTGATAAAAAAACACCTCCTTCGCAAAGTAATGTTAATTTCAACTCTGCTTGAGAGATGGTTTAGTAAATTTTTACCACTTATTATCATAGAGAGAGTGCTCCCCATTTAGCCTTGTTCCTTTATTTGTATTTCGCTTTATCTAATCTTATTTTCAATGATAATTATGTGTAAAAATTTATAAAATTATCTATTCTATTTATTTAATATTTAGTAATGATTCACAATAAATTAACATGATGTTTTTTCCCCGCACACAATTATGGTTGAAAATATGCTAGCATTTATGTGATACGAAAGAGGTAAACCTGTCGAAAGTCAGGGACACAAAGCCACAGGTCTAAAGCAAATGCCATGATAGCTGGGCTGCCGTAACGATATTGCATTTACTCCTATGCTACGGCCCCTTTCTAACCAGAAAGGATATGATACGTTTCATGGAATACTCTACCACTGATTTATATAAAATGATTTCCAGTTTGATCTTACAGAAATCCTACTTCGAACTAGAGCAACTCGTACTCGCTAATAAACAAAGGATCACCATCACCATGCTAAATGAACTTTTTGAATTACCCCATGAATCAATCGTTCAAAATCACCCCAAACTCTACCAAATTATTCTCGAGGTTTCAGAGAACAACAAAACTAGTTTCACATTGAGACATACGCTTCAATTAACGTCGATTAAAATGGAGATTGAAAAATGGAATAACGCTAACCCCCGTGAATGAATCAAGAATATTACTGAGAGTATAATACAACCGTATATCCTCTGTATTTATTTCCATTATCATACTTTTTTCTAACTCATGAAACACATTTCTACAATTGATATTATTTTAGTTAATTTTTCTCCCACCATCCCCATGCCACGGCCCCATCTGTCTTCCCCACCGGTACTAGATTCAATAACCCCACCATCGCCAATCCTAATACCCATGCAAAGAACGTCACGTCGAGCCGCGTGATTCCCGAGACCATCGCCACCACGATGACGATCCACTGCATGATTACCCCTGCCAGTGCGATCAGCACCCCTTTCCATGGCGCCATCACCTTATCCGTCTGCACCTCGCCGCTGACCGGGACTAGGCGCCATTCGAATACACCTAGGCGAAGCAGCAGGGGCCCGAATCCATACCGGAATCGTGTGATCCGAACCCCTAGCATCATTGCCATCAATGCATGTCCCGCTTCATGCACAAAGATCGAAAAGAAAAGGGCAGCGTCAAACGTCCATAGATTGATCATGTCGACCTTTCCCCTCTTCTACGCATCATCGATCGTTAACTGCTCACCACATTGTGCTTCCTTACTTTTCTCATCTACTGCCATATTCAGCTTGTCCTGCGTAGTAACAGGCGCAATATCCGCCATGACCATCACTTCTCGAAAAGCCTGTTGGATCCCCTGCTTCTTTTTTAGCTTCATGGCCTTCTTTCTCGCCTGGTCGATGTGCTGTGCCACACTATCTTTCGTAATCCCCAGTTCTTCCGCGATCTGCGAGTAGCTTTTCCCTTCGACAATCCAAAGGTGCAAAATCTCCTGCTGCCGTTTCGAAAAGTCCAAAATACTGATGGTGACGCCACTATCTTCTACCGATGGTTCACTAATGATTGTTCTTTGAAGATTGGCTGCCAACTCGTGCTCTTCATTCCACTCCGGCGCCGCCAGATCTTCTATATAATCAATAGGCTTGATACGATTTTTCTCATAAGATCTAGCTTCCCGCTGAATGGCTTCGACATCCTCCACATTTCCCGTGGTGTATTTCATCATCGAATCGATGGCAAAGGACACGCTATTACGCATGCTCACCCAAGTGCTTAAATCTAGTCGAATTTGTCCCTCACGATGCGCTCCTCTTTCTGCCTCTACTTTTAACTGCTCCACCGCCCGTATACCCGTGATGTACCTCGTGCGCTCCACCAATACGTCCAAAAAGTCGCGGCGTGTCCCTTCATCTGCCGCAATGTATTTTTCAATCTCATCATGTAACCATTCGGGAAAGTCCCGCATTTGTTTCATAAAACCCAGCCGCAATTGATGATGAATCATTTCCTGCTCCGCACGAAGCTCTGCGATCTTTTGCACGATCCCTCTTCGCGTTGCTAAATAATCCGGGATCAACCGCTCTACTGCTACCGACACCGCAACCCCTCCCCTCTCACCAATGACGGTCAATTAGTGAATTCCCGCTGCTGCAATCGCTAAACTGACTAAGAGAAGCAACATTGCACTAAACAGATATGCCTGCCGATCGTTCACTACCGTTCTCCCCTTTCACCACTTCTAGCTCCAGTTCCACCCGCGGGTTTTGGCGATCAATCCCGAAATCCATCACCCGTGGTAATAGCACATCATCGTCCTTTACCAGAACCCCCTTAATCGCATCGTTAAGCAGTTTGAATATATTATCCGGATCACGCCGATTCGTATTACCCCACCAAATCCACACGCGCATAATCACTTTTTGCCGTGGGTCTGGCATGATCCAATCCGTCTTTCGTTTCCATTCAGTTGCCAACCATCCTGCAGTCTCAATGAACTCCACGGCCTTGTGCGTCTTCACACGCTTGTTGATGCGGATGTTCTTATATGCCCCGTTTACGCTTGGCGGCAGTGGTAGTATGAGTCGATTCACAACCTCACCTCCAGGCCATCGAAAAGGATGTTAGGAATAGAACTAAACGATTTAATCTCCGCGCATATTGGATACCTTGCTCGTCACTCCCCGATCACTTTAGCACCTCTTCGTGCATTTGCTTGTCGTCTTCCAGACCGTAAGCTCGCTCTGGTCCTTCAACCTTGAACTGATTCATCTGTATTTCTGGTACCTGTTTCTCCCGTTTGCAGGCGGCAGGGATGTGAAGAAACTCGACGAATGCGCGTTCGCTGTAAGAATCCTATGCCTTGATAAAATCCTTGTGTAACGCTCGTCATCAGACATAAAGCAGATACCGCTAGCCATTTTCCCTTCCGCTGCTGGTACCGCTTGAAACCATCCTCGTTCAGCCATGAAATGACCCCTCTCTCACCAAATTCATGGCGCGCTCAATCAGCCGTAATTTGCTGTAGGATTTGCCGGTCTCCCTCGCCTTGCTCTCTGCCACCACTAACAGTCGATAAAACCGTTTCATGTTTGCCGTTGCTGGTGGAACATATCGAGTGTTGTTCCTTCGCTCTTCTTTCTGCCCCAAAATGGCCACCGTTTCTCGCGAGATGTGATGTTTACTGGCGAGCGTATGAATGGCGCGCCTTGTCTTCCCGGGAAATCGCTGCTCAATTTCATTCCACGAGGCACGCGGATACAGTCGTTTTAAGTCCTCAATATCCGCCTGTGAATACCTCATCGTCGACCCTCCTTAGGTTGCGAAGCAAAGGCATCATGAAAGGAGATACGCTGGTGAGTTTTCCGACCACAGGACGGACATATCCGCTTACTTGGCGCTAACTCCGGTCCCGCAACCCCAAACGTGATCCCACAACGGCAGCGATAGAGGTACATTGGTGACGGCTCGTGAGTAATCGCATGACCGAAAACGCCGCTACGCCGGGAAGTGATTTGGTGATTCCGCGCGAGGTCCATGATGAGTAAGGCCACCTCGTCTGACGGGCGATGGACCACTTTCGCCATACTGGCAAGAGATACCCCAATTGCCCATAAGTCTTTGATCTGTTGAATCGCTGCTTCGTCCCACAAAAAATCCAGATCTTCCAGCACGATGTAACTCACTGCCGCTCACCTCGAATACTGTAATTGAGTGACAAATCTCCTTCCGTCTCGTTTAGCACCATGTCCACTTTGTGAGACCGGGAGCGCTCGTAAATTCGTCGCCCGATCCCTTCGTCGATTTCCATGATTTGATCCGTGAATTTTTCGCTCGACATCATGATCGGCAAGTGGTTCAGGTAACGGTAATTCACCACCTCAAACAAAAACTCGCGCTGAAAGTCGGTGGGTTCCTTGCGGCCTTTAAACAAATCGTCGATATAAAGCACCTCCGCGGCTTTCATGGCATCAATGCGTTTTTGGACGTCCTCTTTGTCCTGCAATAGTTTTCGTAGTTCGTTGCTGCCTTCTGCCCACGGGAAGTACAGAACCCCAATGCCCCGAGAAATCAATTCATTCGCTGCTGCAATGAGTAAGTGCGTCTTCCCACTTCCTGGTTTGCCGAGTAGCGTAATTCCGTTGTCACTCCCGCCACGAATCGAATCAAAGCGATCCAGATAGTGTTGGGTGGCAAAGAAAGCACTGCGCACACAAGATGGTCGGCCATCGAGCGTAAACGCATCAAACCGGATACGGCGAAATGCTTCGGTGATGTTCGAGGAGGCAAACAATCGATTCATCCTCCGCTGTTCGGCGCATTCGCATATTCGCCAATAGTCAAGACCATCGTCACCGCGCACCAGGTACCCGGTCTCATCTCGACAAATCGGGCAATCGAAGCTATCCAGTGTCTGCAGGAGGTGTCCATGTGCCGTTTCGGAGTCCCGCAAACTCGCCCTTAGGTTCTGGATTCGTTCGAGTAGGTGTTGTGTGGTCACGCTGACGCTGTCCATTAGCTCGTTCCTCCTCTCGTCGTTCTTTCGAGGATTTTCCGTCTTTTGACCAACCGATAAGCACGGTATCGAGATAACCTAGCGATTTTGCACCTCGTAGCTTTGCCTCTTCGATCGCTTCGAGAATCCACGGAGGCGGATATTCCGTGCACATCGCGACGATACGGTCCTTTACGAGATCGGTCATAGGGGGTTTCAAATTCTGTTCGAGGTGAAACCTGGTGAGTCTAGACACGGCAACCTCAACATCCGTCATCAGGGATTCGTCAATCTCCTCCTCGCGATCGTTGCCCTCCCCCTTGCACGCGCGCGCCTTCTCTCTCTCAGTACTTGAAAGAGTAAGTGAAAGAGAAGGTGTGCGTTTCTCCGTCAACTGCGCGAGGTTGCGCGCATCTGCGCGCACTTCGCTGTCACCTGCGCGCACTTGCGCGCTATCCGTTGGACATGGGGGATATTTACTATTGTCCTTGTCACGTTTTTCTCCACGAATATGGGTTTGCCATGAGTACCATTTGTCCATCGGGATGGCCATATATCTGTGTTTTTCGTCTTCATATACTTCGATGAGTCCAACGTTTGAATAGGCACGAATTGCAGCTTCGACCGTATCTACCGAGATATGAGGGAGATTCGGAAATAACTGACTCTTAATTCGTTTGGGAGAAGCCAAAGCACGCCCCCAATCATCGAACCATGTGACGATCCAAGGCCACATCAAAACGGCATCCGGATACTCTTCAGCGAGATCATAAAGTTTTTCGTCATGTGCCATATCACTACTGACAAATGCCTTTCGAGCCATCCCGCTGATCCCTCCCATTACTCAACTTACTTCAATGATTCTGTAACCCATGGAGAGGAGCCAGTTTGACGCACCCCTTTAACTCCCGAAGCTCGAAAAATCCCTTTAAGTTCGGTTCCGACTCCATGATGAGCCGCGCATATCGTGACGTGTAATTGTTGTTGAGCTTGTATCCATCCGGATCCGCGGTTTGCAGCATCAAGTGATACCGCGCGACCTCGAAGAGCATCTTGATCCCGACTCGTCGATAGCCTCTGGCTTTCATCTTCCTCGCCAGTTTGACCAACGTCTGATAGACTTCCGGGTTCTGTTCATGGTACTGGCAAAACTTCTGCGCAATCGTTGTTGAGCGATCGATCAATACCGTTGACATGATGATTCCCCTCCTCGTAAGAAGAATGAATCTCTCTAAACCACTATTTGAGCCTTCACACAACTTTTTCCGACACTTGGTGATAGATCTGTTGCACATGGTTGAACGGCACTTTCATCTTTTGAGCGATTGTGGACATCGGCACACCCTGTAGATACAAATAAATGACCCATCGTTCTTTTGGAGTTAGTCGTCTATAGAGCTTGGGATTCACTTTGATGGCATCGATCAAATTCGACATATGACGTTTCCTCCCCATGAGATCGCGTATGTATTGCTGGGGCCAGTTTCCCGACCCCTCCCCTTATTCACGGTTACAAAATGTTGCCTTGGTCACCAAGATTATTAGGCGACACCGTATCTGCTTCGTAGAAGTCACCCGGAGTAAGATCAATCACATCTGAACCGTCTTCCGTTGTCGTAAATTCGTGATCATCTCCCGTGACCGCTTGCTGCATTTCAATGGAGAGAATTCCCCACTTTGACAACATGTTTTTTAATACCGTCTTCATCGCCATCGCATCAAAATCATCGCGCCATACTTTTCCGTTTGCTTGCTTGCTGAATCGGTCTCGGTGAAGAATGATCTGCTCTTTTGACCAGTACACCGTTTTTTTGAAACCGTTCAGCAATTCGAAATAAGCGGCATAGCCAACGATCGCATCTGAAGTGCGCTTTTCTTGATCGAATTCAAGGTGTTCAGTTAACCGATCAAACTTCACCAATTCACCCTCATACACTTCAATCACATTGATATAGCGGTACTGGCCTGTCCGTAGTGCAAGTTGGATAAAGCCCTTATAACCAATTTGCATGGTAGATTTGTTTCCATAGGGAACTATCCACGCATATCCAAGGTTCTTGTCGATGGGAAGGTTTAATGTGGCCGCCACCATGCATGATCCAATTACGGTTAGAGGATCACATTTTGCGAGATTGGTGTCTGAGCTTACCAGGTTCACTATGCTACTGATGAACTGCGGAGCTCTTTTGTCTAAGAGTTGTTCAAACCGCTTTTTAATCGCCGGAGCCTCAAGTAATTGTTTAAGGCTATTGGGTTGTTGAGGTTTTCCGCTTTGTTGAGCGGCAAGATTGTTTTTCGCGTTTTCAGTGTTAACTGACATTACATTTCTCCTCTTTTCATTTCGTATTTGAAAATAAAACCGCCAGCAGTTCTTCTCGTTTCTCTTGCACAACTGCAAATTGATGTTAGGTTAATGCCGGTTTTATTTGATGCTGCCTGCGCACTGACAAATTTATTAACGAGATTTCCGGCCAAATCGAATTGAATAATTGGTTTTGAACGCAACCCCTCTGGATGCCTTTCTCTTGCTTTCGTAAATACCTTCATAGCCCTTAATCTTTGCGTTTTTCAAATAAGAGCACCTCACTTAATCTCAAATCTGCGCGATGATCCTTGTTTTAAATACTGCTTGTACAGATCTGGTTGCTCTGCTTTCAGTTTGTTGGTATCCAATCGATTCGCATTTGTGGTCTTCCATATCACCCGGGTATCTTTGAATACCCCCACTTCGTTCTCACCAAGAAGCGCCTTTAATCTGTTTTCGTTTTCCGCTTCGCGATCTTCCCAATAGTGAATTTGCGTTTTGGCCTCTTGAACGTTACGGATCCATTCTTCCGCTTCGCTCGGTAGTGCAATCTCTGCCCCCATTTTGGATTCTGGATACATAGCCTTAATTAGATTCGTACTAGCATCAGAACCGTCGAAAGGAGGCGGCGTACGAGATTCGACGAATTGCCAGAAGTCTTCAGCAATTTTAGCGATGGATGCAATCAACTCATCGTCTCGCTCAATTTCCATGGTGTAGAACTTGTTCCCACCAACCAGAGCCGCAAATGCGCCCCATTGATAACCCGTGATCCAGAGATACCATTGAATCTGCAGCACATACTGATCAGGAGGTTGTCCATCTTTCCAATCCGCATTGGCGTATTCTGATGCCGTTTTGATTTCCAACACACCGTTGCCCCGTTCTTTGTCGATGATGATGCGGTCCACATTGGCAAGTGCCCAGTGGTGCGCAGGATGTTGGAGAATGGCGTTCCGGCGCTGAACTTTCTTCCCGGTTCGACGCGCATACTCTTGCGCCACGATATCCTCTAACAGCCGACCAAAGAGCATGGCATCGTTATCTTCTAGTTCTGGAAGTTCATTGATTTTTTCCATGTAAACGACCATGGGCGATTTCCAAGGGTTGAGTCCGCAAATGGCCCCGATATCTGAGCCACCAATCCCCTTTTTCCGCCACACATTAGCCCATTCATCACGAGATAGACTTTTTGTACTCACTAGCACATTGGCTGACACACTCATCCTTCAATACCTCCTTGTCATTCACAGTTGGAACATGTTACAGTTCAGGTGATTTGTTTTCCCAAGCCGCTTGTAGGTGCCCCCCTACAGCGGCATTTTTTGCGCCCATGTATGAACCGCGCCTACAGGCAACTGAAACATTTCCTCGTCCGGCGATATTGCTTTCGCATCGGCATCGCACAGGTACTCGATCACCCGCTCCACGTTCCGCTTCGTAATGGCATCCCGCCCCTCTTTGACGGAGACAGATTCCAACTTCATCACTCCCCTCACTCGAATGTTGTCGAAAGTCTGCATATGACAAATAAAATATGATTACACTTTTCTCTTCTGCTCCTTTACGCTAGTCTCATCGGTGCACGAAATGCGTTCACACTGACGAGTGAAAGGAGCCACTGCAATTGCTGAATCAACGTCTCGATCTGCCTTTGGCCTCCACAGGCTTGCGCCCAGGAATGGACCACCTCCATCGTCACGTTCGTGCGTCCGGATTCAATCCGACTCACAAACGATTGATCCGCAACAATCCGGTGTCCTAATTCCTCTTGCTGAAGCTCTGCATAGACCCGCAGTGCCTTGAGTAGCGCGTGGATCCGCAATTGGTGCTGCATACGTGGTTTCAAAGTCTCACCTCCCCTCTCCGAAATGGTTGGTGTCGCGAGCGCTACTCTCGTAGCCTCCCGCCGCTGGGTCCCTCGTCACCACCTCCGTGATTCCAGAGGGATCTCAACTTTGTTACGCTTACGAATGGCTAACGTTTCGAGTTTCGTGTGGTACTATCAAAGCAGTCACCTTTACAAAGGAGTTCATTTCACATGCCCGAACTAGATTTCTCAAAGTTCCTGAATGTGCCTGTGTTGCTTATGATCAAGTCAGGCAATCTCGTGAGCAGTTTGGATACGCAAATTACCAATTTCTCGATGGCGACCGATTCCGCAATTATCAGTCACAGCCACGGTACGATCACAATCTTTGAGGCAACTGTCCAGGAATCCCCCGAATTCATCACCATCACGGAAGCGGATCGATGGAGCTTGTCCATCTTTCTGACAAATCCTCGCTAAACAACTGCATGAGCGTGATCGGTTGACCAAAGTAGCAGATGACGCAAAAGTTCCCGTCCTCACTCGCTAGCAGTTCCCCGTCACCGATTGGCCGTCCGCAATCGTCGCAAGTGTAGGTACTCACTCCCTGACTCGTGACGCTCAATCGGATTGCCCCCTTCATGACCCTTGCTTGTTCAACCACTCGATGAACCGCTCCCGATAGACGCGGCGCATGGACGGCGTCACCGGAAACGCCGGGAAATCTTCGCGCTTCATGAGATTTCGTGCGGTGGTTTCGCTCACGCCTAGCGCTTGCGCCACATCTTTTACGTTCATTACCATTGGCAAGGTCTCTTGCAATTCGATCACCTCCTTCTCCACCAGGTCTCATCAGTTCGTCTTCGTAAGCGTTAAGCATTACTGGCTTGCCCTGAACGCTGCCCTTTCATCTGCCCCTCGATCCAAGCAATGCACTGTTCAAGCTCCTCGATATTATTGGATTGCATTTCCTGCATAGCGGCTTCGAAGAGTGACATTGCTTTTGCCTTCTTTCGGTTTGGGATTTAATTATGGGCATAACCGGTAAGAACTTTATGATGCAAATCATTGACTCTCATCTTTTGGATCATTGTTAAGCGCCTATGATGTATTACCCTTATTTTCTTGATGCGTTTCGTGTAGTTTTTGATCAAAAAAAAGCACTGGATCCAATCCCATAATGTCACAAATTATTTTTGCAGTTGAAAGGGTTGGATTCCTGCGGCCTGATTCGATTTCACCATAGAATTGGCGTGAAATACCTACTTTTTCAGCTGCAGTAGTTTTATTCCATCTTAATTCTTCCCTTCTAGCCGCCAACCAAGCCCGCATTTCATCTCATCTCCTTGACGCATTTTGTGTCGTTTGAACAAATTATATGACGCTTATTGTGTAGTGTCAAGACTAAATTACTCATTTTGTGTCAATGCTGTTATGACGCATTATGTGACGTTAAAATATAAACAGAACTGAGAAGAAGGTGTAATGGTTGAATTTAGGGGATCGATTGGTAATTCTCCGAAAAAAGAGAACTTGGACGCAAGATGATGTGGCAAAAAAAATAGGAATTGCACGCACAACATACGCCATGTATGAGCAGGGACGTCGTGAACCTGATGCAAATTCCCTATCCAAATTAGCTGAACTATTCGATGTTTCAATTGATTATCTTATAACGGGTACTGAGAGAAGTACGCAATATGTGTATGAGAAAATCCCCGCTGATGAACGCGAATTTCTCGACTGGGTGAAGAACAACCTGGAGGGGACTTTCTTCTACGATTTTTCGAAGTCGCCGGAGGAGCAGAAACGCGAGATGATGCGGGGGTTGCGGTTGATTTATGAGATGGAGAAGGGGCGGAAGAAGGAGTAGCAGAATGGATAAGCGACGAACTTCTTCTCACAAACCTGATAGAAGCGGCTTTCGAGACATGATGATGCTAGACGATGATTCCATATATCCTCTGACCTATCGGCAAGTGAGATCTATAGAAATTTCAGAAAAAAGTTATATTAGCTACCACGAACAATTTTTCCAATGTAAAATCGAAAAAAACAAAGCGTACAGAGCAATTCTTAAAGCAAACCTAGATTTTTGGGCATCTTGGGCAACAACATTAAATACTGCTAAAATTGCACTTATAATTGGGACTGTCTCATCTCTAATTCCCCTCATCATATGGGGTCCCATTTCCAGCTCTCAATGGGGCAAATTGATATTTCATCCAATTAAATTGTTAAACGCAGTAGATTATTTGATACCAAAGCTAATTTTTGCTGAACTAATTTTTTTTATCGCTTTAATTTGGGCTGCATTTAGTGGAATGAAAGTGTCGGTTAAAGTTGAAAGGGCTTCATTTTTATTAACTGTCGTTGAAGATGTGATTGATGAATCTAGATCGAACTCATTTTGATAACCCTACTTGACTGGAAAAGAACAACTAGCCAGCACAAAAGGCCAGCTTTTTTCGCTGGATCGATTAGAACGTGGAAGGTGAATTTTACTACGAATTTGATAAGAGCCCGAGGAGTCAAAGCTGCAATTTTTGAAAGATCTGCTCTACTTGTAGGGGCGGGAAACGAAGATTAGGGATACGAAAAAGGGAAAATAGCGAATGGTGAAAAAAAGATCAACCCTACAGAGATTTTTTTGCAGAGGCAGATTATAATCAAGAACTGAGAACAAAACGAAGCAGGGTATGATTAGTCTGATCTTAACTCCTATAACAATGTATCAAGTTTATCTCAGATTTTAAGCAAGGAGTTTTAGTGAAAAAATGAATCCTTAAGTGAATTTCCCGTGAAGAAAAGCTTGCATACTATCTTTTTTTTTGTCTAAGGGATAGTGAACAATGACCTTATATTGTGTACTAGAATCTTGTTTTGTAAGGGCCTCAACCAATTCCGACTTCATCAAAGCAACGTCATTGTTCTTTTCAGGGATCTTCAATATTATGTCTAATGATATATGGGATTTCGAGCGAGTTATACGGAGTTTTATATCATTGTAACCGATTAAAACCCCATATTTCTGACTAAATTCGAAAATCACCGGAAAGACTTTTTCCTCGAAACGTTTATAAATGGCCCCATTTCGGAATTCCCTTACTTTCCAAATAAAATGAGAAGTCACTGAAACTGTCATCGAAACAAATGATATTGTGAGCGGAATTAAAGGATCTCCTGAAAATAATGCAATTAAGATGTTCAGAACAAATAGAACTCCTGGTACAACGTAGAATTTATACACATCCAATATAGATACGAACAACGAAGGAGCGCTATACATCCATTGTTTCAAGAGGAAATAGACGAAAAAAAGACATAAAAGTGCAATTAAATTTACCCATATTACCACCTTTATGCCACCGTCCTCCGTTTTATTTCCTCAATATTACTGGCTGTACTCTTAATGTCCTCTGAGCTCCCGTTGCTTCTCTTATCACCAAATCTATTGATGTCAACCTTTCAGTATTCCAATATTGACTGAGCACTGTATTCACGGTGTCCCACAAGACTTTAACTTCATACGACCTACTCTCATCATTATAATTTACTTGGTAGTCATTAGTCATGTGTACATCGGTGTCAATGTTTATTTTAATAAAAGCTGACAATTTTATTGTCCGGACTTCATTATCAGTACTTGTATCATACACTTTAAAACGTGGGATGTAATTTGTTTGAGTAGCAACTTCAACGTCTTCCATTAAATTTTGAAAGGAAACTCGATACGAACCATCCTTAATAATTTCTGCCACAATATTGTCTTTGTAGATCGTTATCTGCTTTCCTTCTCGAACGTGTTCATTAGTTAACGTTCTATACACTCCCCTGCCCTCGGTTTTACTTATAAGTATTTTTTCGATGGGGGACATACCCAAACCCATTGCAAGAGCTTCTATATTATCTTTGTCGCCTGTACCATCAAATACAGCCAATACCGCGTGTTCATCAATGAGCATCGGGATATATTCGACTTCACCGAAAACATCCGTTAATTGTATTATTAACTGCCTTTCTAAGCCTTCATAAAATACATTATTACCAATTATTCCCTTTAATCCCTCGAACTTATACTCAACCTTAGGGACAATCCCAATTCTATCGTAAAACTCTATGTTAAATTCTGCTTGTACCGTATACATGTGTTGATAAAATGACAATACTATTCTAGGTTTTGTATTCTCTATGTAGTAAAACCTTTGTATCTGAGCAGGTTCACTGTTACCCAATACATCCCTAGAAAAAATCTTTATTACGTTCTCCCCATCCACCAAATTAAGTTTGATCATTTCGCCTAAGGTTATTAAATGTTGCTCACCTTCGTTAATCGAATAGTGTGTATCTAAAATATCGTATGTACCAGGATGTGTTTCAGTAATTTTTAATTCTATTTCCCCTGATGCAACGTAGTCTTCACCGTTATGAATTGTCTCTACCTTCTCAGCCAAAATATCGAAATCAGTATGCGGATACACGATGGTTTCAACATCCTGAATGACAACTGATTTTGGAGCTACAACTATACTCTCTTGTCCATGTCTCTTTATCACGAGCTGACTTTCCTCGATAGTCTTGGTAATCGTTAGCTCAGCGCCAATTTCTTCACTAATCTCAAACGATTCAAAAATATCCGCTTTGGATACTTGGCCATTTTCATATATTTCAATTGAAATAGACGTAATACCTTCGTCAAATGCCTCAATATGTATAGTTTTATTATCCTGATATGTGTCATCTGAGAACAAGATATACGTAGTGCTACCTAACGAAACTACATCCCAATCCGAATCAGCAAGAGGATTTTCCTCCCAATCAGGAATATCGCCAACACCGCCATAAATGTAGTTACCTTGTTCGTCAATTAAAGACACAAGAACTGGGCAAGCGATTTTGACCACCCTTCCATTAAATCCTCTATTCGCGATTTCTTCGTAGTCATAAATAACACCCTCTATTCCGTTCATAGGGAGATCATTTAGAACTTTATACATTATCTCCTGACTCAGTCTGTGCCCAGGTAATTTCCCATGCTTACTCTTAATAAAATATGTATTCGGTGTACCCGATATTGCGCTTAGGATCGGAACTGTTGAATCTCCATCCCCGAACACTCCCTCTGGCTCATGCAATTGATTTTCTTTTATCATACAGATAGTTTCATAACCAGTTCCTATGATTTCATGATGATCAATTGATATGGAATCCGATAGGAGATTATAAAAGTCATCCAAAGTTTTTTGATACGAAAATCCATTTTCCTTAAGTAAAGGAAGATAATGATTTTTCTCGACATCATCCCAATCAAGTATATTTTTACCCTCAATATTTAAAAAGGTGATATTTTTCCTGTTAACGTATTCTTGGTTGTAAGATTGGGTGGGGAGTAATTGATAAAGGCTCTCAAATTTTGGCGCAATTTTTTTGGAAATGGTCTTTGTAATAACAATAGGGAGCTTGTCAAAGACGTCTATTCCGTATTTCAGTGTCCTATATGCAAAAGGAGAACCTTTCCAAGGAGTTCCAAGCGTAATCAGTTTTTTTACTTTTTCTATAACCACAGGATTGTTGGCAGCAAAGTAATTTAAAAATGCCTTTGCTATTAGCCCCCCCATACTATGGGCTACTAAAATAATCTCATCAGCTTTTTCATCAAGGTAATTTTCAAGGAGTGTAATTTGATCTAAATTATTCTGCCTCCAATCATATGGAAAAGGTGTAACAGTATCAGCAATATCTTTTAAATAGTTCTCCAGTTTTTTATAATAATGTTTTTCTAAACTTCCTTCTTCTATTTTAGTGCCATCAATAAGTCTATAATAAATATCACTATGGTAACTGCGACCTGGCCATATTGTAAGATTGCCCTGCTTTAAAACAGTACCCATGATCCCCGGAATAATAATGATTTGACGCATATCAATTCCCCTCCAGTATATAAAGTACTGACCATCGAAACGATATGAATTGCTTATCAACTAGACGCTTAAAATTTAAAGAATTCAAATTATGCATACATCTCCAAATGGAATTTATTAACCCGCTATTATTGAGCTAAATATAGTTTATATTAGGACCATCGCATTTTTTGTCGAATGCTGTAGAATCAGCGCAACTTCACAGTTTAGACATTTTTCACATTGATTTCATCGCTCTCGCCTTCGCCATCGCCAGTGCTCCAATCCCCTTAACCAAAATGGCATAGTTTTGCTGGCTGCCTCCTCTCATTGCTGAGGAGGTCTTTCATTTGACGATGCAAAAGAGGCAACATTCCCCGGTGAAGGCCCGCGCCATTGACGGCAGACGAAACTGGCTTAGACTCATCACCATCTTGTACCCGATCAATATTTACTTGTTATTCTTTAACGCTCTGGAATCGTTAAGAACTCTTATGTATGTGGTACTATCTTGACTGAGAAATTAACTAATGTTCGAGCCATCGGAAAAACAACCACATTGTCTTTCAAAAATGCCCACCTATTAGATAACGAATAAAATTCTTTGATTGAGTGTATTGAGTTACAATACCGTGCAGCTAAGTGAAGATTCATTATGGGAAATTCTAATGCTTCAGGATTAAATAAACCAATAAATGGTGAACCCAAGAAATCGCGAACAAACGTCATATATAAAAATTGGAGCAACACATTATGTCAGAAGAAA
Source organism: Bacillota bacterium (assembly GCA_021828865.1). GTDB lineage: Bacteria > Bacillota > Bacilli > Alicyclobacillales > SLC66 > JAJZCL01. The sequence goes on from JAJZCW010000032.1 coordinate 25,691, forward strand.
ACCATGATTCTATCTCATGATCAAATAACATTTGAAACATCTCAAACTTCTCTTCATCCGCATAATCCTTGCCACTTATCAAACCCGCCGTTCATCCCCTTTTATATCAATGAAATATCAACTTTCAAAGTCATACAATACATTCGAGTGTCTAGGCGAATCAGGTTTGGCCTTATATTCTACAAACAGTATGATTACCCTTCAGGAATAAATCCTATGGTAAAATGTAAAAAAAACAATTGGCTATACGGCTTTTTAAATAGAATTTGAATTCTTTAGAATACTCGAAGAAACTCATCTCAAACTCCTGTCTTAAATGTCTCACTAAAAGCTCTTAAAGTGTTGGTTTTTGCAAGCTGCTTTGGAGAATATTGATTGGCGGCGACATGACGAATGAAGCCTTGAGCGTTACCCTAAAGTTGTTACCTACAACGATATCAAAAATGGGCTGGATCAAAATGTTTCGATGGATGTACTGGATAAAATATGCCAAAAATTTCGATATTTACCATATTATCCAATTGTATCCGACAAGCAAAAAATAAAAGAACCTCCTCATTTTAAATGAGATCTTTTGAAAAAACAGTTCACCGCACTAATCGCGCTCTTTCGATAGACTCGGTTAAGTTCTGTAAATCAACAAATGGCGTGAGTTTTATAACTATTTCCTGTATTTCAGTTTTAGTTAGACTACTTTTATTATCACGTAATAAAACAACCAACGGTCTCAACATATAATCTAAATCCAGCGAACTTAAAATTTTATCTTTAACTTGATTTTTACGCTCATTTAACTCCGCGAGAACACTCTCCAGAGATTCTTTGTTCTTTATTTTAAGTTTGGAGTATACGTAATGAAAATCCTTATTTGGAGTTTTACTAAGGCAGAGTATAAGCGATTCATATAAGGATTTCATATCAGACGCAGTTACAAAGAATTTCGCACTATGGGAATTAAAGAAATTTTGGAGATCTGCTATGAGTTCGTATAATTCCCTTTGATTTGCTATCTCGCCAAGCGATCTATAGGATTTAACTCGTCCAGACCACCCATAATCTTCAATCTTAAATTGTTTTCTAAATTTCTCGAAATCAATTCTTTTTAATATTTTCCCTTTCGCATTTTGAAAAACAACATAAGGGATAAAGTCATTGACCAACCATGTGTAAGTGGTAAGGGCATCCCACATTCCCCGCGAACCGATATTTAGCGGTTCATATGACATAAGAAACTTAGAATCCCATACTATCCAAACCCCATCATCTGATTTACAATAATCATAACATTCGGCAGCTTCAGGTTCGAGAAAGGCGTGATAACCTTCATCACATTGACTTGTAGAAGTTTTTGAATAAACCTTTATCATTGACCAACTGTTATCGAAGATATGCCACTCACTATTTCCTTTTTCAAAATCATACTGAAACGAAAAATCTATCATTGATTTCCATAAACTCCGTTTGACCTGAATTAATCTATAACCATTTTCAACCGATTCAGCCTTTTGAAAAAGATAGGTACCAAATGATTTTTCGATATCTTGCCAACTCTTGATATATATCCTTGCGAAGTCGTCAACAATTTCGCATAACTGTTGTGTTTCGTCTTTTGTCAAAGGAAATCTGTTATTTTCTAAGTCAATGTAATATATATCCGGTTTTTTTTCCGACTTGAATGTAATAAAACCTCTGAGGTTTAATGAAGGATCAGTATGTAAGCCTTCAAACAAATTCGATAAAATTTGTTCGTGATTTAATGTAAACATACAGTCACGAATCTTTAAGCTTCTGAAGGTGATTAAGCAAGAACCCCGTAATCTGGAGTATGATGGAATAAATGCTTCCAACCTTACCGATGACATACTTCTAAAATAACGATCATCAAAAACATTTCTATAGTCATCAAATGTCTCTTTATCATCAGAAATATGATCATAAACTTGATCTGCATTGTAATGCCCTACTTGAACTGCCCCTCTTACTATCTCCAAATTCTTGTAAGAGTGTTTGCGTTTTTTTAACTGATCTATTTTCTTTAAAACTTCATCCACTTTGTTCTTGGCTTTTGATAAATAATGTCGTACTACCGATACATCAAGCGAATCACCCTTTTCAAGGTTTACTCTAAGGTGGTCCCCTATGTCAAGACACGGTTTTTCAATTTATCGTTAAGTGACCAATTGTCTGTCCAGGAACCGTGGAATACCGCAGCGTAGCGAGGATATGCCGCGAAAGTCCTTGACGGACCGCAA
>JAJZCW010000009.1 GCA_021828865.1 Bacillota bacterium
GTTCTGCGCCAAAACGCAGGAGACGATCTTTATGCGTAATGACCAACCTGCCTACTTCGTCCTGCAAAATGGCATTCAATAGCCGCTTCAAGCCTTTCTTGTGGTCGTTCATGCCTGATCCAAGATCGGCAATTACCTCATATGTCCATCCTTGAGCGGCACAGTACATTTCCAAGACTTGCTTTTGCCGTTCCAAATCCTCTTTCTGATCATGGCTTGAAACCCTTGCATACGCTACGGTTTTTCTGTCGCTTCGTTGAAGACGGAACAATTCCGGCCGCAGTTTCACCAGATCGTATCGGCGGTGACCACCTTGCGTAATTTCATCTGGCTGCAATCGTCCTTCTTTTTCCCAACGCCGCAATGTGGTAATGGATACGCCAAGAACTTTTGATGCTTCGCCTATCGTTGCTAATCTGTCCATATGAATAGTATAATATAGTTTTGAGTAGTATCAATGAAAGCTGTTTAAGCCCCTCCTCCGCGCTCTCCATATATGACAATATTCCCGTTAAACTATCATTTTAAAATCCAGCTTCCCACAGCGCCTTATTCGACGTGGTGACGGCCAAGGCCCCCGCATCAAGCGCCGCTTGAACCTGTTGCGGCTTGCGCAAGAACCCTCCTGCCAACACAGGCATCCGCGTTTCCTCGACCACATCCTGAATCAGTTCCGGCGCTATCCCCGGCAACACCTCGATGTAATCCGGCTGGATGGATCGAATGACGCGGTAACTCGTTGCTAGTGAATGGGAGTCCAGGAGAAAAATCCGCTGAATCGAGAGAACTCCGCGCTTTTTTGCCGTTTCGATGACATGGGAATGCGTAGAGATGATACCATCTGGCTTAATTTCCTGGCATAGATACTGCGCGCCGTATTCGTCTGGCTTCAATCCCTGGATCAAGTCCGCATGCAAAATCAGCTTCACCCGATGGGAATGCGCAACGTCCATCACGTATTTTAATTGCGCCAGATGAATTTGCAACATCATCGCGTATTCAAAATGGTATTTCACCAATTGGTCCAAGTCACCGATATGCCTCGCTGCGGGAATGACTCGCTGGCGGATTTTCTCCACGTTTTTTCCTCCCTAACGCCATCACCGTGACGCTATCGCACGTACGATATGTCACTGACGATCGCTCACTGATGACTTCCCGCCCTCGCCCTCTCTCATCGAGGCACCGACAGTTTTCATGACGCTGAACACTTTGGAAATCAAATAACTCACGTCCGGATCCCGCAAGGCTTTCACCAAATCCCAGGCTCCCCGCACCTCAATGGTCGGCTCCGCAGATTCCCACTCACCCGCCACCTGGGATACCGTCTGAACGAGACTTCCTAGCATTTCCGGATCGAATGACTTGATGAGTGACAGCCACTTCGAGCCTGTTGCCATCATGCGAAGCGTTTCCGGTTTGGCAAGCATCCCAACGCCCGCCTCCGCCAATTCATCCATGTCGTGAAACAAATACCCGGCCATTTTGATCAGGCCCTTTTGATCGGCGGCATCCAAAAGTTGCAAGGTGTTTTCTATCGTCGTTTCCCGCCCGATGACCATCGTGATGAGACGCTCCAAAGGATCGGGACTGACCATTTCGTTCTCCAGATTACTCATGTTTTGATCCTCCCTCTTCCGTGACCATCGTCGCTTCGCGAATGAACTGGTACAGTTCCTCCCGATACGCTTTCGTCTGCTCCTCATTCCACCTGAAATGATCGGCCATGTACGTGATCACCGGATCCTTCCACCGCTCTACCCATGCCACGTCGAAAAACATGGCGGAGGTTCTGCGGATAAAAAAGTCCGAGGGAGTGATCACCATTTCCTTATCCATACCATACACCAGCGAGGCAAACACCTCCAGCGAAAGTCCGCTCGCTTTCGCCTCGTCCCCTTGATCTCGCAATATCGCATACAACTCGTCTAGGTTGGTCCCGTACCGGTGCGCCAGTCGGTTCGCCTCCGCCTCCGTCAAGCCAAACGCCACGCCTTCGGTGGTTTTTTCCTCAATAAAAGCAGGCATGTTGGCAGACCCGCCAAATTTGCCACCAGAAAGCTCAATCTTATCCGTCTGGCAAGTCGGATAAGATGTGCGTCCCTCTGCTTCGAGGAGCTCTCCGACGTAGGTCACCACTTTATCCGCCATTTTGCGATACCCGGTGAGTTTTCCGCCAGCGATCGTGATCAGTTGACTTTTCGAGGTGAAAATCTCATCCTTGCGGGAAATTTCAGACGGCCCTTTCCCTTCCTCATGAATGAGCGGTCGTACCCCTGCCCAAAACGACTCCACATCCGTTTCCGTAATCGCCACACTCGGGAACATGTAATTGATACAATCGATCAAATAATCCCTGTCTGCCTTTGTCGTGAGCGGATGCTGGGGATCTTCGTGGTAGTTGGTGTCCGTTGTCCCCACGTACGTCTTGCCCGCCCGCGGAATGGCAAAAATCATCCGTCCGTCAGGCACATCAAAGTAGACAGGATTGTGCAGCGGGAACCTGGTACCGTCAATGACGATGTGCACGCCTTTGGTCCAGTGGAGCGTTTTTCCTTGCTTCGAGTGGTCGATTTCACGCAGGCGATCCACCCAGGGTCCAGTCGCGTTGACCACTTTTTTGGCGTGAATCGTATACGTCTCGCCCGTCAATAAGTCTTTCACGGTGGCACCGCGAACCATCCCGTTTTCATACAGTAGGTTCTCTGCCTTCGTATAGTTGAGCGCGATGGCGCCTCGATCCACGGCTTCTTTTAGTATTTCCAGCGTCAGCCGGGCATCATCGGTCCGGTACTCGACGTAGTACCCTGCTCCTTTTAGCCCTTTTGGATTTAACAGTGGTTCTATTTTTAGCGCCTCTTCTATCGTGAGCATGGTCCTTCGTTCTTCAGGTTTAACATGCGCCAGTCGATCGTAGATGAAAAGCCCGATGGCGCTCATGAACATGCCATACGTCCCGTGCTCGACGATCGGTAGCATCATCCAAAGCGGGGTAGTGATGTGCGGCCCGTTTTCATAGACGATCGCCCGTTCCTCTCCAACTTCTGCCACCACTTCGATGTCAAACTGCTTTAAGTACCTGAGTCCGCCGTGTACTAATTTAGTCGAACGGCTGGATGTCCCAGCCGCAAAATCCTGCATTTCCACTACCGCCGCACGCATCCCGCGCGTATGGGCATCCAGCAAAATACCGGCACCCGTCACCCCGCCGCCGATGATCAGCAAATCAAGCGGCTTCGACTCCAAGTCTTTTTTCATCTGAACGCGCGCTGGATGAGTAAACGCATAAGCCATGCTGTATCACTCCTTTTTATCAAGAAAAAACCACAAGCTTAAGCCAATCTGCATAAGACTTGTGGTTTCTCCCGAACTCGTCACCAAAGGTATTAAGTTTTCATCCTTATTCCCTCATAATATAGCATACTTTCCATCTGCCTAGGAGGGAGGTTAGGCATTTTACTTAAATGTCATGGTTGCCTCTACTGCTTTTTTCCACCCGGCGTAGAGGTGATCTCGCAAAGCGTCATCCATTTCTGACTCGAATGTGCGCTCTATTTGCCAGTTGTCGATAATGTCCTGCTTGCTCTGCCAGTACCCTATCGCCAAGCCAGCCAGGTACGCGGCACCAAGCGCGGTGGTTTCAAGCACCGCTGGGCGTTCTACTGGGACGCCGAGCATGTCGCTTTGGAATTGCATCAAGAAGTTGTTCATCGTCGCACCGCCGTCCACCCGCAGCGTGGTCAACTTAATGCCGGAATCCGCTTCCATCGCCGTTAGCACGTCTTTGGTCTGATAGGCGAGCGATTCGAGGGTGGCGCGCACAAAGTGCTCTTTGGTCGTGCCGCGTGTCAGACCAAAAATCGCCCCTCGTGCTTCGCTATCCCAATACGGGGTGCCGAGTCCTACGAACGCTGGCACCATGTAGACGCCGTCCGTCGAATCCACTCGCGCCGCATACTCTTCGCTTTCTGCCGCGCCCTTGAACATCCGCAGCCCATCGCGCAGCCACTGAATGGCAGATCCGGCGACAAAGATACTGCCTTCGAGCGCATACTCCACTTTGCCGTCTAGCCCCCACGCGATGGTGGTGAGGAGTCCGTTTTGCGAGCGTACCGCTTTTTCTCCGGTGTTCATCAGCATGAAGCAACCGGTACCATACGTGTTTTTCGCCATACCAGAGGCGAAGCACGCCTGACCAAATAGCGCCGCCTGCTGGTCTCCCGCAATACCCGCGATCGGCACCGACTCGTTGAAAAAGAGATGAGGCTCAGTATGCGCATACACTTCCGAACTGTTGCGCACTTGCGGCAGCATGGACTTTGGTACGCCTAGCATCTGCAGCAGTTCATCGTCCCATTTTAGGTCAAAAATGTTGTACATGAGGGTTCGCGAGGCGTTGGTATAATCGGTGACGTGCGCCTTACCGCCGGACAACTTCCAGATGATCCAGGTGTCCATCGTGCCAAAAAGCAGATCACCGTTCTCTGCTTTTTCCCTGGCGCCATCAACGTTGTCGAGGATCCACTTCACTTTGGTGCCGGAAAAATAGGCGTCAATCAGGAGCCCTGTTTTGCTACGTACCATTTCATCGTAATCCTGAGCTTTCAATTCATCGCAGATTCCCGCCGTTTGCCGGGATTGCCAAACAATCGCGTTGTAGACAGGAACACCCGTGTTTTTATCCCACACCAGCGTTGTTTCGCGCTGATTAGTGATCCCGATCGCCGCAATGTCTTTTGCCGTCACGTGATGGGTGGCCATTAACTTGGAAATACAGGACTGCACAGATCCCCAGATCTCCATCGCATCGTGTTCGACCCAGCCAGATTGTGGGAAAATCTGCGTAAATTCCTGCTGTTCCACCGCGAAGATCGAGCCGTCTTTATTAAATAAAATGGCGCGGGAACTCGTCGTTCCCTGATCGATTGCCATGACATAAGTAGACAACCTTCATTCCCTCCTAAGTATTGCTCAGTGTTCCGCTTCTGCTGAGTGCAAGAACCTTGAAATAAACCACTTGTAAATAAACGGTGCAATCGCGCCTCCAATTAGCGGACCAATGATAGGTACCCACCAATATCCGCTTGGGCCAGGGAAAGCGTTGCTTCCCCACCCAGCAAACCAGGAGAACAGACGCGGGCCAAAATCACGGGCAGGATTGATCGCATACCCTGCATTCACGCCGTAGGACATTCCAATCGCTGCGACCGCCATCCCTACCATAAATGGTCCCATATTTGATTGAACACCAAGATTTTTCGAATCCCCAATACCAAGGATAAAAATGACGAGAAAAAAGGTGCCGATGATCTGATCAAGAAACGGCCAGAACATATTGCCGTTAAAGTAGCCTGCAGGAAAGGTGGCAAAAATACTGTAGGTTGTCAGCCCAGCTGAAGAGGCTCTAGACACCACATGATGTGCAATGTTCCAAGCGTTGATGGCATGAAAATAGTCCAAATATACAATTGCTGCACCGACAAATGCCCCTACCACTTGGGCGATCCAGAACGGAATCAGTTTTCGCCAGGGAAAGTCTCCCTTGATGGCCATAGCAAAGCTGACGGCAGGATTCAAGTGCGCGCCAGAAACCCCACCTGTCACATAGACGGCCAGTGTAACAGCCAGTGCCCACCCCCATGTGATCAGCAGCCAACCGCCTGCTCCTTGGAAGATCACTAGGGTACGACCAGATTCTGTGAGACCCGCTACTGCTACTGCGACCACGCCATCGCCAAAGGCAATGATGATGAGCGTGCCCAGAAATTCTGCAAGGAGCTCCCCCCAAAGGCTTTTTCTCATCAGCCTATCACCCTTTTCTTGATTAGAATGGGAAACCCGTAGATCCTGAATCTACCGCTGATTCTTTTTTTCCCACCTCCAAAAAAAGAACATATAAAACCCCATGATGTCAGTATGGGAATCTTAATGTTCTCCTATTCTTAATATTTATTAAACTAAATTTTAATTGCAACACAAATGAACACTGAATATTTTCAATGTTCTATTTGTGTTACCACCATATTCGATCTTGTACAGAATTATGCTCAGGAAATTTTCGATTGATACCAACTTGGGGAATGGGTATAGCTGCCAATACGAAGTACGGGGCATTCTGATTGCAGGTAATCGATCATCGTTAAGAGGCCGAGCGGTTCACCAGACCTCTCGGGGATTCGATCTAAATAATAATCCGGGTCAATGTTGAGGTTGCGCAGTTGGACTAACCGCACGCCAGTATCATTGATCCACTTTGCCATTGCCTCGATCTCCTCTTCCTGATCGGAGACGCCAGGGAAAATCAGGTAGTTGAGCGAGACAATTACGCCTTTTTCCGTGGCATAACGGGCAGAGTTTGCCACATCGTCCAGTGTGTATCCGCGCGGACGGTAATACGCATGATAGTGATCCGGGAGTGCGCTGATGATTGAAACGCGCATCAAATCAAGGCCCGCATCCACGATGGCCTGTATATTTCGAGTGAGACCTGCGTTGGTGTTGATGTTGATCGCGCCGGTTTGGATAATGTCTCTTGTGCGGGCGATCGCCCCTGCGATTTCCCTTCCGCGTACGGATGGTTCTCCTTCGCACCCTTGTCCAAACGACACTATTCCGTCTGGTCCGGACTTTTGCAAGTGGTGGACCATCAATTCCACCATCTCGTCCACCGTTGGCCTAATCAGTAGCCTTGTTTGCGGCGACTCAAACCCGGCATCGTCCGGCTGCTCACTGATACAGCCAACACACCCGGCATTACAAGTAGGGGAGACAGGAATGGCTCCCTCCTGCCGCTCAAAGAACGTGTTTCTAGACGTCACGCACTCGTACTCGAGCGCACAGGTGGTCAAATGCTCATATAAGCGATTTTGCGGGTACAGCGTCCGCATTGCGTCCACTCGTGACGCTGCTGACTCGTGACTGTATTGTAGCGGATTCCAGGGGGCAGGATCATCGCTTTTGATGGCAGCCGCATAAAATTTGCCATTTTCAAATCCCACGGCGGTATAGCCAAAAAGCGGATAGGTGGGCAGCCCTTCGTCTTTATGAAACGCAGGCAAATACAACCTCGTATAGCCTTGCGGCAACAGTGCCCCCACCGCATGGAACGTTTTTGGCATTGCCTTTAATTGTCCTGTGATCGGATCGAAGCCAAGCGCCCGGGAATGAGGAAGCGACACCATCGTCGCACCGTCAGGAAGGGGGATCCATTCCCTCGCTTCCACCGATGTCACTTCTCTGCCCGCTCTACCAAGCGCCAAAAGCTCGTCAGTATCAAACAGGCGGCCATGCTCGTCCGCATACACGATATTCAACGTTGTACACAACCTTTATTGTTTGAAATTCTATGAGGATTTCGCACTGACGCGTTTTGTATCTGAGGTGTCCCTTGTCGCCTCTCTTGACTCTGAGGTGCTTTCGAGTGTTGCCAAAAATTCTGTATTGGATTTGGTTTGCTTGAAACGGCGTAAAAATATTTCCGTAAACTCGTTGTTTTCACCGAGAGAGCGACGAAGCGCCCAAATTTTATCCAACTCTTCACTCGTCAGGAGCACTTCTTCCCGGCGAGTGCCAGAGCGACGAATATCGATCGAGGGGAACACTCGTTTTTCCGCCAATTTTCGATCAAGGTGTAATTCGAGATTGCCTGTCCCCTTGAATTCCTCATAGATGACGTCATCCATCCGCGATCCGGTATCGATGAGTGCAGTGGCAAGAATCGTCAGGCTACCGCCCTCTTCTATGTTCCTAGCCGCGCCAAAAAAACGCTTGGGTCGATGGAATGCTGCCGGATCGATACCACCTGACAATGTACGGCCACTTGGCGGGATAACTAGGTTGTAGGCCCGCGTCAACCGGGTGATGCTATCCATCAGGATCACGACGTCTCTTTTGTGTTCAACTAGGCGCATGGCGCGCTCCAGCACCAGTTCCGTCACTTTGATGTGGTTTTCCGGCAACTCGTCAAAGGTTGACGCGACCACTTCTCCACGAACAGAGCGTTGCATATCGGTCACTTCTTCGGGACGCTCATCAATCAAAAGAACAAAGAGGTCGATATTGGGGTAATTGGCGGAAATGCTGTTGGCAATCTCTTTTAGGAGCATCGTTTTACCGGCCTTAGGTGGTGCGACAATCAAACCCCGTTGCCCCATTCCGACTGGCGACAACAAATCCATGATCCTAGTGGCAAACTTGTGCGGCTCTGTTTCCAGCGTCAACTTATATTGTGGAAATAAGGGGGTGAGTGCGGGAAAGTGAGGTCTTTCTGCTGCGGTCTCAGGACTAGTGCCATTGACCGCCTCCACTTGCAAGAGTCCAAAATAGCGCTCATTTTCCTTGGGCGGCCTAACTTTACCAGATACCAGATCGCCCTCTCGAAGATCAAATCGTCGAATCTGTGATGCGGCTACATAAATATCCTCAGCGCTTGGCAAATACCCGATGGGTCGCAAAAAGCCGTACCCGTCAGACATGATATCGAGGATACCTTCTGCAAAAATTAATCCGTCTTTTTCCGCCTGTGCGCGGAGAACGGCAAATATCAATTCCTTTTTCTTCATGCTGGCATAATAGGGAATCTGGAATTCCTTAGCCAACTTGTAAAGCTCCGTGAGCTTCATCGTTTCTAGCTCTTTAATTTGCAATTGAACCTGCCCTCGCCATACTCAGATTATTAATTAAGTTGCATTATAGCATGTTTACCTGCATATCATCACTTTATGCAATTCCCCTAAGAAAAGACTCGCTTAGATCATTACTAAATTCGGCTTAGTCTGTAACTTGTGCTTGGCCTCGATGAACCTGATCGTACCACTGCTTGCCCTCATGACGAGCGTGTGTGTCGTGGCCACGTCACCCGCCAAAAAACGCACACCTTTCAAGAGTTCCCCATCCGTCACACCAGTGGCAGCAAAAATCGCTTCTTCGTCGCGCACTAAGTCATCCATTCGAAGCACGCGAGTGGGATCATCCAGTCCCATACTTAGGCAGCGCTCCAACTCCTCATTATTTTGCGGTAAAAGCCTACCTTGAAACTCCCCACCCATGCACTTAAGCGCCGCGGCTGCCAGCACCCCTTCTGGTGCGCCACCTGATCCAAAGAGAATATCCACACCTGTTTCGGGAAATGCCGTATTCAGCGCACCTGCCACATCGCCATCGCTAATCAGCTTGATGCGCGCACCCGCTTTGCGAATTCGCTCGATGATCTCGGTGTGCCTTGGGCGATCGAGAATGCATGCCACCACGTCCTCAATGCGTTTGCCTGTTGCATGTGCCACCACACGCAGGTTGTGCTCAAGTGGCGCCTCAATGTCCACAAGCCCTTTTGCAGCAGGGCCCACCGCCAATTTGTCCATGTACATATCCGGCGCATGCAAAAGCGATCCGCGCGGCGCGACTGCGAGAACTGCCATGGCGTTCCATAGGCCTTTCGCCACGATGTTGGTGCCTTCTAGCGGATCCACCGCCACGTCCACCTCTGTCCTGCCGTGCCCCAGCTTTTCACCAATGTACAGCATTGGCGCTTCGTCCATTTCCCCTTCTCCGATGACCACTGTGCCATCGATGTCGACCGTGTCAAATACAGCCCTCATTGCGGTGGTGGCGGCTAAATCCGCCTCATTCTTCTTGCCCGTTCCCATCCACTTGGCGGCAGCAATCGCAGCCGCTTCCGTGACTCTGGCAAATTCCATCGCCAATTCGCGATCCATCCCGTTCACCCTCTCTTTTACGACTAGCCTTAAAATTCAAATTGAACATCCTTCAATCTGCGGCTGATTTCGGCGATCACGGCGCGTTCCTCATCTTCTCCATCCGCTTCAAAGGTGACACTCCAGCGCACAAACGCCCCCGCATCATCCCAGGGAACGGTGGAAATTTGTTTTTCTGTGATCATATACTGGGAAAACTCTTCTGCCGATGCAAATTTCGGTCCACCAACAATGCCCTTTGGTGCCGGGGTATAAAGGAAAAATGATCCCTTCGGCTTTTTCGCTTCAAAGCCGAGTACATGCAGTGCGTCCACCAATAGCTCGTGTCGACGCGAGTATTTTTTTGCAATATGTTGGGTGATTTCCGAATGTTCGAGCCCGTAGATGGCCGCTTTTTGTATCGCCATAAACTGTCCTGAATCGTTGTTGTCCTTCACCGTGGCAAATCCCTTTATCGCAAGCTCGTTCCCTGCGGCAAACGCTAAGCGCCAACCTGTCATGTTAAACGCCTTCGAAAAAGAAAACAACTCAATCCCGACTTCTTTAGCCCCAGGCAGCGACAAAAACGAGAGCGGCTCAACCCCGTCAAACGTGAGCGCGGCATAAGCAGCATCGTGTACCACCAAAATTTCATACCGTTTTGCGAATTCGATGACTTCCTTGAAAAATTCTCTTGTCGCTGTGGCACCAGTGGGATTGTTGGGGTAGTTGAGGTAAAGTAGTTTCGCGCGTCTCGCCATTGCTTCTGGCACCGTTGTGAGGTCAGGCAAGAAGTCGTTATCCCGTGTCAGCGGAAGATGGTATACTTCCCCGCCAAGCCACGCGGTGTGAGTGCCCAAGACGGGATAATTCGGTACCGGCATGATGCTGACGTCTCCCGGATTGATAAACACGCTTGGTAGCATGGCAAGCGCTGGTTTAGAGCCAATCGCGTGGTTAATTTCCCGATCAGGGTCAATACCCGAGACGCCGAATACTTGCTCTAGGTAGGCTACCGCTGCCCGTTTGAATTCAGGGATTCCGTTGTCGGCATAAAAGCGATTTTCCCGCTTTCTCGCCTCACTAGCCAGCACATCGACGATGCCATCATCCGCTCGATCGTCCGGTTCTCCGACTCCCATGTCAATTAGTGGAACATTCGGATGCGCCAATTTCGCGGCGGCTTTTGCCCGCTTGATTTTTTCAAACTTATAAAGCACGGTATCCTTTCCAAACGACTTGCCGCCGATGCGATCAGCGAACAGCCCCTGAATATAACTTTCCACGATGCGATTGCCTCCCTCTTCCACTTGCCACCTTATATTTTTTTATAACTGGTGTAAATTCCGTAATATAGGACAATAGCGCCGAGCGTTTGAAACAAATAGAACATCTCGTAAATATGCGTGGCATCGCCAACCGTTCCGCCGATGGAAAATAGCAGTGCACCGAGCGCAATCCACAGATTGAAAACCAACTTAGAGCGCAAGTACGAATAAATAGCACCAATGAACACAGCCAGCGCACCAATACCGCTAAGGAGCGCAAAATAAAGTCCAATTTGCGCGGGCACGAAACCTTGTGCTTTTTCACCCGCAGGCATGGTGGCGATGTGTGCTACCGGCGTAACGGCAAGCGTGACGAGCATGGCGAGCGCAATCAGTGACATGACCATCACGTAGATGCGGCCCACCCGTTTCGAGAATAGGTACACAGTGCCCGCCCCCATATAGGCCACGAGCGTGGCTGCGGAAAAAAGGTACAAACGGTACTGCCAGATATTCCACCCATGCATAAAGTAGGAAATAAAGTCCGTGATGGCCGCCAGAAACCCGAACCAAAAGGATACAGCCCACCAGAAGGTGTACGTACGATGGGACCGATTGTAATCACGTATCAGTTGAATGCCAAGGACCAGCATAAAGAGCACAACGATGCCTGATGAAATGACACCAAAAATCGATTTTCCCCTCCTACCCTAACTTCTGTCCGATGATTCCTCACGGGTCCACGAAGTGAGCATACGCTCGATTTCCTGATCGGTTGCAGGGTGGTACATGAAATCCTGAAGCATGTCCCAAGTTAAAACCAGTGCATCTGCGCCAAGCGCAGCCATTTCATTGGCCTCTTTTGCAGTGATCGCATCCTCTATCCAGATGGCACAGCCTGACTCTCGTTTTCGTAAATGGGCTTGCAGTGCTAACACTGTCCCGACGATATCCAAGCCAAAGTTTCGAAATGGCCTCATACTGATATGTAGCACATCAGATCCCGCTCTTTCAGCGGCGAGTAGCTGGATCACCGTCACGGCATGCTGAATACCTAGTTGCACGCCTGATGATTTCAGGCGGTTCATGGCAGAGAGACTGGCTAATGTCATGGGGAATAGTGCGGTGATCCTTTGCGTATCCAGCTTATGATATGCCTCTACTTCTTTGGCCAACCGTTCTGCGGATAGCTCTCTGAGTTCCAACCCGATGATGGGAAACGGATAATTCAGTGATGAGCGCACTAAGCTGTCATATTGACGACCCGTTCGTTCCGTCTCATTACGGGGAATGACAATCCCGTCCACGAAGCCAAACCGAGCAGCCTTTTCCATCTCCTGTTCCCTAGCTGTCTTCAGGATAAAGCGCAAATGTCCGATTCCTCCTGCAAAACGCGAGATTCCCGAACGCTCTGATTCCTTTATAACTGTGTATGCCCCTTTACGCAACCTGTTGGGGCTACAATTGTGACTATTTTGTGATACCTACCATTTTTCTTGCCTCATCCGGAGTGGCCACTTCACGCCCCAATTCCGCCGCAAGTCTTACAATCCGGCTAACGAGTTCCGCGTTAGATGCAGCAAGGCGACCTTTGGCATAGTAAATATTGTCTTCTAGTCCCACTCGGGCATGCCCGCCTAAAAGGATTCCCGCTGTTGCCATCGTAAGTTGCGCGCGCCCTATCCCTGCTACTGTCCACGTGCTGCCATTTGGCAACATGGAGACCATGTGTAGCAAATTCGCCATCTCTGCAGGCACACCCCCTGGTACTCCCATGACCAGGTCAAAGTGCAAGGGACCCAGCAACAGCCCTTTTTTCATCAAACGCATCGCGGTGGCAATCATGCCAGTATCAAATACTTCAATTTCAGGGCGGACACCGTGCTCCATCATCCGTCTGGCAAACTCCTCAATATCTGCCGGCGCATTGTAAAAAACACCATCGCCAAAATTAACGGTTCCTGCACTTAGTGTGGCCATTTCCGGCTTAAGCGAGATCACATCCGCGCGCTCGCTTGCCGTCATTCCTACCGCCCCGCCTGTCGAAACCTGTACGATCACCCGGCTTTTAGCCCGAATACGCTCGATGATCTCACGATACACTTCCTTATCCTGGGTAGCCGTCCCATCCGCATACCTGGCATGAACGTGAATGATCGAAGCGCCTGCTTCTGCTGCCTCAATCGCCGCATTCGCGACTTCTTCAGGCGAATAGGGGACATGGGGAGTATTCTCGCGAGTCACTTCCGCGCCGTTCACCGCTGCCGTTATCACCAGTTTGTCCAAGATGCCTCACTCCTTATTGCGCTGTTTGTCTTTTGGCACCACACACGTACCGGATGCCCGCACCACCATCAGTGGGGGGTCAAGCACTTCTGCGGCAGAAGGATTGGCAGGGTCAGTTCCACCTGCGATCACTTTGTAGGCGGCAAATTCCATCTTGCGCGAGGTGTTGCCCACATGGACAATTCGCCCCACTGCCTCAATGTAATCCCCTGCATATACCGGTGCCTTAAAAACCACCTCATCATAAGCTGCAAAAAGCCCTTCGTCACCATCATGACGAATCAGGAGTTCGGTCGCGACATCGCCAAACAGTTGCAACATACGAGCCCCGTCCACCAATTTACCCGCGTAATGGGCATCCGCATCTGCCATTCGCAGGCGGATCATCACTTCATTCACCTTCAAATTCTCTGTCATTGTTTGCTCCTTCCCCGATTTCCTGTTTCACGAAAAGTCGTATGTCATCGATATCAAACGGCTTTGTAAAAAAGCCCACCACATTCAATTCCACCGCTTCACGAATGGTCACCAGTTCCCCATATGCCGTCATCACCACCACCTTGAGGTCTGGTTTGTACTTACGAATCTGAATCAAAATTTCAAGTCCATCCATTCCGGGGATCTTCATATCAAGAAAAACCAGCGAGAGTTCGTGCTGGCGAAGAACTGAAAGCGCTTCCTTGCCATTTGCGCACAACAATACCTCATACCCGTCCTGCTCAAGGATTTCCTTGAGCAGGAAACGGATACCCACCTGATCGTCAACGACCATGATCTTCTTCCCCATGGCCTCGCCTCTTTTCTTGACCATATTGAGAAGCCCCAGTTTTGTATCGTTCACAGCCTTATCGATTGTTTTCTTTATTGAGGATTGACGAAGCAATAAAGTCCCGGAATAACGGTTGCGGACGATTCGGTCGAGAAGTGAATTCGGGATGGAACTGAACGCCGACAAACCACGGGTGGTTTTTTAATTCGACGATTTCCACCAAACGTCCGTCCGGTGAAGTACCGCTGATCACAAGTCCCGCTTCTTCCATTGCAGCGCGAAACGTGTTGTTGAATTCGTAACGGTGACGATGACGCTCGCGAATTTCCGACTCTTGATAGGCTTGAGCGGCTTTGCTACCAGGTTGGATGTAGCAAGGATAAAGGCCAAGCCTCATCGTGCCGCCTTTGGCTTCAATCGTTTTTTGCTCAGGCATGAGATCAATGACCGGATAGGGGGTTTGCGGGTCAATTTCAGAAGTATGCGCCCCTTTAAGGTGAATCACATGACGCGCAAATTCGATCACCGCCATTTGCATTCCCAGACAGATCCCAAAAAACGGGATGTTGTTCTCTCTTGCGTACTTCACCGCAATGATTTTGCCCTCAATCCCTCGGTCGCCAAATCCTCCGGGGACGAGAATACCGTCTGCACCCTGCAGCCATTCGTCGACATTCTCTTCCGTCAGTTCTTCTGAGGACAGCCAATCGATTTCCACTTCGGCATCGTTTGCCACACCGCTATGAAAAAGCGCTTCCGCCACGCTAAGATAGGCATCGTGTAGCTCAACGTATTTCCCCACCAGCGCGATTTTCACTTTTTTGGAGAGGTTTTTCATCCGCCCCACAAGGTCACGCCACTCGCTCATATCCGCTGGTGGAACTTTTAATCCTAAGTATTTGACAACATACTCGTCAAGTCCTTCTTGTTGAAGCATCAAAGGCACATCATAAATGGTGGAGGCATCGCTCGCTTCAATCACGGCCTCCTCTTCGGTATCACAAAACAATGCAATTTTGCGTTTGACTTCAGTCGTGAGAGGGACTTCTGTTCGACAGACGATCACATGAGGAGAAATACCGATGCTTCTCAGTTCAGCCACACTGTGCTGGGTCGGCTTGGTTTTCACTTCACCGGCCATCTTCATGTAGGGGATCAGAGTGACGTGGATGTACATCACGTGATCGCGACCGACATCCCCGCGAAGTTGGCGAATCGCCTCCAGAAAAGGAAGGCTCTCGATATCGCCTACCGTACCGCCGATCTCCGTGATGACGACGTCCACACCAGGCTTTGCGGCTCGCATAAAGCGTTCCTTGATCTCATTGGTGATGTGCGGTATGACCTGCACGGTACCACCGAGGTAATCACCGCGCCGCTCTTTATTTAATACGGAAAAATAGACTCTCCCCGAAGTGACGCTGTTGTCTCGCGTCAAATTGATGTCAATAAACCGCTCATAATGTCCAAGATCCAGGTCCGTTTCCGCGCCATCCTCTGTCACGTACACTTCTCCGTGCTGATAGGGGCTCATTGTGCCTGGATCTACGTTGATGTAAGGATCAAACTTTTGAATGGTCACATTCAATCCGCGATTTTTAAGTAACCGCCCGAGTGAAGCTGCCGTAATTCCTTTCCCCAAGCCGGAAACCACGCCTCCGGTCACGAAGATGTACTTTGTCACCATAAAATCCTCCCGCCATAACATACAAAACAAACGTCCTGGCTGCTGCCAGAACGCGACCGTCCGTTATTTTTTTGCCTAACATATCGTACAAACTGGCGGTTCAACTGTCAAGGTTCAAAACTAAGGAAGCCTAAAATTCCTCTTCCTCGTCGTCCATATCCTGCTCTTCCTCGTCGAGTTCCTCTTCGACTTCAGATTCTTCTAGGAAATCAATCTCTTCCTCGTCAATTGAATCATCGTCTATGGCTTCTTCGTCCTCGAAGACAAACGGTTCTTCCTCGATCAGATCTTCCTCTTCCAGCTCAAATTCTTCGTCCGCATCATCCAAAAGATCTTCGTCTTCGGCTACCTCTTTACGCACAAAGCGCTTAGAGGTCCCCCGTTCCGACACCCGCTCCACAGGATACCAGCGCCGCAGTCCCCAAACATTGTCACCAATGCAAAGGAAACGCCCATCGATGTTGATGTCAGTATAAAGCCTCGCAATGGCGTCTTCTACTTCCTCTTCGCTCATGGAGCGGAATTCCGCCACTTTTTTCATCAAATCACGGTAATAGTGAGGTTCGTTTGTGCTAGCCAAAATTTGATATGCCAATTCTACAAGTGGCATTTCTTGAATCTCTTCCGGCGCACGGGCTTCCAATTTCTGTTCGGCCGCCATGCATTCACCTCCCCTGAACTCTTGAACTACTAACGTATTAAAACACAATTACCCACTACGCGGCAATCATTCTTTGCCTGCCAGCAAAAAATGTGCCTCGTCCAGTGCATGTTTGACACTTTTTTCGCCTCTTAACACCTCTTCTTTCAATGCTGACAGACGGTCATCTTCGATCCACATGCGTTTTACTTCCTGAATCATCCGCTCTTCGAGGCGTTCGCGAAACTCCTGCAATCGACCTCGACCGCGGCGTCTCCCTAGGCGATCTTGCTCCATCAGGAAGGAAAAATGTGCAGAAAGCGCGGATGCTGTCTCCTCAATTCCCTTGTGCGCCAGCGCCGAGGCTAGCAGGATTGGTACGTCCCATTCAGGGAACGAGCCGCTGTCCCAGGTTTTCTTCGCGTTTTTGGTCGCCCTAGTGATCTCTTCTAGTTCGCCTTTCATACGTTCAGCCCCAGGCAGATCCGCTTTATTGACGATAAGGAGGTCCGCTGTTTCCATCACGCCGGCTTTTGCCGCCTGTACCTGATCTCCCCCAGCCGGAGTGAGTACTACGACGACCGTATCGGCGACGTACATGACGTCCAGTTCCGATTGCCCCACACCAACTGTTTCAAGCATGATTTTTTCAAACCCTGCTGCCATCAGCACCTTGATCGCATCACGCACAGGACGAGCAAGGCCACCGAGACTCCCACGCGAACCCATGCTGCGGATAAACACACCTTCATCCAACGTGTGGCGCATCATCCGCACGCGGTCGCCAAGCACTGCGCCGCCGCTAAATGGACTGCTCGGATCAACCGCAATTACCGCCACGCGTTGTTGCGCCTTACGGTAATGGGCAATCAGTTCATCGCTGAGACTACTCTTACCTGCACCAGGCGCTCCGGTAAGCCCAATGACGTGAGCCGGTGCCTTTTGCGGAATGGTTTTCAGTCGGGAGAGCAATTGTTCTGACTGCTCCCCTCCCGCTTCCACCACAGAGAGCGCACGGGCAATCGCGCGCGGCTCACCGTCTTGTAGTTGTTTCATCCAATCCTTCATGGCTTGATCCTGCCTTTGGCCCGCCTCTATTTGGCTTCCCGCAACAAATGCCCGGCCACAACAATCCGCTGCACTTCGTTGGTGCCCTCATAGATTTGCGTGATTTTCGCATCGCGCATCATGCGCTCCACAGGATAATCGCGCGTGTAGCCATACCCACCATGAATTTGTACTGCTTCTGTCGTCACCTTCATCGCTACGTCAGAGGCGACCATTTTTGCCATTGCTGAGGCTTTGCCATAAGAAAGCCCGTTGCCTTCTAGCCATGCTGCCTGATACGTCAAGAGTCTTGCACTTTCAATCGCCGTAGCCATGTCAGCCAGTTTGAATTGAATCGCCTGAAAATCCGAGATCGGTTTGTTGAACTGAGTGCGGCCTTTCGCATAATCAAGGGCTGCGTCAAACGCTCCCTGTGCAATGCCAAGCGCTTGAGCAGCAATTCCGTTGCGTCCGCCATCCAGTGTCATCATCGCGATTTTGAATCCTTGGTCGCGCTCGCCAAGAATGTTCTCTTTGGGAACCCTGCAATCTTCAAAGATGAGTTCCATGGTCGGTGATGAACGGATGCCCATCTTCTTCTCTTTTTTGCCAAAAGTAAAGCCTTCCATTCCCTTTTCCACAATAAAAGCAGTCACGCCTCTCGATCCCTTGTCCGGATCGGTGCTGGCAAAGACCACATAATAATCCGCTTCGCCGCCATTGGTCGTAAACATTTTGGTGCCGTTGATCACAAAATAATCGCCGTCTTCGACCGCTGTGGTACGAAGGCTTGCCGCGTCCGTTCCCGCGCTTGGCTCTGTCAAGCCATATGCGCCCATTTTCGTTCCTTCGGCGAGCGGCTTTAAGTATTTTTGCTTCTGCTCTTCGTTTGCAAATTTATAAATCGGCCAAGAGGCAAGTGAAATATGCGCCGACAGCGTAACGCCAGTCGATGCGCACACGCGGGACAACTCCTCGACCGCAATCACATAGCTGAGAAAATCCATGCCAGCGCCACCATACTCCTCTGGCCAGGGGATGCCCGTCAGCCCGAGTTTCGCCATTTTATCAAAAATGGAGCGATCAAACCGCTCTTCCTCGTCGCGAATGGCCGCCGTGGGGGCCACTTCTTTTAACGCAAAATCCCGCACCATTTTTCGTAGTGCCAACTGCTCGTCCGACAATATAAAATCCATTCCTGTTCCTCCTCCATACTCCTGATTGTATCTGTGTTGGTCACATCGCGTCCCTTGACAGGGCTTTTGCGATGACAATCCGTTGGATTTGATTGGTGCCTTCGTAGATCTGTGTGACCTTGGCATCGCGCATGTAGCGCTCAACGGGATACTCTTTGGTGTAGCCATAACCGCCAAGCAGTTGCACGGCATCTGTCGTTACTCGCATGGCCATGTCTGTAGTAAAAAGCTTCGCCATGGAAGCCTCCACCGTGCAGGGCAAGTCTTGCGAACGCAGCGATGCGGCCCGGTACACCATGAGTCTTGCTGCCTCAATGCCTGTCCCCATATCCGCGATCATCTCTTGGATCGCCTGAAAATCAGCGATGGGACGTCCAAATTGCTTGCGCTCTTTCACATAGCCCACTGCCGTATCATACGCTGCTCTTGCAATGCCAAGCGCTTGCGCGGCAATCCCAATGCGCCCGCCATCCAGTTGCGACATGGCAATCCGAAAGCCTTCCCCTTCTTCACCAAGCCGCTGGGCAACAGGCAGGCGTAGATCATCAAACACAAGCTGAGCCGTTGCAGAACCGTTTAGTCCCATTTTACGCTCTTTGCGTCCAATGACAAAACCAGGCATCCCGCGTTCGACGATAAATGCGCTGACACCACGAGCGCCTTGTGCCGGGTCGGTCTTGGCAAACACGGTATACACATCCGCCTCGCCGCCATTCGTGATGAACACCTTATTGCCATTTAACACATAGTGGTCGCCAGCGCGTACCGCGCGCGTCTCGATGCTCTGCGCATCGGACCCAGCGCTTGGCTCTGTCAGCGCAAAGGCGCCGATCAATTCTCCCGCGGCGAGATGCGGCACGTACTTCTCCTGCTGCTCTGGCGTGCCAAAGTGCAGAATAGGCATCGTCCCCACGGAAGTGTGCACGGCAAGAATCACGCCGATCGCTGCACTGGCGTAGGAAATCTCCTCGATGGCGAGCATGTAGGACATGTAATCTGCGCCGACGCCGCCGTAGTCTTCAGGAATCGGGAGTCCGAGGAGCCCAAGATCCGCCATTTTTTTCAAAATGTCACGAGGAAAAGCGTCCGTGTCATCGATCTGTGCCGCTTTCGGGAGGATTTCCTTTTTTGCAAAATCACGCACCAGTTTCCGCATCGCCAACTGCTCTGCGGTTAAACGCAGGTTCAAAACAGCACCTCCTCACCCGGTCAGGCGTATTCGTAAAACCCGCGTCCCGACTTTTTCCCCAGGTACCCGGCTTCCACGTATTTGCGAAGCAGCGGGCAAGGGCGATACTTCGAGTCGCCAAATCCTTCATATAGTACTTCCATGATGTACAGGCAGGTGTCAAGGCCAATAAAATCCGCAAGTTGAAGCGGTCCCATTGGGTGGCTCATGCCGAGTTTCATGATTTCGTCGATCGCATCCGGCGTCGCCACGCCTTCATAGAGGCAATATACGGCTTCATTGATCATCGGCATGAGCACGCGGTTGGAGATAAATCCTGGGAAGTCTTTGACAGCCACTGGCGTCTTGCCCATCTCTTTTGCAAGTGCCTCAATCGTCTGATACGTCTTGTCCGATGTTTGCAAGCCGCGGATCATTTCCACGAGTTTCATCATGGGGACCGGATTCATAAAATGCATTCCCATCACCTTTTCGGGACGTTTGGTCACCGCCGCTAGTTCCGTGATGGCTAGGGATGACGTGTTGCTGGCAAGTAGGGCATTATCAGACGCGAGCTCATCCAGTTGACGGAAAATAGCTTTCTTGATGTCCATTTTTTCGATGGCCGCTTCAATGATGACGTCTGCTTCCTTTGCCATGGCTACGTCTGTGGTCGGTGTGATGCGACTCATGACTTCCTCAACGGTTTCGGGGGTCATCGTCCCTTTTTTCACAAAACGCTCCAAACTGGTGCGAATGGTCTTCATTCCGCGAGCCGTAAATTCTTCTTTCACGTCCTGCATGATCACGGAAAACCCAGCTTGCGCTGCTACTTGCGTAATGCCGCTGCCCATTTGTCCGGCACCGATTACCATAATTTTTTTATCCATCTGAACAAATCCTTTCTGCACACGTATTCGGGTAATCACTAATTCGTTATCTGGGTACTTCGATGAGTACTGCATCGCCTTGTGCGGCTCCGCTGCAAATCGCCGCCACGCCAAGCCCTCCGCCGCGGCGCTTCAGTTCATAAATCAGTGTCGTTAAAATTCTCGCTCCGCTTGCGCCGATTGGATGGCCGAATGCTACGGCGCCACCGTTGACATTGACGATTTCCGGACTCATGCCGATCATCTGCATGCTAGTCAGCGCTACGGCGGCAAAGGCTTCGTTGATTTCAAAGAGCGCGATGTCCTTAGCGTCGACACCTGTCTTTTTGAATAGCTTCTGCATCGCAAGCCCCGGTGTGGTGGCGATGTACCTGGCTTCTGCTCCCGCTTCCGCATGACCGTGCAAGACGGCTAAGATCTCGCGGCCTTCGCGTTTGGCGCGTTCTTCACTCATGATCACCAGCGCTCCTGCCCCGTCATTGACGCCAGGCGCGTTACCTGCGGTCACGGACCCTTGCGGATCAAAAACAGGCGGCAACTTGGCGAGTTTCTCTAAGCTAGTGTCACGGCGCGGTGCCTCGTCTTGTTCCACGACGACTTCGCCTTTTTTCGTTTTCACGGTGACCGGAACGATTTCCTCGTTCAGTCTGTCCGCCTCCATCGCTGCGATGGCCCGTTCATGGGAGCGAAGCGCCCACTCGTCCTGCGCCTCTCTCGATATGCCATATTCAGCCGCCACGGTCGAACCGTGCACCGCCATGTGAACCCCGTGAAAGGAGCACATGAGCCCGTCCCGGAGCATCAAATCCTGCACCTTACTATCGCCCATGCGCAGGCCAAAGCGAGCCCCTGCCACCGCATAAGGAGCATTGGACATGCTCTCCATGCCGCCTGCTACTGCCACTTCAATATCTCCCGCGCGAATCATCTGATCTGCCATGGTGACAGCGCGAAGTCCGGAGGCGCAGACTTTGTTAATGGTTTCTGTCGGCGTCTCCCAAGGGATTTCGGCGAGTCTTGCCGCTTGGCGCGATGGAATTTGACCTGCGCCCGCTTGTAGCACCATGCCCATGATCACTTCATCAATTTCGTCGGGACGAAGCCCGGCGCGTTCCATCGCAGCACGGATGACGGTACCACCCAAGTCCACGGCCTGTAGTGCGGATAACGCGCCGCCAAACTTTCCAAACGGCGTGCGCGCTGCGCTGACGATCACACTTTTCATGTGACATTTCACCCCGTTTTCATTGTCGACCGAGCGTTCGGTCTGCTAACTACAGGTTAACACATTTTTGAGTGGTTCAACAGGGGGGATGAGAAATTCAGATTGCAACTGTATATCAAAGTGACATCACACTAGTATCAAATAACACCGAGGTTTTGTTGAATTTATATTACATGAAATGTATTATAATATATAACAATATTCGTATTATTAGAGGGGTGCATCTTGTGGCTGTAGAATCTGCGTTCCCACGTGCCCGAGTAATTCCTTCTGATGATGTCATTGGAAGGCATGGTTTTTTAGAACATTTGGAAGAACGACTCTACTTTGGAGACAGCATTATGTTGGCAGGTCCAAGGCGTATTGGCAAAACGAGCATCGCCAATGAAGCGCTTCGTCAATTACAAAAACGGGGGTGCCTTACTCTTCAACTGGACTTACTGCACATCGTAAGTATCGAAAATTTTGCAATTCAGGTGTACAAACAGATCGCCTCGTTGCATACCGGAAAACTGCAATCGGCCTTTCACTCATTACGTGATATAGTTATTTGGCTGAGTAGATCAGAGTGGAGTCTCGAATACGGCGATTTTCGTTTCAATACCAAATTACCAGGGGATTCAACGGTTGAACCATTGGAGGCACTTGAGAATGCGTTTGAACTAGTCGAGAAAGTGGCAAAAAAAAGGGACAAACGACTGGTTTTTTTACTAGATGAATTCCAAGAAGTGGAACGCATTGGTGGATCTTCTTTATTAAATGCGCTTCGTACTGTGTTCCAGCATCAAGAAAACACCACCTACTTATTTTTAGGCAGTGAACCATCGCTGATGAAAACCATTTTCGCAGACCGTCGAAGAGCATTTTATTCCTTTGCCACCATGCTTCATCTCCCGGCAATTGAAGTGGACGAATGGGAAACCTATACGCTCAAAAAACTGCAAAAATTTAATATGACCATGGATGCACAAGCGATTCATGTCGTTTTCGACATTACGGGTGGCCATCCGCATGGTATGATGGCTGCGCTTTTAAATGCTTTTTTGATAGTTAAGCAGGAAAATCAACCTATCATCAACCCGTCTACCGTTGAAATGGCGGTAGTTCAGACATTAGAACAATTTGACCCGATTTACGAAGAATTATGGAAACACATTTTGCCTATTTCTAAAGCTGACCAGATTTTAATTGCCATCGCTTTCGATGAACCACCTTATCGCGGACAAACACCAACATATGTGAAAAGAGCCATTGATTTTTTGATAAAAAACTCAATCATCTATCGGTCCTCACGTGGACGTTATCAATTTGTCGAGCCGTTGTTTAAGCGATGGATTATCGAGAAGAATGGTTGAAGTTAAGCAAAAACCGGCGCAGGATGGGCACTCCCCAACCTACGCCGGTATTGATATTACTAAGAGTTAAATTGCCTGAAGCAACAGTTCCGCCACATCGAAAGTCGCCACGTCATCCTCGACACCCTTCGCTTTCGTGCCATCAATCAGCATCGTCATGCAATACGGGCAGGCCGTTGCAATCGTCGTTGCCCCTGTTGAGAGCGCCTGTTCCGTGCGAAGTACGTTGATCCGCTGTTTCCCGGTCTCCTCCTTGAACATCGAACCGCCACCAGCTCCGCAACACATACTCTTATTGCGACTGCGATCCATTTCGACGAGTGTTAGTCCCGGGATGTGCTCCAGGATGTAGCGTGGTGCATCATAAATGTCATTGTAGCGCCCAAGATAGCAGGAGTCGTGATACGTCACCGTGCGCTCCACAGACTTTGTAGGCTTAATTTTGCCTTCATCGATCAACTTCGCTAAAAATTCTGTGTGGTGAATGACTTCCGCTTCAAATCCGAAGTCTGGATACTCTTTCTTGAAATTATTGAATGCGTGCGGATCGGTGGTGATGATTTTTTTCACCCCGTATTCCTTAAACATCTCCACATTCTTCTCCACTAACTCCTGATACAAAAACTCATTGCCAAGCCGCCGTGCGGTATCGCCATCGCTTTCTTCTTCTGTGCCAAGCACGGCAAAATCAATGCCCGCCTGATTCAAGAGTTGCACAAAGGACCTTGCGATTTTTTGGTTGCGCACATCAAAAGAAGCGGCAGACCCCACGTAATAGAGGTATTCGACCTTGCCTTCTACCTCTGCCATGGTCTTCACGTCAAGCCCTTCCGCCCACTCCATGCGGGCAGAGCGTGGGCGACCCCATTCGTTCGATTGGCGTTCCAAGTTAGTGAATGCGCGGTTTACTTCGCCAGATGCCTTGCCTTCTGTCAACACCAGGTTACGGCGCATGTCGATAATGAGACTAACGTGTTCATTCCAAACTGGGCACGCTTCCTCACAGGCGCGGCAGGTCGTACAAGCCCAAATTTCATCTTCTGTATACACTTCGCCAACAAGCGAGGGAATGTCGACTTCCTCTAACCCTTCCGCACCAGCTGCCATCGCGAGCTTATGCTGTTGGACAAGACTTGGCCCCACCTCCACCAGCTGTTCTTTCATCTTCAAAATCAGGTACTTTGGCGAAAGGTCTTTCCCAGTCAAAGTCGCCGGACAACTGACGTGACAGCGGCCACACTCTGTGCAGGCATAACCGTCCATCAATTGTTTCCAGGTAAACTGCGTCACTTTGGCCACGCCAAATTCTTCAACTGTTTCATCTGACAGATCGAGTTTGCGAATTTTCCCTACTGGTCCAAGATTGCGATAATAAGAATTGACCATCGCGCCGATCATGTGCAGGTGTTTTGATCGAGGAATGATCACAAGAAAGCCAAAGATCGATAGCGTATGCGCCCAGAACAACACTTGTATCCATGCCCCCGCTACAGCAGGACTGACACCTTGGAAAATGTGTCCAAACATGTTGGACATTGGCGCTGCCATTCCCGGCATGACACCTGTGCGAGCAGCATCAAGTCCCCCAACGAGGAAAATCGTCGTGACAATCACAAAGATCAAAAACAATATAAATCCGGCTTCAAACTTTGGCTCAATACGCATGGGACGGATAATGTAGCGGCGAATCAGCGCCACCACCACTGCAACCATGACAAACACAGCGGCCCATTCCTGGATAAACGTGAACCAAGGTGCCGTAAATCCCGGAATATGCGAACCGGACATACCAAAATAGAAGAAATCCAGCTCCCCAAAGGCCAGGACAATAAAGCCCCAGAAGATAAAGAAGTGTCCGATGCCTGCGGGTTCCGCCAACACCTTGGCCTGTCCAAGGACATACTTGGCAAAACTTTTGGCTCGCAGGTTCTTCGGTTCACTGCGATCTTCCGGTTGCCCCAACTTTAAATATTGAAAACGACTATATAAACCTGAAATGAATCCAAACAACGCCGCGATCGCCAATATGGGAAAGGCGATGATATTTAAAACGCTCACGCGGTCTCCACTCCCTCACATTGATGTGGCACCTATCTATATTACCACGACTTATCATACCACCAACAGCAATGAGTGACTAGCCATTCATTATTCATTTTCCTGGAAATTCGCGATGGCACGTAAAATCGCTTCCGGTTGCCAACCGATGATGAGAGATTGACCCACCACAAAAGCGGGAAGCATCGTCACCTGCCATTCCCTGATTTCCTCAGCAGCGCCTGGAGTTCCATAGATATCTCGGACTTCATGAGGGATTTTCAGCCGGGCCAGCCATGCACGGGCAGCCTGACATCGCCGTCAAGCCGTTTGCGAATACATGATGACCTTCATGATCATCCCTCCCGTTCTTAGCTTCGGTTTCTTTTGACAATTTCATGAACGATGTTCTTTGGTGAAATATTATTGATGCTCATAGAAATACTCAAGACTAACCTGCAACTGTTCTTTCAGTATCCTTCGAAATAACGCCTTGCCAATCTCTCCAGTCCCTTTTGAAACTTTCGTTAGTTTTAATTCTCCTGTAGCTGTTCGCTTGCGGTAAAAATAGTGGTCAGTATCCTTGTAAAGCTCCCATCCGTCTCTTTCGCAAAATCGTTTTAAATCCCTCCAGCTAGGCATTGATTAACCCTTTTACGCCCTCCAAATCAGCCTGTGCAAGTACAGCCAACACATACGGAAGATGCGCTTTGCGATTCGTTGAGTGATAGTACATCGAGAAATTATCCATGTAATCTCTTGCGTATTCCACCAATTCTTTTGCCATTATTACCCTTAATTCATCAACTGATTTTGCATTTTCAACGATGTCAATTTGTTCTAATGAACCAGAAAAGGTGCCATCGTCTTCCTGTTCGTACTCCATGTTAAAGCGATAGGTCGATAAAATCATTTGTAAATGTTCAAGGGAAAGTGCAGCTAAATAATCATGATTGCGTCGAACAAATGAGGGTTTTGAATGTATGACGCCATCAATAAACTCGCTCCAGTTCTTCCTCACATCCGTTGCATTAATTACTTCTTGCATCATCATCCCTCCTCCCCCCACATTACTAAAATACGCATATAATGTACATAGCGTACGTTAAAATTTTGAGGTCTGCCTTTTTACCATTTCATGAACAATAAACGAAGCGACATCCGGTGCCAGCGTTCCTGAACCAAATCCTGCATCATACCCCAGTTCAAGCGCCACCTCGTGATTCAATCGCGGACCACCGCAAATCACGACTAACCGTTGCCTTAACCCTTCTGCCTCTAGCATATCCACAAGTTCTGTCAAATTGGGGAGGTGCACGTCTTTTTGCGTCACCACTTGCGACACCAGTATCGCATCAGCATTCACTTCTTTTGCCTTACGGATCAGCGCCGCATTGCTCACTTGGCTCCCCATATTATACGCATCGATTTCCGGATAACGCTCCAGTCCATATTCCCCTGCATATCCCTTCATGTTCATGATCGCATCAATCCCCACCGTATGCGCATCTGTTCCGGTGCAGGCCCCAACGACGACCACTTTACGGCCAATGTGATCCTTTATAAACTGGTTGATCTCATAAAAATCCATCACTGGGCTTTCCACTTTCGGTACCTTGATCGTCGTAAAATCGATCGCGTGCGTGGCTTTCGCGTAGAGGACAAAAAACGTCATCTCTTCACCCAAGTCCATCGCGTGCACCACCTGGGGCTCCAGCAACCCAAGCTTCGCCACATATTGCCTGGCCGCTTCTTTGGCTTCCTCACCATAAGGAACGGGCAGCGAGAAGCTCATCTGTACTTTTCCATCATCCCAAGTGTCCCCATAGGGGCGAATGTGCCTTAAGTCATTCACCTTGCGCTCACCTCTTTTCCCATATCGAGCCCCAGACGGCGGTAAAGCGCTTCTTCGATCGGGTTATAATAATCTGGTGCGCGAAGGACGACCCCGTCTCGTCCTTTTCCCCCATCCGGCGTGCGCTTCACATCCGCAAACATGCCCTCAGACAAGGATTGGAAAAGCCCTTTATCGACCATTTCCTGCAACAGTGCGGACGCCTCATCCACTACCTGATGAGCCCGTTTCACCATTTGGCCGTCCTGCTTGAATTCGATCTCATCTTGCAAGTGACGGGCGTTGTTAAAAATGTACCTTGCCGATTCAATCGCCAATTGGCGATCGTGTATGAGCGGCGTATGGATGGCTTCCGTCATCATGCCAAGTAACTGAATGCCTTGCCCCGTCGCAATGCCAATCAGATTAAAAAGCGCATCCTGCACGTGCCCACGGAAGATATTCCCCGTCATGTGTTTGGTGGGCGGCATGTATTTGAGCGGCGCATTCGGAAAAATCTCCCGCGCCATTTGCGCCTGTGCCCATTCCCATAACAATCCGTCCTCGATCGCAGGATTCATTTCAAAAGCATGGCCCAGTCCCATTTGCTCTTCCGGCAGTCCCGAGCGTTTTGCGAGTTGTTCATTGATGAGTTGCGAAGCGAGGACTGTATGCGCCGCCTCCACCGCATCGGCGGTCGTCAGGTAATTGTCTTCCCCGGTGTTGATGATGATACCGGCATAGGCGTTGATCATCCGACTAAAATGCTGGTCGATCAGCGTCCGCTGCATGTTGATGTCACGAAATAAAATACCGTAGAGCGCGTCATTTAACATCACGTCGAGCCGTTCCATCGCGCCCATCGCCGCAATCTCCGGCATACAAAGCCCTGAGGCGTAGTTGCAAAGGCGAATATAGCGCCCCACCTCTTCTCCCACCTCGTCGAGCGCCGCGCGCATGATGCGGAAGTTTTCCTGCGTAGCATACGTGCCGCCAAATCCTTCTGTCGTGGCACCATATGGCACATAATCAAGAAGACTCTGACCGGTCGTACGAATCACTGCGATAATGTCAGCACCCTGTCTGGCCGCCGCTTTTGCCTGAATGATATCCTCGTAAATATTGCCTGTTGCCACAATCACATAGACATACGGTTGTGGGCCTTCGCCAAGTTGCTGCAAGTAAGTTTCCCGCGCTTGGCGACTATTTTTGATGCGATCCAGCGCCCTTTCCGCCTCTAGCGCACCGCGCTCAAGAAGTGATTCCACCTCGAATGCCGGCAATGAAAAAAGGTCGAGTTCGCCCTCTGCCACTTTTTCCCCTAGTTTCTGTAGGGAAAGTCCTGTTTGTAACATCCCGTTTATTACTAAACGACTGACACCGCCTGAAAGTTGGCCGTTTCGTAGCACTTGATCCACGAGGACGTTTGCAAGCGGAATCCCTTCTTCGTCTACGCCGTCTAACCCCATTAAGCGAAGGACGGTCCGTTCTATCGCCACTGTGGTTTTGTCGAGAATAAAATTCATCACATCATCCGCAATTTGTCCTGCCAGCGCTCGCGCTTCAGCGATCTGGCGCTCGTCTAGCCCAAGTTTGCTTTGCATCTCATTCACCTACTTTACTTTCTTTCTCGTGGAGTACTTGTTCTGCTTTTTCCAAAAGTGACTTCGGCACTCCCAACCACTTTGCGATCCTTAACCCTTGCCTCGGCACTTCTCCGTTCTCCATTTCGATTATGCGATAATCCATCGCTGCATTCAGACGGGCAATCGCCGACTCGCGAGGCAGGGCATCCTCTGCATACGCCAATGCGCCCTCCCGCAACCCTGCCACTCGGAGGTACTGAACCCCCTTTTTCACAGGCAAACTGAAGTGGGTAGCTAGCACGAACTGGCCTGAATTTTTTTCCAACAATTCTTCCAATAAGGCGACCATGAGCGCTTCCCCTTCTGCCGGATTGGTGTGGCGTCCGATCTCATCAAAACAAAGGAAGCCATTGGTGATCCCGAGTGCCTCTGTGACCATCACCATTTCCGCCCCAAAGGACGAGAGACCGCTTGTCATCGACTGGGCATCTCCCCCCACATAGCGAATCGCTTCAAATAGTGGCGCAATGTAGGCCTTCGCGGGTATCGGGTACCCCATCTGATGACAGGCTTGGAGCAACAACCACGTCTTTTGGGCGGCTGATTTGCCTCCCATGTTAGGCCCGGTGAGGATTGCCACTTTTTCGTGAAACTCTATGCTCACTGGAACCCAATCTGGGCTGTCAGGCTGCCGTCCCGCATGGATGTGAACCGTTGCATCGAGCCTGGAAAACACATAGCCTTTCGCCGTTGCCAATTCCACCCTTGCCACGAGTTCATCGAGCTGCCCCACGCAGTCCATGGCTTTTTCCAGTGGTTCTGCATATGGGCGCAAGCGGGCCGACAATTCTCGCAACAGCCGCACTTCTTCCTGCTGCAGTTTTTCTGCGTGAACTTCCTCTAGGCGTATAAAGGCACGAACCTCGTCTGTCCACTGCGGATCAAACACCACATCAAAAGGCGTTTGCAGTCGGATGCGAAGCCGATCATCGCGCTTGGCGCGTTCGATTTTTTCCGCATCTTCTTGTGCCATCAGGATGGTTTGGTCACGCCGGAGTGGCACATCGTAATCCTTCACCAATCTTTTAAGGTATTCGCGCTCTGCGGCCATGCGATTTGCCCGCGCCTGCAAAAAAGCACTTAGCGCCTGATCATATCCTGAATCCTCCAGATCTTTCAGGCTAAAATCACGCGTTGGCAGTGCCGCATTACTTGACAGATGACGAGCGATATCAGCGATACCCATGACTTCCCACCAGGGAAATACAATCTCATCCTTTGCCAGTCCCTCGTCGAGCGCCAGCACCTGCACCACAAACTGCTTTAACGCGGCCACCAGCTCGACCTGCAATGCTGCGCCGTGAACGAGTATCGCAGGTATGCTTCGCACATCAGGCAATCCGCGAAGTGCTGTGGGCCATTTGAGACTGAAAACTTGCCCGCGTGACTCGTCCACTCCGCGAAAAAGCCGCATGACATCCTCATGGTCGGCTTGCCAGGCGGCCTCTTCCCCCGCACAAAAAGGCATGCGCGCCTGCTTGTGTCGCTGACCGTACAGGCTGTGCGGTTGAAGCGCGTTTTGTATTTTAGAAAAACCAATTTGGGATGCGGTCCACTCATCCATCCACGGCATCCGAAATCACCTAATCCATCACGTCCCATACGGGAACCGCTATTTTGGCCTTCATTTTCGCGAGCAGTTGATGACGATCCAGTGGCTCTCCAAATGGAGACGAAGGGTTAATGGCAACCCCGATGAGCGGCGCACGATCTAACACCTGCAAATGGTGACCCGCGCGAAGAAACACTCGCCATGTTTCCCGAGAGACAAAAAGGCAGGTGGGATCGCGTCCGATTAGCCAAACCGGGGCGCTACTTCCCATCCATCGCAGCACTGTTTCATCAGTAACGGCGCCATGGCAATAAACGATACGTTCCGGTGCCCCATCCGTTTCTGCCGAAATTTCAGCACCATTCGTCACATCGCCAGTTGGCTGCCAGTGCTTCCTTACCCACGCCGTCACCTCTGCGTCTGCGACAGCCACGGTCAATTTTTGCACCGCATCCAAGGTTTCGCGTACCACTTGATCCACATTGCCAACGGCGGCGCCAGAGGCGAGGATCACGCCGTCTGCCACTTCTGGCGAAACGGCGATCATCCTGGACAGGGCACCATCAAAGAGTACGTAATCTGCTCCAAGCTCGTGAAAGCTTTTACGCAGTGACAATAGATGCGCAAGTTGGCGAACGCCCACGAGTTCAATAGGCCCCTCTTCTTGCGTCTGCCCAATCCAAACTTCACCAAGTGGCGAAGAAATCCCTGCTGGCTCTAACCACCTCACAGGAGCGTGGTTGTGTCCGTGACTCTTGATTGCCGTAGCAAAAAGTGTCCCTTCAGGAACCCATATCGCCGGTTTGGGGATGCCGGAAAGACTGTCTACACGCTCCCCATCAAGCCCTATACTCGCCACGCCAAGGCATCTTCGTTCTTCTTTCGCATCTGCGATCAACCGGCCCAAGACGGTGGTTTTGCCCGCGTGCTTACTAATGCCAACGATCGATACATCACAAGCGCCATGAATGTCGATTTGCTCCCATAATGGAGAACGATTCATCTCAATTCAATGCTCCCACCATAGGTACCATTATTCCGGTCGATGATGCCCCGATACGCGATGAAGGCCTTTTGGTTCCAAACTCACCGCCTGATCGTTCAACAATTTAGCGACACCAATCGTCTCTTCAGAATGGTCGTGCTTGCAGGTTGGCGGACACCCTTCCTCTGCATAGGTCGGTTCGTGATACACAGAAATAACGCCTTCAAAGTTACGCAGAATGACTTTGCCATGCCCTTGCGAAATGAGATATTGCGGCATCACCGGAATTTTTCCGCCGCCACCAGGTGCATCGACTACATAGGTGGGAATTGCATAACCGGACGTATGACCGCGCAGTTGCTCCATGATCTCAATGCCTTTGGAAACGGTCGTACGGAAGTGCTCAATCCCTTGGGATAAATCACATTGGTATATATAATAAGGTCTGACGCGAGTCTTGACGAGTTCGTGTAACAGGTCTTTCATGACGTGCACACAGTCATTGATCCCCCGCAATAGTACAGTCTGATTGCCAAGCGGAACGCCAGCGTCCACCAGCTTCTCACACGCCACCTTTGCTTCCGGCGTCAGTTCATTCGGATGGTTAAAGTGCGTATTGATCCATATGGGATGGTATTTTTTGAAAATATTCACCAAGTCATCCGTAATGCGTTGCGGAAATACCACGGGAGCGCGTGTGCCGATGCGGATGATTTCCACATGCGGAATGGCGCGCAAACTAGAAATTATATATTCGAGTATATGATCATTAACGAGCAGTCCATCACCACCTGAAAGGAGCACGTCACGCACCTGCGGTGTACGACGGATGTAATCAATCGCCGCATCAAGTTGCGGTTTTGGCACCGCATGACCCACCTGCCCGGAAAAACGGCGGCGAGTGCAATGCCTGCAGTACATCGAGCACTGGTTAGTGATCAAAAATAGTACGCGATCTGGATACCGATGAGTGAGTCCTGGAACTGGCGAATCCTCGTCCTCAGACAGCGGATCTTCCATGTCCCACGGGGTTCTCGTCATTTCATTAGAAACGGGAACCGCTTGCATGCGAATCGGACAAGTGTCGTCATCCGGATCCATTTGCATCGCATAATAGGGCGTAATCCGAAGCGGAATCGACTCTTTAACCCGACGAATGCCTTCGGTCTCCTTTTCTGTCAAATGAACCACTTGCCCCAAATCATCGAGCGTATTGACAGTGTGGGTGAGTTGCCACTTCCAATCGTTCCACTGTTCGTCGGTCACGTCTTTCCATAACGGAATTTCGCGATAATGACGGTGTTTCGCCCCGTATCCGACTGCGATATTTTTTTCCACAATACTCATGCTGGGCTCCTCCTCGTTTACCTGTTATTTGTTTTGGAAAAGCGTCAATAAGGCCTGCTCGCTTCTCACCAGATCAAGTGCTAATTCTGCGTGTCCATGGGCGTAACCGTTTCCAATCATCATGTCCACGTCCTTACCCACTCCTTCAGCACCGAGCGCCGCCGTGGTGAAGCTGGTTGCCATGCTGAAGAAATACACGAGTCCTCTATCTTTGGTAATCATGATAGATGCAAGTTCCGTGCCAGCGACACTCACACAGTTGATCGTTAGATCGGCGAGTGGCAAACCCACCTGTTGTTCAAATAATGTCAGCGTTTTCACAGGATTGCGAGCATCTGCCACAATCACCTCATCCGCATAGCCCATCGCACGAATTTCCGCTGCCGAACTTTCGGCATATTCAAGGGCAATTAACCGCCCGCTATTGCCGAGATTTCGGCGGGCCTGTGCGAGCACCAACGTGCCAGCCTTTCCGCCTGCTCCAAGAACCGCAACTGTCTGCCCGGGTTTGACAAGTCGAGCTGTTTGGGCAGGAGCACCGCACACGTCACAAACGGCCAGCGTCACAAGATCCGGGAGATCTTCCGGCATTTTGACGTATAATCCACTGTCAAATAAAATGGCTTGTCCCTCAATCTCCACCTGCGCCGTAGCAAGATCCACTTTTTTTACACGATTTATCAATAGAGGTGTCAAAGAAAGCGAGACCAGTGTCGCAATTCGATCTCCTACATGAAGATCCCTTTGTTTCGACGAATGACTGCCTATTTCAGCCACCCGCCCGATCAGCATTCCACCCGACCCAGTCACCGGGTTATGATGCTTGCCACGCTCCGTGACAATTTCCTGCATCTTTCCAGCCACTTTGGCTTCGTCTGCCCCGACTTCTTCTTTGATCTGTGCAAAACTTGCGGCATCGATATTGAGCACATCCACATCGATGAGTATTTCATCATCCCCGCACACCATCGTGTGATCGATTTTCCACGCCGGTTGCGGCATACTTCCTTGCGGTTCAATGACCCGCCTCAATCCGTACGGATCTGCCATTTCCATTCCCCTCTCCGCTGTCAATCGCTGTGCCTGCTGCTTAATAAGCAATTATTGTGCCAACATACATAACCCCCTCAAGCGAAGTATATTTCCCATCCGCTTAAGGGGGTAACTTGTCCATTCATAAAATAATTTTTTAAATCAATTCAACTCGTATTAGCAAAGTGAAATTACTTCTTTTTTCTAAAAACAAAATACGCGGCCACTGCGACAACCACAACGGCAAGAATGACATAACGTATCACATGGTGATGCGGCATGCATACACTCCTTTCCACACGATGATTTTTCGTCCTTAACTATACATGAAAAAATATAATTTGCTATATCAATTTAAGATTGTGTCTGCTTGGATAGCCACATCGCGACTTGCTGAATATCCTTGCTGTTGGTCAAGCCGCCACCTGGGGGCATCACCGATCCACCTGTCTTGATTTTACCCTCAATCTGGCTTTCGCTAAGTCTTGTGCCAATACCTAAAAGTTTTGGCCCCACACTGCCCTCGAGGTTTTGACCATGACAACCGGAACAGTTCTGCATGAAAATTTGATACCCTGGCATACTCGTATCAAGAATGCCGTGCGATGAAGTGGTGGTTGGTGTCTGCTGCATAGCAGCCGTGCTAGTATGCGATTTTTTCTGAAAGAAAGTCAATGAATATCCCGTACCACCACCAATAACGAGGACCGCGATAATGCCAATCGCCCACAGCGCCTTTGCCGAAAGTTTTCTTTCTTCGCTAGTTGCTGCTTCTTCTCGTTCTTCTCCGTGAATGGGAATATACGCTCCCTTCTCCGTCTTGAATTGCGCGACCATTTCACTTAGCGCCACGGATTGAGAACTGGTCTCCTGTGACGTTGATGCCAAGCTTTCCATCACGTTGCCAATTTCGTCGGTGGTGTTCCTGACCTGATTCGCACTCTCCGCGGTTTCCTTCACTTTTATCTCCACGCGATGAACCCATTCCATCATTCGTTCCGAATGCTTCACTTCTTCTTCCGCTGCTTGGGCGATTCGGGCGACTTCGCTTGTGGTGCTTTCCACCGCACTTAATATTTTCTCCAATGCTTGTCCAGATTCATTAGCCATCGAGACCCCCACTTCCACTGCGCGCATACTTTCTTGCGATGAAGTGGCACTGGCTTCGGAGATCGATAAAATTTCACTTAAAATTGCACTGACCTGAGAGGATTCCTGCCTAGTTTGTTCAGCCAGTTGACGGACCTCTTCGGCAACGACCGCAAAACCGCGTCCAGCGTCCCCGGCCCTCGCTGCCTCAATCGATGCATTTAAGGCAAGCAAATTGGTTTGCTCCGCAATCTCCTGAATGGTTTGTGCAATGGTCTCCACCTGATTTGAATACTGGCGAAGTTCTGTCATGTTTTTCTCAGTCTCTGCAGACTTCGTGCGAATTTCCTGAATACTCTCGATGGTACGCTTCAGCGTAGCCTGGCCAAGTTTTGCTACTTCTTCAGTTTCGAGGGCGTATTTCCGTGCTGATGCCGCCATAGACTGTGCGGAATTGATCAATCTCGATAATTCTTCCAGCGCCTGAACAGTTTGTGTGACATCCCGCTCTTCCTCTTTGGTGTTCTCTGCAGTGAGTTGCATCTGCTTGGCAATCTCCGCGATAGATGCGGCTGTTTCTTCCAGTGACGATGCATTTTCTTCAGATGCTGCATTCAATTCTTCGGCACTGATGCGAATCCCGTCGATCAGCTTGCGGAGCTGGTTGACCATTTGGTTGGTTGAGGTCATCGTTTCGCCGATCTCGTCCCTCGCTTTGATTTCCAATTCGTCGACTCCAATATTGCCCGCAGCCACTTGCTCTGTCACTGTTTTAAGCGTTCTTAACGACTTAGCAATCATGCCAGAATAAATGTAAGCAATAATTAGTCCCAGCAAAATAACTAAGATGGAAATCACCCATTCAATCCAGTTGGTGGCGGCTTCGTAGGAACTGACTGTAGCGCTCATTGCGGTCATGGATTTTTCCTGATTTTTTTGATAAGTAACAAGCGGTTGTAACATGCTCTGATAAGGAACTTCTGTATATTTTTCCTGGGCCAGCCTGATTTTATTTTTACTAATATATTGAAATGCGCTCGCGTTTCCGTTCAAATAACTGGCGAATGCACTGCGAAACTGATTTAAGAGCTTGGCATTAGTCGAATCCGTGGTCAAGTTGTTCAGTTGGATCCACTCGCGATTAATTTTTGCCACGTATTGATGATAATCACCTAAAAGGATGGCACGTTGACTGGAAGTAGCCAACAGGTACCAGGCGCCATCATCGTTCATTTGACGCACATCACTGTCCAGCGTTTCAGCAACGAGTGTCCTTTGATTGCTGACCATCATTTGCTGGTATAATGAACTGATTTGCGAACGGAAATAGCCACTTAACACGCTTGAAACCAGCACAAACACCAAGATAGCCGCAAAACTCAACATTAACTTGGCGCGTATAGACATACTCTTCATTTATACATAAGCTCCTTTAACTTTAAGTGCAATACGACCTAACGTTAAGTATATGGTATATGACTGATTTTTTTCTATCGTGAGTTTAATTAATGATTGATGACAATTTATATTTCTTTATCTTAGACTGCAAGGTTTGTCTTGGAATGCCTAGTAATTTTGCGGCATGTGTCAAATTGCCTTGAGAGGAATCCAGCGCATGCTGAATCCACTCTTTCTCCACTTCCGCTACCACATCCTGTAAACCGCGTTGATGATCCAAATTATCGACTCTGACTCTCTCTGCACGACACACAACCCCTGCTTCTTTAAGCAAATAGCTTGGCAGATGGTGCGGCTCAATCCAACCTTCATCAGCCAGATTCATACTTGCCTCCACTGCATGTTTCAATTCACGCACATTACCTTTCCACTCCGCTTCGCGAAATACCTTCTTGGCCGCAACTGAAAGCCCTTTCACCCGTTTGTGAAATCGCCGGTTAAACTCGTTGATAAACACGGCAGTTAGCAAAAAAAGATCATCCCCACGCTCGACTAAGAGCGGCAGATGTAACGTGACGACACGCACCCGGTAATACAGATCTGCCCGAAGGGTTCCTGACTGAAGCGCTTCTTCCGGGTCTACATTCATTGCCGCCATGATCCTGACGTCGACCGGAGTCAACTTGTTGTCACCAAGCCGTCTAACCTGTTGCTCCTCAATCACGCGAAGCAGTTTCGCCTGTAGATCGAGCGGCATGGAATTAAGTTCGTCGAGAAACAGCGTACCACCGCTAGCCAGTTCAAAGAGCCCTGCCCGATTTTCGGCACCAGTAAAACTACCTTTTACCGTACCAAATAGGATGCCTTCCAACAAGGTGCCGGGCAGTGCCGCGCAGTTTTGCGCGATAAAAGGAGCCCCCGATCTCGGACTCGCATTGTGGATCCCTTGTACCAACAGTTCCTTTCCGGACCCTGTTGCACCATACACCAGCACCGGCGACGAAGTGGTAGCAATTTTTTTTGCCTTTTCCACCACTTCCATAACTAAGGGTGAGCCAGTCGCCACATCAGCAAGCGTCCATGTGGCACCTGTGGACTTGCGTACTCCCTCGCTATTTTTCGCAGGTTTCGGGCCCACCGCCGCCTGCAGATCTACCACTTTTTCTGCCAAGTGTTGGACTTCCGTGATGTCGACCGAAATCTCCAGCGCCCCTATTTGCTCGCCACCAGAAAAAACCGGTCTTGTGGCATTGCTGGTATGAACCACATCGCCGCGAAAATTGCGGTAAGACTGTTGCTCATGAGATATATTCTCCTGATTTTTGAGCACGCGAAGGAGTGAACTGGTTTCTTCCGTTAAAGAAGGGAAGACATCCAGCACGTGCTTGCCGATCACTTCCACTGGTTCTAGCCCATCAAGTTTTCCCGCCCAGCGATTGTAAAAAATCGTTCTACCTCTCATATCCACGGCGTGTACGCCAAGTTCCAGCGACTCAAGCAACGTCTCCAACCATGCGCCGTAATCCAGCCTATTTTTCATCAAGATCCCCCGGATAAAAGACGCGTTGTACGGTCACATCATGTTTGCGCACGGCTTCCACCAAAAAAGAGGTCTGCGAGAGCGCAACGGCTCGTCCTTCATCATCAAACAGATAGATTTCTTTCGATGTCTGCATGGATTCGTTATGTTTTGCATCGCCGGGGGCCACATAGTTGTCCTGATAGGTGTGACTGTCTACCTCATCCAGCGTCAGATAGTAATCAGGAGGCAGTCCTCGCTCTGCCATCTCTCTGGCCATCGCTTCGTACATCCGATGCCCCTCTTTGGCATCATCCACGTCGATGCCGCGAAACAGCCTGCGATCAAGCAAACGGGAGGCCAAATCCTGCAAAATTTCATCCGAATGATGCGTCCATAGGTGCATAGCCGCCCAAAGAATCGCATCATCCAACTCCAAATAGGCGCTTACCGCACCTGGTGCATCGCTTTTCAAGGTTCCTTCGAGCAGGCGATTCAAGCCATCGAGCCCGGGAATCGAAGCGCGGATATCCTGTGCTCGCTTGAGCATTTTTTCCATCATCACTTCTGCGGCTCGGGTGGTGCGGTGAAAATATACATGCAAATACATATAATAGCGACTCATGATATAATCTTCCGCGATGCTTTGCCCTTTTTTGAGATCAAGCCCCACTTCCACCTCACCGTTCACTTCGCCGATGCGCATCACATGAAGCAGCCACTCGACATCGAAGGTGCCATATCCCGCGCCTGTAAAAAGGGAATCACGCAATAAGTAATCCGTCCTGTCCATATCGAGCTGGCTTGACAACAGCTTAACCACCGCACGAGACGGTG
The DNA here is from genome assembly GCA_021828865.1 of Bacillota bacterium. Taxonomy (GTDB): domain Bacteria; phylum Bacillota; class Bacilli; order Alicyclobacillales; family SLC66; genus JAJZCL01. The sequence goes on from JAJZCW010000009.1 coordinate 38,500, forward strand.
CAAACGTCTGTTCAATCACACTTGCCACCTGTTCAGAAAATCCGTGTTGGTAGGCCTCGAGCACCTGATGCACTTCTGTTTCCGGCTCGCGAATAATTGATGTAGTCCACTTTTCATGCCGTTCATCGGTTACCGATTCGAGCGCGTGGGAAAAGGGACCGTGGCCAAGATCATGAAGAAGCGCCGCCGCCATGGCAATATGCCGGAACTCATACAGTTCAGATTCCAGCGCCCCTCGTTGCAACGCTGTCAGGTCAAGAAAACGCCGCATCAAATGAGCCACGCCAAGTGAATGCAAAAAACGCGAATGCTCGGCCCCGGGATAGGCAATGTTGCTCATCCCAAGCTGCCGGATTCGCCGCAGTCGCTGCACCTCTTTTGTATTGATCAAATCCACGATCAACTGGTCATTGTCATCGAAGGCGATCAGATTGTGAACAGGGTCGCGAAAACTTTTCACGAAATCCCTCCTAGGCCCACTCTTTTTTCTACTTATTTTATCAAATAACCGGCTTAGCCAATATTGCCATTGTCAAATTCAGCAATTCGTGGGATGCTAGACTTCAAGATTGATAGGGACAAATTGGGAGGGTTCAAACCGGATGAACGCATACGAACAAAGTGTACTTCAAACCTGGTTGCGGGATGCCAAGCAACCCGAAAAGCTTCCCATCCGTTTGACCCGTCAATTTTCCGGTGGAGTCGGACGTATCGTCAAAACCATAGAAAAAATCAACCATAAAAAAACCCAAGATCTATACGCCCGCCTTCAAGGGGCGGCAAAAAACATGATTATCAAGGTACTCGAACAATCCGCCACCATCAGACAATTGGAACGGGTGGAGAACGAGATTGCAAAGCTCGGTGGCCACGCAGAGAACGCAAGCGAAATCCGACTGTTGCCACTCGAGATCAAAGACGAAGTAGCGCGGCGGCTCGCTCACTCCCAAACAATCACAGTCAGCGCGGAAGGCGTCACCGCAGGCTTTCTTACGTCATTGTTTGAACTAGTACCAGGGCTCCAGGGGCTTGTGGTTCCCACCATTCTTGCAGACCTATATGCCACCATCCGCATGCTTGCGCAAAGCGCTGTCCAGATCGGTTACAGCTATGGCTATAATTTGCATAACGAAGAGGATCTGGCCCACTTTTTGGTGGCGATGGCCCCTACTGCTGCTGATGCTCAGGTGATTGAGGCAAAATTGACCGCCCACCTCGCCGTGAGGGAATCTGCTATGGTTGCCGCGCGGGCCTTGGGCCAGCACCTCACGGTCAGCATGCTTGCCAGCGGTTCACCGTTTATCGGGTCGCTCGTCGATGCGCTTGCCACGAGAATCGCGCTGTACTTTATTGAAAAAGAGGGTAGTCTGCTCATCCCTATCGCGGGTGCCGTGCTACAGGGCGCCATCAACGCATCCTTTGCCCGAATGAATTACCAGGATGCCAGGCGTTATTTCCAACGCCTTCACTTGATCGATCGCTACGGTGAAGATTACCTTGAGGAACGCCTTGCGGCGCTGCGCACAGGAACCGCTTAATCCTCTTCCTCCCAAGATAGATCCAGCAGCACCTGCATCGGGATCGTCTCTGTCTTTTGCAACGTCATCCACGCGGAAAGCGCCACATTGAGTCCACGCTCGTGGATAGTGACGTTGAGTTCTGACGTGTCCACTTCTAATTCGATATCGCCTTCAGGGAAGCGATAAAAACCATTCGTTTTTTTTCCATTGATAAAGGAATAATCGCTCTCGACGGCACCTTTTCTGATCATGCGGATTTGCGGGTCTTCCGGATCGCTGACATCAATGACCATGCGGGTTCTCGTTCCCTGCCATTCCTCATTGTCCTCCCGATACACGAGCACGTATTTACGATTCAAAAAAGTGACTCGCGTTGGCGTAACTTGATCCGTTTCGAGTGAATGAACACGAAGTGTCCCCTTGGCTTGTTTAAATGCCATAGGAAAGTAGCGCCTCGCGAAGAATTTTAGCGGCCACAATTTGCGTCTGCTCAGTGGGATCAAGCACAGGTGCCACTTCTACCACGTCAAAACCCACCACGTTCAGATCCTTCATAGCATGGACACTGGCAAGAAGCTCTCTTGAGGTGATACCTCCCGCTTCCGCTGTCCCCGTTCCAGGAGCAACGGAGGGATCGAGCACATCGATGTCAATCGTAATGTAGACAGGGTGGCCGGCCAATTCGGGTAGCACACTTTTCAGCGGTTCCCACACATCAAACGGATAAAAATGCGTATGGGCGCGCGCATATGTAAATTCTTCGCGGGTACCCGAGCGAATGCCAAACTGGTAAATCCGATCAGGCCCGATGATGCCCGCCACTTTTTTGATGACAGCAGAATGGGAGAGCGGCTCGCCTTCATACTCATCGCGCAAATCCGCATGAGCGTCGATATGAACGATGCGCAAATCCGGGTTACGCTTTGCCACCGACTGAATGGCGCCAAGTGATACGAGATGCTCGCCGCCAAGCCCAAATGGCTTCTTCCCGTCATCCAGCCACTTGCCAACGTAGTGTTCAATCATGTCAATGCTGTGTCCGGCATGGCCAAATGGAAGTGGCATATCTCCCGCATCAAAATACGCCACCTCTTCCAAATGCCGATCCAGGTATGGGCTATACTCTTCCAGCCCAATGGAGACTTCGCGAATCCGCTGCGGACCAAGCCTCGCACCGGGGCGAAACGAGGTGGTCCAGTCCATGGGCATCCCGTAAATGACCACCCTGGCCGCATCGTAATCGTCTGTCGATCCGATAAACGTCCTGCCCGAATAGGCAAAGTCAAAAGGTTTACGATGCGATTGGTCACTCATGACAGCAAATCCTCCACAAAACGCGGCAACGTAAACGCTGAGCGGTGCAAATCCTTCGTGTAGTACTTCGTGACAAGACTCGCGCTTCGTGATTCATCCGCAATGACGCGTGGATCGTACTTTTTGGAACCAATCGTAAAGCTCCAAAGTCCGCTTGGATATGTTGGGATCGAGGCAAGATAGAGTTTCGTAATCGGGAACAGTGACCGGACATCTGCCTGCACATTATGAATCAATTCCCCATTGAAAAACGGCGACTCACTTTGCGCGACGAAAATGCCGTCTTCTTTTAGTCCCTCATAAATGCTCTCATAAAATGACTTAGCAAAGAGCCCCACCGCAGGCCCAATCGGATCGGTCGAATCGACGATGATGACATCGTATTCGCCAGGATGCTCTTTCACATGCGCAATGCCGTCTCCCACTTCCACCACCGCACGCGAATCTCCAAGTGCCACGGCGATTTGGGGCAGGTACTCTTTAGAGACTTCAATCACGCGATCATCGATTTCGGCGAGTACCGCTTTTTCCACGGACGGGTGTTTCAACACCTCACGGATCACGCCTCCGTCACCACCGCCTACCACCAGCACCTTTTTCGGGTTGGGATGCGCTGACAAGGCGATGTGGCTGATCATCTCGTGATAGATGAATTCATCTCGGTCGGTCGTCATGACGCAACCGTCAAGCACCAGCATCTTGCCCCATTCGATCGTATCGATCATTGCGAGTTCCTGATAGGGCGTAGTTTCCGTATGTAACGTTTCTTTTATCTTCGCTGTAATCCCATAATTTTTGGTTTGTTTTTCCGTAAACCAAAGTTCCACTGTCTTTTCACTCCTTCATCTATTTCGCCGCTATTATACCATGATGCAACAGCCTAACGCTTGTTTAAGAACCTTCCGTGCAGGTGATACTACACCTGGAAAAGGGAGGAAATTACATGGCGAACGACCTCATTGACCGGACACCTGCACTGCGCAAACTCTTTTTTTTCAGCAAAAAAATCCCGCCCGTCACCCGCCGCGTGATTCTCAGTTCGCTCGTGACCGGTATAGGACTTGCAGCGGTCTTTGTCACGTATCTGCGTTTTACGCCGCTTCCTTCCCGTGTCATGTTTGATCCATCAGAAATCACGGGCCCTGACCACACAAGTCTTGGCCATCTCATCGCAGATGGCGTGGCGCGTGAAATTGTCCCCCTTGCTAACGTCCCCATTTACTTACAAGAAGCGACGATTGCGGTGGAGGACGCCAACTTCTACAGTCACAACGGCATCAACCTAAAAGGCATTCTTCGGGCACTGGTCGCCAACGTAGAAGCAGGGCACATCGTGCAGGGGGGGTCAACCATCACGCAACAACTCGCCAAGAATCTGTTTCTCACGAATGATCGCACGATCTGGAGAAAAATCCGCGAGACCATGTACGCCCTGCAACTAGAGTGGCGGTTTTCCAAGTCACAAATTCTGAGTGATTACCTGAATAGCATCTATTACGGAGATGGTGCTACCGGTGCCGGAACCGCCTCCGAATATTTCTTTGGAAAGCCTGTATCGCATCTCGATCTTGCGGAAAGTTCCTTACTCGCAGGGTTGCCAAAGGGACCTAGTTTGTATTCCCCGCTTCAGCATTACCACGCGGCAAAGGAACGCCAGCGCGCCGTACTAGAAGCCATGGTCAAGGCAGGTTACCTGTCCAAAAGCGCCGCTCATGCCGCGTTTTTAGAGCCGTTGCATTTTGCCCATCATCAGGTGGTCGGATCGAGTGCCCCCTATTTTCTAGATGCGGTAGAATCAGCCGCCACGCAAGCATTTCCGCTCAAAAAAGAAGATCTTTATCGAGGCGGATTTGTCGTGCATACGGCACTTCAACAAAAGCTGCAACAAGCCCTCAACCATTCCATCGAAACCAGGCTGGCCAGTTACCCCGAGTTGCAGGTATCTGCAATCGTCATGGACCCGAAAACCGGCGACATCCTCGCCTATGCGGGTGGTCGGGATTACCGCTCGAGTCCGTTTGACCGCGCACAGGCGAAAAGGCAACCGGGATCCACGTTTAAGCCGTTTGTGTTTGCCGCTGCGCTCGACCACGGCCTGACCCCAGCCTTGCACATTTTGAGTGCACCAAAGCTTGTCCATTACGATCGAAATAAAGTCTATACCGTTCACAACTTCGCGGACCAATATGCCCTGCATCCGATCAGCATGAAGCAAGCGATTGCCCACTCGGACAACGTCTACGCGGTTTCCGCCGAAATGCTGACAGGTATCGATCAGGTCATCCGGGAAGCGGAACTGTTCGGGCTTCCGCACAATATGGCACCCTATCCGTCGCTCGCCCTTGGCGTATTCCCCGTGTCTGTGTTGGATCTCGCAAGAGCCTATGCCGTCTTTGCCAGTGGAGGATACCTGTTGAAGCCGAGGTTTTTTTCTACAATTACGGATAAAGAAGGCCATGCACTATACCAGAATCCGGAGGAAAAAATTCTCGCTATTTCGCCTGCTACCAGTTTTCAGATGACCGACATGCTAAAAAGCGTGATGAAGCCAGGCGGAACGGGTTTTCGCATCGCTCGCTCACTCCCAGACGGAGTGGCCGCAAAGACCGGCACCACGGACACGGACGCCTGGATGGTCGGGTATACGCCTGATCGCGTCTGTGCGGTATGGGTGGGCTACGATCGGCCGCGCCCAGTTGACGGCGTGGAATCCCACTTGCCTTCCTTTATTTTTGCGGATGTGATGAAAACCAAAATCTCTGACCACCACTTGTCCTCTGCCTACATCCCCGGGGAATTGGTCAAGCGCACTATCGACCCTGCCACCGGGCAACTCGCGACTTCCCAATGCCCGGAGCGGGAAACTGACTACTTTGTCGAAGGCAGTGAGCCAACGGCGACTTGTTCGAGTCATCCGGACCATGCTGCAAGTACTGGCGATCACTTGCATCAACTCTTCCACTCGTTGACGCACTGGTGGCAGAAAATTTTTTCTTGATGATTTTGTTGAGAAGTAGAAACTTTTTCCCTCCTTAATCGTCTAATGCATATCCACATTGACTAGGAGGCCATTTTTGTGAAAATCAACCTTTTATCTACCAGTATCGTCCTATCTGCGGCGATCGCTACTACCGGTTTTGCGATCAGTCCCGCCACTTTTGCGGCAAGCAAAGCGAGTTCCCCTCACACATCTGCTCAAGCTCAAACGGTCACTCACTTCCCCGCCATGAATCTTTTGATGCAATCGCAAAAAAAATTAAATGGCACTGCCGATACGATTCGCGTGTATGGCGAGCCCTTTTCACCCGGTGCCCCCTACTTTAAAAAATTTCTCATGACCATTACGAGCGGCAATCATGGCAGCGCCACCTTCATTCCACTTAGCGAAGGCGGGTATAAGCCCACCATTTCCTATCCCCACTTGACCAGTCCATCGGCGACTGACATTTTTATCGATTCGCCTACAGGCGGCAACGGAATTTTATCGACCGATTATTTGTTTGCCTATCAAAAAGGGGAGTTTGTTGGCATTGCTATGCCCCCCACTCCTGCGATCCAGGTCAAGCTGTTAAACCAATACCGCATCCAGTTCCAGATTCCTTCCTTGAAAAAAACCGTGACCATGAGCATCCAGAGCAAAAAAAGTGCTTACGATCAAGCGGGTGTATATCATAACGGAACGCTGGTCAAACCATTTAGCCCGATGATCATCCCGATTGGCTTCTTTAAGCCTGTCGTGCAGAAAAGTAGCGGCACGATATTACAAGGCGCCCAGGAAATCAGCGGCATGTATCACGCGGATGGCCTTGCGAGTGTATTTTGGAACTGGCAATGGACCGCAAGCGGGTGGAAACTCTTGAACGCTACCATCCAAAAATAAAAAATTGAGACAATACCTGGCCACCCATTGCTTTCATCATGGCTGTTAGTATATATTCGCGTTATCTCTCTAGATGAATCAATAATGAAAGCGAGTAACCCTATGAGTGACCACGCGATACCTTCTAAACCGCAAATGCAGGCTGGCGCAGAACATCAGCCTGTATGGCGGAAAATGCTTCTATTTTTAGTTCCTATTATGCTCAGCAATGCGCTCCAATCGATCGGGCAATTGGTCGGTAGCATCGTGGTGGGGCGGTGGCTCGGCGTCAATGATTTGGCGGCTATCTCCGCATTTTTCCCCATGTTCTTCCTGTTAGTGTCGTTCACGATCGGGGTCGGTGCTGGCAGTTCTATCCTGATCGGGCAGGCATACGGCGCAGGCAATCAGGAACGACTCAAGGCGGTGGTGGGTACCACCCTCACGTTCACCTTTTTGCTTGGGGTCGTATTGGCGCTTGCAGGCGGCGTTTTTACCTGGGACCTGCTTCGGCTCATCGGAACGCCGGAGAATGTCATCGCTACCAGTGTGCATTATGCGCGTATCCTGTTTTGGGCAATGCCGATCCTGTTTCTGTACTTTGCCTACACCACCTTCATGCGGGGAACGGGAGACTCTAAAACCCCTTTCTATCTACTCATCATCAGCACTGCACTTAATTTGATCCTGCTCCCTCTGCTGGTATTTGGTTGGGTGGGACTCCCCAGGCTTGGCGTGTACGGCGCAGCCTACGCCTCCGTGATCTCCACGGTGTTGACACTGGTCGTCATGATCTTTTGGCTGGCGAAAGCCAATCATCCATTACAATTTGATGCATCGGTGCGAAAACACCTGAAAATGGATTTCAGCCTACTAAAATTATTGCTTCGCCTCGGTATTCCGTCGAGCGTTAATATGATTCTCGTGTCGCTTTCGGAAATTGCCGTGATTTCGTTTGTCAATCATTTTGGATCGGATGCCACTGCCGCATACGGCGCGGTCAATCAGGTGGCAAGCTATGTGCAGATGCCTGCCATCAGCCTTGGCATCGCCGTGTCCATTTTTGCGGCCCAATCGATTGGCGCGAATCAAATCGATCGGTTAAAGGACGTCGTGAAATCCGGATTGCTCTTAAACTACATCGTTGGCGGCGTGCTGATCATCCTCGTGTATATTTTTTCAAAAGACGTGCTAGCCCTGTTTCTCACAAGTAAGAGCACCCTGGATATCGCGCACAGTTTGTTGATGATCACCCTTTGGAGCTACCTCATTTTTGGCAACGCACAGGTGCTCGCCGCTACCATGCGAGCCAGCGGTACGGTACTTTGGCCGATGGTGTTCGGCATTGTTTCCATCTGGCTTGTGGAAGTGCCCATCGCTTACTTCCTCTCGCACGATACGGCTCTGCAGATCAAAGGCATTTGGGTGGGATACCCTGCCGCATTTATCGTCAGCCTATTGTTACAGTTTTCTTACTACAATTTCGTATGGAAAAAGAAAAAAATCACTAGCCTCATTCACTGATTGGTGACGCTATGGGAATTTTCGCAGAGTGATACAGAACGCGTGAGGAATATGATACAATTTTAGATAAAATTTTTGATAGGTGAGGGATCCCATGCTGGAATTATCTGCTCGAGCGAAATCTATTTCTCCATCGCCCACACTGTCCATCGATACAAAAACCAAAGCGCTCAAAGCATCTGGTGTGGACATCGTCAATCTGAGTGTAGGGGAACCGGATTTCCCCACTCCTGATCGCGCTGCGCTTGCTGGTGTGGCGGCGATTGCTAATCATTTTACCAGGTACACGGACGTTTCAGGAATTTTGGAATTAAGGCAAGCCATTGCCGATAAACTGCTTACTGAAAACGGCCTGTCCTATAGCCCTTCGGAGATCATTGTGTCTTCTGGCGCCAAACACTCTCTTTATAATATTTTCATGGTCATCCTGAACCCTGGTGACGAGGTGCTGCTGCCTGCGCCCTACTGGGTCAGTTACCCTGAGCAAATCCGCCTGGCAGGCGGTGTAGTGGTCCCGATGCCAACAGACGAATCGACCCACTTCAAGATCACGCCAGCACAACTGGAAGCGGCGATGACAGACAAAACCAAGGCGATTCTGATCAATTCGCCAAGCAATCCGACCGGTTCCGTGTATACACCAGAAGAATTACAGGCGCTCGCGAAAGTGATAGAAGCCCACGATATTTTTGTGGTCAGCGATGAGATCTACGAGCAGCTGATCTATGGCGTCCACCACTACAGCATCGCGAAATACAGCGATAAGCTGAAGGACCGCACCTTCCTTGTGAACGGATTTTCCAAAACCTACGCGATGACCGGATGGCGCGTAGGATATGTGGCAGGCCCAGCACCGTACGTCAAAGCAATGTCGAGTTTTCAGTCGCACACGACTGCCAACCCCGCTTCGATCTCGCAAAAAGCAGCGCTAGGCGCGCTAGGCACGTTTGATCCCAAACACCGGGAAGAATTCCAGGCTCGCCGTGACTACGTGCTAAATGAACTACTGGAACTAAACGGAGTGACCTGCACGAAACCGGAAGGGGCATTTTATCTGTTCCCCAACGTTAAAGCCGTGTTAGGGAAAACGTTGCGGAAAAATAATGGAGAAACAGCCATACTGACAACGGTTGATCTGCTTTGCGAAGAACTACTTACGGAAATGCACGTTTCGACGGTTCCAGGGACGGGGTTTGGCGCACCGGACAACTTTCGCATTTCTTATGCGACCTCTATGGACCAATTGCAAAAAGCTATGGACCGGATGAAGGACTTCTTTGGGCGAATTGAATAAATAACCTTTTTAAAAGGCGTGCTTAGGCACGCTATTTTTTTTAAAATTGACGGGTGATCTGCGAACATTTCGAATGTCCTCATAAGATTACGTCTAATCGTAAAGTCACCCACAATCAATTTATAGATGAGAATCATGTTTTCGCTCCAACCACAGCAACCGTTCCCACAACTCGCCTAGCGTACTAATCCCCGCTGTTTTTAGCTGTTGTAATTCCCGACAAAATAGTTCCAAAGTCATTAACGCGTCTCCTTTGGCATCGTGTCTTTCGTGAATCGGGATTTCATATAATGCAAGAAGCCCGTCAAGCGTCGGATACTTATTGAACGGATGCAGCAACATGGCAATTTTCCCTGTATCCAACACCACACTATCGATTTCGATACCGTATTTTTTGCGAAGCGCGACATTCAAAAAGCGAACGTCAAATCCCGCGTGATGGGCAACGATGATGCGGTCCTCGATGTACCGTAAGAATGGCAGTAACACATCATCAATAGCTGGTGCCCCCTCAAGGAGAGTTGAGGTAATTCCTGTCAATTCCTGAACAGATGCAGGTATAGTGGTTCCCTTTTGAAGAGCCACATAAGAATGGAACATCGCGCGAGACAAGGGATCCCCTTGATCCAGTTTGATGGCCGCTATCGACAGCAATTCATCTGTAGCAGGAGAGAAACCAGTAGTTTCCGTATCCAATACCACATATGGCAACGCTTCCAACGGATCCTCATAGCGTACGTCTTGATGAAGTTCGTTAAGGTATGCTCTCCATTCTGCTTGTGATTGAAATGAGGTGCCTGCACTGGCGGTCCCCATGTTATTATCCACGCCCCTGCCAAGCAATTGGCGCCACATGCGTATGCGATTAAAATTCACACCGCGTCACCTTCTTGGCCTTGGAAAGTACTTTGTCGATAGTTGCACCAATTTACGCAACGTAATTAACGATGTATTGAATGCCTCCCAATCCTCTCGCGACAGTGTTGGAGGGTCCACTTCCACTACAGCACATTTAGCGCTATTCTTTAGCCATTGTTCGCGAAGACGCATGGTAAGTGCCACCTTTAAAGAAGAGGCAACGTCCTGCGCAAACACCTCCGACCAAACGCCTTTTTTTTGTAATGACTCTATCCGATCAAAAGTAGAAACCGCATCGATATGCTCATGCAATGCCCAAAGCCTGATCGCATTGACAAGAGGGGTATACAGCCGCTCTTTCACCGCAAGTTCCACATCCCTAAAAGGTTTGCGTCGATGGGGTGATTTCATTCCAGGAATGCGTTCAGCGATACCCTGATCCGCAATTTTCCAGCAGATATAACGCGAATCGGCAATGTGGTTCATGATCGATTCACGGATAGGGGAAAAAAGATTCAGGTCACCGACAATGGGTCTCGCTTCTGATGCAATTAATAAAAAACGAATGTTCTCCCAATCAGGATAGTCTATGTATTCCTGAATATTTGACTTCCACTTCCCCATTTCGCCTCGCCAGCGCGGATTACTCATCATGACATTTCCCGCACATAGCGGATAGCCAAGTTCGTGAAGTAATGCCGCATACACGTGCCCAATTTGCGAAAAATATGCGTCCCAATCCCATAAACGAAGGGGCATATCCTCTTCCAACTCATAAATCAATGCATGATCCTGATCGCTAAAAAGCATTTGTTCACCTCGCGCGCCACTCCCTAATAACAGCGGCACATAGCGCACAGATTGAACACCTGGCGCGGTCCCCACCTGTTCTATGGCTAACGAAAAGGCCCTTTCATGGATATTCCGATGATGATTCCCAAGTATTCCTAATAGGATCTTCAATGAACGTAATGAAGATGGCCATTCCTTTCTGACCATTTCCCAGATGTTGGTTTGACTGTTTTTCATTTGTTCCATGGCTTCTGCCACACTAGGCTTTATGTTGGATATGGCCATCACGCTCCACATCTTCGCCACTACGATCATGGCGGAACCATCGTGATACAAATAGGGGTAGCTGCAGGTAAAGAGTCGACATCAGCCGACTCTTCCCTTTGTTCTTAGAATAGATTCAATGGTCTTCTGGTAGACTGGGCATCGGGGATTTACTGATGCTGGCGCCACTTTTCTTAATACTCTCCAGTACACTTATCCCCGCATCCCATGTCAATGTTTCGGGATAGGCATTTTCATTATGCAGCGCGATATCCAAACCGATTTTTTCTTCTTCCGGACTCACACGGATCCCCATCACCAAATCGACCACTTTAAGGAGTATCCATGTTCCTGCTCCGGCAAATAACCACGTTGCCGCAACACCGATCAATTGCACCAAGACTTGATGAGGATTCCCGTAGAAAAGCCCATTCGCTCCTTGGGAATTGACAGCAGTAGTAGCAAACAGTCCCGTTGCAATGGCTCCCCATGTTCCGCCAATCCCATGACCGCCAAACGCATCCAGTGCATCATCATAACCAAAATACCCTTTCATGAGAGTGGAGGAAAAGTAAGTCAGGATTCCTGCCACGATGCCTATAATAAGCGAGCCGCCTACATCCACAAACCCGCAGGCAGGAGTAATCGCCACTAGTCCCGCCACGGCACCGGCACTCGCACCTACCAGCGTGGCGTGCCCCGTTCTCCAGCGTTCCACCAATAACCACGCAAGCGCAGCAGCCGCTGTCGCTGTATTGGTGACCAAAAACGCACTCACAGACAAACCATTGGCCGCCACTGCACTGCCTGCGTTGAAACCAAACCAGCCGAACCACAGAATAGACGTCCCCAACAGCACCAATGGCACATTATGCGCTTTGAGTTGCGGCGAACCATGTTCAGCGCGTCTACCCAGATAGATGGCTGCCACTAGACCAGACACCCCGGAACTGATGTGAACCACTGTCCCCCCAGCGAAATCCAGAATGCCGAGGTTATGAAGCCAGCCGCCGATTCCCCACACCCAGTGGGCGAGCGGATCGTAGATCACCGTGGCCCACAAAGTAATAAAAACGAGAAATGACGAAAACTTGACTCTTTCGGCAAGCCCACCGACGATTAGCGCCGGGGTAATAATGGCGAACATCATTTGAAAAATACCATATAGCTCTGCCGGTATAGTAGGAGCGTAATTCGCATTTGGCGTTGCCCCCACATGGTGAAATAATACCCAACTCAGATTTCCAATCACATGACCAACATCTGGCCCAAACGCAAGACTGTATCCAAACAGCACCCACTGAACGGACACGATCAGAACAACAGCAAACACCTGATAAAGCGTGGTGATGACATTTTTATTGCGCACAAGGCCGCCATAGAAGAAGGCAAGACCAGGTGTCATAAACAGTACTAATGCTGATGATGCTAAAATCCAGGCAGTATCGCCAGAATTAATGGTGGGCATCGGAATTGCCTCCTTTATGAAATGTTGTTACTTTTATGTTAGCTTTAATTACGTATTTTACATATTAAGACCATAAATCAATTTTGTCAACCCTTATATGTTATAATAGCTTACATAATATCAATTTAATTTAGTATAATATCAAAAGAAAGCACATTCATGTAATGTATTATTACATGAATGTGCGGATAAAAATCACTATTCCGGTGCACGAAGCTTTACCTTGGGAAAATACATTCCATTGGAGCCACTCATAGAAAGTGGTTTTCCTAATTTTGTAGTTTACTTATTGACCTAAGACTTGAAGTGCATGATCCAAATGATTGGAGATAATCATATCTACATTTTCGTCAATGCAACGTCTTAAATCCGCAATGGAATCAACCGTCCACACGGCTACTTTCAGTCCATGGCCATGACACGCTTCTACTAATTCAGAGGTCAAAAATTCATGATTAATATGGACAGAATAGGCATTCATGTCGACTATTCGCTGGTAATCCGCACGTTCCAATGATCCTTCAAATAATAATCCCACCTTTATATCAGGAGCCATTTCCTTCATCAAGGCAACCGCATCATGATGAAATGATGAATAAATGATGGATTGATTCAACGGATGTTGGTTGGTGATCTCGAGAACTTGATAGACTAAATCCTGCCATTCTTTTGAATACGACTTTACCTCGACATTGATGAGTCCATTCGGGTTCCATTGATAGGCTTCATCGAGTACCTCCTGTAACGTGGGGATCCTTTGAAACGGCATATTCCCCCAAGTTGCTGCTGTATTATAGGTAGATAATTCCTCATAAGTCAGTTCCGATATCAATCCCTGTTGCAGCGTTGTTCGCTCTATCGTTGCATCATGCATGACGACCACTGTTTGATCTGCACTTAACTGAACATCAAATTCAATCCCATCCACTTTCTTTAAAGCCTTTTCAAACGCAATCAAGGTGTTTTCCGGATAGTGATGACTCCAACCGCGGTGTCCTAAAATCATTGGTCGACCCATTTCATCGCCCTCGCTTTCGCCTTTCATCCCATATCACACGATGTGGATTAGTTACAAAACACCTAACCGCCCATACATTTAGCAGTTAGGTGTTTTGCATGATCCTTCTGGTTACTCTGTTCGTTCCATCAACCTTTTAGCAGTGAATTGGCTTGATTGACGGCTTGTTGCATTTGCGATTGTACCGGCAATCCCTCGTCAAAAATGCCTTGTAGTCCCTGCATCGCGTATTGGAGCACATCGAGCAGATGGGCAGAAGGATGAGCCGCCTTCTGGTATTTGAGTTCATCGATCGCTGTCTTAAATTGCGGATTTTGCTTTAAGTAGGCTTGATAGGACTTTTCAGCCACCGCTGCTTTTTGCACCGGCAAATAGCCTGTCATTTTGGACCATTCCAGCGTTTGTTTGGGAGACGTCCACCACTCAATGAATGCTTCCGATGCCTTTAACTGATCGGCTGGAATGCCGTTCATAATGGCCATGTCTCCACCGCCCGGAGGAACGTTAAGCGTTTTATCACTCGGCATAAACGCGGTCCCCCACTTGAATTTCGACCCCACTCCCTGCTTCACTTGTGCTGCATCGCCAATAGAGTCCGTATCCATCGCGATCTTGCCTTTAATAAAGTCTTCCGTCATCAAGTTCCAATAATTCGGCCCAGTTTCGACCAGTGCATCGCCGTTTTTCACTAGTGATTGTTGCATGCTGAGAATATGATTCAGTGAAGGGGTGTTAAAAGCGGCACTCGTTCCATTAGCAGATAATATATGGCTTCCTGAAGACCAGACCATCGATTCCCATGGCCACCAGTCCACTAAGGGTCCATATCCATACACCTTGGATGAACCCGATCCTTTGGTCAGTTTCTTGGCATCCGCCACCAATTGAGTCCAGGTTTTCGGGGGATTTTGGATGCCTGCCTTTGCAAACATTGTTTTATTATAGAACAATACCGGTACGCTTCGATTCAGCGGTACGCCGTAATACTTGCCGTTCCACTCCGTGCTGACTAACATTCCGTTGAGAAAATTACTGGGCTTATCGATTGCGCTGTGATTCATAAAGCTTGTTAAATCCATCAGTTTGCCTGATAACGCAAATACGCCCATGGAATTGACCTCGACTTGCGCGATATCAGGAGGATTCCCTGCAGCAAGCGCAGCCAGCAGTTTTTGTTGCTCAGGACCGCCGCCAGAATAGCTCCCCTCATAGGTGGCAGTGACATGAATATTCGGATGCGTGGCATTGAATTGATGAACCATGGTCTGCACGTCACTGCTGAGTTGACCACCAATTCCGTACCAGAACGTCACATTGACCACATTTCCTGTGCTTGCAAATGTACTGGTATGACCTGCTGCCGTGAAAATTCCCACAGCGGTTACGATTGCGGCGCCTGTCGCCAAATATTTAGATTTCAATGTATTCCCTCCTGAATATAGTGGTTTTCTATCCTTCAATTACCCTTTTATGGCACTCCCCATGATGCCCTTTACCAGATAACGTTGACCGATCAAAAATAGGAGCAGTACCGGCAATATGGAGACAAGGTCTGCCGCCATCATCAAATTCCATTGCAGCGTTTGGCCGGCTTCTTGACTCAAGAAGTACGACAATGCCACAGGAATGACACGCATATTGGTGGTGTTGGTAGAAATCAACGGCCAAAACAGATCATTATAGTGAAAAACAAAGTTCAACAAGACAAGTGTCAGCAACATCGGTTTGGAATTAGGTAAGACAATGGATGTAAGTATTCGCCACTCTGAAGCGCCATCGATGCGTGCAGCATGCACGAGGTCACGGGGAATGGATACAAACCCTTGTCGCAATAGAAAAATCCCAAACGCACTACCCGCAAAGGGAAGTACCAGCCCGAAATACGTATTGATTAAATGAACTTTGCTCAAAATCAGGTATACAGGAATAAAGGTCGCCTGCATGGGAATCATCATCGCCATCAAAATCAGAAACAACCAACTGCGCTTTCTTTGCATAGGGATAAACACAAGCGCATAAGCTGCGAGACTGGAGGTGATAAGTTGACAAACCACGATTCCAGCGCTCATCACAAAACTGTTCAAAAAGTAGCGTCCAAATGGTTGCGATCGTAACGCTTTTTGAAAATTACCTGGTTCGAAATGCGTAGGTAACCAATGAACGACCGTCGAAAGAATATCGGCATTTGGCTCGACAGCACTAATGACCATCCAGTAAATGGGCAACAGTACCACCAATGCTGCCAAAATCAGCAACACGTGCGCTGTGATTTTGGATAGCGGATGAATTTTGGTCATTCTTCCACCACCCATCGATGACTAATGCGCAATTGAATAAACGTCAATATCGCCAAGATCAAAAGCAGCACTACGGAGGCCGCAGTAGCTGGACCAATGTTAAACATGCCGAATCCCTGTTCGAATATGTAATACACCAGCGTTGTAGAGGAGCCAGCGGGACCGCCACTTGTCATCACATACACTTGATCGAACGTTTGCAGAGACTGAATGATACTGACAATCACCGCAAAAAATATGCTGGGTGTCAGTGATGGAATCGTCACATACCTGAACACTCTCCAAGCGCTTGCCCCGTCTACCCGGGCTGCCTCCTTCAGTGCCAGGGGAACCCCTTGCAGACCGCCAAGGAAAATCAGCATATAGTAGCCTGTGAACTGCCAGATGGTCACCACGATCACTGCGATCATCGCGAAAGGTTCTGAACCAAGCCAGTCAATACCGCTGATTCGAAACACCCCGAGCAATTGATTCACCAGTCCGCCTGTTCCATTAAACAGGAGCGACCAGATGAGACCGGACGCCACGAGTGGAATCACGTACGGCGCAAACAGGATGGTGCGATATACCTTCGACCCCCGCAACCCCAAATCTGTGAGTACGGCCAGTCCTAACCCAATGGGTAATGCCACTAGTATCATCGCGGCACTGACCAACAATGAATTCACAAGCGCCGTCTGAAAATTGCTGTCTTGAAATAAATACAGATAATTCGATAACCCGACGAACCGAGGCTGTGAATCGAGCAGGTTCCAATTCAACAAGCTCAAGTAAATGACGTAAATCGTCGGAACAAAAATAAACACAGTGATAAAAAACATGGCAGGTGCAAGAAATGCCCATTGACTAATCCGATACTTCCGGATCTTATTGGATTCTTTTGAGGTAGTAAGCACAACGGTGTTCAAGACTTCGAAATGAATACACTCCTTTCTCCTCTCAAGACCACATCATTTACATCTCTAGTTTTACGATGAATTTGTAAATCCCACGCAATGCTTCCGTAATCATTTGGTAAATCGTTTTTAAACTTTTGTAAATTTGCTCAATATCATCATTAATTCGGGTCCTTTACCTCCATGATTTGCTCAATTGTTTTCCATACATTTCCTTGCGCGTCCATCAGTCCGACCCCATTTACGGATACGCTATCCGTATCCACGTTCACGGTGATAGCCTTTCCCTTTAGTGGATAAAAGGTAAGGGTGGCGGTACCCCAAATCGCCGGGCCGCCCGGATTCATACCTTGAATCAAACGAGTGAGCGAATTGATGGACGTGACCAACCGCTTGATCTTCTTCGGATTGGTGATATGGAACTGGAACACTTGCACTTTGGTACCATACACGGTCATGCGTCCATTGATGCTTGTCACATATTGAGGCAAATCACTGGTTGCAGGACGTTTTGGTATCACAAGGTCAGTCGCAAAGTACTCCATCAACGTCTTTTGACTGCCTAAACGCTCAAAGCTGATATCCACCTCAATTTGATGACCGCGAGCTGGATGGGCCGGTTGATAAGCAAATCCCTGAGCTTTTTCGCCCGTTCGAGTATTGCCTGACGATGACGAACCAGTCTGGTGGTACCCCATCACTTTCATTTGATGCTTGTACCATGCTTCAAGCGATCCCATCGCAACTGGTGCTACGAACTTCTCGGCCTTGGCCGTGCGAACATACCAGGAGATCGGCGTTTCTTCAAATGCTAATGGGAAATTTTGCGAAGTGGGAGACATACCTGGATAAAGCGGCAGCCTTAACGTGGTCGTTCCATAGATGGGGGGAACCGCTGGTGATACTCCCTTCGAGGTGGCGCTTGATGGCGCTTGCTTCAGCGTTACAATCAGTCGATGATGCATCGACGATATCCTCGTTGCCGCGAGAACAGATGGCACCATGAAGACAGTTGACGAGGCGAATACCAGCCCAGCCAGTATCGGCAGAATGTGATAAGTTATTTTGTTCATCCACGATCAACTCCTTGATCATTAGACGATCGACTATTATTTTCGTTACTTCGGTCAAAATAGTGCTGGCATTCATATGTTAACAGTGGATTCGTCTTCTCCCAGGGGGGTGAAATAGATTGGACCATTTCTATCTTGCGCGCATGGATAACCCACAACTCATTCGAACCCAGCAAACATCCGCCACACGCAGCAAAAGCCATCCCATACGCTCAAAAAAGCGGACGCAAAAAAAGGCCAAAAGCAGTAATTCCGATTCCACCGCACCAAAGCCATCAAAAACTGATTCACCTAATTGGAGTAAAATATTGTCTCCTAAAAATATGGAGGAGTCCTTGACCACCATTTCGACACTGAGGAATTTTTGTAAAAAATGCATCCAATATGTCCAACAGGCTGATGGTCTGCTTGATACGCTGTATGTCACCACCAATTCTCTTCAGGAGTCTGGTGTTCTTAAAAAATTATCGGAGACAAAAGGCAAAAACTTGAGTTCTGCAGACCTGACGACGATGCTGATGGCACTGATGAATTCTCCGCTTGGTAATTCATTTTTTAAGCGATTGACGAATGGTGACGGCGGAAGTGCTGACAATGCCTCAGATACCACCAACACCGTTCAACACACGTCACCGGCGACCAATCAGTTGCCTGCCCCTGCGCCGCAAAGCCCCCAAGCTGGTCCCTTACCGAATCATGGCCCCGCGCAGCAGGGAAGACCTCGGAACCAAGGTGGAGGCCAACAAGGTCCCTACGGATATCCCCCAAGCTCCATGCCGATGTAAAAAAAGCGTCATACCTTTCCATCAATCAGAAAGGTATGACGCTTTTTTTATTTAACAAACTTCTTGATTTCCTTCAACGTTTTGTCGTCGACCTTATCTGCCGCATATTTCTTCGCGATTTCCTCTACCGATACATTAGGACCTTTATCGCCTGCATTTTTCGTGATGTCCGTATACGCATTCATGAACGCATCAATCCGTTTCGGATCTACCTTAACCCCTATTTCTTGCGCAATATTCTCGGTCAACTGCCTCACCGTTTGCGGATCTTTCCACTCCTCTGGCTTCATGTTCTTGACCTTTTTCAGGGCATCAAACAAATTACCCCGATCAATTTTTTTGATATTCTCCTTGAGTGTCTCAAAGGAACCAGCAGGTTCTGCGGTAGGTGTTTCTTCCCGCAAGGTAGAACCGGTAGACTCTGCTGGCACGCGGGATTTCGTGACTTTCTTTTGCACAGGCGTTCTTCTCGATGTATTTTTTCGCATGCTCATCCCCCTTGTCCGGCAATCATGCAATAGTGACTTTATACTATACGGACATGGAAAGAATCTCGTCACCACGATTGCCCATTCCTTTCTGCAAATCCCCGTTCAAACGGCACTTATCCATACAGGTATTGAAGTCATTGCATACAGTAAGGACAAAGGAGGTGCTCCCATGCTCTTATCTGTTTATGGTGATTCAATCGCTGCCGCCTTTGGACTACCACCTATTAAGGGATTTGTTCCAAAACTCGCCAGCAGTTTGGCCACCTCAACCGGACGATACACGAATTACATGAACTTTGCCCAAGACGGTATGACCAGTTGGGATTTGGCCGGTGCGCTAGAAGACCAAATCGACTGGCGCGATGGCCTCCATGCGGCCCAAACCGTTTGTATCCTCATTGGCGGGGACGACCTGATTCACGATTTGCCGATACTGATTCAACATGCATCAAACCATGCCGTCAAACGCGCATTGGCAACCAGCCGTGCCGCCTATTTTTCCCTGTTAGCCACTGCAGTTGCAGTAAAAAACCGTCGCTCCCGCATCGCCGTTGGGACGATCTACAATCCTTTTCCCAATACCCCCATCGCGGCGGAAGCGATTAATCTTTACAATGAAGCGATCATTGAGCCTACCGCGAGTCAATTCGGCATCCCCATCGCACCCGTTCACCAGGCGTTTTCCGGAAATGAGCCACAACTCATTAAGGGCTATTCAAACGGTGTGGCAGGTCCCTCGGGCCGTAGCGGCATTCGCTATCCGATTCATCCCAACGCGGAAGGTCAGTCGGTTATTGCTAGTGTATTTGCCGCTACTCTTGCCTCTTCACCACCCACCCCAAAATAGGGATAAGGCGAAGGTGGCAATGATGGTGGTAATTCCCCATGCCCGCCACTTAGCAAAGGGACGGTTGCGGTAAATACCCATCAATCGAGTATCTGAGGTAAGAAGCGTAAGAAAGGTGAGGATAGGGATCATTAAAAGAGCGGCGATCACTTGAGTTGCCACAGCCAGTGCGGTTAACGGCAAGTGAGGGATCAGTACAATGATGGCAGCTACGATCAGTCCTCCCACATAGACGGCGTAAAATTTCGGTGCCTGCCATGGCCGATCATTCAGACTTTTTGCCCAGTCAAACACACTGGCGTAAGTCCAGGACGTCGAAAGTGAAATGGTGATGGCGGCTAGAAATCCAGCATTGATCAAGCCAAGTGCGAACAGGTCGCGCACATAGACGCCATATGTTTCAAAAAAACCGTGAAACATCGCAAGTGGCACCGCGCTCACCGCTGCATGACTCATCCCGTAACGATAAAGAGAAGCGCCACAAAGCAAGATGGCAAACGCGATGACCGATTGCACGGCGCTGCCAAGTGCCGTATCAATGCGACCATAATGCAGGTCCCGATGAGTCATGCCTTTATCAATGACGGCGCTCCCTTGGAAAAAAATCATCCATGGCGCCACGGCATTCCCTACTGTCGCCAAAATAAAGTACATCGTCTGATGAGTGCTCCCCGAGAACCATTGCCACGTCATTTGCGATGGTGCAGCGAATTGATGATGCAAGGTGACCAAGGCAATGCCCACAAACACCAGATTCAATGCGCCAACGATCAATGCCAAACGTTCCTTGGTCCAATACTTTCCAAAAAGCGCAAAAGCCACTGTCGCGATCAGGCTGAACACATCGGCCAGTGCAAAAGGCAGTCCCAACACAGTTAGCCCGATGCTCATACCGATAAATTCAGTAACAAGCGTCAGGATATTTTCAATTAGCAGTGTAAACAGCGAGAAAGTTCCCCAAAATTTGCCGAAGTACGAGTACACCAATACGGGAAATGGCTTTTGACTCACAAGCCCGAGCCTCATCGACATCTCCTGAATGGCATACGTGACCGGTGAGAGCATCAATACGAGAGGCAAAAATACGCTAAAACCAAAGGTAACACCAGTCGCGGCATAGCTGATCACCCCACCTGCGTCATTATCGCCAATCATGGCAATCAAACCAGGACCGAGCAACATCCACAGCAATCGCAGCCACCTGATTTTGGTGGTTTGGCGAGTAGCAGACGTAAGCGGTACAGCGCCCTGTGTACCCGCGACTTTGATGGAATCCGATTCATTGGAGTAGGGAGGCTTCGACGGATACACAAAAATTCCTCCTTCGCTACGTAAACTCTACTCACGAAGGAGGAAAAAGGTGCCTAATTAATTGGATGGGATACGCCTATTTTTATGTTTAAAAGCCGTAGATGCGGCCAAATTTCCTATTAAAATAATCGAAAATCGCGCTGGTATCGACGCCTTCGCCTGTGGCTTTGCGCAATATTTCATCCGGTTTGTAGAGCGATCCGTATTGATGAATGTGCGTCTTCAACCAGTGGCGAATGCTAGAAAATTCGCCTTTTGCCACTTGCTCACGATAGTCGGGAATATCTTTTCCCAGCGCGCGAATCATCTGGGCACCGTAGATGTTTCCCAACGAATAGGAGGGAAAATACCCAAAGCTGCCATCGGACCAGTGCACATCCTGCAGGACGCCCTCACTGTCATTAGGAGGTGTAATGCCCAGATAATCTTGCATTTTGTCATTCCATGCTCCCGGCAGATCGGCCACCTTCAAGTCACCTGTTATCAGCGCTTTTTCCAGTTCATAGCGCAACATGATGTGCAGGTTATAGGTTACCTCGTCCGCCTCAATGCGAATAAAAGATGGCTCCACTGCATTAACGGCCTTGTAGAATTGATCCGTCGTCACATCGCTAAGTTCATCAGGAAACATTTTTTGTAGATCAGGAAAATACCGCTGCCAGAACTCGTGGCTTCGTCCAATGATATTTTCCCAGAAACGAGATTGCGATTCATGAATGCCCATGGAGACGCCCGTATGTAACGGAGTTCCGGCGAGGTCGTCGCTGATGTTCTGTTCATAAAGCGCGTGCCCACCTTCATGAATAGAGCCAAAAAGCGCCGAGTTGAAGAAGTTCGGCAAATACTTGGTGGTGACGCGAACATCACCTGGTGCAATCCCGGTGGCAAAGGGATGAACCGTCTCATCAAGCCGTCCCGCATCAAAATCGTAGCCCATCTGATGAAGAATGAATTCGCTGAATTGCCGTTGCTTTTCAGGATCAAACCTGCGTTCGAGAAAGTGTTTGTCAGGCTTTGGCGCATCCTTGATTTGATCAAGGATCGCTATTGTCTGTTTGCGCACATTCGCAAAAAGAGGATCAAGGACGCTCACCGTCAGCCCCTCTTCGTACATATCCAGCAACGTATCGTACAAGTGATCCTTATGTCCCCAGTAACCGATGAACTCTTTGGTCATGTCGACGATTTTGGCCAAATAGGGGGAAAACATGGCAAAGTCGCTTTTTTCCTTCGCTTCCTGCCAAACCGCTTCTGCCTGAGTACGCAACACAACAAATTCATGGAAACGCGCCGCGGGTATTTTTTGATTTAAATCGTAAAACTTGCGGCTGATTTCAAGCATGCGCCGAGTCTTTAGATCCAATTGATCCTTTCCGGCTTCCAACTCTTCTAAAAACGCTCTCATTTCGGGTGAAACTTGCATTTGAAATACCGTGGAAGACAGGGTTCCTAGTGCTTCGGAACGGGCTGCCACCCCTTTTTTCGGCATTTTCGTGCGAGAATCCCAATCAAGAAGTGCGATCGCGCTGTTAAAATCCGTGATTTTTTTCATGTAATCTTGAAATGATAAGATTTTGTCTTCGATACCTGCCAAACAACCTCACTCCTTCCATCATGCCTTAATTGTACCACTTGCCATGTTTTTTTAATGATTCACTTATGATAGGGTGAGTTACGCATGATTTGAAATGCGCGATACAACTGCTCCAGCAAAATGATGCGCATTAGTTGATGGGGAAAGGTAAAATCCGAAAAGCTCAGCGTCATTTCTGCACGCTGCAGCACTTTTTCATCCAGGCCGTGCGATCCACCAATGACGAGAATGTATCGACTTGCTCCCGCAGCGAATTGACGGTCAAGCCATTCAGCAAAGCCTTCCGAAGTGAATTTTTTGCCATGCATGTCGAGTGCAATCACCATGTCTCTATCCCGAATTCGCTCGAGAATGTGCGCTCCCTCGAGCGACTTTACTCGTTCTGCCTGATCACCCGGTTCATCCGTCAATTCTTCAATCGTAAGGGAAGCGAAAGACTGGAGTCGCTTCCTGTACTCCGCTTCCGCTTCCCGCCAGAACTTTTCTTTTAACTTCCCTACAGATAAGATGACAATTTGCAATGTCCTTAACTCAACCTTTCATCAAGGGAAAAATGGGGCAAAAGGATTGCTGCCTCCGTTACTCCCACTGCCACTGCCATTACCACTGCCGCTACCCCCACCAAAAGGATTAGGGATAATAATGGTGCCGCCGCCTGAATTGCTGTTACTGCTGCTATTCGCACTGTTGGCGCCACTTGAAGGCAGTGGCAAATCTCCTAATTTTAATTGCAAATTCAATTTTTGCTGACTCCGATATACCGTGACCGTAACTACTTGACCAGGCTTGAAATCATTCCACAAAATGGTCCGCAAACTGGAAAATCCGGTTACTTTCTTGCCATTGATGGCAACGATCACGTCACCGTGTTTGATTCCCGCCTGTTTGGCTGCCTGACTCGTCACCTGATATACCCATACCCCATAATTGACAGGAATATTAGGTTGATATTGAGCCGGCACAGAAGACAGAGATTCTGCCTCAATGCCAATTGCCGGATGCAGCGCATGGCCAGTGGTCATAATCTCACTGACGATGGTTTTCACCTCGTTGATGGGGATGGCAAAGCCCATTCCAGAGAACCCTTGCGCCACAATTTTAGAACTGTTGATTCCGATGACCTGCCCTTCAATATTGGCCAGCGGTCCTCCACTGTTTCCGGGGTTAATCGCCGCATCGGTCTGTAGCACGGTCTCTTCCCCAATTACATTGCCGGACGCTTCGTCGATCACCGGCATAGTGCGGGAAGTGGCGCTGATCACACCGGCGGTCACCGAGTCTGCAAAATCAAGACCTGCCGGATTGCCGATCGCAATAGCCGGTTCGCCTAGCTGCAAGGTGGCTGAGTTGCCGAATTGTGCCACATTGCTTGGGGTTATATCAGTAGAAGGAATCTTCAAAACGGCCAGGTCTGTATAGGGATCATACCCCACCACAGAAGCATAGACGTGTTTTTTATTATACAAAACGACTTCTACCTTCGAGGCACCCTGAACCACGTGATAGTTAGTCACGATATAGCCTCTAGGATCAAAGATGACTCCAGAACCCACTCCGGTTTCCTGAAGCGTACTACCAGGCATCCCCGACGCGTTCTGCACCGCTTGATAATTGACCACGCCGACAACAGAACCAATGACTTTTTTCACAGCTTGCACCGTGGCATCACTCGTTTGCACCGTGACCGGTTTGACAGAATAGGAAGCGTTTTGCAAGTTAACACTCGTCAGTGCTGGAGATGCGATAACGTTGGTTTGAATTAAATAAGGAACTGCCAGCATCGTCGACGCTGACCCCACCACGGCAGAAACGACCACCACGCCAGCCCACTTGGCAATCGCCTTTGCCCTGCCTCCTTTTGACCTGGTACTCCGATAATTGCCATCATCGTAGTAATCCAAGGTGAACACCTCCGAATCTAGTTCTTGTTATGCCTATTTTCTAACAAACTCACCTTGAACTTACCTGAAACCGACTCGGACGAACAGCAGTGAGACCTGTCGGTTGGCGGGGACTTGTCAAATGAATAGCCACCTGTTCTTCTACTCCGTTCCATCTGTCGCGCAATCTCGCGGACACTGTTTGCGCAGCCAATTCAGGCTTATTGTTTTCCTGACTCAAGTGAGCGAGATAAATAGATTCGGTTTCCTCTGTGATCACATCTCCCAAAAATTCGCTGGCGCTATCATTGGATAAATGGCCCTTATCACCAAGTATCCTTCGCTTCAGATACCACGGATATGGTCCGGTGCGAAGCATATCCAAATCGTGATTGCTCTCCACAATCATGGTGTGAGCACCCCGCGTTGCTTCTCTGACGCGGTCGTTAACATAGCCAAGATCCGTGGCAAGCGCCAGTTTGTCTTCCTGATAATAAAAACAAAACCCCAACGGTTCCTCCGCATCATGCGAAATGGCAAATGGCTCAATGACCAATTCTCCCAGTGAAAAAACTGATCCCGACCTGATAGATCGCGCCTGTATGATCTCATCTTCCCGAAAGAGCGATTGCACCTTACTCCATGTCCCCGCCGAAGTGTACACAGGCACGTTCCATTTCCTCACCGCAGAGGCCAAACCCTTAATGTGGTCACTGTGCTCATGAGTGACCAGAATCGCTTGCAATTCTTCCAAACTCACTGCCATTTCCTTGAATGCCGCCTGCAATTGCCGAATGCCAATTCCCGCATCCACGAGGATCCTGGTAGATCCCGCTTCGATGTATACAGCATTACCCGTACTTCCACTGGCTAAAACACTAAACTTCATCATTGGCTTTGTATGCTCACTTCCCCGTTGATGGCATTGACATAAAAATAACCACGCGTACTGACAATCCGCCAAACCGGACTCAAATATCCGAACGACTTCCCTAAAATCCTTGATGAATAGCCTAGTTGCATGGCCTGTATTGTATTATCAATCTCCAAATGCGCTTTGTCCATATAAGAGGCTAGCGCCAATAGTGCATTTGCTGCGCTCATGACAGACCGATTGTGGACTGATTTATTTACTGTAAGATAGGTTTGCATTATCCTCACCACTTTTCCCTGATGAATATCAATGACAAGCGGTGCGCTGAATGCCGGTAATTCATTAACTGTTTCCAAGTATTCCACAACGCCATTTTGATGAGATAACGCTTCATAAAATAGTTGATAACTAGGGAAATTATAAATGTGTCGTGCTAACCATTTGTGAAAGACATCCAAATGACCATCCTGCTTAATGACGAGCGGCGCATTCGCAGATTGAAAATCAAGGCGCAAAAGATCGGGCGCTACCCTTGTGGCACTACCAAGTGGAGTGTGAACGTGAAAAGGTTGACTAGAGACCGCTTTTTTATTAGCGGCAATACTGATCTCTTCAGCATTTACCATCCAAACAGGAGGGATCGTGACCGTCGTCATGGCGAGCATGGTAGGACTTGAGGGCAAACTCGCGTTGATGGTTACCCCGTGCTCAGCAAATGTCCGTTTAATGTTCGCCACTTGGTCAGAAAACGGTTCTGTATAGATCGACACTGACTTTCCGAGCACTGACCATTGGTAGATCAGAAAAAAATTCAATCCCAGAAACACAATGATGAGCAGAATCTTCACTTTCCCAAAGTCCATCCTTTACATCCCCGTTCCTGTGAAAATATGGCCACTTTGCGCATCAAGGAAAAGTGACGGTTTTTGTTGATAGGTCAATTTATAGACGGGTTTGAGTTCCACCAATTGATTATTGAGTTGCTTGGTTCCGTATCCCAGTTCGATTCCACTAAGCCCTGTGAACATTTTGGAGGATAATTTCGATAGGAGTTGAACGCCTGACAGTATCTTTTCGCGCGGTTCGCTCGTTTCCATCCCAGGATAGGATAAATAATGCCATAATCCACTAACCATCCCGTTCTGAACCCTCACCCTAATTTGGTCCAACTGGCTAAAAAGCGGCCACCCGTTAATGTCGTCCTGAAACTCCAAATCCGTATAATAGGTGGTATTCTGGATTCCCGCCAAGACCTGATCGCCCACAAAACCACCGTGGCTATCCATAAAAGGAACCGCTACCTGCAAGGCCAAATTGGCGGATTGCTGGTAGCCTTTCAACGTCCCTGAAGGGCAGGAGAAGATCAGTTGATTGCCAAAATAGCCGGTTTTCATGGTGACACTTTGTGTCCCATCCGAATAAATCGTTTGGGATTTCGTCTTCACAATGGGTTGGATGAGTGATGGATCAAGAAAAAAAGAATCGATCACATGAGTGGCGACCGGATGATAGAGTATCCATTCATAAACAGGCATTTGTAATGAAGAATAAGGAAGATTGAAGACCTGATCTCCTCTGGGAATTTGCGCGAATGGGATCGCGCTATCAGTAGGTTGCAACCAGCGGTAAAGCCCTTCGTGCATTTTCAGATAGCCAACATACACTTGATTGCCATCTGGAACGATCATTTTGTATTGATGGGATTTTTCGATCGGAACAAATGCGACCATTTGACTGACTGGAATGGACATCATCAAATTCGATACTGGGATGGCGAGCGGCCAGAGAGATGCATGTGCAAGCAAGCCGTGATAATCAAAAAGCAGATACGGCGTTTTGGGCGGAATCACAGCCTGCGTACTATTTTTTGCTAGTAATTTTCCCGTTAAAAACGATGATTTACGCAATATATCAAGCATTTTTTGTACTTCTATACTCGTACCACTATAACGGAAAAGTTCATTATTCGCTGTCCATAACCATACTGCCGATGGGCGAATAAACTCATTGACACTACGTTCGCTTCCATACATGGGGCTGGAATAAAAATTAGGATGGTCGACCACCAGTTCATTTGGCGTCCCTAACCATATCAAGGCTGAGAAAATCAGGCTGGACAGCACGAGTATGATTAAAAACCAGGATTTTAAACGCTCTGACCACACATGCCAGCGGAATTTCATTGGTCTTCCCTCACTTCCGCCGGAAGGGTGATGCGAACCGTTGTCCCTTTCCCCGCAATACTGGAGATGTCTATATCTCCTCTGTGTGCCCGGATAATTTCCCGTGCAATGGACAAGCCAAGGCCAGTTCCTCCGAGTTGTCTAGAGCGGGCCTTGTCCACTCGGTAAAACCGGTCGAAGATATGAGGCATATCCTGCTCTGGAATGCCAGAACCGTTATCCGTCATCACAATCATCGCTGTTCCCCTGGAACGGTCATAGTCGGCACTGACCTTAATAATCCCGTGTTTTGGTGTATATTTGAGCGAATTAGATACAATATTGTCCAATACTTGATTGAAACGATCTTTATCTACCTCAACCCAAGAATTCTCAAGCACTTCTGTTAAAAATTGGGCATTGCTATGAAAGGCAAGCAGCGCAAATCGTTCCGCCAATCGATTGACCAGCTCTGCTGTCGAAACGGTCTCTTTATTTAATGCTTCATACCCTGAATCCAGTCGTGACAATTGCAATAAATCCTGAATCAAGCGAGCCATCCGTTCACTTTCTCTGTCCATCACCTGCAGAAACTGAAGCGCCAGATTCTTTTCCTCATACGCGCCATCGAGTAATGCCTCCAGATAACTGCGAAGCACGGTGATAGGAGTGCGAAGTTCATGCGACACATCTGCGACAAACCGCTTTCTTGCTTCTTCCAATCTGGTTTCTTCCGTCACATCGCGAAGCACATAGACCATTCCGCCCTGCGGATCGACCTCTTCAATGAGAAAGTGGGTCAAATTCACCCCTGACGTTGGCAATTCGTCAATGTTGGCAAGTGCAGTGACATACACCGCAAGCATTCTTCCGTTTTGTTCCACCAAATTTGCTTCTCCTGCCGGGAAGTCCCCTGGTAATAATTCACGAATGGAGGCCCCTAGCGGCATACCCTGTAACTGTAACAATTGAAGTGCAGAAGGGTTGATCAGCACCACCGACTGATTGGCATTCGTCGCCACCACGCCGTCCCCCATGGTGGACAGGACCGCTTGCAGGCGTCGTTTTTCCCTTTCGGTATTGCGCGTGGCCTGTTTTAATCGCCTAGTCAACATATTGAAAGTGGCCGCTAGTTCGCCAATTTCATCATTAGAAAATATATCGACCTCTTGATCAAAGTCTCCCCCTGCCATGGCACGGGCAGTTCTAGTAACTGCTTTGATGGGCCCGGTGATGGTTCGGGAGATGATGACCGTCAAGATGGCGGACAACCCCAGCGCTAGCAGTGTACCAGTTGCCAAAATGATAATAATACGAGAAATAGACTTATAGACCCCATTCATCGGTGCGACGATTTCTACCGTACCTTTCACAATCCCCTGAGACCTTACAGGGACAGCGAGATAAAGTTCCCGCTGCTTCGTTGCCGGATCAATGGCAATTTCTTCTGTTTGCAATCCCAAAAGTGCCCCATTCACTTCTGGATCAACCCGCTTTTGGCCCACCAAAAAAGGATTGCCTGAGGTTGCGACCACCGTTCCATCTCGATTTAACACGTATACTTTTGCGCCAGCTAGCCCTGCAAACGGTTGCAAAATAGATTGCAGATTATTGGTTTGTGAGGCTCCCGATAAGGGAACATTGATTACATTAGCGAGAAATACGGCCTCATGAGCGATGGTTTTGGTATAATTGTCGACAAAATAATGATTCAGCGATTGGATAAAATAAGCGCCAATCAGTTCCATCGCAAACAAGATCAGTAGCAGGTACACCACCATCAGCTTGAATTGTACGCTGCGAAACAAAGGATCCTCCTATCCCCGGCGAAAGTAATAACCGGCCCCTCTCCTTGTCAGGATATAATCCGGGTTGCTGGGGTCTCGTTCTAATTTTTCACGCAAACGCCGCACGGTGACATCCACCGTGCGTTCGTCCCCCAGATAGTCGTATCCCCACACGTCCTGTAACAACTGCTCTCGGGAAAAAACTACCCCTGGATGCCTCGCAAGGTAAAGCAATAGTTCAAACTCCCTATGTGTCACCATGATTTCCTCATTGCCTCGCAACACCTGAACCAACTTGGTATCGATCACGAGCTCATCAAAGTGCAGAAGCTCTTTTTTGGAAGTGTCTGCATCTTCGAGAACTGCACTTTGCCGCCTCAAATTGGCCTTCACACGCGCTAAAAGCTCTCTGGTACTAAAAGGCTTGGTTACGTAATCATCGGCCCCTAGTTCAAGTCCAAGCACTTTGTCTACTTCCGCATCGCGAGCAGTGAGCATGATGATCGGTATCATGGAGAATTGCCTGACATCCCGACATACTTCAAATCCATCTTTTTTAGGCAACATCAAGTCCAGCAACACCAGATCATAAGCGGTTCTTGAGATCATGGTCACGGCCACTTCCCCATCTGTCGCAATGCTGACCTCATATCCTGACTTCTCCAACTGAAATTTCAGAATATCGGCAATAGGTTCTTCATCTTCGACCACCAAAATATGGCCCATCTGCACACCTCCACGCTTAATCTCATTATAGCAAATGACATGAACCAAAAACCCGGCCGCATCCAAGCAAGCCGGGCAATTGTTGGTAATATTTTTGGCGGAGCTGACGGGATTCGAACCCGCGATCTCCTGCGTGACAGGCAGGCATGTTAGGCCACTACACCACAGCTCCACAAGAAGCCACCGAGGGCTAATTGTATAGAATCGAAGTGCGAAAGTCAAGGTATAATCTTCTTCAGAGTCAGAGGCTTTTTATCAGTAGCAATTCATTCCCTGGTTGATTGAATTGAACCTGATCAAACACCTGATGGATCACCCATAGTCCCCTACCTGATTCGGCGAAGAGGAACTCATCAGGAATTTCATTTTCCCATTCGTTCAACCGATCCATTGCTTTTGCTACATCAAATCCCTTGCCACGGTCCCTGATGCGAACGACCAAATTCCCTGACAAGTCAACATACATATTGATGAGCACCATCTGATCATGACTGGCTTTGACGGCGTTGGTCACAGCCTCTGCAATGGCCACCTCAATTAACCCTGCATTGTTCAAATCCAACAATTGCATGTACTGATGGATCGCAGGAAGCACGACTCGATAAGCAATCTCTTCTCCACAAAAGCAAAAGCGCAATGGTTTGTTCTTCATTATCGCCACTCCATAATAAAAAGCTATCGACATAAAAAATTGATGTGATATACACAATTGTAAACTTACGATAAAGACATTGTAAGTTTTCTCCTGTTGTATTACAAGACTCGAGTCATTTAATTTCCTAGTATTTTTCGACATCGGTCCATTATTACTAAAATAAATAATTTATCCTATCCAAAATATACTATATTTTTTATTAAAGTAAATATAAAAAATATAATTTTATGATGAATATACGTGAAATCGTTTTCAAAGATTCCTAAAGAATATATCCTGATTTGTAAGGGTTTACAGAAGTTTTAACTAATAGATCCTACTAGCTTAACACTAATTTCACAAAACGTTTACTTTTCCCCCCTCATCAATAGGCTTGCCAAAAGATTATAATAGGATTATTGAATTATCCAAAAAGTCACTGCACTGAGAAAATCCTCTTCATATTTAACCAATTACCGCATATATTCTTATTCGGCCTCAAGATCAACCGTCAATTAGCAATTCCTCTTTTTTGCATTACACTCATCATTTGTTGACACTGCAGAATTATTTGAAGTGCTAATTAACTAAATAATTGAAAGGCGGCTTACACAATGAAAGCTGTAATTATGGCGGGGGGAAGAGGAACACGCTTATCCCCACTTACACGTCGCATCCCCAAACCAATGGTTCCATTACTTGATCGACCAGTCATGGAATACATGGTGGATCTCCTGCATCGAAGTGGTATTCGAGAAGTAGGCGTAACGCTAGGTCATCTACCTGATGCTATCCGGATGTACTTTGGAGATGGTAGCCGCTTTCTCGTCAGAATGACTTACGCCATCGAAAAAAACGCATTGGGAACAGCAGGAGGAGTAAAAAACCTTCAGGACTTTCTTAATGAACCTTTTGTCGTCGTTAGCGGAGATGGCGTCACAGATATCGATCTGCAAGAAGCTATGAAAGTGCATAAGCAAAATGGTGCGCTCGTCACGATTATACTAACCCAAGTGGAAAACCCGTCCGGTTTTGGAATTGTGGAGACTTCGGACTCAGGATGGGTCACCAAGTTCATTGAAAAGCCCTCAAATTGGGATTCAAACCATGTCTATTATGCCAATACTGGCATCTATATCATGGAGCCTGAAGTGTTTTCGTTTATCCCATCAGATCGCCCATATGACTTTGGTCATGAATTGTTCCCTAAACTTGTGCAACTAGGAATGCCTGTCTATGGGCATCACGCATCTGGATATTGGTCAGACATCGGGACGCTTCAACAATACTATCAAACCCAACTAGACCTGCTCAGCGGGAAAATTCACCTTCCGTTATCTGAAGACGTCTTGTTGGTATCCGCGAGGTAGATAAGGGGAATCTATGCGTTTGCTTGTTATTCACTATCACCGGCATGATCACCTCTACCTGGATTGGGACTTGTGGGTATGGCCCTCAAGCCCCCAATCGCAGCCGGGGGCTGGTTATTCCTATCAGCAAGTGGATGAATTCGGGGCAGTGTTTGAGATCCCCATTAAGCCTGGAATTGATCAGGTAGGATTTCTGCTACGCCGCGGCGAAGACCGCTGGATTCAAAAAGATCGAGAAGAGGAGACGTATCTCCCCATTGCTCAAGCCAAAACGGAAGTTTGGGTGGCAGAAGGGCAACCATCGCTATTTTTTTCCGATAAAGCTGCGAAAAAAGCGATTTTCCCCCGTGCTAAAAAGGCATATCTGGATACGCCCACTATCATCACGTTAAGTTTTTTTGACTCTTTATCGCAAGGACAACAGATGTTTTTATCCGTACAGGATACCTCCACTTCAGTCAAATGGCAGGCATCGCTCGTTCCTTCATCACCCGCTCACCCACACTTCGTACAACTGATACTACCCGAGCCCATTGACGTCACTCACCCTTGTGTGGTCACTGGTACCATCGCCGAAGATGTCGTACTCGTTCCCCGCCGCGTATTGGATGACGCAAATTATGTCTATCCCGATGCCAATCTGGGCTGTCAATGCCAATTTTCCGCAACCCAATTTCGCCTTTGGGCCCCCACGGCCACCACCGTCCATTTGCATCTCTTTCGCGATGAATCCGGCCCTTTATACAAAGCAATTCCTATGCAAAAAGGAACGCAAGGCACATGGTACACCTCCCTTCCAGGGGATTGGCACGGTTCTTACTACCTGTACCACTTGGAAAGCCATCGTGCATCCTCGTTCGCAGTAGATCCATATGCCAAAGCACTGTCCGCCGATCGATCACGAGGGTTGATCGTTGATTTAGACAGGACCAATCCCCCGGAATGGAAGGATGACCCTCTAGTGTCTCTCGACCGCCCCACCGATGCGATCATTTATGAAACTCACCTGCGCGACTTTTCCGTAGACAGCAGTTCAGGTGCCATTCATCCCGGACAATACGTGCAGTTTCTCGATCGCAATCTGCGGACTTCCGATGGTCTAGTCAGCGGAATCGATCACTTGCTGGAATTGGGAATCACACACATACAACTACTGCCGGTAAATGAATTTGGCAGATATGAAGAAAGAAACCCAGATGAATACAACTGGGGATATGATCCTAGGTTTTATATGACGCCTGATGGTAGATACGCCTCCACACGCACTGGCATCAATCGAATTGTCGAAATGAAACAAATGATCCATGCATTACATCAACAAAAAATTGGCGTCATCTTGGACGTGGTATTCAATCACGCCTATCATCCCATCGCATCTTCGTTGCACAAACTGGTGCCCGAGTACTTTTTTCGCACAGACGATGACGGGAACTTTACAAACGGTGCAGGAGTAGGCAACGAGCTAGCCACGGAGAGGCCAATGGTCAGGCGATTGATTCTGGATGCCCTACTATACTGGCAACAAGAGTTTCACATCGACGGTTTTCGCTTTGATTTGATGGCACTCATCGGAAAAAAAACCATGAAGGAAGTGGCCACCAAGCTGCGGCAACTTCGACCAGACATCCTGCTTTACGGAGAGCCTTGGTCTGCTGGCCCTTCCGGTATTTTCGGCGATGAATTGCTGGATAAAGGCGAACAGAAAAATACTGGCCTCGCCGTCTTCAACGATCATCTGCGTGATGCCCTTGTGGGATCTGTTTTTGACCGCAAACTACAAGGCTTTGTTACCGGTCGCATGGAAGTCTTTCATGAAGTCAAAAAAGGGGTGGTGGGCAGTATCGCTTATCAGGGGGTGTTGGAGGATTTCGCAGCATCGCCTTGTGAGACGGTGAATTACGTATCCTGCCATGACAATTTGACACTCTGGGACCGCATCCATATCAGTGAACCCTGGGAAACGGAACATCTGAAAATTGCCATGGATCTTATGGCCCAAGCGTTGGTCCTTTTCTCACAAGGCATCCCATTTCTTCAAAGTGGGGAAGAATTTTTGCGCACCAAACACGGAAAAGAGAATACCTATCTGGCTGGCGATCACATCAATGCCCTTGATTGGCACCGCAAGTTCGAATACTTCCCGGTTTTTTCCTATTATAAGGGGTTGATCGAACTGCGCAAATCACACCCTGCGTTTCGCATGAGTAGTGCAGAGCTCGTTAACCAGCATTTGGAATTCCTGCAGACCTATCCGCCACTCCTTGCCTGGATGCTCAAAAACCATGCGAACGGAGATGCCTGGAGGCACATTGTCATCCTTATCAACCCCCTTCGCACAGTGGCGAATTTTTCATTGCCGGATGGCTTATGGGTCTTAGTAGTGGACGATCGCAGAGCAGGCGTTACACCCATTGGTTATATCGAGAAGCAGTCAGAAGTGGCTCCCCTCTCATGCCAGGTGCTTTATCAATAACGACAACGAGGAGATGATGTTGTGGAAATAAACGTGGCCTATTTTACCGCTGAATTTGGCATTGACGAGGCTCTCTCCATTTATTCAGGGGGCCTTGGCATCCTAGCTGGCGATTATCTCAAGTCCGCCCATGACCTGGGATTGCCTATCGTCGGTATCAGCATTTTGTATCGAAAGGGGTACTTTGTTCAGCATGTATTGGAGCAGGGCGAGCAAGTAGAATTATATCCCGAACTAAATATAAACGAAGCGCCGCTGGCACCAGCCCTAGATCATAATGGTTACCCCATCATTGTCGGCGTCCCCATTGCTAGACGCACGGTGCTTTTAAAGGTTTGGCACGTCAAAATTGGCGATATTCCTATCTATTTGTTGGATGCAGATCTTGAGGAAAACACGCCGGAAGACCGAGCCCTTACGGATCACCTTTATGGTGGCAATCAGGAAACCCGGATCGCCCAGGAAATCATCCTCGGCATTGGTGGTGTTCGCGCCATTCGTAAGTTAGGGATTGTCCCCAACGTATGGCATCTGAATGAAGGTCACGCTGCTTTTTCTTCCTTTGAAAGAATTCGCGAATATTCAGCAGAAGGCATTCCGTTTTCCCATGCACTTGAAAAAATCATTCCTGCATCGATTTTTACCACACATACACCGGTACCCGCTGGTCATGACCGTTTTGACATACATTTGATTGATGAATATTTAGGGGATTTTTACTGGCAAATGGGGGCCGAGCGCGACCAGGTGATGTCACTCGGCATGGTGGATGGACAATTCAACATGACTCGCCTTGCCGTTTCTACGTCATGGAAGGTCAATGGAGTCAGCGACCTACATACCAAAGTCACCTATGACTTGCTGAACCGCTGGTTGCCAGAAGCTAACGGCCAATTGTCGTTGACCGGAATTACAAACGGAGTACACGCCTCCACCTGGATTTCCCCAGAGTTGAAGTTGCTTTTTCCTCAGTATATGGGGTCCGACTGGATAAAAAACATCGATAAGGCACATACATGGAACCATTTTGACGATATCCCTGACGAAAAATTGTGGGAGGCTCACCTATCCGCTAAGCGGCGATTATTAGAAGACTTCAGCGTTGATCTCGATGAAAATGTGCTGTTAATCGGATTTGCCAGGCGCTTTGCCACATACAAGCGAGCCAATCTGCTCTTTCAGGACATCGAACGATTGAGTCAAATCGCCAACCACGCAGAAAGACCGGTCGCATTTGTGTTTGCAGGAAAAGCGCACCCTGCCGATAAGCCCGGACAAATGTTGCTCCAAGAGATCGTCGAAGCCTCCAAACTCGATCGCTTTGCCCACCGTCTTTATTTTTTGCCTAATTACGATATGGCCATGGCCAAACGCCTCGTCCAAGGTGTCGACGTATGGTTGAATACGCCGGTGAAATTCATGGAAGCGAGCGGCACCAGCGGACAAAAAGCAGCCTTAAACGGAGTCATCAACTGTAGCGTGCTAGACGGTTGGTGGGCAGAAGGCTATAACGGCGAGAATGGCTGGGCCATTGACAGTGACACCTCCCTCCCATTTGACGAAATGAATCGCAAGGATAGCCTCACTCTCTATGAATTGATAGAAAGGGAGATCGCCCCGCTTTTTTACGAGAGGGATGCCCTAGACCTTCCCACTGGATGGATCCAATGGATGAAAAAAAGCATATGGTCGCTTGCCCCAAAATACAATACACAGCGCATGGTATTTGAGTACCTAGATAAACTTTATGCCCCGACAGTCGAGAATCAAGGAATCTAGCAACCGATACGAAATGAGGGACACCGCTTGGAAATTATTTCGGGTGAAAATAAAAATTGGACTCGCATAAGCGATCGCAACCGCATGTATATGATGGTCGTAGACCCTCATACCTTGTTTGCCTATTGGGAAATCAGCGAAACCACAAAGCACCTTTTCGGTGACCACTTCGAGTGTCAGTGGGAAAAACTTCCGCTCTATCTGATCCTTCGCGATGTTACGGAGCGCATCGATAATGGCATGAACGCGCCCACCGTCAGGCAGTATCGCATTGTCACTGCACATGATCATTGGTATTTTCGAAGTCTCGCTCCCCAACGCCACTATGTGCTCGACCTTGCGACGACCACTTTTACTGGACAGTTTTTTCTCCTACTTCGCTCAAATGTGGTGGAAACCCCGCCGCTACCTTCAGGTACGATGCGCACCCCTAACTTTGAATGGGAATTTCACGCATTGACTGAAGCCTCATTGTCATCTAACGATACC
Source organism: Bacillota bacterium (assembly GCA_021828865.1). GTDB lineage: Bacteria > Bacillota > Bacilli > Alicyclobacillales > SLC66 > JAJZCL01. The sequence continues at coordinate 75,879 of JAJZCW010000009.1, forward strand.
AACCATGCGGTGACGGGGCCGACCTCATCTGAGGATTATCAGAAATCGGGAGATGAACCACTTGCTGTTGCAAGCCCGTTACAACTCCTCCCTTATCACAGCGAATTTGACGGATACAGCATCATAGATAGGGGGGCAAAAGCATGAGCATGGGTAACCTAGCGATTGTCCTTCACGCGCATTTACCGTATGTCTTTCATCCTGCATCCGAACATCGCCTCGAGGAGCGCTGGCTGAATGAGGCCATCACCGACACCTACATCCCACTGCTGCAAATGATGGAGCGGTTGCGGAACGACAAGGTGGATTTTAAGCTTACCCTCTCGTTGACGCCCACCTTGCTCACCATGCTCTCCGACCGAGAGTTGCAGTCAAGGTACTTGGCGCACCTCGATCAATTGATCGAGCTTGTCCAAAAAGAACAGGCACGCACCAAAGAGACGCCGCCAGTTTATCGGTTGGCTAGCGAATACCTGTCTCGTTTCGAGGCAATCAGAGATTATTATCTTGCAGAAAAAATGGATTTGATCCACGCCTTTCAATCTTTTGAAACAAGCGGGCAGCTTGAACTCATCACGTCTGCTGCCACGCACGCCTTTTTACCACTCGTGCAAACCAAAGAAGCCGTCCGTGCACAGTTGCTTACAGGGATGGAGACTTTCACGCAGTACTTCGGCCACTTACCAAAGGGAATCTGGTTGCCAGAATGCGGTTATGCGCCTGAGTGGGATGAGGTGATGACAAGCTGTGGTATTGGCTACTTTTTCGTCGATGCACATGGACTGACCTCAGGCGACCCGACTCCTCCCTATGGCACACTGGCACCAGTCGCCACGCCAAGCGGCATGGCGGTCTTCGCCCGCGACCCTTCCTCTTCCCAGCAGGTTTGGAGTTCCAAAGAAGGTTACCCTGGCGATTACGATTATCGGGAGTACTATCGGGACATTGGTTATGACCTGGATTTAGCGTACATCAAACCTTTTATCCACCCCGATGGAATACGCGTCAATACCGGCATCAAATACTATCGGATCACTGGTGAAGGCGCAAAGAAAGACTGGTACGACATTGACCAGGCTGCGGACAAAGCCGCGCGCCACGCCGAACACTTTATTCATGAAAAATGGGAGCAGTTGTCTCGCGCCTCTACATCCATGCCTATTTCCCCCGTCACGGTAGCTCCGTTTGATGCGGAACTCTTTGGCCATTGGTGGTATGAAGGCCCGTTATTTCTCGAAATGTTGTTTCGCAAACTGCATTTTGACCAAAGCGACATCGAACTCATCACCCCATCTGCCTATTTGGATCAAAAATTCAGCTTGGCTACTACCCGTTTGCCAATGTCGACCTGGGGACGGCAAGGATACGCAGAGGTCTGGCTGCGCGAAGAAAACGACTGGGTGTATCCCGCGCTTCATTTGGCAGAAACACAAATGGTGACACTTGCCAACACCTTTACTGAACCAACAGATCTTGAAAAGCGGGTACTGCAACAGGCCGCGCGGGAACTCATGCTGGCCCAAAGCAGCGACTGGGCATTTATCATGGACAACCAAACGATGGTGGAGTACGCCATCGAACGGACCAAGACGCACATTCATCGTTTTCAGTCGCTGGTCGATATGGTGGTGACCCATGTTTTTGATGAAAACATCCTGCAATCGATGGAATACTACGATCACCCATTTCCTTATATCCACTATGAGCACTACCGCTCTGATGAAAAACGTAAAAAAATCTCCGAATCCGCAAATAAACGGGTGTTGTTTTTATCCTGGGAGTACCCTCCTATGACGGTCGGTGGCCTATCGAGGCACGCCTATGACCTGTCGCGTTTTTTGGTGCAAGAAGGCTGGGAAGTCCATGTCGTCACGACAGCCATAGAAGGAAGCCCGGCAAACGAAGTGATGGAAGGGGTACAGGTTCATCGGGTCACTGTGCCGAAACCAGATGGCGGCGAATTTATCCATTGGGTATTCGCACTGAATCTCGCCATGATTAACTACTGCACCGAACAATTGCTAGAGGATTATGATTTTGCACTGCTTCATGCGCACGACTGGCTGGTGTACGATGCGGCAAAAACCCTAAAAGATAAGTCTAGACTGCCGCTTGTCGCGACGATTCATGCCACGGAGCACGGGAGAAACGGTGGCATTCATACCGATTTGCAGAAGCGTATCCACCACGTGGAATGGAAATTAACGTATGAGGCCAGGCGGGTGATCGTTTGCAGCACGTACATGAAGCAGGAAGTGGAGGAGATTTTTCAATTGCCAGCGGATAAAATCGACATGATTCCAAATGGCGTTGATCCGAAGCAACTAGCTTTTCACCTTGAAACGATGGGCAGGGAAAAATTTGCACTCCCTCACGAGAAAATGGTCCTGTTTCTCGGGCGCTTGGTCCGTGAAAAAGGGGCACAAGTGTTGCTCGAAGCGATCCCTGAGATTCTCACCACAAATCCTGACGCGAAATTCATCTTCACAGGAGAAGGTCCGATGAAGGCAGAACTCATGGCTCGTGCGACCCAGCTCGGGATCAGTCAGAAGACACTTTTTACCGGGTTTGTCTCCGATCAGGATCGGAATCTCCTATTAGGCAGCGCAGCAGTGGCTGTTTTCCCTAGTCTATACGAGCCATTTGGGATTGTCGCGCTTGAAGCGATGGCTGCAGGTGCTCCTGTAGTGGTATCTGACGTGGGAGGACTTTTTGACATCGTTCGCCATGAAGAAAACGGCTTAACCGCCTATCATGGCGATGCTCACTCGTTTGCGGTTCAAATAAGCAGGTTGCTGCGCGATGAGGAATTCGCCCATCGGATGGCGAAAGTGGCAAAGTCAGAAATTGATCGTTATGACTGGAGTCGAATCGCGCTCGAAACCATTTCGGTGTATGAGCGGGTTCTTGAAGAATCATCGAATCCGGTCCTCTAGAAAGGAGAATGACAATGAATGTTAGTCCTCTCTCCAAGCCAAAACGAATCGCGGTGATCGGTGCAGGTGAAGTCGGTTCCACCACCGCCTATACCCTATTTTTGAGGAAACGGGCAGAAGAAATTGTACTAATTGATATCGCGAAGAAAAAAGCGCTCGGCGATGCGCTGGACATGAGCCACGGGCTACCATTTGTCGGTGGGGTCAAGGTTTGGGCCGGTGAATACAGTGATTGTGCAGACGCAGATATCATCATCGTCACCGCAGGAGCGGCGCAGCGACCTGGGGAGACCAGGCAGGATCTGTTGGGGCGCAATGCATCGATCATTCAGCAGATTGTCCGCGAAATTGTTGCCCATAATCAAAGGGGCATCATCCTAATGGCCACCAATCCCGTGGATGTGCTGTCCTACCTGGCCTGGAAGACGTCAGGATGGGAATCATCGCGCGTCATCGGATCCGGAACTCTCCTTGACAGTGCAAGATTCCGTTACCTAATAGGCAATGAGCTTGGCGTTGATCCGCGCAGCGTACACGCCCATATCGTTGGCGAGCATGGCGATACGGAACTGCCGGTTTGGTCTAGGGCGAACATCACCGGAGTTCCCATCGAATTTAGCAGCGAAGCGAAACAATCGATTTACGAGCAAACGAAGCAAGCAGCGTATCAGATCATCGAAGCCAAAGGGTACACGAGCTACGCGATCGCACTGGCGCTTGACCGTATTTGTGCGGCCATTTTAAGCGATGAACACGCCGTGCTGAACGTTTCTACGTTACTGACAGATTACCATGGAATCTCCGATACATACTTGGGAGTGCCCTGTGTAGTAGGGCGCTCCGGCGTGGAACGGGTGATTGACCTTGGTCCGTCTGAAAGTGAATTTGCCCTTCTTCAAGCGTCCGCAAAAGCACTCAAAACACGTATTGATTGGGCGATGAACGCGATCAGTTGATCCAGTTCCGCTCACGCTGAAAACTGGGGGGCCGCTTTTCCAAAAAAGAGTGGACCCCTTCTTTATAATCCTCAGTTGTAGACAGCATGCTTTGAGTCAGTCGCTCCTTTTCCAGCACCTCCGATAGCGTGGAATCGAGTGAATGGTCGAGAAGTTGCTTCATCATGCCAAACGCTTTGGCCGGGCCTTTGGCAAGGTATTGCGCAATCTTATTCACCTCATAGGCGAGTTCATTGGCTGGTGCCATGCGATTGACGATGCCAAGGTCATACGCTTGTTTAGCGGATAACTCCTCTGCCAGCATAAATAATTCCTTTGCCAAATGAAGTCCCACCAGTTGTGGCAAGAAAAAAGTCCCTCCGCCATCTGAAGCTAGTCCTACGTTAGCAAAACTCATCATGAACTGGCTGTCTTCTGAAGCGATGATGAGATCGCACGCAAGTGCCAGGCTAAATCCTGCGCCTGCCGCATACCCGTGCACCGATGCCAATATCGGTTTTTCAATGGATTTCATCAAAAGTATGCAGTCATTTAATACGCCAATTTCTCGATGAACTTCGACAGGGTCGGCCACCTCCATGGCCTTAATGTCCCTGCCTGCGCAAAACGTTCTCCCAGCACCTGAAATGATAATGATGTGCACGCTTTCATCATTCTTGCCGGCAACTAGTGCCGATTGCAACTCGAGTAACAATTCTTCATTTAAGGCGTTCAGTCGATCCGGTCGATTCAAGATCAGTTCTAATATGGGACCGCGCCGTTGTATTAATAAGACTTGGTTAGACATAATCGGTCTCCTTTAATGGACAATAAGTATCAGTCCCATTGTAACCGATTATAATTTGATCAGTGAACTATTCTTCTTGTATGATCGTGCGAGGAATAAAGTGACCTCTTGGTTTTGGTCTCCAGGTAATTAGTGTGCCCTTTGCCACCCCACGAAATGTCATATAACTGACCATGACAAAGAATCCAGTGAGCACCAGCAGTTGAACGCCACCTGCCACCATGAAGAAAGACGAATTGGTCAAATGATACATAGCATAGGTGCCGCCAGTAAAACTGCCAAGCGGGAAGACGTAGCTCCACCACCCGAGCGAATAGGGGATCCCTTGTTGCTTTTTGCTGATGTGTAATAGCGAATAGAATATGGCGATGAGCGACCACCAGATGCCCACACCCCAAAGCGCAGAACCACCAATCATCCCAATGCCAAGAAGTCCACTGGTGAATCTAGGCAACATACTGGAAGTCACGATCGGCATTGTGGCGAGCGTTGCCATCGACATTCCGATCGGTCCGATTTCTATCCAAACACTTGGTGCCAATTCTCCAGGTATCATTCGATGGTACATGAGCCTTGAATAAAAGAGCGCACTCACCATGATGAACAAAAAGAACGTCATCCCAAACATCGAAAGGTCAAAGTACGTCATCCCCAAGTTTACACTGGTGTTTCCCCAGTATGGCAACAAATTAGCGCCATCCGCCGCTGCTACGACTGTAGGTACTACAGGAATCAACCAACTGGCAAGTGCATCACCAGGATTGATTTCATGATGGGTAAACATCAGATACGGAATAATCAACACTGAAAAAAGGCTGACCGCAACGCCTACGACCCAAAACACCTGACTGACGGTAATCATGGAAGATTGGTTCCAGAGGTGAGTGGCAATCGTGAAAAAATCATTAACTACCACGTTGATGGCCATCGCTAACGCCCCGTAAAAGAGTGCTTTGCCAGGCTCATGAAAATCTCCGAGTGCATCTTTCGTATGGTGAATCCAGCGCCAGATCCAGAAGAAAAGTGCCGCCGCCAAAATCAGTAGATCCATCGCAAAAAACACAATTCCCAGTGTCTGATGAAAAGTGAAATTCACCGGGGATCCGTAAAACAACGATGCCATAATCCCAAATCCCATCACCACTGTAAACCAGTTAGTGCCAACCTGCTTTGCAATATGAGAAGTCATGTTTGCCTCCACTCCATCTACGCTTGATTGAATCGATTAGTGTTACTATAGTAAAAATCAGGCGCAATGAACTTCTCATGCAGTAATGGCAGCCATCAGTTTTACTTATGGGAGAATAGAAAAATGGACGCAATGGGCCCCTGGCAAACTTTTTTAGCAGTGGCAAAAGAGAAGAATTTTACTCAAGCCGCAAGGCATCTGCGGCTGTCCCAGTCTGCCGTTAGTCAGCAGGTCAAACAGCTCGAGGATTTATACAGATCCCCACTATTTGTTCGTAAACAGCGTGGAGTGGAACTCACCCATCAGGGAAAAATCGTGGAACAGACTGCGCTTCAAATGCTCCAGCTATTCGAGGAATCGATGGCAAACGTAAAAGCCACACAAAGCGGGTTGGTTGGCACACTGAAAATAGGGGCCAGCATGACGATCGCAGAATACATTGTCCCCTCACTGCTCTCTTCATTCCGTAGCCAATACCCCTCAATCACGGTTCAACTCTACACGGGCAACACAGAAGAAATAAGCAGGTTGCTCACCGAGGGGCAACTTTTGGTGGGCTTGGTGGAGGCACCGTTATTCGATACGAGGATTAGTCAGATGCCGTTTTTAGAAGATGAATTAGGGGTGATTGTGCCGCCGCATCATTCACTCAGTCATCGCGAATCTGTCTCATTTCACGAACTCTTAAATGACCGCCTGATGATACGTGAATCCGGGTCAGGAACGAGGGCCGTGCTGACTGCAGCGATTGAAAATGAGGGGTTAAGTCTTCGTGATTTTCGGGTGGTCCTTGAATCGAACAACCCACAGACTCTTAAATCACTAGTCGTGAATGGCTATGGTATTTCGATCATCTCTACATGGGTGGTGAGGGAAGAAGCAAAGAACGGCGAGCTTGTATTCCTCCCCATCGCCAGCCGTTCTGTCAAGCGTTCCTTCATGTGCGCCTGGATGAATGGTGCTAATGAAGACCCGCTCCTTGCTTCTTTTATCCATTTGTTAACCCAGAACCCTCTTAGCGGCAAACCATAATAGCCGTTATTCTTGCGCGAGGTGCTGATAAGATTCGCGCAGCTCCCTTTTGAGAATTTTACCGCTCGGATTTTTTGGCAAACTTTCTGCAAACGTGATGTATTTGGGCACCTTAAATTTTGCCAGTTCCTGCTTGCATATGTTCAAAACCCCGTCCTCCGTCAGTGACGCATCCGACTTTGGCACGATAATCGCCGCTACCGCTTCAATCCAATAAGGATCGGGTACCGCAATGACCGCCACCTCTGACACGCCGGGAATCGTGTACAAAAACTCCTCTACTTCGCGGCTGGACACATTGACTCCGCCTGTTTTGATCATGTCTTTTTTCCGGTCCACCACCGTCAAATAGCCTTCCTCATCCATGACGCCCAAATCACCGCTATGAAACCAGCCGTTTTCAAACGCTTGTTTCGTCTTTTCTTCATCAAACAAATACCCCAGCATGGCATGTGCCGTCCGGTGCACGATTTCTCCCACACTGCCTGGCGGAAGCTCATTTCCGAACTCGTCCATAATTTTGGTTTCCACGTTCAATGCCGGCTTCCCTGCAGCGCCTAATTTTCGCAATTGATCTTCTGGTTGCAAGACGGTCGCAAGCGGCGCCACTTCTGTTTGACCATAGAAATTCCAAAATCGCGCATTCGGCAATCGCTCTGCCAATTCTTTCAGCACTTCTTTTGGCATGATGGCGGCACCGTAGTAGCATTTTTCAAGTGTCGACAGATCGCGTTTTGAAAAATCAGGATGACGCAAAAGGGCAATCCATACTGTTGGAGGACAAAATAGTTGGGTCACTTTCTCTTTTTCAATTGTTTCCAGTATTAAATCCGGACTGGCGCCTGCAAGCACAATGCCCGTGGTTCCCAAATACACCCCAGGCCCGAGGAAGCAGTGAAGTTGTGCACTGTGATAAAGCGGAAGGGCGTGAATGGCCACATCTCTGGATTCCATTTTTCCGTCAATAATCGTACTCACATACTCTGCCACCAAATTGCCATGCGTGAGCATGACGCCTTTAGGGCGAGATTCAGTGCCTGACGTGTAAAGAATATGAGCCACATCATCGTCTCGAAGCAATGCTTCAAACGGAAGTCGCTTTTTTGAGGCACGAGCATCGTCAAGCGCCGTCCAGTCCTCCCAACGACTCGTTTCCGTATCCATCACGTAACGTTTTGCAATTGCTACGCTTGACGCCTTCTCCGCTTTTGCCAACACTTCAGCAAATTCATCAGACGCTACAAGGACACTGACTTTTGCATGTTGCAAAATATAAGAAAGGTCGGGAACGGAGAGCATATAATTCAGCGGTACCATAATGGCGCCGACTCGCGCTAAGGCAAAATTCAGCACTACAAAATCTAAACTGTTTCGCGATAAAAGTGCTACCCGCATGCCTCTGCTGACACCATCTTCGGCCAATAGCCAGGCAGACTGGTTTACCAAATCGTCCAGTTCCGCATAAGTCAAACGTTTCTCCCCGTATACCACAGCTAATTTTTGGGGATGCCTTGCGCTCGTTCTGCGGAGCAGGTCTGCAAGTGTATTGCGGCGTGCCTGATGTACTGCCGAAAGCTGAAAATCAAACTCCAATTCCTCCACCTTTTGATCCCTCCGTCAGTTCAACATCTCAGAAACTTGTGCCACATCTTTGTCACCACGCCCACTCAAGTTGACGATGATGATTTGATCCTTGGGCAGCGTGGGAGCAAGCTTCATCGCATAGGCGATAGCGTGGCTCGATTCAAGTGCCGGAATGATGCCTTCCGTTTTCGACAGCGTGACAAATGCATCTAACGCCTCTTGATCCTCCACCGATAGATACTCCGCGCGGCCAATGGATTTGTAATACGAATGCTCCGGACCCACGCCGGGATAATCGAGTCCCGCTGCAATCGAATGGCACTTTTCCGCCTCATCCATCACGTAGCACTTGAACCCGTGAATGACATCCGGCTTGCCCGCAGTTAGCGGCGCCGCATGAAATCCTGTACTGATTCCTTTTCCCCCAGGCTCCACGCCGACGATCTTGACCGACAAGTCATCCACAAAGGGATAGAAAAGCCCAATCGCATTAGACCCACCACCGACACAGGCCACCACATAATCTGGCAAACGCCCTTCCTTCTCAAGGATTTGCGCTTTAGCCTCGCGTCCGATGATCGATTGAAAATGCCTGACCATGAGCGGATAAGGATGCGGCCCCACGGCAGACCCCAATAGGTAAAATGTATCCTCGTGGTTTGTCGCAAAGTCCATCAGCGCCTCGTCCACCGCTTCTTTTAGCGTCCGGTTTCCTGACTTCGCCGCCACCACTTTGGAGCCGAGCAGTTCCATCCGGAACACGTTCAGCGCCTGACGCTGCATATCCACTTCCCCCATGTAAATCGTGCAGGGCATATTGAACAGCGCCGCTACCGTTGCCGTGGCGACCCCATGTTGCCCTGCCCCGGTTTCTGCAATGATGCGCTTTGCTCCCATCCGCTTGGCAAGCAGGATTTGTCCGATGGTGTTGTTAATTTTGTGGGCACCGGTGTGATTGAGATCCTCACGCTTCAGGTAGATCTTTGCGCCGCCCAGCTTATCACTGAGGTTTTTCGCATAATAAAGCGGGTTTTCGCGACCCACATAATCCTTCATGTAATAGTGATACTCACGGATAAATTCAGGGTCATCCTTGTATTTTTCAAACGCTTCCGCCACGCGGTTCAGCGCGTTTTGCAGGACATCCGGCACAAAGCTCCCGCCAAACGTCATTTCTCCTTCTCCAAATACCCCGTCTTGCGTTACCTTCACTACGCTCATCTTCTCGCTCTCCTTCGCTCAACTATCGTTCTGTATTTTAAGGTATTACCGGCAATACAATGTGAGACGGGTGATCTGCATCATGAAGCAAAGTTTGTTCCGCCACGATGAATGCGGATGTTGTCTCATTGGATTCCCCTGTATTCAAATTGCGGTTCCAGCGCGGGAAATTACTGCTCGTGACCTGCACCCTCACCCTATGACCTGGCAAAAACACATTGCCAGTAGCCCACAAATTCACCTCAATGGCATAAACTTCTCCCGGTTCCACAAGTTCCGTGACTACGATGCTATCGCGATAGCGCATGCGTTGCACTCCATCTGCGAGGTTGATGGATCTTCCATCCGGATACACATCCGTGAGCCGGACGACAAAATCGGTGTCCTTCGCTGACGTTTTTATCCACAACTTCGCCTTTACCGGACCAATCACCGTCAATGGTTCCGTGAGTGCCTCAGAGGTAAAGATCAATACGTCATCTCGTTGTTCCACCACCGCCTGATTGGCAGGTCCTGGTCGAAAGGTTGGCGTCATGAGCAAATTACCACCCGTTGTCGGCACCGGATTGGCGGGATCATACACATAGTGGTCCGGCGCTTCTTCGTCAGGTGTAGTCGTGTTCAGCGACCCGTTTCCATTGATCGAATTGGCATGCCCATCACTATGCAAATAGTAGGGAGTCCACACCGTCTCCGGCAATGGCCACTCCCCCGCATAACGCCAAGCATTTTCCCCCATCACAAATAACTTGATCGGAGGCTCTTTGGCGAGCGGATTCTCCAATTTTTTCAACTGTTGATCAAACCACAATTGGTGAAGTGTGGTCGAGTCATACTGAAAATTTAAGAACGAACTGTTCGCCGCCATTCCAAAATCCAGTTCCCCCACTGCATTGGAGTAGTTGGAATGCGTCCAAGGTCCAATAAGGAGTCTCGCGTCTTGTCCATTTTTTCGAATCGATTGAAAGCTCCCGATCGTGCTATCAAGAAACACATCGTACCATCCCCCTACCAGATAGGCGGATACCTGCATTTTTTCATAATGGGGACGGATAGAAATCGCCCGCCAGTTTTCATCGTAAGTGGAGTGCCTCAATTGAGTAAAGAAATCCTCCAGCACACCCGCTCGCTTCAGCGGACTGAACTGATCAAGCGGTAATTCGTGATAACCGAATTCGGGGAGGTGGTTCGCGTCAAACACCAAACGGCCAAATAGTTCTGGAAAGTCAGGACTTCCCTGCTTCTTTCGCATCAGTTCCACAATGGCCATCGCCGTGGTATACCAGGAAGCGGATAATCCCCACTCAAAAGCCCCATCGCGGAATGCCGACCCTGCCCATGCATCGTCAAAGGATACCGTAGGAGTCAATACTTTTAACGCCGGATGACCACTTGCCGCTGCCGCCCACTGCGTGTAGGCAAAATAGGACGCACCAAACATTCCCACTTGTCCATCCGCTCCAGGCAGTTTCGAAGCCCACTCCACTGTGTCATAACCATCCTGGAATTCCTGCGCGAACCCTGCGAATTCCCCTTCCGAGGCAAAACACCCACGCACATCCTGTATGACGACGATGTATCCTGTTTCCGCCAACCGGATGGGATCGAGCAATCCATAAGCAAATCCTGTGTCTTTGCCGTAAGGCAGGCGTGTCAAGATCACCGGATAAGGTCCACCTTCTTCCGGACGAAACACGTTAGCTCGAAGAGTCACTCCGTCCCGCATGGGACAAGCGACATTGCGCTCAAACACTACTCGCACTGTTTGTTCCCCTTTCTCTACCATTTATCAGAATAATAGCACAAAAAACCAGGGGAATTTCGCAGTAGTGTGATCGTTAAGGGGAGAGCAATATGGGGAAAAATTCTTCCCGTTCGAGATTGGGCACAGGCACTGAAGATCACTCCCCACACCGTGATACACGCCTACCAGGCGAATGAAGAGGCGCAGTTCCCATCACTTGCGTCAAGAGTTCCCTTGGCTAAAAAGTCGTTTGCCCACACTTTGGACAAATTCATACTTTGTCTCTACGGGTGGGGGTGCTCCGCTTGCGGTCATCAAGCAGTACATCGAGAACCAAAAAAACGTCTAAAAGCAAAACGCCTTCTTTTGTTTGCGAAGTTCCGCTATCGGTCACTCGCCGCCAGGAACGAATCTTGGAGGCACGGTTTGAAGCGGGACGCCAACTCTATAACGCCCTTCTTGGCGAGGCAAAAGTAACGCCTCTCCCTTGTCAGACAATCCATTGCGAAGGGTCCCCCATCAAAAACCGGGGCAACCCATTGGCAATGAGACCATTAGGTTGGACATTGGGCCATCCACTATCGCCATGGTTGGCGATACGCAGGCAGAATTAACAACGTTCGTGGTGATGCAACGGGACTTGTTCAGTGCCTATCTGGCCAAGCACGTGAAAGAAGAACGCCTGCAAGCAGCGAATGCCTACGAGCATTGGCAGAGTGCAGAACTGCTCCTGCGGACGGCTTGGCAACAGGCGTACCACCAACCTACGAGTGGAGGGCCAGTACCTTCCTCCTTCGGAAGGTATCGGAGTCAGAGCGGGTCGTCCGAAAAAGAAAGTCTGCCCGAACATGAGGCGCAGGATGTTGTAGCGATGGTGCAAGCCACCGTGAGAGCCTGCGAGAGTGCAAAGGTATAGGCTTTTAAAACCCCTGAATTTATCCATGGGAGAGGTTCAGATACGGCATCTGATTAATCTTTCACCGCATGCCGATGATTTCGCCTTACGAATAGATACGTGACCGATATGAGCAGCATGATGACTAGAAACGCATAAAAGCCAAACCGCTGATCTCGTTGTAACAACGCATATCCAGCGAGAAAGAGGAGCACAAGCATGATGATCACCGTGATCACCGGTTGCCCGAATGCCAGTGTAGAGATAAAGACATGGTCATGACGGGTTTTACGATACCAGGATAAAAACGCCCACAGGATTAAAAACCAGGTAAGTAAGGTGAGAAAACTGGAGGCGCTAATCAAAAAGTTATACACATTCGCAGGCAAAAGATAGGAAATCACAATGGTCAGTGCGATGGCCACAGCCGTCACTAAAAGCGCCCCGTAAGGTACGTTGTTTTTGCCTGCACGGGTCACGAATTTAGGAGAATCGTGCATCACACCTAGACCGTATAGAATCTGGTTGGCGGAAAAAACCGATCCTGCCATCACACTGAATGAGGCAATCAAGATGATACCGTTAAAGATAGTGGCGATGGCGGGGATCCCGGTATGCTCGAGCGCATTCACAAACGGACTCATATTCGTGCTGATATAGCGAAGCGGAACCACAAACATAAGCAGCATAATGGACACGATATATAACACGGTCAGAATGAGAATCGTCGACCATGCCGCAAGTTCAAGGTGTGCAGGGTTTCGGATTTCGGAGGCTGCCGTTCCAAATACGCCGATTCCCGCATAGGCAAAAATGACAATCAGCATGGATTGAAATAGGCCAGATACTCCTTTAGAAAAAAAAGGACTGGAAAACGCACCGTGCGAAAATGCCAGGCTCTTATCGCCAATGGCGCCAAACCATTCAAGCCCGAGCAAAAAGATAAATCCCACCAGTGCCGCAATTTTAATCACACTCATCAAGGATTCGATGTAACTGAAATTCTTGGTGCCAAATGCGTTAATGAGGAGAATGATCAGCGCGAAAATAGAGGTAGTCATCCACGAGGGAATCGAGGGAAGCCACATTTTGGTGAAGACGGACATCGCCACCGCTTCGCTTGCAATCACCAAGATACTGGAAATGTAATACCCCCATCCTTCTAAAAATCCTGCGAAGTTACCGATGTATTCTTGCGTATAGACCATGAATGACCCTTTCACCGGCTGATAGACAGCAAGAGAGGTGAGCGCACCTGCCACTTGAGCCGTCACGATTGCGCCAAGCAAAAATGCAATCAGCACTGCTGGCCCCGCTGTACGAATAGGTAACCCTGCACCAAGAAAAAAGCCGGCGCCGATGATGCCGCCAACTCCAATCAAAATCAGTTGTGGCACGCCAAGTGCGCCTTTTTTTGCTGATTGTTGTACGGTTTGACCAATGCGATTGGTGGGCAACACACTACGTTTTTTCGTCTGAAACAATGGCCATTCTCTCCATTTCTGATACACAGGATGGATGTATTTTCTCTATTTATATTTCCTTCATGCATCAGATGGCGTTTGCTTTCATTAAGGTCCAGGTTCACATCGTATTAGTATATATTCTATGTATAGGCAAAAGCTTTGAGAGGATGATATTTATTTGGTTAATCGCAAACGAATTGGCGTTATTGGTGCCGGAATGGCAGGGTTGATCGCTACCGCAACGCTTGCCAAACAAGGACATCAGGTATCGCTTTTTGAACGGGCAAAGTATCCCGGGGGTACGGCAGGTTTTTATCTTAGAAAAGGGGTGGACTACCCAACTGGCGCCACGATCAGCTTTGGAATGGAACCAGGGGGACCGCTCCAAACGCTTTTAAATCAAGCAGGAGTTTTCCTCAAGGCGATTCCTACTGATCACAGTATGGACGTGGTATTACAAGATCGCGTGATTCACATCTATCACGAATTGGATCGTTGGTATGAAGAGCTCGCTCGCGCTTTTCCTGAGCGGGCAAAAGAAGTCATCCTCTTTTGGGAGCGACTTCATGAAGTGGCGAATGTCGTGTATCGGATTTCGAAGACATTGATATCGATGCCTATTCCAAGGCCCAATGAGTGGGGACAACTGTTAAAAGTGATGAGGCAATCCCCTCTCTCATTCTTTCACCTACTGCCAGAAGTCCACTGGACGGTAGCTGATGCAGTCAATAAGTATGGATTGCTGGACTATGCACCTTTTTGCCGATTCCTAAATGCCCAGTTGACGGATGCGGCGCAGACGGACATATCAGGAGCAGCATGGTTGCCAAGTGCCATCGCGCTCGATATTTATCGCGATGGGGTCTATTCAGTATCAGGTGGATTTTCCACCATCAGTCAAGCATTGAAACAAAGGACGTCTGATTTGGGCGCCACACTATACTTCTCTACTACTATCGAAGAGGCACTATATAAGCAAAGCAGCAAAAAATGGATGCTTTTCACCAATCATCATGAATCCTTTGAATTTGACGTGGTCATCAATGCGTCAGGAACTTCCATAAAGGGCACTGCACAAGCCATTAATGCAGGCGCATTGGAAGCGAATCAGTGGGGGGCCGTCCGCATCGATGCATGGGTCCCAACCTCGTGGGTGAAGCAACTCGGCCTCTCTGTGGATACGACGATCAATCCATTTGCTTATCAAATTGCTACTGACATAGAGATCGGAGAAATGCTCCATGACCCTTATGGTGCTGTTTATGTCACCATTCACCCGAGCAATACAGACCGACAGGTGATCAGCATCTCTATTCACACGCCCGCCTCTGATTGGTTATACTTAAATACAGAGGATTATCGGACAAAAAAAGAGTGGGCGACAAGCGCACTCCTGGAGCGAGTAGAACGGATACTTCCTGGTTTTCAAAAGCATGCAATGGTCATGCGTACAGGCACTCCTTTCACGTATCAAAAATACCTCTTAAAACAAGCGGTAGGTGGGACTCCGCTGACCTTATATTATTCTATTTTTCATCCGACTAGTGTAAAAACCAGATTGCCCGGATGGTTGATTGCTGGAGATTCTGTTTTCCCTGGTCCAGGAGTGATGTCTGCAGCTATTAGCGGTTTTTATGCGGCACGAGCGATTGATCCTAGCATTTCGATAGATTGACGAATGCTTCAAGTTTGTTGTTGGGGAGGGATTGAGTTGGCGATCATTTCTTGGGCGTCAAGCGTTCTTTTACTGGCAGTATGGGGTGTGATGATTGCCCTAGCATTGCCTGGACTACTGCGATCCCACTCCCTTGAGTCTGCAGAAACTAGTCTTGATCATCACCGCTTTGCATCGTCCCCTTCCGCCAAACTAGTATATCCTAAAGTATCGGTCTTAATTGCAGCAAAAAACGAGGCAGATTCCCTACCTCACACACTCGATTCCCTAATCAGACAGTCATGGCCCAATTTTGAGATCATCACAGTCAATGACCGCTCCGATGATGCCACTCCTGAGATTCTGGACGAATGGGCGAAGAAAGAGTCAAAGATCAACGCGATTCACATCAAGGAGCTACCTGATGGTTGGCTCGGAAAAAATTATGCTCTCCACACGGCAGCAAAAAAAGCCGATGGCGACTGGATTCTTTTCACTGATGCGGACGTCGCGTTTTCCCCTCAAACGCTTGAAACCGCCATGCACTTTGTCTTGACTCGAAACATCGATCATCTTGCCCTCTCACCTCGTCTCATCGCAAAAGGTTTTTGGCTCCGCGCTGTTATCTATTTCTTTCTCTATAACATCATGTTAGTCTTCCGTCCTCAAAATGCTGATCGACACAGGTCCAAGTCATCGGTAGGCATCGGGGCTTTCAATTTGGTGCGAAAAGCGGTGTACGAAAAAGTAGGTGGTCACCAAAGTGTGGCTCTGCGTTCCGATGATGATCTAGCTCTTGGTGACATGATCAAGCGGCATGGTTTTAAGCAAATGTTCGCAGGAGGTACCCGCTTAATCGGCGTAGAATGGTACCATTCCTTGTCTGAAATGGCTCGTGGTTTGGAGAAAAATGTACTGGCACCCTTTCATTACCGTTTTGTTCCATTTACGCTCGGCATCATTGCTATGACAATATTTTACGAGTTGCCATTATTAGGAACGCTCTTTGGTCATGGAAATTCAAGATTCCTTTTTGCGCTTGCCCTCCTTATTGAAATCATCCTTTATTCGATGACACGCCAATACAGCGGCATTTCCTCATGGTGGGCATTCACCATTCCTCTTGCCACTCCCGTTCTCATCAGTCTATTTCTTCGTTCCGCCTTACTTTGCGCTATTCGCGGAGGAGTGAGTTGGCGCGGAACCTTCTATCCACTTCGTGAATTGAGAAAGCACTCAGGTTATTAATGATCAGCCAAGGGTAAAAAATAACCAATCGATATGGATGGTGCACAGTTACCGTTAAGACTATTTTTTGAATAGCTATATTGGCAAGAATCATAAGGTCATATTAGATCTGTCGAAATTAAAATGATAAGTTCATTATCTAAGTATAGATGATCTAATAATTTTTATTTAGTAAATCTTGTCCGGCGATCATTTAAAAATACTTCAGGAGGTCTTTTACTTGGGTGCGTATTTCAAAGCAGTAGGCGCAGAAATGAAGAAGAGCTGGATCAATGCTATTTTTGTGATTGTTTTCACAATTGGTCGCATTATTTTTGGATGGGCTTGGCTCAATGCAGGTATTGAAAAGTTTGGTTGGTTGACTGACGGTAAATTCAACTCCGGTGGGTTAATTAGTGGTCTTGTCAGTAACCTTGTTGGCCCTAAAGTCACACGCTTTGACCCACTTGGCCTTAATCACTTGTATGGCTGGATAGCCAACAGCATTTTTATTCCGCTTGGTGGATTCACTGATTTTCTCGTCGTATTTTTCGAATTTGTACTAGGGTTAACGTTCATTCTGGGATTCCAAATTTTCTGGTCGGCTTTAGTGGCAGTATTCCTGAATTTGCAGTATATCGCAGCCGGTTCCTTTAACAACTTCGGTTACATTTGGACTGATCTGATCCTGATGAAATTCCCAAGATACGCAGACATCATTGGCATTGACGGTTACTTGAGATTCAAGAAAGGCAAAGATTTGCTGAACACTCCTAAATTCTTCAGCGGCAAAAGCGAACAAGATTCTATTTCGGTAAAATCCAAAGGTTCCGCAGCAAAAATGTAATTTCATTTCCCTTTAATGATCGCCGAGCAGTTAAACACCTCCAGCATCGAAATCATTTGCTGGAGGTGTTTTTATTGAAATTAACGAGGGACTATCCCCTACCACAAATCTTCTTGAGCGATTATTTCATTTCCTCGAGTGAGATAGAACGGGTATGTTTGGTATGGACCCAATTCTTATTGTGCCTTGTAAAAACCGCGAGAAGAGTAACCGGAAACCATGTAAGCAGAAAGACAGGAAATAGCGGAATCGCAAGATACGCTCTCCAGTTTACCCGCTCGAGGAATAATGCTAAGGGTATCTGCAATAATATTAAAATGTTGATGGTCAGCCAAAACCAGTTTGGAAATAAGCCCAACATTCCAGTCAGCAACGTACTGTTTGCCGAAGCCAGTTGCAAATAATATACAACTGCCGTTAAAAACACCACAATAAAACTGGCAGGCTGAAACAAATAGACCGCAGCGTCAAACTTCGCCAGGTTGCGTTCTCGAATGCTTTTTTTAATCAACGGCACTGCATAGGTTTCTGCACAGGAAAAATGGCCCTGCATCCAACGCAAACGCTGTCTGAGTGAGGCCATGATAGTGACTGGCTTTTCGTCAAATACTCGAGCTTCGTGCGCCCATTCCGGGTAGATTCCAATCGATACACATTTAGCTCCAAATTCTGTGTCTTCAGCTAGTCCCGTTGCATCCCAGCCAAGTTCAGACAACAGTTGCATGTCGATGCATAATCCAGTGCCCCCAAGCGCACAAGATAAGCCAAGATTGCGCCGGGAAAGTTGCCACATTCGGTTGGTATACCAATAAGAGAGAGCCATAGATACCGACACCCACGAGTCAAATGGGTTTTTACTGTCAAGATACCCCTGTATCACTTTTTTTCCTGCCATTAGTCGATCATTCATCACTTGTAGGAAATTTCGGCTCACCAGATTGTCCGCATCAAACATGACCACAGCATCGTATTTCTCGTCCACCTGTTGTAGTTGATTTAACATCCAGCGAATGGCATACCCTTTTCCGCGTTCATCCAACGTGAACCGCTCTGCCACTCTGACATCGTGTTGGCGGGCAATCATTGCAGTATGATCATTACAGTTGTCGGCGATCACATATATGTCGTAGAGTTCTTTGGGGTAATCCAGCTGATGCAGATTATCCAGCAATGGGGCTATGACCGATTCCTCATTGTGTGCAGCCACTAATACAGCAAACCGTTTTTCCGGACTTGCTGTGACCTGACGTTTACGATAAACTAATCCAAAAAACGAGAAGACGATTTGATACCCTCCAAAAAGAGCCGTCACCAATTGGAGTGCAATAAAAATAACCGTTAAGATTTCTCTACCCCAGAGCATCATACGATCCAGTTACTCCCTTATTCAGATTGGACACTCAATTCCATTCTACTACACTACTCATCTCAAGCAATGTAGTCAATCATCCCAACCCAGCTAATAAAGAATTTTCTTTCCTTATTTGATTTTCCATCCAATCGAGCAACTGTTTATACGTACTGGAATCTTTGATTCCCTCGTGAATTTGGTGATGCAGCGCCGTGCCTTCACTATCGTCCCACCCCCGAGCAATAAAAAACTTGGTAATAGGACAATCCACTTCACTCGGCATATTATACCGTGAATTTCGAACGCTTCGTATCAGATAGGCCAGAGCCCCTAATGAAGTATGGATGGTATTTTTCGATAACATAGTAAATGAAAATGCTGATTTCCAATCCATCACCTGCTCTTTGGATATTGGTTTTGCAAAATAAAAACCTTGTCCATAACGAGCTCCGAGCATAAACACCGCTTCCACCATCTCTAATGTCTCCAAGCCCTCCACCACAATTTCCCACCCAAAATCATTGCCGATTTGGATAAGGCTCCCGAGAAAGTTCAGTACAGATTGGGGGTTTTCATGAACTGGAGCAAACAATCCGCGATCAAGCTTGACCATTTGAATCGGGAATGTAGCCAACCGCAAAAAATTGCTGTCCCCTGATCCAAAATCATCAATGGCTAGAGGTATTCCCAAATCCACCAATTGCTTTAATACGCTTTCGATGTCCCCAAGGTCATCGCCAGGCGTTTCCAGCAATTCAAGAATGACTGATTCCGGATGACATTGGTAACGTTTTAAAATCTTTTGTATCCATGACACCAAATCCGAGCGCATTAAAGTCGCCGGCGAGAGATTGATCGATATTTTCGAGTGATTTTTGCTCTCTCTCCATTCTGATAATTGTTTCACGGCCTCTTCGAATCCCAACTGAAATAGCCGCTCCAATTCCGTTTCTCCCAAGGTGGGAAGAAATTGGCCAGGATGGACCAACTCTCCATTCTCATCATTTAGCCTTGCCAACCCTTCAAATTTCAACACATGCCCAGTTTTTAAATCGACAATGGGCTGCATGTACAGCGCGAATCCGCCACTGTAAAGAAGGGAACGATACACTTTCATTTTCTCATTATCATCAGCAGTTGATTTTACCTGTTGATGAGCCCAACGTTCTTCTCCCCAACGTTGCAATCCTTGCATGAAAACCTTCATCCATTTTGATTCAAACTGATTGGGGTAAATTCCAACCAATTCAATCACCGCAACGGTATGATGGTATTCATCGAGCAAGGGTACTGCTGCCACTGATCGCACACCCAAATGACGAAACGCCTCCTGGCGAATTTGCAATCGTTGATCGTTCATATACGAAGGTGTGCTTTGAATCGTTGCACTGAACCACGCTTCCGCAATCAAACTTTGACCCTGCTGGCCAACCAAAAACGGTATCGCCCTGGTTACAGATGCCATCATCACATCCGCTATTTGCTTACCTTTACTTCCTATTGCCTCTTCTACCACAAAACCTTCCTGGGGATGCATTCGAATTAACAGGACCCCAATAATCCCTGGCAACTGTGCCACTATTCCTAGATCTTCTTGCCAATTTGCACTCGATAAGGAAAGAGGTAATATCTCCAAATAAGTAAGCATCGTTTGTTCGATCGTTTGTAACTGTATTTGCTGATCTTTTTGTAGGCGATGTTGCAGCAACGAATACAGCGCGTAACGAATGGTTACGGATTGATTATTGACAATCTCCGCAATCACTTTTGAAAAATGCTCCATGCTTTGCGAAATTATTTGGCCGCTTACACCCACCAGGGCATGTATTTCCCCTATACGAATTGCTCGTTGATGAATTTCTTCATCGGATGAACGGGCATGCAACAAAAATTCAAGGTGTTTTTTTGCATTTCCCTTTAATTCTTGATAATCCTCTTCGCTCAGACTATGAAAAATCGATAGAGCGACAGGATCCATGTTCATCCGTTCAAAAAATGCATCCACCATTTCGCTTATGGGAAAACTGACCATTGGCAAGGGGGCTCCTGTTATCATTTCATCAATACCCCACTGCCACCAAGTATTTCTCGACCATTTTGTATTCTTCACCTGGTACATCGCAATGTCAGCCAACCGCACAAGATGATCGCTATCTTCCCCATGCATCGGGTATGCAGATAGGCCCATACTCATTTCTACTGTTACTTCATGTCCTGGGGCCACTTCAATTGGATATTCAACAGCATGATGCATGGTCTCCAGGCGACTTGAGAAGGAATCTTGCTGCGGAATTTTTTCCTCATGCTGAAATACCACTACAAACTCGTCGCCACCCCAGCGTGCAAGAAAATCCACCGCCCCTAAATAGGCTTGCAGACGGCAGGAAAATTCTTTCAACACACGATCGCCAACCTCATGCCCATAGGTATCATTGACCCACTTGAAATTATCCAAATCAATAAGGCCCACAATCACCGAAAATTGCCAATTTTTAGCTTGTTGAAGCACTTCTTGCATATAAATCTCAAGCGCCATCCGATTAGGAAGTTCTGTCAATGCATCGTACATTGCTGCATGTTCCAGTTTCTGCTGAAGCCGATACCGCTCGGTTACCTCCTGAATTGTCCAGATAGCCAGGTCGTCTGACGGATAATACTGATCATTGAGTACGCTGATAGAAACTTCCACCCAAATTCGCTGGCCGTCTTTTTGCATCATGGCAAAACCAAGTGGCTGCATTTCATCTAGGTGCTGAAGTGCGTCATGCCAATATAAGAGCGGATCCCGTTCCGCATCGACAGGAAAAAGAATGCGGAGAGAATGGCCAATTAGTTCTTTTTCATTAAGATAACCAAGCATCTTCACTAAACGTTGATTCACGCTAACGATTCTATCCTGCATCATGATTGCCATACCAAGCGATGTGTGTTCTGTATAATGTCGATACATTTCCTCTAAATCTATACGGTCTATGCCATTGGAAATATCCAGCGCCAGGGTTTCGAAAAGCACCATCATCGCTTCGTCAAAAATATACGCATCTCTATGATAAATCGTTAAAATCCCCCACATTTTCCCCTTTCGATGAATGGGGATTGAGGCGCTTGACTGAATGCCATAATGTTCTGCTTGTTCGACCCAAGGGGCCATATTCTTATAATCCTGGAAAGAGGGATTATAGACAGCGCGATCTTCTCTCCAGGATGTTCCCAAAGGGCCCTTCCCTTCAGGAACGTTAGGATCCACTGAAATGAACGCATGCTCCAAATATTCTTTCTCACCTGCTATACCAAAGTGCCAAACACTTCCATCTTCCTTTGGCATTGCAATAGATGCGATCCGGAATTTTCCATACTCTACAATCAAATTGCAAACTTCTTGAAACAATGTGGATAACTCCGTTGTCAGGACCATTAATTGATTGACTCGAATCAATAGTTCATGAAAATGCGCAATACGCTGTTCGCGGACAGAGGAGGAAGTCATAGTTAGTTGGCGGTGTATTCGGTACTTCACGATCATTCACAACCTTTCTAAAACTCTTTCTCAAACTCTGTGTATCCAACATGATAACCTTGGGTATCTCATCCATTCTGTCATCAATAGGCTTGTCCACGATTGCCATTCATTTGGTGACCTTTTTGTTTTGTTAATCACCACCAGAAAGATTGGCATGCGCAAATCATCTCCAAGCGTTTGTAAGCTTTCCCATAAGACGGTATCGGGACAGGAAAATTTATTCAATTTAATCGTCCCGTGATCAGTAGATTCAACTAAAATATCTTCATCCTTCAGAAGCAAAAAGGGGTTTTTCCCATTTAATCCTCGACGAATCATGTCATAGAAACCATTTTTTTCATCTAATATGGAAGCAGTAGTAAACATATAGGGCATATGAAACACTCTCCAATGGGGTTGCTCAACAAACTGCTCCACTTCCCTCACCAGTCTCATCCAGTGCAAGAGGGATTTATTCATTTCTTTTGCTGAGCCGGAATGATCATTCTCCACTTGCGCCAAGCCAGAGTCAAGCTGATCATGAAGCCGATTTAAGCACATCGTCATCCGTTGGTTACTCCAAAAAGAAAGTTGGAACATTGGCTGTACCCATAGTTCCTCAATGACCATCATTAAATCCTCTTGAAAAGATTCCACATTAGAGAGTGGATAAGAATGTAGTAGATGCAAATAACGTTGGAGTTTTCTTCTTAAATGACTGACTTTTTGGTAATAGGATGGCTCCCGAAGCCAAGCATCCAGCGACGAAAAAGAGGGAGAACCTTTTTTGTGAGATTGAAGACGTTCAATCTGCAAATCAGCAACAACAGATTGAGTTTGCTCTTTTAACCATTCTAATGAGAGGGTTTCGACCGAAAACCAGAGAGCAAGTGTGCCTTCCTTCTTTTTACGAATCCATTGTTCCTGCCATGCCGACAAGTCCCAATAAAAAAATAAAACCAATTTTCCCTGTGCTTTTGTCAGATGGGCGCAACGCAACATGAACGCCTGCCATTCTCCCTGTTCTTCTGCACCCCCCATGCTAACCCGTTTGGCAAATGGATATGGCAGAGCAAATGTTAATCGAATTATTTTGGGATGATCTGCTATGTATTGCATCACACGTTTAGTTAACGCCCTGCTCTCTGCCATGCCAAAATATGCAACGTCCTTGCACATTAGCCAATGCCATTCGTCTCTATTCTCTAAGGTCAGATGGAGAAATTCTTCCTGATCTGTGTCAGCTGCTTGTACCCATTTTGCACCATCTGGTACTACTTCATTCCGAATCCATTCCCTACACCATGCTTGAAATGCACGCTTTGAAGATCCTTTCCATGCACGTAAGCTTGTCCAATAAATTGCTGTTTGCTCACTGCCGTTCATGGTGATCCCCCCTAATGGCGCTTCTCGCTTCACGACTACTTTCTGCCTTCAGCAAAAGCGAATCATTGTCCCCCCATGATCTTGTGATTGATTATTCCTTTTGATCAGTAAATAGTAAGTTATTTTAACCCCACCACTATTCTGCCTCTCGTTTTGCTTTGAAGGATCTCCCCTAATGCTTCTGGCAACTCTTGCAGCGTGATTTCTTTATGAGCTTCCAAAAGATGCTGGGGTTTCAAATCACCCGCCATGCGATTCCATAATTGGGCACGAATGTCCATCGGGCAATTGACCGAATCAATCCCCAACACATTCACGCTTCTTAAAATAAAAGGGTGGACGGTGGTTGGCACTTCCACCCCGCCAGTCAATCCACTCACCGCGATAGAACTGCCGTACTGCATAGTGCTGATGAGATAAGCAAGTGTGTTTCCGCCTACCGGATCTACTGCGCCAGCCCAGCGTTGCTTCCCAAGTGGACGTATGTCTTCAGGCGTTAATTCCGACCGGTTGATGATCGTTTGGGCTCCCAGTGTCTTTAAGTACTCATGCTCTGCCTCTTTACCAGTGCTTGCCACCACTTCATATCCTTTATGAGCCAGCATCGAAACAGCCAAGCTTCCCACCCCACCGGTTGCACCTGTGACAAGAATTGGGCCCTTTTCAGGACGTAAGCCGTTCTCCTCCAACCGCTGAATAGACAGTGCCGCAGTAAAACCAGCCGTACCATAAATCATGGCTTCTTTCAATGTGAGTCCCTCTGGCAGTCGAACAATCCAATCAGCAGGCACACGAGCATATTGACTGAATCCTCCATAATGGGAAACGCCAAGCCCATAGCTCGTCACGATCACTTGGTCACCTTCACGAAACCTCGAATCATTCGAGGAGACGACCGTTCCCGATAAGTCTATACCAGGAACAAACGGATAGGTGCTCACGATGCGACCGTTGGGTATAGCGGCTAAGCCATCCTTATAATTGACACTTGAATAGGCCACTTTAACTGTCACATCACCTGCTGGCAAGTCATCGATAGAGAGTTCTTTGATGCCCACTGTAAACTCATTTTCTGTTTTATTCACCATTAGAGCGTTTAATTTTTGATTAATCTTGATAACCCCCAGTACTAACTTTCGCCAAATTCGTTATACGTTCAATATTTCCACTTGAATCAAGGATACATTACTCGTATAAAAAAAAGAAGTCTGCTTTTTTTATGCAGACTCATCATAACCACAAGCATCGGATTAAAATTATCAATTAACGCTGATATTTTTCTGATTTGATCGGGAAAGTAAATAATAGAGAAGTGAACTGACTGAAAAACCGACAATGACAATTCCCATGGGTACCGCCGTTTTACTTCCCCCAAGCCCAACAAGTGGTGAAGATAACGCGCCAAGCATCAATTGGGATACACCAATGACAGCTGATGCTCCCCCGGCATTGCGGCCTTGCTCCTGCATCGCAAGTGAACTGCCAATGGTCGTTACGATACCGACACTGGACACCACCAAAAACAAAGGGATCAAGATCCATATTAGTTGGGCATTAATTAATATAAACACGAACAACACTAGACTACTGATTCCCGCGAGTAACAGCCCAGAAATGAATGTTTTTTTCTCTCCAAAATGAATAGACAACCTTGCGCTAATCTGACTCGCGATAATAATACCAAGCCCGTTGGTCGCAAAAATGATGCTGAACCACTGGGCTGAAACCTGATACAAATCTTGAATGACAAATGGCGATCCTGCAATATAGCCAAACATTGCAGCCATAACAAAGCCTTGAGATAGGGAATACCCCATAAAAATACGATCCTTAAAGAGCCCCGCCATGACCAAAAAGGTCTTAGCCACTCCACCAGTCAATCTTTTTTCCGCGGGTAAACTCTCCGGCAATCCGATCAAGACAGCTACAATCAACAGTACTCCGATCACTCCAAGCACAATGAAAATTCCGTGCCAGTTAGTGATGCGCAAAAGTTGACCGCCAAGGATGGGAGCAATAATTGGAGCTGCACCATTGATCAGCATTAAGAACGCAAAAAAACGAGTCAGTTCAGTGCCCGAATAATAATCTCTCACAATCGCTCTAGCGCTAACAATACCTGCCGCTCCTGCAAGTCCCTGAAACAACCTGAATATCAATAGAACCCATATCGATGAGGTAAACGTACACGCAAAAGAAACGAGTGTATACACTACTAGACCTATAATTAGTGGTTTACGTCTACCAAGCGAATCACTGATCGGACCTATAAACAATTGACCAGCCGCCAGACCAAGCAGACAAAACGTTAAACTCAGTTGTGCCATGGACGGAATGGTATGAAAATCCGCCGTAAGACTAGGTAATGCAGGCAAATACATATCTAGCGATAATGGGGCAAATGCGCTGAGAACTCCAAGCACCAAACCCATCCAAAAGCGCTGTAGACGAGTTTGACTCAAATCAATACCCTGCCTTTCATTTTTATCTGTATATTGAAACTTTTTATATAACAATTAGGATAACATTAATGGGAATCATCTTCCCTGCTAAATTGTGAATAAAAAAACGGCAGACCGCTTCCAGCCTACCATCTTATTTTTATTGATTTGTAGCTTACTTGTAGCTGGCAAAATGAAAGCCTTGATCCTACACCGTAGAAATGGCGTAAAATCAAGGTTTTTTAGGATGGGCAGTACTGGTTTCGAACCAGTGACCCCCTGCTTGTAAGTCAGATCGGAATAACCAAATATCCATATATAGTGTATGACGACGCCGATTATCACCATAAAAACACTAGGAGCATGGACAATATTAGTTTATAACTCGGAACAATTCGGAACATTGCTAGAAATTCGGAACAATTCGGAACAGTTCGGAACAAAGAATTGACCCCATGCTAACTGGCAGGAGGTCAATTAGTTGAGAAGGCTCAATGAATGTTCAATCGCTCTTTAATAGCATGTTGCAGAAGTTGAGAGAAGTTAAAATGCCTCTCTTCCGCCGCGTCTTTCAACCATTTGGGGAGCGTGACATTGGTACGAACGACTTTATTTCTCATTTCGTCGCGGACTAAACCCATCCAAGCATCAACAGGCACGACGAATGCACCCGGTTCCATTTTGATGTTTTCGGGAAAACTAGGTGCCGGAATAAGATCGTTGTCTTGCTCCATGAAGTACAGAAAACCTTCAAGTGCCTCCTGTGCATTGGCGCGAGCCAGTTCCAAGTTATCACCCTCAGTCAAACACCCCGGCAAGTCTGGATATTTGACCGTATAACCGCCGCGCTCTTTATCTGGCGTAAAGATCGCTGGGAAAATATAATGCTCCATGTGCATCAAGGCTCCTTTCAGGGTAATAAGCCCGCCTGTTTTAATATCTGCCGCACATTTTCTTTGCGAAGGTCTTTCAAAGGATGTTGAACTGTTAGCTTGCCTTTCTTCGCTTGGTGCTTGAAGTAATAATGATCGCCGCGTATACCGACAAGATACCAACCATCTTGCTCAAGCATCTTGATAATTTCCCGCGAAGAATAGCTTTTCACACTTCCTCACCTCACTAACCTTATTGTAATGCGTATATTTAATGCGCGTCAAGTTTTCAGACAGTTTGCCTAAGTACCTACTCCTTGGCATTGAGACACTTACATTCCATGCTATTCTTTGCTTTTTATCACTCTACATTTTGCCCGGCTCCGGTTCTGACAGCCTCATCCACTTCCCATGTCGCCCCACCCTCGCACCCTCTGAGTGCCCCCACGACGATCAGAAATGCCCCAAATTTCAATTTTCACCCCTTCCTGTGTCCAATCTATCCAGCGATGGGGTAAAAACGCTCTACGAGCCTGCTAGACGCCTTAAAATTGAAATGGGGCTTAAATCTTAGAGCGCCATGAGGTAATTTTGCATGATTATGATAAAAGTAAAGCCCCTCAACATTCAAGTGTGGAGAGGCTTAACTATGGAATTAGGATAAACTGGAGCATATGGAAATGTAAGTGCTTTCACTGTATATATTCTCTTTTCTCCTCCCCTTAGAGAGAGTAAGAGAAAAGAGGGGCGAAAAAGGCATAGACTTAGAGTATGTAAGTTGGTCGCTGGTGTCGCTAATAGGTCGCTAGTTAGTCGCTAGTGGAGAACGTACCGTAAAGCTATATGGCTCTAGGCTGGTCGCTGGTGTCGCTAGTGAATGTGGTATATATCTCTCATGCGTATATACGCACACACATGAGGGCATATTGCCCATTTTACTAGCGACACCAGCGACCGCCTTACTGCCTCTAAGGATCTTTGCCAGCGACCTACTAGCGACTAGATAGCGACTAGATAGCGACACCAGCGACCACCTTAGAAACAGTTGAAGTCTGCACCCAGAACGGGTACAGACTTCATGACTATCAACGAATTTTCAAGGTTCGATGAAGCATTTTTGTGACTTCTTGGTGCCTGATTGCAGGCTACCACGATCACAGGTTATGGTCAATACCGAACGTGTGTTCGATTTACTTTTCAATATGCCAACCAGTTCCTAAAAATCCAGCGCTTGTTATTTACAGACCGCATACATGGGGTATTTTTATCCCATACACATTTACTACTTTCTTCTCATACAAAGGATGTGGTGCTTGGGCTTGTAACTTTTCAAGTAGTTTTTTACTCGCAATTCTTCTTTTTAAGCCATACATTCGAGAGAGTATAAAGAAGAAATTGTCAATCAATAGAGACTTTTCTGTGCAATAGCGCAACTCATCTGTACCAAATGCAATAAACTTGTTATAAATAGCTTCTTGCACAAGAAATTCTGTGAGTTTTTCAGAATAAAGGTGTTTACTTACGCCTTTATTCGTGACGTTGAAATATTGAATAGCCTCTCTTATTTCAAAAGGCAACTGTTCCAGATTAACAGACAAACTAATCACCCCCTTTATCCTTATTCGGAAAGGTTGGAAAAATCAAAAACTCAAATTGTCAGGATCAGGCGCAGGAATTTTTTCCTGTTCAGGTTGAGTAGGAGTAGACCTGTCACCTACTGGATAGTCATATTTTCGATGTTTCCACTCGTAGTAGAAGTCAAACATATTCTTGCTGTATATCTTTAAACCCTCATTCGTTGTAGCTTCTTTCAAAATTATCACGTTAAACAATGCCTCGGTCGTCAACCTTATCCCTTCCCAGACATGCTCTTTTGCACTGCCGTCGCCTATTCTCACTTCGCGTGATTGTAGAGGATAAGGGGACTGGGCTTTCAGACGCGCTATCAGTGTACTTTTGCTAAGTACACTACGTTTATTGCTGATTGCGTAAAATTCAAAAATTTTGTGCAAAAAATCTTTTGGCACTCTATAATTTGCACCCTGCCCAAACTCAACCAGCACCTCAGAGATCCCCTGTACAACAAGGTCATTATCTGCCTCGTACCGCTTTAACTCGGCTATCATCTTTGCACTTGGCTTGATTTGTCCATTTGGCACTTCCCGCCAAGCTGTAACCCCAAGCCATGCCAAGTAAGACAAGGCTTCCGGCTCCTGTAATCGCTTTTCGAGTGTAGGGTCAATTTGATCATCGCGCAGTTGTGTTTCAAACGGAAATAGCAAAATCCTACGATAAAAACCAAAGGTCACGTCAGGCGTACTTGGTAAACCATTAATGCTAAACCACATTTTTGTCTTTGGGCGGAAGGAAAACCGCTCTTTGAACTTCTGTTCAACCTCCAATGTATCCCCGCCCGGAATTTTTTTCAGCGTTGCGGTGTCCGTTAGGCGCTCGCCGCTCATATCCTCCACGATGTTTATAGCGGCGCGAGTTAAGTTAAATGCCGCAAAACGATTATTAGCCAAATCCTGTAGTGATACGGCGGCGCTGGCGTCCTTAAACAAAACCCGGAGTGTGTGTAGAAATGCGCCTTTACCGTTGCGCCCTATACCGTGCAAAAACGCATAATGCTGATCGGTTGTGTCGTATCGGGCGAGGCTGGCTCCAATGAACTGTAGAAGGACTTGTCTTGTCTCGTCATCCGGCATGATCTGTGTTAAGAATGTATCGACTGTTGCTTTTGCTTGCACTTGCTCTGGCGTCAACTCTCCCGCCCAATCCTGCCATTTTGCATTAACGCTCCACGTCAACTGCCGTTTATAACTGTGTGGCATCAATTTCCCCGTTGTCATGTTCAACGCCCCATTGTCGAACGCGACAAACGGCGCACTGTCCCACATGTCATAGTAGTGCTGTAGCTGGTTTCGTGGTTGTGTTTGTAATATAGTGCCGATATTTTTAAGGTCATCTAATATTTGAGCATGTTTGCGTTGTCTGTGACCATACCGCACGTAGGCACTTAACAGCGTTGTGTGCAAATATGCGTCTACAGGCTGATAGTGTCGCCCGTTCCATGCCCATATTTCACCGTGTAAAAATACAAGATTTAGTGATCGCATGAGATAGTCCCATAATGCTACATCCTGTGTGAGTTTTAATGTCTCTGTCTTGTCATCGTAATACGTATAGTGTTTTTCCGTGTCCATGTAAAATGCGTCTCGAAGCGTAAAAAGTGTCCATTTTGGCTCTTTTACGTCCTCATCCTCGTAAGGATCATAGCTTGCCATAGCCGCCTGCAATTCTTCCGGCGTGATCTTTTTCTCTTCCATGCTCTCTCTAACCTCCTTAGAATCTAAGGTTATTACCTGTGTTCGCTAAATTGCTCAACAACTGCCGTATTTCTTCTGCTTCCTCTGGCGCTCCGAACGCCCCGGATTCGCCCCGTTCCGCCGCGTACTGCTTGCGCAAGACCATGACCGGGTTACTGTTAGCCGCCCGGTGCGGACAGGTTTGGCAGGCTTGTCCGTTGATTGAGGCACAGCCCACAGGCGATAACGTGGCGGTCTGATGCCACTTTGCCCGCGCTTCCCGTTCATCAAATTCGTAGTAAGGTTTTGACCAGTTAAAAAATAATTGTGGCTCGTCCGTCATGCTGTGCGCCCAACTTGCCATTGCAACCCATTGGCTATAATTGACGCGGTTCGCTCCCGCATCCACAGCGTCTTTAAGCCACGGGCATACTTGAGGCAATCGTAGCGCCACGTCTGCGGGCAATTTGCTCCACTGTGAGGCAGTTTCACCACTTGAATATTTAACTATGGCGGGCGCTCGTAACTGCACCGCCAAACCTTCTGGCAGTGGTACAAAATCCCGCTCGTCCGGGGCATAATCCTTTACCCATTCATACCGTCGCCCGGTGTCAGGATGGATTGACGGCGGCAGGATGATAAGCCCGCCGTCCCCCCGAATGTCTATACCGGGTAAGAGGTTGACGGCATTTCTCACCTTGTCGCTTGTGCGGAAAATTAAGTGCCACCCGCCGCCGCCAGTGTGACTAATTACGGTTTTAAGTGCATCACCGTACTTGCTCTTTAACTCCTGTAAGGATGCCATGCCGCCATGCCGGGGGTCTACATCTATCACGACAAGGCCGTTACCCGTTGCCAAGCCCCAATTCGCTTGCGGGTATTGCCGTAACCATGCGGCAATTTGCTTAGTTTCACTTGTCGCTTTCGCTTGCCAGCCACTAAACATAGGGTGCTTGCCTTGAGCCGGGAAGATTCTAAACCCTAAGCGAACATATGTTTGGAAAGGTTCTGGTAACATTGGTTTTTGCCTCCTAGCACAGTAGAGGAAGAAAATGCTCCCGTACTATAACGGGAGCATGTTGGATTTTTCACTAGAACACCTGTTCGTTTTAACTGCTTAGAAGCTCAACTCATCCACGTTAGGTACGTTGCTACTCGGTGTATTTACCTCTGTGGTGCCTGCCTTATCTAAGTGTCGCATGTATCCTGCTAATTGTTGTGCGTTCAATTCCGTGACAGGTGCGCCATACTGCCTTGCCTGTATAGCCTCGTCCACGTTCAATTCGGTAAGTTTCGCCATCACTCGTTCGCGTAGACGATCTATCATTGTGTCCACGTTATACACGTCAACGACTTCCGCTTTCACACTGCCCTCATCCTGTACGCGCTGTATGACCTTGATCAGCGCGAAGTGTCCCACCAACTCGGAAACGTGATCTGCCAGCGCCGTGAGGTCAGCAGGGTCATAGCCTAAAGCAAGTAACGTATTGTCCAGCATTACTTTGTTAAACCCTGTCAAATATACGAATTGCCGGATATGCCGCCCTGCATATTCCCCGCCTACGATGCGGTATAAGACTACAAGGTTATACCCACTGCCTCTGCGCGTCTGTTTGACTTCAACCGTTTCCGCCTGTGCCAAATAGGTTGCCTGCGGGAGTGTATCAAATTCTACTAGCGCTATCCCGTCGCCATTGCTACCGTCCATGATCTTTGATACATTGAGAGCAAATAAACTGTTATCAGCCATTTTGCAACACGCTCCATCCTATTTTTATCCCCACTCGCCAAAGCGGGTGTATCGAATTCCCCTTCACTGGCAGGTGAAGGGGAATATCTATCAAATCCAATTTTCTGGGTGAAAATCGGCACCTAGCGGATTGATATACCCGGTCATCCCATCGCTGTCACGGTGGAACACAACAATAACTTCAAATTCCTTATCCCCATCCATACTCCTATATTTCTGTGCCATTTTTTCTGCGATCTGTTTTGCCCTATCTTCGCTTTGCGTGTACATGGTCTCAACATCGTCCTTGTCACCATTAGCTAGTATTTCATTGGCAAAAATTCTAAAACTAGTCATTTATATAACCCCCTTATTTTTTTACCTGATCTGCCAGCCATTGCGCAAAATCCGCCTCGCGTACCACCCACTTGCGCTCACTAATTCTTATGGTCGGAAAATCTGAGCGTCTACTGAGTGCTTTAGCCGCATCGCGGCTAATGGCGAGTTCGCGCATGACATCTGTGATTTGCATGACCATTTATTTTGCCTCCTTTCGTTACTTGCACTATAGCACGATTTTTTCTCTCATACTTTGCTATATGCTGAGAAAAACCGCGTAATATCAAGGTTTTTCGTGATTTTTAGTCCTAACCTAAAATTCCCCCTTTGAAGAGTTCTGGCGTAAAAAATGGAGTTAAGAATTTTTTGGTGTATGTCTCTACACAAGTTGCTTTCTCAAACTCTGTTTTTTATTGCAAGAAAAACAGTAAATGAAATTTAAACTTTAAAAACCACTTAGTGTGCAGAGAGAAAAATTTATTTTTCGATGCTGATTTTAACGATTCGCCAAGGTTTTTCCGGCGCTTTCCACGTCTGCAACCAACGCCCGAACAGCGCCCCATCAATGACTTGTACCCGTTCCGCGCCTAGTACCCGCCGTGCGTACTCTCCCAAATCATAAAATGTATTGCCAATGTAGACGGCAGGTTCCCCGCGCCCGCGCTCAATATCTGCCTTTAATTCGCGGATCAGTTGGCGCGGCGGTGCATAGCCGTGAACATGCAGGGTGTAGCACTTCGCCCCGCGTGGGATCTCCATGCGCCGCCAGAGGATCAAGCGTAAAAGCCATGCCGGGGCAGGCATACGTACCATTCGCTTGAATCCTGACCGCCGGGACGCTGTAACCGCATGGCGGTAATATAGTTCCGTGGCGACGATGTACAGTGCGCCAACGGTGAGTACCCAATGCCACGCGCCATGACCTGCGGTAAGTAGTAAAATCAGCATCCAACATGGTAATATGCTGGCTTCCAGTTCTTTTAACATGCTTGCCGTTCCTGTTCTTGTGCCTTTACAGTTAGTGCCAGTTGCATTTGTGCCAGAATTTCTATCTCACGCTCTGTAAGCCCCTCGATCTGTTTGTACTGCCCCCGAAGTTTTGCCATTTCTGCGTTATACCTTTGCTCGCTTAACATCAGAATCGCCTCCCCTATCTTTCTAATAAATAGGGGAGGCGATGGAAAAACGAATATTGACATAGCATTTTGAGCAATTACGTTGCTATCGCTTTGGCAGGGCTTAGGGTTTCGGCTACTTCGTCGCTCCACGTTTCGCATTGAACACGGTTCGCCGTTAGTGCCGAATGTAGTTTCCCGGCCTTATAAAAAGCCAAAATCGCCCGCAACTTCGCGTCGTCAGGCGATTTGAAAAAATAAGGGACTTGACTCATGCCTTATGCCCTGCTTTGGCGGGCTTCGTGGCTTTGGTGGCCTTCGCTGTCGCCCCGGTATTGGCATGTGTGACGGCAGGCACCGTATTAGTCGAACTAGTGTTCGTATTGAACGTCACGGCACGGAAAGGTTGCGGATCAAGGAATACGCGCACTTTGCCCACTTCAATGTCCCGTGTCAAAGTAAGTGCGTCCACCTGTGGTATGGCAAACACTAAGCGGTCATTGGTTGTGTCCACAGCCAAAACGGGCAACCCTTGGGCGATCCATTGTGTGTACACCTGTTGATTTTGAGTGCCATATACCCCGGCAAGGTCTATCAGGTCGCCCGGCACCACGTCTGCCACAGGTAAGTCTGAGGATTCCAACTGCACCGTCGCCCCCACGTAGTTCATTCCGTACACCCGGACTAACTGCCTTACCGTCGAAGCAGGCGCGACAACGCTCTGTAGGATTGGCTCGCCTTTCGCAATCGTGGCATCTGCATACTTACCCACCACTTTAGAAGGGTCTGCAATCGCCCCGGTTGGCACCATTGCTGACGATGTGTGCGCTATGCTGATCTCATTCGCTGTGATAATCGTATCATCCGGGATCGTCTGCGCCGCCACATACACGGTGGTCATCTTTTCCGCGCCGTGTACTGACGCATTGATTACACCTGCCGCGATCAAACCTAGCACCGCCGCTCCGCCAATCCATACCATGCCAGCCTTGTTGCGCATGACGTTTTTAGCGTTTTTTCGCATTTTTACCGCCACCTTTCGCCGTCTTAGTGCCAAACAGACCACTTAAAAACCCACCTGACTTAGCCTTTGTAGGTTTACCACCAGTTTTCGCGCCGGGCTTCGCGTTGGTCGTTTTTGCGCTCTTACCACTGCGCAATTTCAACCCTGTCACGGCTTCTGCCATTTTTAGAAATGCGGACACATAAGGGTCATTGGCTTTTAAATCTGTGACGGCGTAAAAATCCGGGTCGTCGTCATAGTCTAGTACCTCAGCATAGGGCAAAACGTGATACTTACCCGCGTAAGCATCACCCACAATATCATGCAAGGCTACACGCACCTTAGATTCGGCGTCTTTGCTGTGCGCCCGGTTGATCACGATATGCAGTATCTTCTTGTTGACTCCATGATTTAATAACTGTGTCAAAGTCACAGCAAAAGGGTATAACCTGCGATCACTGGGGACTGTAACGGCAATCAGCTTATTGGCATATTGCGCCACCTTGAGCAGTTCAGGCGAAAACCCTTGGTGCATATCAATCACAATGACGCTGTAAAACGGCCTGTACGCATCAATCGCCCGCGCCAACACATCTGGCGGTATATGTCCGCTCTCGACTTGCGGGCAGGGCAGGATTTTCAACGTTTTGTAGGTCATTAGATAGCTTTCAAGCACCGCCCGCTCTTGCGGTGCGGCGTTGCGAAAATCCGCGATACTATGGATGGGCGGGGCACTTGTGCCACGAAACCACTCTGCTTGATTGCCTTTGTAATCCGCATCAACAAGCAGTGCGCTAATGCCTTTCTTGGCTAGAAGTAGTGCCAACTGTGAGGCAACTGTGCTTTTGCCATCACCGCCTTTACCGCTAAACACGGCTATAATCTGATCCTTGCCCATTGGCTCCACCGGGGCGCTTGGCTCCACCGGAACGCTTGGCATAATCACTTTGGCAGGTGCGGTGTTCTCGTCGTCAGTGCCTAGTTCCACCTTGATACTCTTAATCCAATCGGCAGGTAATGGTAGCGGAATAATACCATCAACGTTAAGACCCCCCAGTGCAAAAGGCGACACTGTGCCCGCCAAGTAAAGGCGAGATTGCGGAAATTGCTGTTGCGCCCATTGCACACGCTGTTTTAAGTCATCCACCGGGACACCTAGCACCACGGCGAACGGCTCACCGTGGGACTCCACCACGGCAGTAGCTTCGTCTACGCTTTGGGCGGTGTGTACCTCTCCCAATACCTCAAAATCTAGTGCTAATGTAAGATTTTTTGCGTTTGGTACTATCAACCAATAGGTCATTAGCTTTTACCTCCCTGTGGGGCAATAAGCGCCCGCCATGCTTTTTGTACTTCCGGTGGTTGCTTTGTGATCCACGGCACATGTGTATACAGTGATAACAAGGCATCCAGTCCGCCATCCGGCACGATAAGCGCAATATCCGTTTTAACCGCCTCGCGGGGGTCAAAAGGCAAGTGTGTCGGAACACGATTGACCACTACCTTTGTGCGCTCCGGGATACGCGGCGCGGCGGGATCAAGACTTGTTACCCAAATGCGAGTAAGTGCTTGATCAAAAATCGGGTGCTGTGGGTCAGATCCGCAATCCACTATGACCTGCTTAGTGAGTATGGATAGTGACGGTATATCATCTGTTACCGTGCCATAAGGCAAAGTATCCGCAAGTGCCTGCTCAACGCTGATATTGTCCGCCGTCCAGACCGCTAGGCTCCCGGTGCGCCGTCCTTCCATAAGGGGCAGATTCGTAACAGCCGCCAGATTCCACGCCACGAAACTTGCGCCCGCGCCCCTTGCACCGCCTATGGCGATCACCTTAATCTCTTGCGGGTCTAGTTCTATTTCTGTGGTGTCGTCGGCCTCGGTGTCACGACGCCCAAGATTGAGCAAAGAGCGTTTAGGTTTTGACGGCGCTCGCTCTGCCTCTATCTGCTGGTGCATGTCATTAGCCGTGGTCAAGATGATTTCACCGTCCGTGATCTCGTCCCACGTCAACGCAATATAAGGGTGTAAGGATTTAACACGCTCATCATGGGGGCCAAACCACGCGAACATACGTTCTTCTATATAGGGTAAAAACTTGTCAATCTCATTGGCCTTATCCGTAATGACAATGTAAGCGTCTGCGGGTTTCGTAGTGCCTACGAGACTTGTAAAATCAAAAGATTTTGCTTCTTCTATCGCCCACGTCAATAAATCTGTAGAATTGCTTAGAAAAGCAATTTTTGCCAAACAAAACACCCCCAATCACTAGATAAGGGGTGTGATGGAAAAATCAATATGTGACTAATAACCCGTGTACGTACCACTCAACACACCGGGAATATTGTCAGGATTGCCCCAAGCGCCTTGAATGTGACGTATGGCGGCTACTGTATTATCTAGTGGGTTCCAAATATCGTTATATCCCGCCACATGATCACCCCAAAACGTGCTAGGAAGCATTTGCATGAGGCCGCTTGCATGTTCGCCATCCACTAGGATGGGATCAACCGCGTAAGGGTTCCCACTCGGATCTTCATGGCTTACAATGATTTCCAATTCTGAAAGCCAGCTTTGCGGTACGCCATCAATCTTTATGGCCTGCTGTAATATGGCGATGACTTGGGGTTTTGGCATTGGCTCGCCCTTCGACGGTGCGCCCCCGGTGCCGCCCACTTCGCCGCCATCCAAGAGTTGTAGGACAGGTAAAGCGGCGGGGTCGTAAAATTTTTGGTCAAGCACTAGAGCCTGTCCCCAAAGTATTTGCTGGTCATACGTTGTGCGCTTAAAATCGAATACTTGTTCGGCGTTATAAAGCGGTGAGTAGTCTTTCGTTTGCAGTGTGGACGGTTGATACACTACAATTTGTGATCCGTCAGACTCAGTAATAATCTGCCAATGCGTGACCCAAAAACCGTTATAGCGCGTAATGTTTTGCAAGACCTCTTGCGTCACATAGTAGTAGTATTTCTTGCCTTGCTTGTATCCCACCTTACGTAGCTGTACTGGCTTAAAGTTTATGGCGCTCGGTTGTAACAGTTGAGTGATATAGGCCAATGACTTTTGCGGGTTCTTGGCTCCTTGTCTCGCGCCGATTTCGTAAAAGGTTTCCAACAGACCATAGGACAGATTCAGTTGCAATTTGTTTACCGTGGCGATTTCTGATTTCGTCAAGCCTGTATTCTCACCCAAGAAACCCCACCGTATCATCTTAGCCCATTTCGTCGCCAGAGCATTAAAATCTACTGTCTCAGTCTGTCCGTTGGGGTCGGTCTGGGTAATTGTCTGCCCGGCACCAAATAACATAAACGGGTGTTTGAACATATCCGCCGCGCCAATTATCTGCGTCATCGTCAGCAAAAATTGTGTGCTAATGATGACAAGTATCACAACCACAATGCCGATAATCCAACGCCGGAAACGTTTATTTTTGACCGTGGTTACTGCCGCGCCCACCCAATTACCTGCTGATGCCTGAGCCACGATCTGTGCCACGTCTTTAGCATCTTTTGTGAGATTGGCGGCTTTGTTCGCGGTATCTTTTACGGCGTTAGGGGCGCTGTCATCTAACACGCCCCTAATACGCTGTTGTCCTTTCTGCTTTATCAAACCTTTCCAGTCCACTAACGCCGCCCCCTACTCCCGAACACCCGGAATAGGCTATTAGACTTTTTGGCGGGTTGTGGTGTAGTAACTTGTGGCTGTGCTTGCGATTTGTGTATGTCAGCTAGTTTTTTGTTATGTGCGCGTAAGGTTTTAGCCATTTTGCTTAATTGTGTTCGTTGCTCTGCCACTAATGCTTGTTGTGTTTGTGAATCCTGCCGTGGTGCTTGTTTTGCCTGTTGTTCTGCCTTTGGCTCCGCCTGTTCCTGCGATTCCTGCTTTGAACGTGAAGCCTGTACTATCTGCAATGGGTTTGGCTCCGCCTGTTTCTGTACCGCCTGCATTGTTTGTGGTGCCTGTGCTTGTAGTAATTCCTGCTGTGGTGCCTGTGCTTGCTTTGCCTGTGCTGTCTGCAATGCCTCTGGCTCCGCCTGTTTTTGTGGTGCCTGCTCTGTCTTTACCTGCTCCAAGGTTGTCATCCAAGCGGGTTTATTTTCCGGCGCTGGTAATTCTCCCTGCGTCATGGGTGGTGCGTCATACGTCATGTTTTTTAGTGCTTCTTCATACGCTGATACATAGTCCCGGTTTGGTTTTGTGACTCGTACACGCCCCTTAAATACTGGCGTTGTATAGCGTTTTGCCACTGTTGGCATTTTTGCGGTTGATGACTTGAGCGTTTGCAGGGCGGTATTAGCCAAACGCGCCCCTGTTCTGGCTCCCCTTGCGGTTGCCTTTGCGGTTGCCTTTACACTTTGTACCCCTGCTCGCGCCGCCTCTTTTGCCCCTGCTTCCATCGCCACTGCCACGCCTTTACTTGCCAGACCTAACGTTTTTTCTATTGCCCAATCGACCGCTTTATCTGGTTGACTGATTAACTCTTTTGCCTCTCTAGCTTTAGCTAACACTGTAGAGGTCTTATCCTTTGCCGATGTAAAGAAGTTATCTACCTCGTCAGGTTCGCGATTTACTGACTTGTTACTTTGACTGATAGGCTTTTGCGTTGACTTAGCAGTGACTTTTGAAGTTTGCATATCAGGTTTACTTATAGGCGCTTGCATATGACTTGCGGCGGTATTTCTGCGTGTATTGTCCTGCCCACGTAGGATAGGCGACTTGGCTTTTTCGCGGGTTTCCGCCGTCCAACGCTGTCCTAATCCTAATGGCAAACCCGTTGTTGCCAATTTATCAGTGATAATCTTAATCTTTTGCATAGGCTTCAACTTTTTGTAAATGCGCCATGCAATGTAAATAGCCACCAAATACACTAACCCATTGCCCAGAAAAGCAAAATCACTAATCAGACTAGCCCCACCCGTACCAATAGCGCTACTGGCACTGAACAAACTACCTTGTAGCGCCACGGATATGACTTGCGTTAGACCAAACAGGATCGCACTATACACGCTCACAAAAAAGATAACAAACAGCGACATGATCGTGTATTGCACCCACTTAACGGTCAATGTCATTGATCGCGTAATTGGGATCAGTTCAAGTGGTAATATCACCGCCCCTGCCGCTACTGCCAGTAAAAAGGCAAGGCGGGCGAATAGCATAATAGCCCCCATGACAAAATAATAGATAATCGCCCCTATGTTCCCTAGATAAGCCATGTCCGCCACGTCAAGGCGATTCGGGGATGCAAAGGCGGCGGCACCGTCAGGTGTATTTTGCAACATAGTCGCAATGTTATTGCGGGTGCCATTTTGCAATGGGTAGTTAAGGATTGTGCGCCATGCACTTGAATTGCTGAACAGTGGTACGACTTTACCACTGAGACTGTAATTTTGTCCTTCCTCACCTGCAACCCACTCCGGCAAAACCATTGTGTCCCATGCCATCGAATACAAATTAACCCCACTAAGACTGGTGTTAGTTGAGGACGCCGTAGCGTTATGTGTGGCAGAGGTTATGACACCCTCAATGCTATTGCCTATCATGGTGCCAATCTGCACAGGTGCGGCGCTAACCGTCTGTAAAACTTGCGAATTAGTCATTACAGGGCTTGCCAAAAATGCAAACACTACTAAGACTAAGCCTGTTTTGATCGCTCGCCCTGCAATAGCATGTATGTCATGTTTGATTGCCCCATACCAGACGAACAGGCCAGCAAACGTTAAGGCTACAAAGGGCAAAACCGTGCCAACCATAGGTACGAAAGCCCCATGTAAGATGCCTAGCACTATTTTAATCAACCCATTAACCCCGTTAGGTGCAGAACCTAGCTTAAAAAACTCTATGGCGACATATATTTGACTCACCAAGGCTGAGAATTTTTCGTTGGCGAGCCAATAAATAGGGTCAAAATTACCCGTGAAACCTGCCGCGTCAAAGACATAGTTGCCAATTTGCGGACTGGCAGGAGGGTTAAAAAGATTGACGCCGCTAATGGTTCCAGACGTGGCGGCAAAAGCCGGAATTTGCATGAGTAGCAGAAATAGTACAGGTAGTAAAAAATAACGCTTACGCATCAAGGCCGCGCCTCCCTTCTAACTCTTAAAGGACTTGGTGGATTTTTGAGTTTTCCAACCTGTCCTTTAATCTGTAGAAGGGTTGGTGATTATCATGATTCAAGAGAAAAATGATCCTGAATTTCAGGCGGCTTTAGACAATTACGCGGCTAATGCTAATGCGTGGATTGATGATGTGTTAAATGACGTAGAAATAGTTAAAAACTTGCCTGCTGGTGCGCAAATATACACTGATGCACAGGGGGACACATATACCATTTCAGATTTGGCTAAACTTTTGAGCGCGGCTATTGATGAGGCAGAGGATGAGGATAATAGATTATCGTCTTACGTACCCGAACTAGAGGACGCACTAGAGTTAATCAAAGCAAGGATGTAATTCAGTTTTTCCACTAACCCCCTTTCTTTGTGAAAGGGGGTTTTTTTCATGCGAAAAATACTAGATACCATCAAGCAACGCGCCGCCAATGTACAGACCCGCCCGGACTGGATGACCCGCAAGCCACAGGCCGCCAAAACCACCAAGGCGGGGCTAGAGTGGGTGCGCATTATCCCTTACGCGGGCAATAAACAGCAGGCCGACAAGTTGCCGTCGAAGCTAGGCGGCATGGGTGGAACGGTGGTTTGGCGTTTCGCCAAAGATTCACAAGGGAAAATCTCTATCCTTGCGGCCTACTCATCCGCCAAAACTTTGCGCAATGCCTTACGCCAACGCTTACCCCATACGGACTTACAGACCGTTGACGCCCCACAAGATTATGAGTTTGCAACGGTTAAGCGTGTTGGCGATCCGGGCGGCATCCTATCTGATAGTGGCAACTTAGCGGCAATCCTCGACGCCCTAGAACCAGAATCTTATATCGAACTTACGTTCGATCAACGCCCGGAACAGGAATACCGGGCGGCTTTGCGTAGTGGATCGGGGCGGCAGGCCACGCAATCGGGCAACCGTTTGAACGATGCCGCCGAAGCATGGAAAGAGATCTTAGGGATAAGTGGGGGCAAATCCATCAATAAACCTAATTCCAAAAGTGACACCACAGGTACAGATAAAGACACCTCTAAGCGCGTGGATGCCTTATTAAGTGAGAGTACCAATTATTTTAGCGTGTCTATCACCATTGGCGCGAAACACGCTAACCATAGGCAGGCCATTTTTGTCGAGGTAAACAATCAAATGAAAAAGACGCACCACTTGAGTCTGAACGCCAGCGCACGGGAAATTCTTTGGCGCGAGCCGGAACTTGCCGTATTAGTGGCCGTACCGGACATGACCAACACACAAATGCAACGTGCCGTGACGCACTTAAAGCCGGGCGAGCGTACTCTTGACGATGAAGCGCTGACAGATGGTGTGGCAGTTGGGCGCTTGATCCACCCAACGAAACCAAAACGCCTAGTCATGATTCCACTCAAGCAGTTTTTAAAGCACTATTTTCTATCAGGTAAAAATGGATCGGGCAAGTCTAGCACGGCAGTACAGATGATTCAAAGCATGTTGGACGTTTGGGCGGCTGATCCTGCCAATGCGTCAGGGTTTACGTACATTGACCCCGCAGGAAGTACCTTGACAATTATTTTGAACCGCTTACTGCACATGGAACAGCAGGGCGCGACTATCCCTTGGGACAAGGTACACTACATTGATTTAACGCCAGACAGTGAATATCCGATGGGGCTTAACCTCTTGTATCGTATGCCGCATGAGGATATATCTAATGTAGCAGGGCAGGCGCTTGACGTGATCAAGAGCGCGTTTGGCGGCGATGCCATTTTTACCGAACGCCTGTTAGAAAACGCCTTATCCACCTTGCTATATGATACGCGCAGAACTCACACCATGCTTGGCGTTCTAAGCGTTTTGCAATACCCTGCCATGCGAGCCGCCATAAAAATAGGCGACCCAATGGTAGAGGATTTTTGGAAAACCACGGGTGATGACTTAAAACCAAAAGACTTAGACCCGCTTCAAAATCGCTTACGTCCATTCCTGTCTAATCCTGCCATGCGTAGGATTTTTGGACAAGCAAAATGGACGCTCAATATCCGGCAGTGGATGGATGACGGGCATATCATTTTGGTCAATGTCAAAAACCTAGAGCCGCGTAATATGGGTATTGTCGGCGGGCAAATCCTTACGCGCTATCATGTGATTGCCAAGACCCGCCCCGAAGATATTAGCAAGCCTCACATGCTTATGATTGATGAGGCACATAACGTTCAAATTCCTATCCTCGGGAAAGTTGTTGCAGAAGATCGAAAATTTGGCTTGTCTTTGGGTTTAATCACGCAATACCCGGAACAATTTTCTCCTGAGATCAGAAAAGCTATATCCGAGAATATGGGAACTTTTCTAAGTTGTACCGCCGGGCCAGACAGCGCGGGATTTATCGCAAAAATGGTCAATAATGCCTTTAAGCCCGAAGATATACAAGGGCTTCCGAGCAATACCGTAGCCGCTTACACGACGATAGACGATAAACCCTTTAGCTTCATGGTCAAATCTGATCCGCCTATCATTTACATGCGGAACGGCAAGGCGGCGAATTATACGAAACGAGAAGAACAAGGCGCGGCGCAAGATTGGGCGATTGAAAAAGCCCGCGAGTTGGCGGCGCGTGATGGCTCAGACCGGGACGCTGTTGACCGAGAGATTGCCGAATACTTTGAATGGCTCAAGCAATTTCGGGAGGATGATGGCGAAGATACCCTACCTGCCAACATTTATAAGCCCGTCAAAGGCGAGCATGCCATACTGGACGCTATTAAGGCTTTGGTGGGTGATCGCGTGGAGTGGGAAGGGACGACGAGTGAACTCTTGGTGGCATTAGCGGAATACACGGACACTGACGACTATAAAGCGGCGGCATTAGGTAAATTGATGAGCAAAGCTGAAAGCTGGCTAGATGCACAAAACATTAACGCTGAAAGTCGAGACACAAGAAAAGGCACAGTTTGGCGATTATTTTTGGGCTAAGTTTCCAGATAAATTTCCATATCCTGTGCAGAAGTTTGCAGAGGGAAATGCAGAAGGAAAGAACACACGTTCTGTATGACTTGTGACAACTGTGCAGGTTTTCAACGGAAACCCTCGTTACCCCCTCCCAGACCCCTCAAAACCGGGTTGCGGAGGGGTTTTTTATGCGCAAAATTTCCAGTTTTCTACCCCAAAATTTCCAGTTTTCCAACCTACCATATAGCTATAATCGCATTTACCTTTTTTTCCACCATCGCCTTATATAGTAGGAGGCGGTTTTTATGATTAAAACTGATTCACTGCAATATCAAGGCCGTACAGTTGAGACTTTCACCGACCATACAGGCCAACGCTGGCTGTCAGCAAGGGATTTAGGCATTAAGATTGATTTAGAGGATATATCACGAAATACGTTAGTCTTAGTGCAAAGTCAGGATGAAACTAAAACACTATATGCTAACGTGTTTTTACGCGAGGAGGCGAGCGCAAATGCAGTGTCTAATCTGCAATAAGACACTACGCAAAGAGCCTAGCCTTAGCCGTGGGATCGGCCCAAAATGCGCCAAGCGAGTACGTGGCATGGCAGGCATGACAGGTACAGGTGGTAAAGCGTTTACTGTGTTGAGCGATACGTTTTGGGAAAAGTACATTGACGAGCTTGTGGCAATACGCAAGCGACAAAGCAAAGCAAAAAACGCATTAAAAGTTATACCGATTGAGCGAGCAGATAAAAAGGGGCGAATTATCTTGCAGGAAGCAGGCAGTTATCAGGTCTACGGCAAAAAGATCAACGACGACGAGGACTTGGCGACCATGTTTAAGGATATGTCTAATTTTGACCGTGAAAAGGTCTATGTGGCTTGCTTAGATGCAGAAGGTATGTTGATCGGTACGCAAGTTGTGAGTGTTGGCAGTATTGACGCCGCTATTGTCAGTCCGCGTGAAGTCTTAAAGGTGCCTTTTTTGCTTGGTGCTTCTAGTTTTTACCTGCTACACAATCACCCGTCCGGCGATCCGACGCCAAGCGATGAGGACAGGAAAGTAACTGCTAGAATGGCGGCATCGGGTGAACTAATGGGGATACCCTTACGTGGCCATGCAGTGATTGGCACAGAGCGCTATTGTATGATAGACGCCAAGAGGCCGGATCAAAGCGACTACGGGAAATACAATGAGGCCGCA
The DNA here is from genome assembly GCA_021828865.1 of Bacillota bacterium. Lineage (GTDB taxonomy): Bacteria > Bacillota > Bacilli > Alicyclobacillales > SLC66 > JAJZCL01. Next base: position 120,693 of record JAJZCW010000009.1, read on the forward strand.
GAGCCAGAGCAAATACCATTGTTCGACACTCAACAAGAACGTAACGAGGCTTACCGCGAGCAATTTACCAACCCGGATCAAGTAGCCTTTTATGCCAAGTCAAATGTGTTTCGTGACGACAAAAAAGGCACATATATCATCTGTCTCAACACAAAAAATGAGGTTGTGGCAGTTGCGCCTTACAGCCATAATGATTTTACGCAAAACACAAAAACGCTTGTAAGTCAAAACGCCACAGGCGCTATCCTAGTATCAGACTCGAACACAAATAACGTGAAATATACGCAAGAGGCAAAAGAATTTAAAAAACAAGCTGAAATACTGGGCATAAGCCTAATCGACGTGTTGATTGTAGGCGACGAATCAGCAGAGTCAGTAATGAAAAATATTTAGTGCCACTAAGCAAAAACGTGGCGAACACCCGTTCGGTATTGACCATAACCTGTGATCGTGGTAGCCTGCAATCAGGCACCAAGAAGTCACAAAAATGCTTCATCGAACCTTGAAAATTCGTTGCTATTCTTGAAGTCTGTACCCGTTCTGGGTGCAGACTTCAAGTGTATCTAGGGAGAGTCCTATTAGTCCTAGCAGAGTCCTAGCTAAGTCCTAGCTAAGTCCTAGCAAAGATGCTTAGAGACAGTAGGCAGAGTCCTATTAGTCCTAGCAAATGAGGGGATACACCCTCATATGTGCGTATACACGCATATAAGAGCTAAATCACGAATATGGTAGGACTAATAGGACTCTCCTTAGAGCCACAAGGGTTTTACTGCTAGGACTCTGCTAGGACTCTGCTAGGACTGCTAGGACTCTCCTTACATACTCTAAGTCTATGCCTTTTTCGCCCCTCTTTTCTCTTACTCTCTCTAAGGGGAGGAGAAAAGAGAATATATACAGTGAAAGCACTTACATTTCCATATGCTCCAGTTTATCCT